>NZ_FPAR01000006.1:129124-304764 GCF_900116475.1 Pseudoalteromonas sp. DSM 26666 | reverse complement strand
TAGAACCTAGAACCTAGAACCTAGAACCTAGAACCTAGAACCTAGAACCTAGAACCTACATACACAAGGATTATCATGTCATTTAATACTATTTCAGTTGTTGGTTTGGGCTATATTGGCTTGCCAACTGCAGCCATGTTTGCATCACGTAAAAAAATCGTAATTGGTGTTGATGTAAATCAACATGCGGTAGATACTATAAATCGTGGTGAGATCCATATAGTAGAACCCGATCTAGATATGATAGTTCATGCCGCTGTTACTGAAGGGTATTTAAAAGCGGTAACAAAACCTGAGCCAGCAGATGCATTTTTAATTGCAGTGCCAACCCCGTTCAAAAATAACGATTCAGCAATACCTGAGCCTGATTTAAGTTATATCAAAGAAGCTAGTGAGGCTATTGCACCGGTTCTTAAGAAAGGGGACTTAGTAATATTGGAGTCAACATCTCCTGTTGGGGCGACTGAACAAATGGCTGATTGGTTAGCTGCTGCCCGCCCAGATTTAACATTCCCTAGTGCTGAAAGTAGCTATACAGATGCAAATATAGATGTGAATTTAGCACACTGCCCTGAACGTGTACTACCTGGGCATGTAGTTCGCGAACTGGTGGAAAATGACCGCGTAATAGGTGGTATGACTTCAAAGTGTTCAGAGCTTGCCGTAGAGCTCTATAAAACCTTCGTAAAAGGCGAATGCGTAATTACTAATGCTCGTACTGCTGAAATGGCTAAATTGACAGAAAACTCATGTAGAGATGTACAAATTGCGTTTGCTAATGAGTTATCAATAATCTGTGACAAGCTAAACATAGACGTTTGGGAGTTAATATCACTTGCCAATCGTCATCCTCGAATCAACATTCTACAACCAGGTCCAGGTGTTGGCGGACATTGTATTGCTGTAGATCCATGGTTTATTGTTAGTAAAACACCAGAACAGGCGAAAATAATACATACAGCGCGTAAGGTTAATGATGCAAAGCCACAGTGGGTAATTAATAAAGTAAAACTAGCTATAGCTGATTTTTTACAAGAAAACCCTAATAAAACTGCCAAAGATGTGACTATTGCTTGTTATGGCCTAGCTTTTAAGCCTGATATTGACGATTTACGAGAAAGCCCTGCATTAAATATAACTAAACAAGTTGTAAATATACACTCAGGAAACGTTATTGCAGTTGAGCCTAATATTAAATCCTTACCAAATAATATGACGGCCATTGAGTTATGCACTTTAGAGTATGCAATTGAAAATGCAGATATTCATTTATTGTTAGTTGATCACATACAATTTAGAGAAAAGAAAGTATCAAGTAACTTTTTGATTGATACAAAAGGAATTTGGTAATGAATTTTGAAAACATAAATATTGGTATTATCGGTCTTGGATATGTGGGACTGCCTTTAGCGGTCGAGTTTGGTAAAAAATACTCTGTATTGGGGTTTGATATTAATCAAAGTCGAATAGAGCAATTACAAAAAGGGTATGACTCTACACTAGAAGTTTCTGATAATGAGCTTAAAGAGTCGATTTATTTGAAATACTCAAGTGCAGTGACTGAGCTAAAGAATTGTAATGTTTATATTGTTACAGTTCCAACACCCATTGATGAGCATAAACAACCTGACTTAACCCCTTTAGTGAAAGCTAGTGAAATGCTTGGTAAGGTTGTTAAAAAAAACGATATAATTATTTATGAGTCAACAGTATACCCAGGCGCAACAGAAGAAGCTTGCTTACCTGTAGTTGAGAGAATTTCTGGGCTTAAGTTCAATGAGGATTTCTACGCAGGTTACTCTCCTGAGAGAATAAATCCCGGTGACAAAGAGCACCGTGTTACAAATATTTTAAAGGTAACCTCAGGCTCAACACCTGAGATTGCTGAAATAGTTGACCAACTTTATAAATCAATAATTACAGCGGGAACGCATAAAGCAAGTTCTATTAAAGTTGCTGAAGCGGCAAAAGTGATTGAAAACACACAGCGTGACGTAAATATTGCTTTGATCAATGAGCTGTCTATTATTTTTAACAAACTTAATATTGATACTCTAGAAGTTTTGGAGGCTGCAGGCACAAAATGGAATTTTTTACCATTTCGACCAGGCTTAGTGGGAGGGCATTGTATAGGTGTTGATCCATATTATTTAACTCATAAAGCTCAAAGCGTAGGTTATCACCCAGAAATGATTCTAGCGGGACGAAGATTAAACGATGGTATGGGCAAGCATGTAGTTTCTGAACTTGTAAAAAAAATGCTTAAAAAGCGTATTCAGATAAATGGCGCAAATATACTGCTAATGGGATTAACATTTAAAGAAAACTGTCCTGATTTACGTAATACTAAAGTTGTCGATATCGTTAGTGAGCTCAAAGAATACAATATTAATGTGGATATAGTGGACCCTTGGTGTTCAAACGATGAAGCTCAACATGAATATGGTTTGAATCTAACTACAGAGTATAAAGAGAATAACTATGATGCAATTATACTTGCAGTCGGACATAACGAATTTAAAGAAATGGGTGCTGATAAAATTCGTGGGCTAGGCAAAGTTGATCATGTACTTTACGACTTAAAATACGTACTACCGAAACAAAGTGTAGATATGAGGCTGTAAACAATTTTGATTAAAGGGTAAAGGCAAAAGATTCAAGTTTTTATTTACCCTTTGTTTTGTTAAATCTAGATTTTATTATTAAAAGCTCGAAGCTCGAAGCTCGAAGCTCGAAGCTCGAATCAAGGAATACCATGACTCGTTACGAACAAATTAAAGCTGAATTATTGGCCTCCCCTAAAACTTGGTTAGTAACAGGTGTCGCTGGCTTTATAGGCTCAAATCTTTTAGAGCACTTGTTAAAATTAAATCAAGTTGTTGTCGGACTAGACAATTTTGCAACTGGTCATCAGTATAATTTAGATGAAGTGAAAGGCTTGGTTTCAAGTGAACAATGGAGTCGTTTTACATTTATCAAAGGTGATATTTGTAATTATCAAGATTGCGAAGTAGCCATAAATAACAAAATAGATTATGTATTACATCAAGCAGCATTAGGCTCTGTACCACGTTCAATTGCTGATCCGATTACAACTAATGCAGCTAACATTACTGGTTTTTTAAATATGTTACAAGCAGCAAAAGAGGCTAACGTTAAAAGCTTTACTTATGCTGCAAGTAGCTCTACTTATGGTGACCACCCTGCATTACCAAAGGTTGAAGAAAATATTGGTAACCCGCTTTCTCCTTACGCGGTAACTAAATATGTTAATGAATTATATGCAGGTGTTTATGCAAAAACATATGGCTTTAAAACAATCGGTTTACGTTACTTTAATGTTTTTGGACAGCGACAGGATCCAAATGGAGCATACGCTGCAGTAATTCCAAAATGGACCGCTGATATGATAAAAGGCGAAGAGGTTTTTATAAACGGTGATGGCGAAACCAGCAGAGACTTTTGCTTTATTGAAAATACAGTTCAGATGAATATTTTAGCAGCTACAGCTTCAGATGATGTCAAAGATAATGTTTATAATGTAGCAGTAGGCGATCGAACTACATTAAATGATTTATACAAAGCTATTCAAGCAGCCCTGAGTGAGAGCTCAATTTTTGTTAAAAAAGATCCTACTTACAGAGATTTTAGAGCTGGTGATGTACGCCATTCTCAAGCAGATGTGAGTAAGGCTAAGAACAATTTAGGCTACGAGCCAGAATTCAAAATATCGCAAGGTATAAGTAAAGCAATGCCTTGGTATAAAGAGTTTTTAGGTAAAAAATAATATGAAAATACTTGTAACTGGTGGTGCAGGATTTATTGGTTCTGCTGTTATCCGTCATATCATTGAGAATACAAGTGATCTGGTTATCAACCTAGATAAGCTTACTTATGCCGGTAATTTAGAATCACTCAGGCCTATAGATAACAATCCTCGTTATACATTTGAGCAGGCTGACATTTGTAACCGTGAAGAATTAGATCGTATTTTAAAAAAGTATCAGCCTGACGCCGTTATGCACTTAGCTGCTGAGAGTCATGTCGACCGCTCAATTACTGGACCTGCGGAATTTATTCAAACCAATATTGTAGGCACGTATAATTTATTAGAAGCCGCTCGCGAATATTGGAATACATTAACTGATACAGCTAAAAATGTATTTAGGTTCCACCATATATCTACCGATGAAGTATATGGTGATTTACCGCATCCTGATGAACAAGAAAATAATGCGCAGAGTAAAACGCTACCTTTGTTTACCGAAAAAACAGCTTACGCACCGAGTAGCCCATATTCCGCGAGCAAAGCGTCAAGCGATCATTTAGTGCGTGCTTGGCTGCGTACTTATGGTTTACCTACCATAATTACAAATTGCTCAAATAATTATGGCCCTTACCATTTCCCTGAAAAACTAATTCCTCTGGTTATTCTTAATGCACTTGAGGGGAAAGAGCTGCCAATTTATGGTAAAGGCGACCAAATTCGTGATTGGCTTTATGTAGAAGATCATGCACGTGCACTATATAAAGTAGTAACTGAAGGTAAAGTTGGCGAAACATATAATATTGGCGGACATAACGAAAAGCAAAATATTGAAGTAGTAAAAACCATTTGCAGTATTCTAGATGAGTTGGTGCCAAAAAAGTCGAGTTATGCCGAACAAATAACATTTGTTAATGATAGGCCAGGGCACGATCGCCGATACGCTATAGATGCATCAAAGATGAGTGAAGAGCTTAACTGGCAGCCTGTTGAAACTTTCGAAACAGGGCTTCGCAAAACGGTTCAGTGGTATTTAGATAACCAAACATGGTGTAAAAATGTGCAAGATGGTTCATACAAGCGCGAGCGCTTAGGTGAACTAAACACACGTGTAGAAGGAGAGTAGTATGAAAGGGATTATCCTCGCGGGCGGCTCGGGCACTCGTCTTTACCCTATTACAATGGGGGTATCAAAGCAGTTATTACCAATTTATGATAAGCCAATGATTTATTATCCACTGTCGGTATTAATGCTAGCTGGAATTAGAGAAGTGCTTATTATTACTACTCCAGAAGATAGCGACTCATTTAAGCGTTTACTGGGTGATGGTTCACAATTTGGTATTGAGCTTAGCTATACAGTACAGCCAAGCCCCGATGGCTTAGCGCAGGCTTTTATTTTAGGCGAAGACTTTATTGGAAATGACGATGTATGTTTAGTATTGGGTGATAATATTTTTTATGGCCAAGGTTTTACACCTAAATTAAAACAGGCTGTAGAGAATGCTAAAAGTGGAAAAGATGCAACAGTATTTGGTTACCAAGTTAAAGATCCTGAGCGATTTGGTGTAGTCGAATTTAATGAGCAACAAAAAGCAATTTCAATTGAAGAGAAGCCAGTTAAGCCAAAGTCACACTTTGCAGTAACAGGCCTTTATTTTTATGATAATTCCGTAGTTGAACTAGCGAAACAAGTTGAGCCTTCAGCGCGTGGTGAGCTTGAAATTACCTGCCTTAACGAAATTTATTTAGAGCAAGGTAAACTAAATGTTGAGATACTTGGTCGTGGGTTTGCTTGGTTAGATACAGGCACGCACGAAAGCTTGCTTGAAGCCGCACAATTTGTAGAAACTATAGAAAAACGCCAAGGCTATAAAATCGCATGCTTGGAAGAAATTGCATTTAATTATGGCTGGTTAAGTAAGCAAGAGCTTGAGGTACTAGCAAAACCATTTTTAAAAAATAGTTATGGCCAATACCTAATGCAATTGATAAAAGATTAAATAATGATAGCACTTAATAAACCACTAACCCCAGACTTAACTAAGTTGACTGCTTATTTAGCGCAAGTCAATGAGAGTGGCTGGTACACTAATTTTGGTCCATTACATGAGCAACTCACGAAGCGTCTAGAGGCGTATCTAGGTGTTGAAAACTTATTGCTAGTCTCTAATGGTACTATCGCAATTCAAGTCGCTTGTAAAGCATTAAATATTAATTCAGCTATTACAACTCCTTTTACTTTTGTAGCAACGACTAGCTCATTATTGTGGCAAGGCATTGACACAGCATTCAGTGATATTGATATGCACAGCTATAACTTATGCCCAATAGCACTTGATAAAGCGCTCGCAAAAGATAATAACTACGATGGCGTAGTTGCAACTCATGTCTATGGTAACCCATGTAATGTTCACGATATAGCTGACGTCGCCAATAAGTATAATAAAAAAGTAATTTACGATGCGGCACATGCTTTTGATGTGAAAATAGCTGGGCAATCAGTGCTTAATTATGGTGATGCAAGCACGTTAAGTTTTCATGCTACTAAGGTTTTCCATACGGTTGAAGGTGGCGCTATTATTTTCAAATGTAAGGCTGATTTTGATAAAGCTAAGCAACTGATAAATTTTGGTATACAAGCTGATGGAACACTTGGCGCGGCAGGTATCAATGCCAAACTTAACGAATACCAATGTGCTGTAGGTTTAACATTACTTGATGATATTGAAAGTGTTATAAAGCATCGAACAGCACTATTTGATAACTACACAAATCAGTTGAAAAATGTGGTTGAATTACCACAATGGCATTCGCAAGCAAGCCTCAATGGTGCTTATATGCCTATATACATCGCGGATGCACAAAAGCAGAAAGATGTAATGCAAGCTCTGGCTAAAAATGATATTCAATGCCGTCGCTATTTTACACCCTCACTTGATCTAGCCTATAGCAAACAAAAAAGCTTTGGTTGCGGCAACAGTCAAAAGGTAGCAGGCGGGATCATTTGTTTACCATTGCATAACTCTATGAGCGCTGAAGATGTGTTAACCGTCACTAACGTTATTAAGGAAATACTATGAGCTTTGCTGTAATGCAGCCTTATTTATTCCCTTATTTAGGTTATTATCAATTGGTCAATGCTGTAGATAAATTTGTTTTTTATGACGATGTAACCTTTATAAAAGGAGGCTATATAAATCGGAATAACATTCTATCAAATGGTAAAGCTCAGCGTTTTACTATCCCGGTGCCTGGCATGTCATCAAATACATTAATTAATGAACTAAGCTTTGATAAAAATATAAAAAAAATACTTAAAACAATTGAACAAAGTTATAAAAAAGCCCCTTACTTTGAGCATGTTTTTCCACTTATTAAATCCGTATTGAATAATGAAAACAGACGTGTGGATCATCTTTGTGCGAAGAGTATTTCAGTCGTGTTTGATTATTTAGGTATTAGTAAAGACTTTTATTATTCAAGTGAACTCGAGTATAACCGTGATTTATCTGCTGCCGATAAGTTGATAGCTATGGCTGGTATTTTAAAATCAAATGATTACATAAATAGCCCAGGTGGAAAATCGCTTTATGATAAAGAGTATTTTCTTGAAAAAGAAATATGTTTATCGTTTATCGAAACTGAAAAATATGAATACTCACAGAATAATGACGAATTTATTCCTCATTTATCGATTATAGATGTATTGATGTGGAATAACAAAATACAAGTCGTTGAGCTATTAGATAAATTTAAGTTGGTCTAACTGATGGCTATTGGTGGGTATAATCAATTACCATTAATCAGTTTAGATACACAATTAGGGGCTGATGCCTATCAATTTCAATCAGCTCGAGCAGCTTTATACGCGTACTTAAATGCCGCGAAAATTAAAACGCTGTATGTACCAAATTATATTTGCGATAGCATTTTTCCAGCACTTAAGTCATTAACTATTGAGGTTAAGTTTTATTCGGTTAATGAGCAGTTACTTCCTGAAAGTTGTCCAAAGCAAATAAATAAAAGCAACAGTAGAATACTTTTAGTGAATTATTTTGGTTTGTTGAATGAGCAAATCAAAACGTTAACTGCAGTATCTCCTGAGTTATTTATTGTTGATAATTCACAAGCTTTGTTTAGTGAGCACATAGAAGGTACAACAAGTATTTACTCGCCTCGTAAATTTTTAGGCATCCCCGATGGTGGGCTGCTGAGAACAGAGATAAAAATTAATATGCCAGAAGCTCTATATGATGCTAGCGAAAATGTTGGGCATTTGTTACTCCGTGCTGCAGGTGATGTGCAAGCAGGGTACGTGCGGTTTTTAGCCGCGGAGCAGGCGCTTGAATGCTTTATACCAAAAAAGATATCAGTAATATCGGCTCACCTAATTAAATGCGCAGACATAAACGCAATTAAAGAGAAACGACGACGTAACTATAAAATTTTATATAATGAATTTAAATCAATAAATCAGTTAAATCTTCCTGTAGATGAGCATGTACCACTTTGTTACCCACTAAAAATTAGTTTCAATGTTGCTAGTATTTGTAAAGAACTTGTTAGTAGTGCTGTTTATTTACCTAGATACTGGTGTAGTTATCATAGCGGTAGTGTAGGGAAAGATATGTTTGAAAACACTTTATTTTTACCTGTTGACGAACGTATTAGCACAACTAAATTACTGCAGCTGGTTAAATTAATTAGAAACAAGCTATAAGTTTAAAATGCTTATTAAAAGAGATATATGATGAAAGAGATTTTTTTAAGAGAATTATCTATAGCAGATATAGAAATTTTAAATGAATGGCGAAATACAAAAAAAACTGTTGATTACTTAGGTGCAAATTTTCGCTATGTGGATATGGCTATAGATAAAAAGTGGTTTGAAAATTATCAGAATAATAGGGCAAATAACGTTCGGTTAGCTATCTGCTGCCAAGAAACTAATCAGTTATTAGGTGCTGTTTATTTGCTTAATATAGATTGGCTTAACCGTAATACGGAGTTTGCAATTTGGTTAGGTGATGAAAGTATTAGAGGACAAGGGGTTGGAGAGCGTGCTACGACACTTGCTTTAGAGCATGCATTTTTAGATTTAAATTTACATAGGGTATATCTAACTGTATTAGAAAAAAATCTAGCAGCAATAGGGTTATATAATAAGATAGGCTTCAAAAAAGAAGGCACTTTAGTGGACGCAGTTTACAAAAATGGGAAATATATCAACATGACGTCAATGGCAATAATTAAGAAAAGTAATTAAGCGATACTATGTCATTGAAGAAAAATATAATAGCAAATTATGTCAGTCAAATATATGTAACTGCTATAGGAATATTAATACTACCTTACTATATAGAGTACATGGGAGCGGAGGCCTATGGATTAGTTGGCTTTTTTGTACTGTTGCAAGCTTGGTTTAACTTGCTTGACTTAGGTTTAACACCCACAATTAGCAGAGAAACAGCTCGTTTTAAATCAGGAGCTACAACACCTTTAGGATTTCGTCAAATATATAGAGCGTTGAATGTTATATTTTTTATTATTGCGCTAGTTGGAGGGCTTTCTTTATATTTGTTATCAGAAGTAGTTGCCAGAAGGTGGTTGAATTTCGATAGCCTAGACATGAATAATGTAATTTTCTCCGTAAAGATAATGGCACTTACAGTAGCATTTAGGTGGCTTTGTGGTCTTTACAGAGGGGTGATAACTGGGAGTGAGAGCCTTGTATGGCTTAGCTACTTTAATATAGTTATGGCTACATTAAGATCTTTAGGTGTATTTGTTGTAATGTTTGAATTTGGATTTACAATTTTTACCTTTTTTGTCTATCAGTTAATAATAGCGTTTGTAGAAACCTCAGTGCTTTTTAACAAGTCGCGTACGTTATTACCCCCTATAAACTCTAACCTAGAAGCAATTGGCTGGTCTTTAAAGCCACTATTACCTGTATTAAAATTTTCAATGACTATCGCTTTTACTGCTTCTATCTGGGTATTGGTTACTCAAACAGATAAGTTGGTGCTTTCAAATGTATTGCCATTAGCTGAGTATGGTTATTTCACTTTAGCGGTTTTGGTTGCTGGCGGCATTATGATAATAAGCGGTCCAATTAGTAATGCTGTATTACCTAGAATGACATCATTATTTGCTCAGAACAAAAATATTGAAATGCTAAACGTGTATCACAGCGCAACTCAATTGGTTGCAATCATTGGTGGTGCCGCAGCAATCACTATCTTCTTTAGTGCTGAAAGCTTGCTATTTGCATGGACTGGAGATAAACATTTGTCTGAAGCAGTAGCTCCTATATTACGTCTGTATGTTATAGGGAACAGCTTTTTAATAATTACTTCGTTTCCTTATTATCTTCAATATGCAAAGGGTAATTTGAAATATCATTTATATGGTAACTTTATATTTGCGGGTATTTTACTTCCAGCTATAGTACTAGTCGCTAAGTATTATGGGGCAGTGGGGGCAGGCTATACTTGGGTTATTATAAACCTTTTATTTTTAACGTTTTGGGTGGGATTTATTCATTATAAAATTGAACCTGGTTTACATCTCAAGTGGCTATTTAATAATGTTATACTTGTGTGTATTCCAGCAGTATGTGTAGGTTATATTACTCATCATATAGTATTTGAACCTGTGACTAGATTAGATAACTTTTATGTAGTTATAAGTACTGGTATGCCTGTTTTTTTAACTTCTTTATTCTTTTCTCCTATAGCAAGAAAGATTTTAGGTGAAAAATATTTCAATAAGGTAATGTCTTGACCCAAAATCGTAAAATAAAAGTTTCTGTTTGTGTTGTCACTTATAACCAAGAAAAATATATCCGTGATTGCCTAGAAAGCATAGTGAATCAAAGTACTAATTTTAATTTTGAAGTAATTGTCAGTGATGACTGTTCTACTGATCGTACGGCTGAAATCATTCAAGAGTATGCTGATAAATATGCGTTTGTTAGACCTGTTTTACGAAGAGTAAATGTAGGGGCGGGCGCCAACTACTTTGATGCACATAATTTAGCTATTGGTGAATATGTTAGTCATTGTGATGGTGATGATCTGTTTTTGCCAGGCAAACTCCAAAAACAAGCTGATCTACTTGATGAAAAACCCTTTATTTCGATGACAACTCATGCTGTTAAAGTTATAGATAGTCAAGAAGTGATTGGGGCAGATCCCAAGTTACCTATAATAGCGAGCGTTGAGAAATTAGTATCTCTTGGGACATACTTTGTGCATAGTAGTGTTATGTATCGATACAAATGTAGAAAAAAATACCCTGAAGGATTTGAGGCTGTAGATTTCTATGTTTATATTGATACAGCAATTAATGGTCCTATTTATTTAGATAAATCAGTGCTTGGTTGTTATCGTAAACATGGTGGTGGTGTATCATCAAATCCTGTTTATAGATCAGCGATAGAAGACTTTTATCTTGATGCCTATAATTTAGCCCTTAGCTTGGGGGTAAATAAAGCAATAGTAAAAAAAGCGCAAGTACACAAAAAGCTAACTACATCTCTAAATTGTTGTTTTATTGGTGAATATTTCGGTTTCAAAAAGTGGATTGAACTTTCGGCTGAAGAATATAAATATGCAACTTGGTCACACAAATTCTTGCATTTTACGAGGCATTTTCCTTTAATTTTTTGTGTTTTATATTTAATAAAAAAAATAAAAAAATAATTTAGTAGAGACTTTTACATGTGTGGTTTTGCCGGTTTTATAAGTATAAAGAAGACTATAGATTTTGGAGCGGAATCTGTAGTTAGGGATATGTTAAGTAAAATTAATCATCGTGGTCCAGATGACTCTGGTACTTGGATTGAGGATGGCGTTGTTTTTGGGCATCAACGTTTGTCTATTCATGATCTATCTCCGCTAGGTCATCAGCCTATGCACTCCTATTCGAATCGGTTTGTTGTTGTATTTAATGGCGAGATTTATAATTTCTTAGAGCTTAAAGAAGAGCTTGTAGCATTGGGAAGTGTGTTTAAAAGTGAATCTGATACGGAAGTATTACTAGCATGTATTGAAAAGTGGGGAGTAGAAGCCTCTCTTAAGAAGTTTACAGGCATGTTTGCTTTTGCTTTATGGGATAAAGAAAATAAACAATTATATTTAGCTCGCGATCGCATGGGTGAAAAGCCTCTTTATTATTCGATTCTACCGAGTGGTATTGTTTTTGGTTCGCAATTAGGCAGCTTAACCCAGCACCCTCTTTTTGATAAAGAACTAGATAGGAATGCCATTGGGTTATATTTAAGACATGGTTATATTCCTGCACCATTTAGTGTTTATAAAAATACTAAAAAATTAATGCCAGGTAACTTTTTAGTTATTGATATTAGAGGTAATGAAGTAATAACTAGTCCAACAGCCGCATATTGGTCATTTAAAAACGTGTGTGAAACATATAAAAATAAAGACAGAATAAATGATCCAAAATTAGCATTAAGTGAACTAGATGTATTAATCAATAAAAGTATAAAACAACAATCTCAAGCAGATGTGCCTTTAGGGGCGTTTTTGTCTGGCGGAATCGACTCGTCTTTAATTACTTCTTATATGCAAGCTCAGTCCTCTAAACCAATTAATACTTTCACAATAGGTTTCAAAGATCCTAAGTATAATGAAGCTAAATTTGCTAAAGAAATAGCAAACCATTTAGGTACAAATCATACAGAGCATTATATAGACCAGTCTGATTTGTTATCAGTAGTTCCCAAACTCCCACTTGTTTATGATGAACCCTTCGCAGATTCATCGCAGTTACCTACATATATAGTAGGAGCTTTAGCAAAACAAAAAGTAACAGTGGCGTTATCTGGTGATGGTGGTGATGAATTATTTTGTGGTTATAGCCGCTATGAAAGAACTTACCAGCGCTGGAATAAGGTTAGCAAAATTCCAGAGCCAGTCCGTGGCTTAATAAATAGTACAAGTAAACATATTAATGTTTTAAATAATGTTCATAACTTTAAAGCTATGGGTAAAAGCACCCATGAATTAATAAGAAGTTTGGACTATTTAGGTTGTGCTGATTTTAATTCTTTCTATAAGCGCTCTGTATCCACTCTTATGAATGTAGAATCTCTTGTAAAAGGTGCTTCACCTATTTTATCTGCCTATGATGAGCAAGCTGGGTATGATTTATATAATCACATGATGAATGCTGATTCTATGCAATATTTACCAGATGATATTTTAGTAAAAGTTGATCGAGCTTTTATGGGCTCAAGCCTAGAAGGACGCATTCCTTTACTTGATCATAATATTGTTGAATTTTCAAAAAAAATCCCTGTAGATATTCATAGGTTTGATGGAAAGGGTAAATACTTATTGAGAGAACTTCTCTACAAAAAAGTACCTAAAAAATTGATTGAGCGTCCTAAAATGGGGTTTGCTATTCCGCTTGACGATTGGTTAAGAGGTGCTCTGAATGAGTGGGCTAATGATTTACTTTGTCCATCAAGGCTACAGCAAGATGATATTTTTGATGTCAATTTTGTTACTAAAATGTGGGAACAGCATCAAAGTAAAGTCAATAACTGGGGAACGTTACTTTGGTCAATTTTAATGTTTAATGCTTGGTTAGATGAACAATGAAACTACCAAAGCTAACAATTAAAACATCTCAAGAAGGCTTTTTGTTTCGGTCTTTATTGCTAGTTTTAACATTTTCCTATTTATTTCAATTAAAGTTTTTAAAATTTGAGTGGATGCCAGCTACACGTTTCGTTTTTCTACTGTGTACTTTAATTATAGGCATAAAGTTACTTTATTTTTTTAAAAAAGAGATTGAAAAAAATATAATTTTTTATTTCTTTCAATTCTCTGTTTTTTTATATGTTATTTTTCAAGCTATTATTTTACCTACAGATTTTGGGATGTTAAGTAAAATAATTGTATTTTTAGTTTTTACTCTTTATATAGCGGCAGCAGCGTCATTTTTTTTTAGGGATGTACGGCACTTTTTAAAAGTAATTATGATTTGCTGTTGTATACAATCCGTAATGATATTTATTTCTTTTATATTTCCAGCATACAGGGATTGGCTTTCAACAGTGATGGTTGAAGGCAGTAATATTCCTTTAACTGACCCTTTTAGGGTACCCGGTTTTTCTACAGGATCTGGTGCGAGTTTAGCATTAACTATATCAGCGGGCGTTTTTGCTTCTATGGCACTTTATTGGCGTTCAACAATGTTAAGGCGAAAAATATTATACTTGTTTGTATCTTTAATTATGAGTGCATCTTGCATTTTGGTAGGTAAATTAGGTTTATTTCTTAGTTTTTTTTATATTTTTATTTTCTTTATAATATCTTCGAGTAATTTCAAACACACACTCTTTATAGTCTTTATATTTTTAATTAGTTTATTTACTTTATATCTTGGCTCAGAGGTTGATTGGGAGGCGATAGCATATCCATTAGAGCGTTCTTTTTCGATCTTCTTAAAGGGTGAAGATGCAACCGCTGGGGCATTAGCTAAAATGCCTATTCCTGCTCTTGAAATAAAAACCATTATAGGCACAGGTTTGGCAGCTAAAGCTAATGGCCTAAATGCCTCTGGCAGTGATATAGGCTATGTTCAAACTTATTATGGTTTTGGTTTAATTGTTTCTATTTTATTTTACGCAACACTCTTTATTTATTTAGTGAAAAATATTATTCGTTTACCTAACTCTACGAATAAACTCTTATGCGCTGTTTTTTTTATACCTTTGTTTATTATTGAACTTAAAGAGCCATTTATTACAAAGATAATCTACCCATTAATATTATTTACTTTGATATTTTTGTCAAAAAAAGAGATTAATAATGAGAGCCTTAGACGTACTAATAAAGATTTATAATCTAACAAATGAACGATTAAAGTCTTATATTTAAATAACTTATCAGGCTTAGTATTTGTTTTTATTTATTTAGTATAATAAAAATAATGTACTCTACGAATAAAATGAGGATTTTTTGCGAATTATCGGTCAGAAATACAGATTCTCAGAAGTGTTGCTATATCTTTGTGGTTCTATTTCATTTCGGATTTAATTCATTGCAAAGTGCCTTTTAGGTGTAGACATTTTTTATTAGTGGCTTTTTGATGGCTGTTTTATATAACAATAATTACAAGGTTGAGTTTTATATAAGAAGCGCTAAAAGGTTTTTGCTTACTTATTATTTTGTGATATTTTTTACGCTGGTCTTTTCTTATTTAGTAAGAACCCCGAACCAGACAGAGCAGGTAATAACTCAAGTTAAATATGCAACGGTATCTGTAGTTGAGTATTTCTGTAATTCTGAATATAAATATTCTAATGATAACGGAGCTCATCATTATTTTGATGGCCACCACTTTACAATTACGGGTAGCTCAAGACTCAGATCTGTTTTTGATAATATTTTACTGAAGTAGCTATTAAATATATCTGGGTATGATTTATCACCTCTTGTATTTTTAAGTATTACCACAGTTTTTTAATATGAAATGAAATAGTTTTTGATGCGATATCAAGTTAAAGATAATACATATAATTACAAACCATAGAGCTATTTTTAGGTAACATAAGTTTAGTTATGAAAGAAAATTCCCCAATATTACTGGTTATCGATCATTTTGGCTCAGGCGGAGCACAAAGGCAAATTGTTAATATTGCTAATGGTTTGGTTGAAGCTGGTGAAGATGTTCATATATTTATATACTACCCAGAGTTTACTCATCATAGAGCTAACTTAGATAATCGAGTCATGGTTCATGAAACAGTCAAATCCAATAAATTTGGTTTTTCTGTGGTATTTAAATTGATTGGTTTATTGTATAAATTTAACTATAAAAGCGCTCTTGTATTTTTAAACACGCCTGCATTTTATTTGGAATTAGCGAGTTTATTTTATGTGAAAAAAATTACACTTACTTATTCCGAAAGAACCTCTCTTGAGCTAATGCCAACAAGTTTTTTAAGTAAAATAAGATACAAATTTCATGGCGTATGTAAAAACATCACTTCAAATTCAATTGTCCAATCTGAGAAATTAAAGTTAGTTCATGTTAACAAAAATGTTGTTTATATTCCTAATGCTATGCCAAAGCCTTTTTTTGACATTAAAATCAACCCTAAAGCCATTGAGAAGCGGATATTCACTGTTGTAGCGCATACAACGCCATTTAAAAATTTTAGATATGTTGCAGAAGCACTTGTTTTATACAAAACAAGTTTTTCGTCTCCCGTACCAAAAATATACTGGTATGGCCGAATTATAAAATCTAATGAGTTTGACTTGGTTGAAAGGTTATTGCAAGAGCATGACTTAATTGATAATTTAGTTTTTTACGGGGCGGCTGAGAATATACCACTTATATTAGAAAACTCATTTATGCTGATTCATCCTTCTAAATTTGAATCGTCGTCCAACTCAGTTGCAGAAGCTCTAGCAACAGGAACCCCTACAATACTTGGTAATATCTCTGATCATGAAATTATTTTAAAAGATTCTTCTGCTGGTTTTTTAGTGGATTTAGAAAAGCCTATTGAGTTATCGCGTTGTTTAGAGGCTGCCACAAAAATTAATGCTATTGAATATAAGCAGTTGTGTGAAAATGCTAAATATTATGCAACAGAGAATTTTAAGTCTGAAAGTGTTTTAAAAAAATATATAAAATTACTCAATGATTAATTTTTTATATGAAAGAGGGACGCAATAAGTACTTAATGTCATAATATGTAAAATAGATATTTTTTATAAATTCAATTTAAGTGATCAGGTTATTATGAGTATATGTGTTGCTGGAAGGTTTCCACCACCAATCGGTGGCGTTAGTGTTTATGTTACAAGACGTTATGCTGAATTACTCAAAACTTCAGAACAAGTTACAAAATTAGATTTTTCAGAAAAGAGCTTTTTATTTAATTTGTTTAACTCAAAAGCTCAAAAGTATGAGGTTAACTCTCTTAATTTATATATTGTTTTAGCATTTTTATTTTTAGGGAAGATAAGAAATTGTGTTTTTATCGATCATAATGCTTCAAGACACTATAGTGGCATTAAGAAAAAACTATTATTAGCTATTTTAAAATATTGCCACGGAGTTTACGTTGTTAATCCGAAGTTAGTCTTTTTTTACCCTCCTCAGTTTAATATCGAATTGATATCACCTTTCGTACCACCTGATGAGTCAGAGCATAATTCTATAGTTGAAAATTATCCACAACCTGTAAAAAACTTCATAGAGGATGGTTGTTTTACGGTTAATTCTGCTTGGAAATATATTCCCTATGAAGGGGGAGATTTATATGGTGTAGGGACAAGTTTAAAACTGCTTGATGCTATACCTAACATGAAATTATTATTGGTTATAGGCTTATACGAGCCAGAGGTATTGTCTGATGAGTGTAAAAAATTAATAGATAGGCATACTCAATCAGGTCGCCTTTGTATTTTAACGGGCCAACATCAGCTTTGGCCTGTGTTTAAGAAAAAGCCAATTTGTTTAAGGTTAACTCCAACAGATGGCGATAGCGTTAGTGTGAGAGAAGCATTATATTTTTCTTGCTTGACTATAGCTTCTAATTCAATCGCTCGTCCGAAAGAGTGTGTGAGTTATGAATATGATTCTTTCGAAGATTTAAAAAGAGTATTAAAAGAGCATTTATAAATGAAACAAATATTACAAGATATGGCAAAAGGCGGCTCAACTGTAGTTGAAGCTCCTGCTCCTCAGGCAACAAAAAATAATGTAGTGATAAACACTACAACTACGCTCATATCTGCAGGTACTGAGAGAATGCTCGTTGATTTTGGTAAAGCTAACCTAATAGATAAAGCACGTGCCCAGCCTGATAAGGTTAAGATGGTGCTTGAAAAGGTACAAACGGATGGTTTGATGACTACAGTTGATGCTGTGAGGTCAAAGCTTGCTCAGCCATTACCCTTAGGTTATTGCAATGTAGGTGTAGTTGAAAGCGCAGGAAAAGGTGTTGAGAGTTTTAAAGTTGGAGACCGAGTGGTATCGAATGGCCCACATGCTGATGTGGTGCGTGTTGCTAAAAATCTAGTTGCGAAAATACCTTATAACGTTAGTGATGAAGAAGCTGCATTTACAGTTGTTGCCAGTATAGGCTTACAAGGTATACGGTTAGCTAACCCAACAATGGGTGAGTGTTTTGTTGTTACAGGTGTTGGCCTAATAGGTTTATTAACTGTACAAATGCTACGTGCTCAAGGTTGCCGCGTACTGGCAATCGACTTTGACCAATCAAAGCTTGATTTAGCTAAGCAGTTTGGCGCAGAAATTTGCAACCCCGGTAAAGGTGAAGACCCAGTCGCTGCAGGGATGGTATTTAGTCGCGGGGTTGGCGTAGATGGTGTAATTATTACAGCCTCAACTAAATCAAACGACCCCGTAACTCAAGCAGCTAGAATGAGTCGTAAACGTGGCCGTATTATTTTAGTGGGGGTAATTGGCCTTGAACTAAGTCGTGCTGACTTTTATGAAAAAGAGCTGACATTTCAAGTTTCTTGCTCTTATGGCCCTGGCCGTTATGATCCAAGCTATGAAGAGCAAGGTAATGATTATCCATTAGCATTTGTGCGCTGGACCGAGCAACGTAATTTTGAAGCAATACTTGATATGATGTCGGGTGGCCAAATTGATGTAAAACCACTAATTACGCATCGATTTAAATTTGAGAATTCAAATGATGCTTATGACTTACTAACAACAGATAAAAGTGCTTTAGGTATTTTATTACAGTTTGAATCTGATTCAGCAGGTCGTCATGAAAAAATCATAAATTTAAAAGCAGTACCTGAATATCACCCTGATGATGCCATAGTCGGCTTTATTGGTGCTGGTAACTATGCATCACGTATGTTGATTCCAGCTTTTAAACAAGCGGGAGCACAACTCCATAGTATTTCAACTTCTGGTGGCATTAATGGTGTAATTCATGGTGAAAAAGCTGGCTTTACTGAGGCAACCACTGATACACAGGCTATGATTGAAAACCCGAGTATTAATACTATTGCTATTGTTACTCAGCATAATAGTCATGCATATTTTGTTCAACAAGCGCTTAAAGCAGGTAAAAATGTATTTGTAGAAAAACCGTTAGCAATTAGTCATGGGGAGCTAGCTGGAGTTAAGACAGCTTATGAGGAGGCTATTAAAGCAGAAAAACCACCTAAATTAATGGTTGGTTTTAATCGACGTTTTTCACCTCAAATACAAAAAATGAAAAAACTATTAGCACCTATTAAAGAGCCTAAATCATTTATTATGACAATGAATGCTGGCAGTATTCCTGCCGATCATTGGACGCAAAATAATAACGTAGGAGGTGGACGTATTATTGGTGAGGCCTGTCACTTTATCGATTTAATGCGTTATTTAGCTGATAGTGAAATTGTAAGCGTTCAAGCACGTAGAATGGGCGACACTAACGCAGTTGATGTCACTGAAGATAAAGCGGCAATTATTCTTGGCTTTGCTGATGGATCATTTGGAACTATTCATTATTTAGCAAATGGCGCTGCTAGTTTTCCAAAAGAAAGAATCGAAGTGTTTGCAGCTGGCGGAACATTACAGTTGGATAATTTTATAAAACTAAAAGGTTTTGGCTGGAAAGGGTTTAAGAAGCTTAATTTATGGAAACAAGATAAGGGCCAAGCAGCTTGCTCTGCAGCCTTCATTGATTCTATAAAGAAAGGCATCACAGCACCAATAGCGGCAGATGAGTTATTTGAAGTTGCTAAGATAACCATTGATGTTGCAGAGCAGTTGCGCATACAGAAATGAGCGTAGTTAAAGTAAAGACAGCACTCGGATTAGGTTTACTAAACCTAGCTCGAGTGTTTGTGTATCAGTTAGGTATAAAAACTGGGGTTAATAAAGTAAAAAGTATCACCAGCAAAATTAAGCCTGGAGTTTTTTTTACCCCTTACACCGGTTCAATATCAAAAAAGCAATTTAATACCCAGTGGAGCGATAAACATGCTTACTTTGGAGTTGAAAAAGCTGATTCAGCGATCCCTAATTGGCATAAAAGTTGTTTAACTAGTAAGTTATCGCCTTCTGATAAGCCTTGGTATTTAATAGGTGATTTTAGTCACCAATTAGGTGATATCAAAGGCGTTTGGGAAGCATCACGTTTTGATTGGGTTGTTTGCTTTGCTCAACAAGTAGCGACTGGAGATGAAAGTGCTTTTAGAAAAATAAATTCATGGTTAATTGACTGGATAAAAAGTAATCCTACCTATAACGGGGTTAATTGGAAATGTGGTCAAGAGGCATCAATAAGAGTGATGCATTTAGCGTTAGCTTCATTGTTATTAAAGCAAACCAAAGATACGACCCCCGCACTTTTAAGCTTGATAAAGGCGCATTTAAAAAGAATATCACCGACAGTTATGTATGCGATTGCGCAAGATAATAATCATGGTACTTCTGAAGCCGCAGCGCTTTATATTGGTGGATCATGGCTTGTTCTAAATGGTGACGATGAAGGTATTAAATGGCAGAAACAAGGTCTAAAGTGGCTTGAAAATAGGGCAGATAAGTTAATAGAAGACGATGGCAGTTTTAGCCAGTACTCAGTGAATTACCATCGAGTCATGCTCGATACTTATAGTTTAGTTGAAGTATGGCGCCAAAAGCATAGCTTATCTCCCTTTAGTGCAGGTTTGTATGCAAAGTTAAAAACGGCTACTGATTGGCTTTTTTATTTTACAATTGTTGAAAGTGGTGATTCACCAAACTTAGGAGCTAATGATGGTGCGCGTTTAATTCCTTTGTCAAACTGCGACTATAGAGATTTTAGACCAAGCGTTCAGCTTGCTAGCGCCGTGTTTAAAAAGCAGAAAGCTTATAAAAATAATGGAAGCTATAATCTTCCTTTGTACTGGCTTGAGTTAGTCGTACCAACTTCACTTGTTTCTTCAAAAAAACATAAAGATTTTAGTAATGGCGGTTATGCTTATTTAGCATTTGAGCAAGCTGAACTGTTTTTTAACTACCCTAAATTTAAGTTTAGGCCAAGCCAATGTGACGCTTTACACGTCGACTTTTGGTTAAATGGGCAAAATATATTTCGAGACGGTGGAACATTTAGTTATAATGCTGGGCAGAAATATATTGATTATTATGGTGGAGTAAAGAGCCATAATACAATTGAGTTTGATAATCATGAACAAATGCCTCGGATAAGTCGTTTTTTATTAGGCGATTGGTTAAAAACATCAATAAAGAAAGACTTAGTAGCTTCAACTGATAAACAAGAAATTACTGCTGGTTACAAAGACCGCTTTGGTTGTACGCATTCACGAACTATTGAATTAAAGCCATCTACACTAACGATTCGGGATAGTGTTAGTGGTTTTAAGGAAAAAGCAGTGCTTAGGTTTAGGCTTATACCTGCAGAATGGCAGCTTGTGGGTAATGTTCTAAAAAGTAAGCTTTGCACAATTAGTTTTTCAGCAGACATAGACTTTAAGCGTATTGATTTAACTGTTGGCTTTGAGTCCCGCTATTACTATCAAGAATCTGAAATTCCAGTGCTAGAAATTGAAATCAATGAACCTGGAATCATCATTACGGAAGTAAATTTTTAATTATGAATGTTTTATATTTTCATCAACACTTCTCCACACCGAATGGATCGACAGGTATTCGTTCTTATGAAATGGCACAGCGATTATTAAAACAAGGTAATCAGGTAACTATGGTGTGTGGTAGTTATGGTGGTGGTGAAACGGGTTTAATCTCAGATTTTATAAAAGGTCGTAGGGAAGGTATTGTTGATGGGATTCATATTGTTGAGTTTGATTTAGCTTATTCTAATACTGATGGGTTAGTAAAGCGCGCAGGTACATTTTTAAAGTTTGCAATTAAAAGTATTAGTATTGCGCTAACTTATAAGTACGATGTAGTTTTTGCAACAACTACTCCTTTAACTGCAGGAATACCTGGTATATTTGCACGTTGGCTTAGAGGCAAGCCCTTCGTCTTTGAGGTACGAGATTTATGGCCAGAATTACCAAAAGAGATGGGAGTAATTAAAAATCCATTAGTGTTAACTGCTATGTCTATACTTGAATGGTGTTCTTATCGCTCTGCTCATCGTTGTATAGGTTTATCGCCAGGTATAGTTGAGGGAATAAAAAAGCGTGGTGTAAAAGCCAGTAAAGTTGCAATAGTCCCAAATGGATGTGATTTCACAATTTTTGCAGACGATGTTGCTCCTTGGCGACCTGATGGTGTTGAAGATACTGATTTAATGGCTGTATTTACCGGTACTCACGGTTTAGCTAATGGTTTAGATGCTGCATTGAATGCAGCCAAAGAGCTAAAAATGCGCGGGCGTAATGATATTAAACTCGTTCTTGTAGGTCAAGGCAAGTTAAAAGAGGATTTGCAGGCAAGAGCTAAACGGGCAGACTTGGATAATGTCATATTTCACTCTCCAGTTAATAAAAGTAAACTTGCCGAACTTTTGAAAGGAGCTGATATTGGTTTGCAATTATTAGCGAATATCCCGGCATTTTATTATGGTACATCGCCAAATAAATTTTTTGATTACATTTCAGCTGGCTTACCTGTGCTTAATAATTATCCAGGTTGGTTAGCTGGTATGATTAAAGATAATAATTGTGGTTACGCAATTGAGCCTGATAATGCACTGGCTTTTGCTGATGCTTTAGAAAATGCGGCTGATAATAAGGAGTCTCTACCCGCAATGGGTGAAAGAGCACAAGCTTTAGCTAAGCGCGATTTTAATCGACATAACTTAGCTGATAAATGGGTAACTTGGGTAACTGGGGCTGTAAAATGAAGCGTCTCTTTGATTTTATAGTTGCTCTTTGCGCATTACTTACTTTATTACCAGTAATAATCGTTGTTGCGACACTTATCCGTTTTAAATTAGGTTCGCCTATATTATTCACTCAAAATCGCCCTGGTTTAAATGGCGATATTTTTAAAATGATGAAGTTTAGAACCATGTTAGATGCTAAAGATAAACAGGGAAATTTATTACCTGATGATCAGCGTATGACTAAGTTTGGCTCATTTTTACGCTCAACTAGCTTAGATGAATTACCAGGGCTATTTAATGTATTGAAGGGGGATATGAGTTTGGTAGGGCCAAGGCCTTTGCTTGTACAATACTTGCCTTTATACAACAAAGAACAAGCTCGTAGGCATAATGTGCGCCCAGGCATTACTGGTTGGGCCCAAGTTAATGGTCGAAATGCTATTAGCTGGGAACAAAAATTTGAGCTTGATGTTTGGTATGTGAATAATCAAAGCATGTGGTTAGATTTAAAAATTTTGTTGTTAACAGTAAAAAAGGTATTTATTCGCGATGGCATTAATGCTGATGGACATGTCACAATAGAGCCATTTAAGGGCTCTAATAATGATTAAAAAGCTCGCTATAGTAGGTGCAAGCGGTCATGGTAAGGTTGTTGCTGATATTGCTGAACAACTTGGTTTTACTGTTAGCTTTTACGATGATGCTTATCCTAAAAAAAAGCATATTGAGCATTGGGCAATTAAGGGAACTTGCGCTGACTTAATAGCCCTTAATAATTTAACTGTAACGCCTAGTAATGACGTTTTAGTTGCTATTGGTAATAACGATATTCGCCAACAAAAAATAAAGTTATTACAACAAAATGGCTTTAACTTGGCTACCTTAACTCACCCAACAGCGGTTATAAGTCAATATTCTAAGATAGCGCCGGGCACAGTGATTTTTGCAGGCGCTATTATTAACGCTTTTGCGAACATTGGTGTTGGGTGTATTATAAATACAGCTGCAGTTATTGAACATGATTGCAGTATTGGTGATTTTAGCCATATTTGCCCTAATGTAGTTTTAGCCGGTGGAGTATCTGTTGGTACAAAAAGCTGGGTTGGTATAGGTAGCCAAGTAAAACAATTAATAACGATTGGCGATAATTGTTTAATAGGCGCAGGTAGTACAGTTGTAAAAAATATGCCTAGCAACATAACAGCATTTGGCTCTCCCGCTGTCGTAATAAAAAGTCACTAAAAATACTTTGTATGATTTTTTCTATACAGAATAAATAGGAATACCATGTTAAATACCCCATTTTCTCCTTGGCCTAGCTTCACTCAACAAGAGGCCGATGCCGTAAGCCGTGTTGTTCTTTCAAATAAAGTTAATTACTGGACGGGTACTGAAGGCCGCGAGTTTGAAAAAGAATTTGCTACTTGGGCTGATAGTGAATATGCAGTTGCCCTAGGTAACGGTACATTAGCGCTCGACATAGCCCTAAAAGCGCTCGGTGTAGGCGCTGGCGATGAAGTAATAACCACACCTCGTACTTTTTTAGCGTCGGCATCAAGTATTGTAACTGCTGGAGCAGCGCCTGTATTTGCAGATGTTGACTTAAATAGTCAAGCTATCACGACAGAGTCAATAAAAGCGGTATTAACACCTAAAACTAAAGCGGTTATTGTGGTGCATTTGGCGGGAATGCCTGCGGAAATGGACGACATAATGGCATTGAGTAAAGAGCATGGCTTTTATGTAATTGAAGATTGTGCACAAGCGCATGGTGCCAAATACAAAGGCCGCTCGGTAGGCAGCATAGGCCATATTGGTGCATGGAGCTTTTGCCAAGATAAAATTATGACTACAGGTGGTGAGGGTGGCATGGTTACAACTAACTCAAAAGAGTTGTGGTCTGCTATGTGGAGTTATAAAGATCATGGCAAGAGTTTTGATGCTATTTACAATCGTGAGCATCCACCTGGCTTTAGATGGTTACATGAAAGTTTTGGCACAAACTGGCGCATGACTGAAATGCAAGCTGTTATAGGCAGAATACAGTTAACACGAATGGATGATTGGACAGCAAAACGCCAAGCTTATGGAGCATTATTAGATCAGGCAGCAAAAGGTTTCAGCTGTATTCGCTTAGTTGAAGTACCTGACTATACTAAACATGCTGAATATAAACATTACATGTTTGTTAAACCTCAGCAATTAGCTGATGGTTGGAGCCGCGATCGCATAGTTAATGAAATTGTTGAACGTGGCGTTCCTTGTTTTCAGGGGAGTTGCTCTGAGGTTTATCTTGAAAAAGCGTTTGATAATACAGCATGGCGACCAAGTAAGCGTTTACCTAATGCGGTTGAGCTGGGTGAAACATCAATTATGTTTTTAGTTCACCCCACACTGACCGAAACCGAAATGGCTAAAACGGCACAAGTAATAAAAGAAGTATTTGAGCTTGCATCTAAATAGCAATAACAGTTTCAGGTGTAGTTTTTTGTACTTATGTTATTAAATAAATTTTGTATAGCTCTAGAGCCTAGAGTCTTGTATTAAAGGAACTTGTTTTGGATAGTATTATCCGTTCTATTATTAACGCCTCACGTGCAAAGAAACGAATAATTACGTTATGTATTGATTCGCTTTTTATTATGTTAGCTTTTTGGTTGGCGCTTATTGTAAGGCTCGACAGCTTAGAGCCTCTTAAAAGTATAAATAATTGGTTGTTGCTAGCATTACTTATTCCCACAAGTCTGAGTGCATTTATTAAGTTAGGTTTATACCGCGCTGTACTCAGGTATATGAACTCACAGGCTTTATGGGCAATTATATTAGGCACATTAATAACGACTATAAGCTTAGTGTTGCTGGCTTTTTTTACTGGTGTAAACATACCTAGAACTATGCCGTTTATATTTGCTTGGTTATGCTTGCTTACAGTCGGTGGTTCACGGATTTTAGTGAGGGCCATTATTGGTAAAATAATGACGAATAATAAAGAGTCAGTCATTATATATGGAGCAGGATCGGCAGGCCGGCAGCTAGCTACTGGTTTAAATGCAGGCCCTGAGTATTTTGTAAGTGCTTTTATAGATGATGATACTGCAAAGCATGGCTCTATTGTGCAAGGTATACCTGTCATTGCTTTTAAAGATGTTCAGGAACTAATTGAAAAGCGCAATGCCACTAAAGTGCTTTTAGCTATACCTAGTGTATCTAGAGCAAGGCGAAAAGAAGTATTGGCCCAATTAGAGCCGCTTTCGATTAAGGTGTTGTCTGTACCTGGTATGGCCGATGTTATTGAGGGCAAAGCACAACTTTCTGAATTTAGAGAAGTTGAAATTGAGGATTTATTAGGCCGAGACCCTGTAACTCCTAAAACCGATTTAATGGCGGCTAATATTACCAATAAAGTGGTTATGGTTACAGGTGCAGGTGGTTCTATAGGCTCTGAGTTGTGCAGACAAATTATTAAACAAAATCCTGTAAAAATAATTTTATTTGAACGCAGTGAAATTGCTCTATATTCAATAGAAAAAGAATTGTGTGAATATGTTGCTCATAATCAACTTTCAATAGAATTAATTCCTATTATGGGTTCCGTGCAGCGTATTAACCGACTTGAAACTGTGATGGTGGCTTTTGGTGTTCACACGGTTTATCACGCCGCTGCTTACAAGCATGTACCACTTGTTGAGCACAACGTAGTTGAAGGGGTGCGTAATAATGTATTTGGTACTTATTATGCGGCAAAGGCAGCGGTAAATGCCAAAGTAGAAACCTTTGTACTTATATCGACCGACAAAGCCGTTCGCCCTACCAATGTAATGGGGGCAACCAAGCGAATGGCTGAACTTGTTTTACAGGGGTTAGCTCAAGAACAAGGTGCTAAGCATAATACACGCTTTTGCATGGTGCGCTTTGGTAACGTACTAGGCTCAAGTGGCTCTGTTGTACCTTTATTTAGACGTCAAATAAAAGAGGGTGGCCCAATAACATTAACTCACCCAGACATAACTCGCTTTTTTATGACCATACCTGAAGCCGCACAGCTTGTTATACAAGCAGGTGCTATGGGTAAAGGGGGCGATGTATTTGTTCTCGATATGGGCGATTCAGTTAAAATTAAAGATTTAGCCACTAAAATGGTCAGGCTATCTGGCTTTGAAATTAAAAGTGAATCTAACCCGCATGGCGATATCGAAATACTTTGTACAGGGTTACGCCCAGGTGAAAAACTCTTCGAAGAGCTATTAATAGGGGATAACGTAGGGCAAACAACTCATGAACGAATTATGACTGCTAATGAAGTGATGTTACCGCTTAGTGAGCTTAATGTGTTTATAGACGCGCTAGATACAGCCTGTCATAACTTTGATCATGAAAAGATTCGCCAATTACTTCTCGATGCGCCAACTAGCTTTAATCCGACTGATGGGATTTGTGATTTAGTATGGAATGCTAGACATGAAAATTTCAAAGAGCATAACAGTGGCTGCAATGTAGTTAACTTACCTAAAACTGGTAAAGGCGCTATGCTTTAATAATTTATCAGTTAGTTATATCAAAACACCGAGTTAGCAACTCGGTGTTTTACTTTGTGTAATATTATGCACCTATAATTTATTCTTACCTTTAGCTGATTCAGGCTGTATATATTTAGCTATGCTACTTTTGTAAGCAAATATACTCACTTATATTAAAGGACTATTTGTGAAAGCTGTAATTCCTGTTGCCGGTTTAGGTACCCGTATGTTGCCAATGACTAAGGCAATCCCTAAAGAAATGCTCCCCTTGGTTGATAAACCGCTTATTCAATACATAGTAAATGAATGCGTGGCGGCGGATATTAAAGAAATTGTGCTCGTAACACATAGCTCTAAAAATGCCATTGAAAACCATTTTGATACCAGTTTTGAGTTAGAAGCCACGTTAGAGAAACGCGTAAAACGTACCCTGCTTGAAGAAGTACGCTCTATTTGCCCACCTGATGTAACCATTATGCATGTACGCCAAGGTGAGGCTAAAGGCTTAGGGCACGCTATTTTGTGCGCCAAGCCAATAGTTGGCGATAGTGATTTTGTTGTGGTGTTACCCGATGTAATATTGGATGCTTATACGGCAGATCAAAAGACTGAAAACTTAGCGGCGATGATCGCACGTTTTAAGCAAACCCATGCCAGTCAAATTATGTTAGAGCCTGTTGCTATTGAAGATGTAAGTAAGTACGGCATTGCTGATATTAATGGTGTAGAGCTTGCTGCTGGTGAAAGTGCAGCAATTAAAAAGATGGTTGAAAAACCAGCCGCAGAGGTTGCTCCTTCAAACTTAGCCGTTGTTGGTCGTTATGTTTTAAGTAAAAACATTTGGCCATTACTCGCTAAAACTCATGTAGGCGCAGGCGGTGAAATACAGCTAACAGATGCTATTGATGCATTATTGGCTATTGATACGGTAGAAGCGTTTCATATGAGTGGCCGCTCACACGACTGTGGCGATAAACTCGGTTATTTAAAAGCGATTGTAGAATACAGCATGCGCGATAAAAGCTTAGGCGATGAGTTTACTGAATATATGAAAGAGTTGGTAACGGGCATCGGGTAACGAGCTACGAGCTACGAGCGACGGGGTATGGGCATCGAGCCTAGAGCTTCGAATTAACCAGTTGGGCTAATGGTTTTATGTTCTCATTTACTCCTCATTCACTTCTCTTTGTGAATAAGATCTTAAAATATTTATGCACAAAGAGTTTAAGAGACGCTGCGCTTTTAGAGGAAGTTACGGGCGACGAGCTTCGGGCCTCGAGCCTAAATCCTAATACCGACGCGGGGTGAACCCGCTGCTACAGGTATAAAAAAACACCGCATTTGTATCAAACGCGGTGTTTTTATGTTTTTCTGATGCCTTGAACCTTGAACCTTGAACCTTGAACCTTGAACCTTGAACCTTGAACCTCGCAGCTCGAACCTAGCAGCCTTTTAAGCCCGGCCTCGTAGCGCAGAAATACAGCTTGCCAGCATGACAAACCCTAATGACACTTTAAACGCCAATGAAATGGTGCTCATTAATGCGTGGCTATTTTGCGCTGAGAAGGTGCTGTCACCAAGGTAATAATGCACAATTAAGTTGATTAAGCTCATGCCAAATAAATTACCAATAGTGCGTGATAAGTTCATTGAGGAAGACGCCACACCTAGCTCACTTTTATCCACCGCTCCCATAATGGCATTGTTGTTAGGGGTCGAAAATAAGCCAAACCCAATCCCTAATAATAACAGTGAGCCGCTAATGTAAGCGGTGCTTGAACTAACCGATAACTGGGATAACAGAAAAAATCCAACCAGAACAATTACACAGCCTAGCGTGGCAAGTAAGCGTGGTTGTATTTTATCGGCAAGTTTACCTGCTAGGGGCGCCATGATAGCCATTGAAACCGCTTGTAGTAATACTATTTGTCCTGCATGTGCGGGGCTTAATCCTTTTATATATTGCAGGTACAAACTTAACAAAAAGGCCAGTGAAAAGTTACTTGCATACATGAGAAACGAAGTAGTCAACGATAGGCTGAATACACGACTTTCTAAAAACATTTGTACTCTAATTAAGGGGCGTCGACTGCGACTTTGGTGAACAATAAATAGCATTAAACAAATGATTGAAAGTGCGGTTAATAGCCAGCCAGCTATATTCGGTAAATCACTTAATCCTAATACTAAGCACAGTGCAAAGAGCGAGAAAATAACCATACCCCACCAGTCAAACGGCGATTTTTTATCGTTTTTCCATTCGCCATGTAAAAATAGTTTAATGGCAATAAGTAGCACAAGTACCAAGGGGATTTGCGAGTAAAACACAGCGCGCCATCCCCATATTTCAGTGAGCCAGCCACCAACCGCAGGCGCTGCACTGAGTCCTATGTATACACACGCCGCAGAGATGCCCAGTGCCATTCCGCGTTTATTATCAGGCGTAACAGAGGTGATAATGGCAACGCCTATACCAAAAATCATGGCGCCTGCAGCCCCTTGTATAAAGCGCCAAAAAAGCACCCACTCAATAGAGTTTGCTAACGCACACATTAGCGAGGCCAGTGCATTTAAGCCTAAACCAAATGCATACACGCGTTTGCGACCATAGTTGTCTGCTATTTTACCGCACGGCAGCATAAAGATAACGCTACTGAGTAAATACAAGGTGGGCATCCACGCAATCATTTTTGCGCTTGCGTGTAAATCTTCAGCAAGGTCAGGAATCGCGATATTAACGCCTGCCATGCCAAGCGGCCCAATAATAGAGCCGCTACAAACGATAATAAGTGCAATCGTAGTGGGGGGGAGGTTAAGCAAGAGGTATCCTTTTATTTATTAGCCTTAAAATGATACGTGAATATACTTGCTTGTACAGGATTTAAAGGGCAGCGGGTTGCGGGCGACGAGCGGTGGGCAACGGGGAGCGAGCTACGAGCCTAGAGCTTAACACCGAACCTCGAACCTATCCCTTGCCAATTTCTACCGTCACCTCATCTCCCAATATTTCTCTGCATTTTGCTGCGAGTGTATTTTTAGCGTCATCATCGCCGTGAACAATTTTTATATGGCTGGGCTTTTTGCGCATACCGGTTACAAATTTGATGAGACCTGCCTGATCTGCATGAGCACTATAACCGCTTATAGTGTGTATTTTTGCGTTAATATTCACCCTAGTATTATTTATCAACACATAGCCATTTTGTGGGCCATAGGTTTGTATATCGCGACCCAGCGTGCCGCGCCCTTGGTAACCTACAAAGAGTACATCGCTGGTTTTGTCGGTTAAAAATCGCTCTAAGTAATTAACTATACGCCCGCCGGTGCACATACCGCTTGCTGCTAAAATAATGGCAGGTGTTTGGCGGCTGGCTAAGTAATTTATTAACGCTAAGTGCTCGCTATGGGTGTTTATTGTAGTGAGGTTTTCAAAGTCGAGAGGGTGGCGGCCTTTGGCTACTTTTTGTTTTGCCTCTTCATCCCATAAGTATTTAAACTTTCGGTACTGCTGAGTAAAATTAGCCGCCATAGGCGAGTCGAGTATTACTTGTATTGTGCGCCAAGGTGAGTTTTTAGCAGAAGCATGAATTAGCTGTTCAAGCTCGTATAACAGTTCTTGCGTGCGGCCAATACTAAAGGCAGGCACAAGAACGATGCCGTTGTCGGCAACAGCGCGTTCAATCACGTTTTTTAAGGTTTGCGTACGCTGCTTGCGGCCTTGGTGATTTTTATCACCATAAGTTGACTCTATGACTAAGGTATCGGCTTTATAGGGCGCTTTAGGTGCGGGTAGTAAAGGCGTATGGGGCGCCCCTAAATCGCCTGAAAATACGACCCGATGACTGTTTTTAGCTTTACGAGTTGGTCTATTTATATCTATTTCTACATAAGCGGAGCCTAAAATATGCCCTGCTCGTTGTAGTCGGGCTTTCGCTGTGTGTTCACCTTGCAAGGAAGCTCAAACCAAGCTTTAAAGTCTACAGCTACAACTTGTTGTTTAAGCAGCCTTAAGCAGGTATCTATTATTTTTTGGTCTCGCGTAACGCCCACTTTTAATGCATCTTCAATGACTAAAGGCAATAAGCTTGCTGATGCAACAGAGGTAAATATAGGGCCTTTAAAGCCAGCCATTAACAAATAGGGAATTCGGCCAACATGATCAATATGGCAATGGGTAACTATTAATGCGCGAACAGTGTCTATATTAAATTCAATGCTTAGATCATCTACAGAATCTTCACCTTGGAATAGTCCGCAATCAATTAGAAAAGAGCTTTGGTCGTTTATTATCAGCTGGTGGCATGAGCCTGTCACGCCATTGACTGCTCCATGGTGAAGTATGTGCATTTTATGTCCTTATGTTTTGGCTGCGGGTTACGGCTTGAAGCCCGAGCCTAGCACTTAGAGCCTAACGCCTTTATTTTATAAGTAAATATAGCAGGCAATTAATAGTTTGGAATTTTAGTGGGTTACCATAGCGAAATTGCGAGAGGTAAACTCCCGACTACGGGTAGGGTTAATATAGAGTTTTACTGAAGGCGGGGCTTTATGCCGTACAGGTGTTTGGTTGAGAGTGGAATGTTGAAGAGTACGAGCTAGGAGCGCGATTTAAAGTTTAGTTGTGAAGCAAGGGTGTCTCACTTTCGCTCACTTCTCTCTCAGTTCATGCATAACTTAAATGGGTTATATACTAAGTTGCGAAGAGCGCATGATGATTTAGAGGTGCAAAGTAAGGAACAAAATTATAAACAAAAGAGCTCCTTATTTGCCAATAACTTAGCTTTAACTATACTTTTGTTATTCATAGCATTACTTTTTATTTTAAGGCTACTTATGAAGATAACAGTGGTGGGCACGGGTTATGTTGGTTTATCTAATGCAATGTTGTTAGCACAACATAATGAAGTCATTGCATTGGATATAGACGAACAAAAAATTGCGTTATTAAATAATAAGCAGTCCCCCATTGTTGATGATTACATTAGTGAATATTTACAGCGAAATGATTTAAATTTCACTGCTACAATAAATAAAAATCAAGCGTATACAGATGCTGATTTCATTATTATTGCTACACCTACCGATTACGATACTCATACGAATAACTTTAACACTAGCTCTGTTGAGGCAGTTATAAAAGATGCACTCATGTATAACTCCGATGCGGTGATAGTAGTTAAATCAACGGTGCCTGTGCGCTTTACTCAGCGAATAAAAAAGCAGTTTGGTATTGATAATGTCTTATTTTCACCAGAATTTTTACGTGAAGGTAAGGCTTTGTACGATAATTTATACCCATCACGAATTATTGTCGGAGAGCAAAGTGAACGCGCCACTGCATTTGCAAATTTGTTAAAGCAGGGCGCTATTAAAGAGAATATAGAGGTTCTTTTTACTGACTCAACTGAAGCTGAAGCTATAAAGCTTTTCTCTAATACTTACTTAGCGATGCGTGTTGCTTATTTTAATGAGGTAGACACCTATGCTGAATCACATAATTTAAATAGTAAGCAGATCATAAAGGGGGTGGGACTCGACCCTCGAATTGGCGAACATTACAATAATCCCTCATTTGGTTATGGTGGTTACTGCTTACCAAAAGACACTAAGCAGCTATTGGCTAATTACAAAGATGTGCCAAATAATATGATAAGTGCGATTGTTGATGCCAATACTACCCGCAAAGATTTTATTGCAGACTCAATTGTTAAACGTAATCCAAAAGTTGTGGGTATTTACAGGTTAGTTATGAAAACCAACTCTGATAATTTTAGGGCGTCAGCCATTCAAGGGATTATGAAACGTATTATGGGCTACAACATTGAAATGATTGTTTATGAGCCTGAATTGAAAGATGATGTATTTTTTAATTCACGAGTAATCCGTGATTTAAATGAGTTTAAACAACTTTCAGATATTGTTGTGTCTAATCGAATGGTTGATGAGCTGAGTGACATAACAGATAAAGTATACACACGCGATTTATTTGGTAGTGATTAAAATATCGTTAAAGGCTTAAGTGCTGATTGCGAGCGACGAGTTAGGCACCTAAACCTAAGCCCTAAACCCTAAAACCAAATATTGACGCGGGGTGAACCCGCTGTACAGGCATAAAAAAACCTTGCGATATTAATCGCAAGGTTTTTAAATATCTGGAACCTGGAACCTGGAACCTGGAACCTGGAACCTGGAACCTGGAACCTGGAACCTGGAACCTCGAACCTAGTTCTTAAAAGCGTCTTGTAGTGGTGGTACTACTTGCTTTTTACGGCTCAATACGCCATCTAGCCATACTTTACCGTCTTCTGGCTTTTCACCATAGGCTTGCTCAACAAGGCTGGCATCGTCTGATGCAATCAGCATTTGTGAGCCTTCTTTCATAATGTCGGTTAGTAGTAAAAATACTGAATGACGACCGCCTTCTTCTTTAAGCTTAGCAATGTCAGCTTCAAGGTCAGCTTTAATCTCGTCAAATACTGCAAGGTCAATAACTTCTAACTGACCAATGCCAACAAGGTTACCGTTCATGTTAAAGTCTTTAAAGTCACGCATTACTAAATCACGTACAGGCGTATCTTCAACGGCTGATTTAACGCGGAACATGTCCATGCCTAGTTCTTTAAAGTCTTCAATGCCTGCAATTTCAGCAAGGGCTTCAACACATTTAATGTCGGCAGTGGTACAGGTTGGTGATTTAAAAATAACCGTGTCGCTTAATATGGCGCAAAGCATAATGCCAGCAATATCTTTAGGGATCTCTACGTTATAAAAATCGTACATCATCTTAATAATGGTGTTAGAACAACCAACAGGGCGGATCCAGCATTCAAGCGGGGTTGATGAGGTTAAATCACCTAATTTATGGTGATCAACTACGCCAACAACGCGAGCTTGGTCGATATCATCAGGTGCTTGGGTTTTTTCTGTGTGGTCTACAATGTAAACGTCTTCGCCAGCGTAGCTAAGTTTAAGCTCAGGTGCTTCGAAGCCAAATTTATCTAAAATAAACTGTGTTTCTGGTGATACTTCACCAAGGCGGGTTGGAATTGCCGGCTCATCAATTTGGTTTTTTAAATAAGCCAGTGCAATTGCACCACATATTGAATCTGAATCTGGGATTTTATGGCCCACTACATACATTGACATTGACTAAACTCCTTAAAATTTGCCGATATTCTAGCAAAGTATGCAGCTTTTAACATATAGACAGTGCAATTAAGTTTTAGCTAAACTTGAAAACCTTATACAAATTAGGAACTGCATATGCGATTAAGCCGCAAAGGTTGGAACAATGTTATTATTTTTTCTATGTTGATCATGATCTTCTTTTTAAATGGTCTTCATAAAAAGATTGGATCCGATGAAACGCAGGCGCAACTGCAGCCACTACTTCCTGTGCAAAGCTTTGTGTTAACACTTGAATTTAGCGACCAAAAAATTGAGCGTATTGGTACAAGCTGGCGTACTACTGCTTTGCAAAAAAATGTACCGCTTAGTTGGCAAGGTTCAGAGCAGCAACTTAGTGAGCTTGTTTATTTATGGCAAAATACAGCGTTAATGACGACAGCCACACCTGATGCGCTTGATATTAATAAGCCACTATCGGCAGCGACGTTTGAACTCGCGGGTGAGCCCCTACCTTGGATGTACTTATTATATAAAGCAAATGGTGAGTATTATCTTCTCGAGAAAACCAGTCAGCGGCTAATGTTGCTTGATTTAAGCACTGCCAAGCAATTATTTCCTAGTTTTACCTTTTCATAAGTGAGTTTTATAAATGCCTGAATTACCAGAAGTAGAAGTTAGCCGCATGGGCATTACCCCCCATGTGCTAAACCAAGTCGTTACTAAGGTAAACATTCATAATGCCAGTATGCGCTGGCCTGTGCCAGATGAGGTATACCAACTTGAGGGGTTGGTGGTTAGCAGTATTGAACGCCGCGCAAAATACTTGCTATTAGAATGTGAGCTTGGGGCGGCTATATTGCACTTAGGGATGTCAGGGAACTTGCGCGTTGTAAATAAAACCGAGCCACTTAAAAAACACGACCATGTTGAGTTTATTTTAGCGAACGACAAAGCACTGCGTTTAAACGATCCACGCCGCTTTGGTTGTTGTTTATGGCAAGCACCCAATGAAGAGCACAAGCTACTAGCTAAATTAGGCCCTGAACCACTCACTGATGACTTTTTTGCTAAACGTGTTTATGAGCAATCACGTAATAAAAAAGTGCCCGTTAAGCAGTTTATTATGAATAACGCCGTGGTGGTGGGGGTCGGTAATATTTATGCTAACGAGTCATTATTTAAAGCGGGTATTGACCCTCGTAAAGAAGCCGGAAAGGTAAGCCTTAAGCGCTACCAAGCGTTAATCCCAATTATAAAAGACACCTTAGCCGCTGCAATTACTCAAGGCGGCACAACGTTAAAAGACTTTGCCCAAAGTGACGGTAAGCCTGGCTACTTTGCGCAACAGTTATTAGTGTATGGCCGAAAAGGCCAACCCTGTGTAAATTGCGAGAGCGAATTAACCGAAATTCGCCTAGGGCAACGCAGCACCGTTTTTTGTGAGGTGTGTCAGAAGTAGAGAATAGCTGTCAGCTGTAAGTTTTCAGCTGTCAGTAAGAATGGTTACTCACTTGTTTTTATTTTTGCTATCAAACTTGTTAGCATTTTTGACAGCTGGACTGTTTCATTTAGCCAAGACTTACCTATGTCGGTATCAATATAGTTAATATCGATGCCAATATATATTTGGGTTCTTGCCTCAGCAAGCGAAGAGCGAGCGATATCTAAAAAGCGTGTTTTTTCTTTATCACTCTCTCTTGTCATGCCCTCAGCTATATTACTAGGAACAGATAAACCAGAGCGTGTTAATTGATCTCTAAAGCTAAAGTCTTTAATTAGTTGTGTATTTCTGTAAATATCAGCGCTAAGGCGGGCTGAGCGCTTCCATACCTCTAAGTTTTCAAAGTTCATAACGCAAAATCCCTATGCTTAATTTTTAAAGTATAGTTGAGATTTTTTTAACAAAAAATAGTTACTTTCGCAAAGAAAGTACTTTTTTCGAATCTAAAATTATAATTAGCTTTTCTGACCGCTGACCGCTGACCGCTGACCGCTGACCGCTGACCGCTGACCGCTGACCGCTGACCGCTGACCGCTGAGTAATAACTTTTCTTGCGGAAAAAACAACCGGCCGGTAGCAATGTGATTTAAGTGCTGGTATACTCCCGCGTCTGCCACGTTGCGTTCTATGTCCTCATATAGTTTAGCCACTTGTGAGCGGCGCAAAAGTCTAAAACTCGAAGGGGTTGTAGCAAACTTAGAGCGGTAGTTAAACATAACTACCTGTGGTTTTAATTGAAAAACATTGGATTTTTATAAATGAAAACGTTTGTTGCTAAACCAGAAACAGTAAAACGTGACTGGTACGTAGTTGACGCTGAAGGTAAAACTTTAGGTCGCATCGCTACTGAAATCGCTCATCGCCTACGCGGTAAGCATAAAGCTGAGTACACACCGCACGTAGATACTGGTGATTACATCATCGTTATTAACGCTGAGAAAGTTACTGTTACTGGTAATAAATTCAAAGACAAAGTGTACTATGCTCACTCTGGTTTCCCAGGTGGTCTTAAGTCTACTACTTTTGATAAACTTCAAGCTGCAAAGCCTGAAATGATCATCGAAAAAGCTGTTAAAGGCATGTTGCCACGTGGTCCTTTAGGCCGCGCTATGTACCGTAAACTTAAAGTTTACGCGGGTACTGAGCACAATCATGCTGCACAACAGCCTCAGGTTCTAGACATTTAAGGAGCACTATCATGGCAAATCAATACTACGGTACAGGTCGTCGTAAAAGTTCAAGTGCTCGCGTATTCTTACGCCCAGGCACTGGTAACATCGTAATCAACAAGCGCTCTTTAGAAGAGTACTTTGGTCGCGAAACAGCACGCATGGTTGTTCGTCAAGCTCTTGAGCTTGTTGACATGACTGAAAAGTTTGACTTACACATCACCGTTGCTGGTGGTGGTACTACTGGTCAAGCTGGTGCTATCCGTCACGGTATCACTCGTGCACTTATGGAGTTTGACGAGTCATTACGTCCACAACTTCGTAAAGCAGGTTTCGTTACTCGTGATGCACGTAAAGTTGAACGTAAGAAAGTGGGTCTTAAGAAAGCGCGTAAGCGTCCACAGTTCTCAAAACGTTAATTTTTACGTTATCAAGAATTCAAAAACCCAGCTTATGCTGGGTTTTTTGTTTTTAGATAATGAGTTTCGAGTAACGGGCTACGAGAACCGAGCTGCGAAAGAGATTAAGTTCCGTGCGTTAAATTATATGTTTACTATAGTTTATGATGAAAGCGGGATTAAGGCTAAGGAGTGGTTGTGAGGTATGAACGTTTAGATGTATGGAAAAAGTCTTTCTCATTAAGTTTGTTTGTATACCAAACCTTTGCTGCTTTGAGGGATTTCGGCTTAAAAGATAAAATGTGTCGAAGCGCAGTTTCAGTGCCTAGCAATATTGCAGAGGGCTATGAGCGTTACTCTGATAAAGAAAGAGCTTATTTTCTTTCTGTGGCTAAAGGGTCTGTCGGTGAATTAAAAACTCAGCTAATGATTGCTTTTGAGTTAGGTCATATTAATTATGAACAAACAGAATACGCTTTAAATGAGTGTGAGAGTATTGGGAAAATGCTTGGTAAATTGATTTCTATGATTAAAAATGCATGATAACCCCGAACCCCGAACCCCGAACCCCGAACCCCGAACCCCGAACCCCGAACCCCGAACCCCGAACCTTTTCCCTTTAAGACTTATGTCGACATTAGCTTGATCAAAATAGGCCAAGTATGCGTATTTATTGAACGAAAGCTTAAAAATGACCGACTAACGCAAAAAAAGTTAAATAATTATCGCAATTAGTTTAAATCCATCAGTTAATTGGTGAATTTTTTTGCTACAATTGGCGGGCAAATAAAGTGAATGAGTTTAATGTCGCCAAATTCAGTGGTTACTGTACTTAGTTGGTGAGATTGTACTTGTTTACAAATTGTTTTTACGGAAGCGATACTATAGTCATTTGGTTTCATACTCGAGCTAACTTAATCAACTATTTGAGCAAGTCAGGATTATTCGAGCAGGAGGCTGTGAATAACCTTGTTTTAAACAAGGGTTTTAATTATGATCGTTTCTCTTTTAAAATTCGAAAAATTAACCTGCTGTAACTGATGTTCTCAATATAGCAAGTGTTGAGAATCATAGTGGAGATAAGTGGATGAGCAATGCGCCTGTAGACAATGGCCGACGTCGCTTTTTAACCATAGCTACCTCTGTTGTTGGTGGTGTTGGTGCGGCTGGGGCTGCTGTTCCTTTTATTGCGTCTTGGAATCCAAGTGAGCGAGCTAAATCTGCGGGTGCGCCTGTAGAAGTAGATATCAGCAAACTTGAGCCAGGACAATTAATACGTGTCGAGTGGCGTGGTAAACCTGTATGGGTTGTATCACGGACCCCAAAAATGCTTGAGCAGATGAAAGAACATGAAGGTCAACTTCGTGATCCGCAATCGCAAGAGCCACAACAATTAGAATCATCAACCAATGATTTCCGTTCATTACGCCCAGAGATTTTTGTCGCTGTAGGTATTTGTACGCATTTGGGTTGTTCACCTAGCTTTTTACAAGGTGGCTTTGGTGAGAAAGTGGAAGGGACTGATGACGGTTTTTACTGTCCATGTCACGGTTCTAAGTTTGATATGGCCGGCCGTGTATTTCAATCGGTACCTGCACCATTAAATTTAGAAGTTCCACCATATACTTTTCTTGATGAGACCACTATTTTAGTGGGCGAAGAACAAGGGGTGGCCTAATGTTTGGAAAAATTGTTGAGTGGATAGACGACCGTATCCCAATGACACGTGTTTGGAACATGCACATTGCACAGTATCCAGCACCAAAAAACTTTAACTTCTGGTACTTCTTTGGCTCACTCGCTATGTTAGTACTAGTTAACCAAATCCTTACCGGTATTTGGTTAACGATGAACTATGTACCATCTGCTGAAGGTGCGTTTGCATCAGTAGAATACATCATGCGTGATGTAGAGTACGGTTGGTTATTACGTTATTTGCATTCAACGGGTGCATCTGCGTTCTTCATCGTTGTTTACATGCATATGTTCCGTGGCATGATCTACGGTTCTTACCAAAAACCACGTGAATTACTGTGGTTATTCGGTATGTTTATTTTCCTAGCCCTAATGGCTGAAGCGTTCATGGGTTACTTATTACCATGGGGTCAAATGTCGTTTTGGGGTGCACAGGTAATCATTTCACTGTTCGGCGCTATTCCGGTAATTGGTGATGATTTAACACTGTGGATTCGTGGTGACTACGTTATTTCGGGTGCAACGCTTAACCGCTTCTTTGCATTACACGTAATAGCATTACCACTGGTTATTGTTATCTTAGTATTTTTACACATTGTTGCATTGCACGAAGTGGGTTCTAACAACCCTGACGGTATTGATAACAAACGTAAAAAAGGAACCCTGGCTGAAGAAGACAAGCCTAAATTTAAGTTCCATGAATACTACACAGATAAAAAAGACATTATTGATGCGATACCGTTCCACCCTTATTACACAGTAAAAGATATTGTGGGTGTGGTTGGCTTCTTAATCTTGTTCTGTTGGGTGGTGTTCTTTATGCCTGCAATGGGTGGTTTCTTCCTAGAAGCGCCAAACTTTGAACCGGCAAACCCACTTAAAACACCAGCGCATATTTTCCCTGTTTGGTACTTTACGCCGTTTTATGCAATCTTACGTGCGATTCCAGACAAGCTAATGGGTGTTGCAGCAATGGGTGCATCTATTGTCGTGCTAGCATTATTGCCTTGGATTGACCGTGGTTCGGTTCGTTCAGTTCGTTACCGTTGTGGTTTCCACAAATGGAACATTGCAGGCTTTGTAGTTACTTTCGTTCTTTTAGGTTGGGTTGGTGCTACACCTCAAACTGACTTTAAAACGCTTGTTTCGCAAATCTGTACTGTGACTTACTTTATGTTCTTCGTACTGTTATTTGTTTACAGTAAGAATGAAAAAACTAAGCCATTGCCTGAGAGGTTAACGAAATGATGAAAAAGCTACTTATTGGTTTATTCGCTTTATCAGTAAACGTATTACCAGCAATGGCGGCAGGCCCGTCAGTTCCTCTAATGGAAGCGGGTAACGATATATCTGATCAACCTTCTTTGCAACGTGGCGCAAAGTTGTTCATGAACTACTGTCTTGGTTGTCACCAAATGCAGTATCAACGTTATGAACGTACTTTCCGCGATATTGGTATTCCAACAGAGATTGGTCAAGAGCAACTTATTTTTGATGGTTCAAAAGTAGGTAGTCATATCAATAATGCAATGAAGAAAGAAGATGCTGCAAAATGGTTTGGTGCGGCTCCGCCGGATCTAACAAATGTTGCGCGTGTGCGTGGCAGTGATTGGATTTATACCTATTTAAAATCGTTTTACAAAGATGAATCTCGTCCGTTTGGCGTAAATAATACGTTATTCCCATCGGTGGGTATGCCACATGTTCTTCAAGAGTTGCAAGGTGTTCCTACTGCAATTACTGAAGAAGTAACAGTAAATGGTAAAACAACCACTCATATTACTGGTACAGAAACAGATGGTACGGGCGAATTAAGTGTAGATGAATATGACCAAGCAGTTCGTGATTTAACGAATTTCCTAGAGTATGTAGGTGAACCTACACGTCTCGAATCGGAAGCGCTAGGTATTAAGGTACTTGGATTCTTAGTGATTCTATTTATCTTGGCATTTATGCTGAAGAAAGAATACTGGAGAGATGTTCATTAAGTTTGAACATATTTAAAGGTAATTTTGCAATAGGGGCTTAAGCCCCTATTGCTGTTTTAGTTATTTAATGGAGGTAGGCATGGCCGTAGCTGCCAATAAGCGCCCTGTAATGACCCTTTTTTCTGGTGCTAACTGTATGTATAGCCACCAAGTACGCATTGTACTTGCTGAAAAAGGTGTAAGTGTAGATATTCATATGGCTGAAAAGGATAATCTGCCAGAAGCACTTCACGAAATTAACCCTTACGGCACAGTGCCAACACTGATTGACCGTGAGCTTGGTTTATATCAGGCAAACATCATCATGGAATACCTTGATGAACGTTTTCCTCATCCTCCACTAATGCCTGTATACCCGGTCATGCGTGGTCGTAGTCGTTTAATGATGCACCGTATTGATACTGATTGGTACAGCCTAGCTGAAAAAATCATTAACAACACGTCTGAAGCAGCGCAAGCGCGTAAAGAGCTGACAGAAGCATTACTTGCAATAGCACCGATCTTTAGTGAAGCGCCTTACTTTATGAGTGAAGAGTTTAGCTTGGTTGATTGTTACTTAGCTCCACTATTATGGCGTTTACCTGAGTTTGGTATTGAGCTAAATGGTGCAGGCTCTAAAGAACTTAAAGAGTATATGATCCGTTTATTTGAACGTGAATCATTCCAAGCTTCTTTAACTGAAGCAGAGCGTGAGATCCGTTTATAATGACCTCTAATCGTCCTTATTTACTACGCGCTTTTTTTGATTGGATTGTTGATAACGAATGCACACCACACTTAGTGGTTAATGCTGATTTTCCTGCAGTGCAAGTGCCAACACAGTTTGTCCAAGACGGCCAAATTGTATTGAACATAAGCCCTTCAGCAGTTACGCAGTTTTCGTTAGATAATTCTCAGCTTAGCTTTAACGCACGCTTTGGCGGTCAGCCAATGCAAGTGTACGTGCCTTTAGGGGCTGTACTTGCAATATATGCACGCGAAAATGGCGAAGGCACAGTCTTTACTGCAGATGAGTTTTTAGAGGACGAAGACGATTTTGCTCCAGAGCTTGAAAGTGTCGATTCATCACCTGAACTAGTTGATGAAACACCTGATCCTAAGCCTGAAAAGAAAAAAGGCTCACATTTACGCGTTATAAAATAACCCGTAAATGTTAGATAAAAACCGCTTAATAAGCGGTTTTTTTATACCTGATTAAAAGTAGGCGAAAGGTGAAAGGTGAAAGTTCACGGGCGACGAGCTGCGAGAAACGGGTTAAGGTTGATTGGTGTAGCAGCGGGTTTATTCCGCGCATGTGGTTTTAGGTAATAAATTTATTCACAAAGAGGTTAAGAGACGCTGTGCTTTTAGAGCTAGTGAAAAAACAATTAATCACTCGGGCTCATGGTTATTGTTTTCTCATTTACTCCTCATTCACTTCTCTTTGTGTATATGGTTTTTTAAGCGGGTTCATTGCCTACAGGTATAAAAAAACCTTGCGGTTAAAATCGCAAGGTTTTTAAACTTCTCGAACCTCGAACCTCGAACCTCGAACCTCGAACCTGATACTTTACAAATACTCAAACACTTTAATAACGCGCTCTACGCCAGAGATATTACGGGCAATATTAACGGCTTGGTTTGCTTCAGCGTCAGACACTAGCCCCATTAAGTATACTTCGGCATTTTCAGTCACTACTTTTATATTATTACTGCTGATGTTTTCAGCCGCTAAAAGCTGCGCTTTTACTTTTGAGGTTAACCATGAGTCGTGAGTTTGCGTGGTGATACCAATATTAGAGCCAATGCGTAATTGGTTGTGAATTTTACGAATGCCAGATAGGTTCTCAATGGTTTTAAACGCTTGGTTTTTCATTTCTTGGTTTGGAACTTGCCCTACCATTAAAACCACGCCATTAACGCTTATAACGCTGATATGAGCAAACTTATTAAGACGTTCATCTTCACTAATAGCAATGCTGGCTTTTATTTCAATGTTGTTGTCGTCTATTTGCGAGCCAATGGTTCGTCTATCGTTTGCTGCAGTAACAGCACTGGCTGTGCCGGCCACCACAGCAGCAGCACAACCTTGTAATAACACAACGGTGCCTAAAATAATCAGGGAGCGTTTAAACATAATTTTCATCCTGCGGGAAAAGAGTTAAATCTACCAATTCACTTAAACAGTGAAGGTTAACTAAATGCGATTCAATAATGCGACTAGGGCGTTTAGACGGTGTACGTATTTCTACATCGTTGTGCCCAAGTAAGCCAACGAGTTCGCCGCCATCATCACCTACCATTACTATGACCTTCATATCTTTGGTTAGTGCCGCTTCTACTGCAGAAATTATATGTTTTTCATTACCATTAATTGCTAATGCAAGGAGCAAATCACCTTGCTGAGCAAAGGCACGTACTTGGCGCGCAAAGGTATCGTGGTCATCTATTTGATGGCCTTGACCTAGGTTAATATTTTCTTGCGAAAGGGCAATTGCAGGTAAGCAAGGGCGCTCTGTTTCGTAAAAGTTTACTAATACGCCAGCCATGTGTTGTGCCAACATGTGGCAGTTTGCTGTGCCGCAACATATCAGTTTATTACCATTGATCAGGCTTTGTGCAATGGTGAATGCCGCTGACTCCAATGCGCTAGGAAGTACTTCACCTGCTGCAATTTGAACTTGAATACTTTCTTTAAAAATTTCTTTTATTGTGTCTTGCATGGATTACCAACAATTAATATCTAATTCTGTGTGAGCTCACACCCGCTTTATTAAGGATGATGATTTTTAGAAGCAGCTTGTTAATTTTTAACTACGCATTAATGCATTTAGCTGTTGTAATAATTGCTCACTCATTTGTATGTGCTCGGTATTAAAATACGTTTTTTAGCCAGTTTATGTGTAGTGATGGCTCGCCTGTTATAGCAACATAATCAATACGTAATGGCTGATTTTTTAAATTTTTAGCCGCGAGGTAATGATAAATAGCTCGTCTTAATTTTGCTTGCTTTTGCGGGCTTAAAGCATAATTAGCGCCGCCTTTTATATTATTTTTACGAAACTTAACCTCAACAAACACTAAGGTGTCACCGTCTTTCATAATGACATCAAGTTCGCCATAGGGGCAGTAGTAATTACGCTCAATCGCTTTTAAGCCTTGTGCTTCTAAATACTTTTGCGCTTGGCGCTCATAATACTGGCCTTTTTCACGACTATTTTGCCACAGCTGTTTAAACCACGACATGTCGACCCCTTAGTTAATTATGGTTATGCCATCGTTAGCTGATTGCATAAATAGCGGTACAGGGCGTTGTGTTTTTAACTCCACCGGTTTTATTCGGCGGTTGCTGTACTGAGCCCATTGCAGTGAACGTTCAATATCACCGGCACTATTAATCGACAATTTACCGCTCAACCCTGAAAAGTATTTATCGGGTGTAACACTCAATTGTCTAATATCGTTAAGCATGGTGACGGAATCATAAGCCATCGCAAATAAACGTTGGCTTATATCGGCTTGTTCAGGCCATAAATCATTGTATTGCTGACGCAGATTATATTGCTTAATTTGTGAGTCTAACATCCAAGGCAGTTCAGTAAAGTAGAGTCCGTCTAAATCACCTTTGTCAGTGGTATCTATTTGCTTACTGTGGCTTTTAGAGCTGGCGTAAATAGGAATTCTATCGGCAAAGGTACTCACATTAACATCAAGGTAAGGCTTAATTAATCGGGTTTCAATGGCGTCGCCGAGTATGTAGATGGCATCAATATCTCCACGTGAGCGTGTTTCGCTTTCAACTTCTTTATTAAAAAGTGCTTTAACAGATTTAATACGTTCTTTTGACTTATCAACTTCTAACAAGCTAGTAATCGTATTGGGCATATCTTTGTTATCGTTGTAAAAACCAACTTGCGTGGTTGTTTCACTATAGCGTTGCCACTGCAGATTAAAGTAGTCAACTAAGCGCTGGCCATTGGTATTATTTGGCGCTAGCAACATCGGCTTTTGATAACCCTGTGCTAAAAAGTGCTCTAGCGTTTGCTGTACTTCATGTTCAGGATTAAGTGCAAAAAAGTAATGTTGCAGCGAGGTTCTTTCGCCATCAAAGGTATTTAAATGTAAGGTGGGTATATCGAGTAATGTATTGGTATTAGCGAGCTTATCTATATTGGCTTTTAATAGTGGACCAATAACAAAGTCAGGCTGTAACTGAGAAATTTGTGCGCTCAACGCTTCTGTTTCAGTGTTTTCATCTATAAACAGTGTTTCGTTGATCTCTTTTTTATCAAGCGCTGCCAATATACCGGCTTTTAAGGCATCTCCAAGGCGCTTATTAGCACCTGACTGAGGCAGTAAAACAACCAAACGCTCAATATTAATTGGCGCTAATTCATTAGCATACGTTTCTTGTTTTGGCAGTACATTGTTACCAGGATGCCCAAGGTAACGGCGGCGCCAATTATTAATGGCTTGGTCTAAATCAACCGAGCTGTTGGCGTAAACTTGATGATACAAAGCTAAGTTAACCCAACCTTGTTGGATCACAGAACCACGGTTAAATCGTTCTAATGCGTAAGATGAGAGTTGCTTTAAATTTTTCCAAAGTGCATCACTAAGCTGAGGAATTGAAATAGTGTTTTTAGTTGCAGATTCTGACGCCGCAAAAAAATAGGGTGCAGCACGCTTTGGCAAGTTTTGAGAAGCAAAAATGCTGGCAGTTAAAAATTGGTGCCAGGCAAAATGTTCGGGTTGCTTGAGTTGTCCCTCAAGTGAGTTTAATACTTCAAGTGCTTGCTGGTTTTTATTCTGCTCTTTTTGTGCAAAGGCAATATATAAACGGTTTTGAATTTGATCAACACTGGCAGTAAGTGCAAGTTCGCTGCATATTGTTTCGAGTAGCGGCCAGTTTTCTTCAGTAATGGCGCTATCACGGGCACTATAAAGCAGTTGAATTTTATCTGCACCAAAACGGTTTTGCGCTAATTGATAAATTGATTGCGCGTTCAGTGCTTCATTTTTCAGCGTATTGGCACTGCTATTTAAGTTATCGCTGGTTTTAGTTGGTTTTTCGGTTGTGCTACACGCCGATAACCCTGACAATATAATTAATAGACTAACTAGTTTAAGTCGCACAATGATTTCCCATACGTTAACGCGATTTGCTTATATTACTGACTGACGCAGGAGACCTCAATGTTAAATGAGGAGAATTCACAGAAAATTGGCACTCTTTACGTTGTTGCCACCCCAATCGGCAATTATGACGACTTAAGTCAGCGTGCAATCGCGACATTATCGCAGGTTGACTTAATCGCTGCTGAAGACACTCGCCATACTGGCAAGCTACTTAGCCACTTTGGTATTAAGGCTAAAACCTTTGCGTTACATGACCATAATGAAAAGCAAAAAGCGCAGCAAATTATTGATCAACTTAATCAAGGGTTAAATATTGCATTAGTATCCGATGCCGGCACGCCACTTATAAGCGATCCTGGTTATGCCGTTGTTAATTTATGCCGTGAGCAGGGCGCACTTGTCACACCTGTACCTGGTGCATGCGCTGCTATTACGGCGGTATGTTGTTCAGGGCTGCCAACCGACCGTTTTCAGTTTGTTGGCTTTACGCCCGCTAAAAGTAAAGCACGCCAAGACTTTTTTATTGATGCGGTTAACTCAAGTATTACCAGTATTATGTATGAAAGTACCCACCGTATTATGGCAAGCTTAGACGATTTAGAAGCAGCGCTAGGTGGTGAGCAGCAAGTGGTATTTGCCAAAGAGCTCACTAAAACATTTGAAACCTTTTTTAATGGCACAGTGACTGAGTTAAAGCAGTTTTTAACTGACGATCCTACTAAACAGCGCGGTGAAATAGTACTCATGCTGCCGGGTAAACCTAAGGTAGTTGACGATATTCCACCAGAAGCTCGTAAAATGTTAGCGTTACTCGAAAACGAAATGCCAATGAAAAAAGCCTGTGGTGTAGTAGCCGATTACTTCGGTATGAAGAAAAACGCGCTTTATAAAACAATTATTGAAGAAAAACAGTAAATGTTTACTGCGTAGTGTGGTGCTCTCATGTATACTGCGCGCCGAGTTAGCCAAGATAATCGCTGCCTGCAACGAAAATGCGCAGGGGGAGGAAAGTCCGGGCTCCACAGGGCAGAGTGCCAGTTAACGGCTGGGGGGCGTGAGCCCACGACAAGTGCAGCAGAGAGAAGACCGCCAATCTTCGGATTGGTAAGGGTGAAAGGGTGCGGTAAGAGCGCACCGGGCCGCTAGTAATAGTCGGTTGCAAGGTAAACTCCACTCGGAGCAAGACCAAATAGGGTTCCTTATGGCGTGGCCCACGTTGGAACCGGGTAGGTTGCTTGAGCCATAGAGCGATTTATGGCCTAGACGAATGATTATCACTTTCTTCGGAAAGGACAGAACCCGGCTTACCGGCTGACTCACTCATTCAATAAAAAAGCCCGCAGTTAACGCTGCGGGCTTTTTTGTGTTTGGAATAAGCTGTTAAGTTCCAGCCGTCAGCCGTCAGCCGTCAGCCGTCAGCCGTCAGCCGTCAGCCGTCAGCCGTCAGCCGTCAGCGTTCAGCGAGCTACGGGTTGCGGGCTTAAAACCTAACAACTAACCCCGGCGCGAGGTAAACTTCCGCCAATAGGAACAAAAAAACCTTGTAATGTTAACCGCATATTTTTAGATTCCTGAACCTCGAACCTCGAACCTCGAACCTCGAACCTCGAACCTCTCTATATAATATTTTTACCTTGCTCTGGGTCGCGTGATTCATCGGCTTGCTCGCGAATATCATCCGTATCACTACTTACATCATCAATACTGTGTTCATGCTCTGTGGTTTTATGTTTTTGAATATGTGATTGCTCGTTAATTTCTTCTGTTGTCTCTGTTTTAGCTTCGCTTGCTATGGGATAAATATCTTCACCTTGGCTATTGAGCAATATACGCTCTCTGGCATTGTCAGGCATACTTATATTATGTTGCGTAAAACTATTGATTAACTCTCGCATAAGCTGTGAGGCTACTTTTACCGTGCTGTATTGTTCGCCGTTGACCCAAAAGTAAACGGTAAAGTTAATAGTGGCGGAGCCTAAGTTATCAATCAATACTTGGGGAGGTGGATCGCTAAGCACAGAGGTTTGCTGCGATATTATACTAATTGCCAGACTTTGTGCGTCGCGAATGTCATTATCGTAGCCAATACCGATTGAAAAATGACCGCGCATTTTTGGATTAGCGGTTAAGTTTTTAATGGTATTTTTATACACAGTCGCATTGGGTATTTGAATATGATTGCCATCGTAGTCAACTAAAGTGGTTGCCCGTGCAGTTACTTTTTTAACAATACCAATTCTGCCATCAACTTCTATTACATCATCTATTTTAAATGGACGCTGTACACTTAAAAGTAAACTGGCAATAAAGTTCTCAGCAATATCCCGAAAGGCAAAGCCTAAAATAAGCCCAATTAATCCGGTGCCACTCATAATTGCGACCGCGAATTCGGTAAGTCCTGCCAAGCGTAAAAATAGATAAAACCCGAGTAAAATAATTAAGGTGCTAATACCTCGCCTAGCAACTAGATGTACTAATTTACTCTTGGTCATGTAGGTAACAGGCTTTATTAACAAGCGTGATAATGGTGTGGCAATTAAATAACTAATCACCAAAATAACAATCCCTAATAATAAAGTGGGCAGTAATTGCATGAATGTGTGTAGTAATTGCACGCTTTGATCTTTTAAAAAGCTCCAAGAAATAGAGTTTGGCTTAACGGTGTCGATTGCAGGAATTGATGTGTTATTAGCGAGTGTTGCAATTAAAGCACTGAGCATAGAGGTCATCCGTGTTAGGTCGAAGTAATTAGGGTCTGTGTTAAACAATAGCAGCAAGTTTAATACCAAGCAGTATTTGTTTGGCAAACATTTTGCTACTTAATTAGAAAAAGGGAGTTAACTATGAGTGACTTTAAGCGTGGCCAAAGAGCCAAGCAGCCTAACCATATCCCTCTGCGTGGCTGGTGGGATATTACAAGGCGAATAGTAAAACAAATGAGCCGTGATAATTTATCTTTAGTGGCGGCTGGCGTGGCATTTTATGCGTTACTGGCTATTTTTCCCGCCATTGCGGCATTGGTGTCTGTGTATGCTTATTTTGCATCACCGAATGATATTAGTGTGTATTTAAGTCAGTTTATGGCGTTATTACCACAAAGCACTCAAGAAATTATTTTATCTCAAGTTTCAAGTCTTGCGCAAAAGTCACAAACTAGTTTAAGCCTTAGTGCGCTGGGTACTTTACTGTTAACTATCTGGAGTAGCTCTAAGGGCAGCCAAGCGTTGATCACAGCATGTAATATTAGTTATCACGAATACGAAAAACGCTCATTTTTAAAGGCGCAACTTGTGCGTTTGTTATTTTCAGTGGGTGCAATTGTGGTGGCTGTAATAGCACTGGTAATTATAGGTATATTACCGCTAGCGCTTAATTTACTCGGAATTAAAGAGAGTATTGATTTTTTAATCATGATTATATCATGGCCGTTGCTGGCATTGACCTTTAACTTTGCATTATTAATTTTATACCGTTATGCGCCTCACAGAAAAGCAGCTAAATGGCGCTGGGTTACCGTGGGCTCATTCACCGCCACCGTATTATGGATTGTGGCATCTTTTGGCTTTTCATTTTATGTATCTCATTTTGCTAGTTACAACGAAACATATGGCTCTTTAGGTGGAGTGGTTATTATGCTTATGTGGCTATTTATTAGCGCTTATATCATTATTTTGGGAGCCACAATCAATGCTGCGTTAGAGCAGCAAACCGCTCAAGACAGCACCATTGGACCAGATAAAAAAAGAGGGCAGCGAGGTGCGTATGTAGCAGACCACCTCGACACAAAATAACCAGTATTAGGGCTAAATGACTTTTATTTTAAACTAATTACTTGATTTGTTGTTATCAGGTGCATAAACGAGGCTTTGTGCAGCGGCTTTGAAAACAAATAGCCTTGGCCATAATCACAACCGGCCTCAAGTAATAAATCCATTTGTAATTTTGTTTCTATGCCTTCGGCAATCACTTTTAAACCAAGCTGATGAGCCATCATGATAATTGCTTCACACAAAGCCAGCTCTTGACTGCCTTTTTGAATATTATCAACAAAGCGTTTATCTATTTTTAGGTAGTCGGTATCCATTTCTTGCAAGTAAGCAAGCGATGAATAACCGGTGCCAAAGTCATCAAGGGCCAATTGCATCCCTGACTTAACCAAGGCTTTCAAACGACTTTGGGTAAGTTCTTCAGGGTTAACCATTAAGCCTTCAGTAATTTCGGCCACAATCGCTGAGGCTGGTATATTTGCCGTTGCTAGCATATCGTACCATTCGTCTATGCCGCTATCGACGGTTGCCAATTGCACTGGTGAAACGTTAATGCTTATTTGAAATTCATCTTGAATGTGTTTTTTAATATCATTAAGTGTTTGTAGTGCCTCAGCAAATACAAATTGACCTAGCGCATTTATTTGTCTGGTTTCTTCAGCAAGAGGAATAAAGTCAGCAGGGCTGATCAGGCCTTTTTCTGGGTGTTGCCAACGAATAAGTCCCTCAGCTTTATGAACGTGTAAATCATTAAGCGATACGATAGGTTGGTAATACAATTCAAATTGTTCTAGCTCTATAGCTGAGCGAAGCTCTTTGAGTAGTTGCATTCTTGCGTTTGCATCTTCACGCATATCATGTGAGAAAAATTCAAAGCCATTGCGACCGCTATTTTTTGCTTTATACATAGCTTGGTCAGCGGCTTTAAGTAATTGCTCTGGATTTTGGCCATCATCTGGCGCGCAGGCAATACCAATACTGGCACTGATATACACTTTTTCATCTTCAATAAAAATAGTGGAGGCAAGGCTAAGCAAAAGTGATTTTGCCATTTGCTTTATATTATCGCTGCCATGTAAATCACTAAACACAACAACAAACTCATCTCCGCCAATTCGTGCTACAAAGTCAGCCTCTTTGGCCGTTTGCACAATTCGCTCAGATACTAACTTAAGTAATCTATCGCCGTAATGGTGGCCCAATGTGTCGTTAATATCTTTAAAATGATCAATATCTAATAGCATGATGACCAGTTTTTGATCTGCATTGGTCAGGTTTGCGAATCGTTGGTTTAAGCGCTCTTTTAGTTCTAATCGATTAGGTAAGTCGGTTAAATGATCAAAGTGCGCTTGTCGCCAAATTAATTCATCTGCTTGTTTTTTCTCGGTTAGGTCGGTAAAAATAGCAATACGACTAGTCGGGGCTTTATTTTTATCGTAAATAGTATCGATGGTTAACCATTCAACATACAGCTCGCCATTTTTACGACGATTGGTTATTTCACCTTGCCAACGCCCTGTTTTATTGAGCGATTGCCACATGTAATTATAAAACTGCTTATCGTGTTTACCCGATGATAAAATACCCACCGTTTTATTGAGTACTTCTTTTCGAGAATACAAAGTTGTTTCACAAAACGCAGGGTTCACATCATAAATAACCCCATTTTCATCCGTGATTGCCATGCCTTCACTGCTGTTGTTGTAAACTAATGACGCTAAATGCAACGATTCTTGATTTTGCTTTCGTTGCGTGATGTTACTAATAACGATAATAAACTCATCGGCTTTTTTCATTGGGCTAATTTTAGCTTCATAAAACTGATTGTCTTGTTTTTGTTCAAGCTCAACAGTGACAGGGGCGATCAGGGGTATTAAGTACCCTTGCACTTGTTTTAAATTAGCATCAGAGAATAAACACGATAATTTTTTAGGGGGTGTTGAATGGCTATAATTTAACGATTTAATACGTCCACCAGTATCAAGAATATTGCCATTGACATCTACGCGTAAAAAAGCATCGGGTAATGCATTAAGCAGGCTATTGAGCTCGTCATGCTTATGTTTAAGGCATGCTTCAGCCGTTAAGCGAGTTTCGGCCATGTATTTAAAACGATGGTAAAGTCTATTTAGCTCAGGACTATTGGGCTGCTCATCGTCATGAGGCATATTACCGGCCGCTAAGCGGTTAACCGCCTGCGTTAAACTTTTAATCGGATTTAAAATGCTTTTATTGACCAGTCGTCTAGCTAATACAGCTAAAAGAAGAATGGTCATTAAAAATCCTAAAACCATTTTTACAAAGTTAATATCTATCCGCTCAAGTGTTTTATCTATTGGTTGAGTAATATAAATAGAGAGCTTATTGTCATTGCCATCTCGATAGAGAGTCGTTTGATGAAAAACTCTACGGATACCATCTTTTCCTTTAAAAATGACACCTGCTTGTAAATTATGTTCTAAATCAAACTCTTCCAATTTATAACCTAATCTATCGGCTGAAAAAGGAGAGTTGGCTAAAATAAGATTATTAGAGTCAGTGATGGCGACTCGAACTTCTGTCGGTAAATTCAAGCTATTAAGTGCCGAGCTCCACCAGTCTAAAGCAATTACAGTTACTATCACGCCTTCAATATCATTGTTTTCATTAAGAATAGGGGAAGCAAAGTTAATGCTCTGGGCTTCAAGGCTGCGATCGTGCTGGAAATGGCCAATACTAAACTCTTTACTGGCGAGTGCGTTTTTAAAGTAGGGACGATCACTAACGTTGATATTAGGGGCACCATTATTTGAGGAACAAATTAAATCGCCGTCTTTGTTTACTAAACCAATATTCGCGATATTGCCATTGAGTGCCTTAACATCTAAAAAATACGAAGGGCAGCGAGAAGATAAAGACTTAATGTCTTTCTGCTTTTTTGCTAAAAACTCAGTAATATGCTCTACATCATTAATCATGCTTTGCTGCTTGATAATTAGGTGCTCAGTGATAGAGCGCACTTTTTTCTCGTGCTCTTTAATAGCCGCGTCACGACTAAACCACAAGGTTACTAAAATGACAGCAGCTACAGGCATGCAAATTAGCATAAGTAGTCGATAAAGCTGATGTTTTAATGATGCAGTAAAAATAATCGTATCCAAATAAATATAGGGTAAAACTCTGACCAATAATTCTACTATAAATAACCTTTAATGTACTAAGGTTATATCGCAAATATTAAATTTACTTTTATTGTATATAACTGAAATTTATTAATTAATTTTCGGGTAGAGTCATAATAATAAATTAATATTTTATACTTTTACTTAACCTATTTTAGGCAAAAAAAATGAAAATAACCAAAGTACTAACTGCTTATGCTACCCAAGATGGGGATGGTGTTAATATTCGTCGTATTCCAGGATTTGATGGTAAATATTTAGATCCATTTTTAATGATAGATGAGCTTAAATCTGACGATGAAAGTGATTATATTGGTGGCTTTCCTCCTCATCCACATAGGGGGATCGAAACCTTTACCTATATTTTAAAAGGCGGGTTTGAACATCAAGACCAAATGGGTAACAAAAAGGCGATTCGTGCGGGTGACGTACAATGGATGAGTACCGGTAGCGGTGTTATGCACAGTGAAATGCCCCTTGCCGATGCTGAACAAGGCTTACATGGTTTTCAAATTTGGCTCAATATGCCAAGTGCTCAAAAAATGCGTGAGCCTCAATACCAAGATACCACAGAGCATCCAGCACCGAGTTTTACTAATCAACAAGGTGTTTCACTTAAAGCCTTAGCAGGGACATGGCAATTTGAATCACACCAATTGGCTGCAAGCTTACAAAATTTAGCTGCTAATGGCGCTATAGCCGATGTAGCTTTGCCTGCGGGTGAAGGGCTTAATTTACCGGCTTTAAAACAGCAAAAAGTGATGATTTATATTCATACAGGCTCATTAATATCTCAGACCGGTGACGTGTTTAATGCGGGTAAGTTACTTATATTAGAACCATTGAGTGACATTGCATTACAGGCAAAGAAAGCGGCGGGGGTTCTTATTTTCGCAGGCGATCCACTTAACCAGCCAATTGCGCACATGGGACCTTTTGTAATGACCACCGAGGCTGAAATTCGCCAGGCTGTTAGCGATTATCAAAATGGTTTTTTTGGCTCATTGTCGTGATGAATCGATGCGCGAATGACTTTTAAGCAAGTAGCTTTAATAACCAAGTGTATTTTTTTATCGTGTTAGCATCACCTTTAGCAGACTCAACTACAGCGCCAGCTGCAAACGCACTGGCGAGCCCCACTTTTGTTGCTGCAAAGCGCTTGGCTCTGTATTTTATAGCTGCAAGATGCTGACGTTTTAGCTCTGATCGCATAACAACTTCTTTATCTAGCTGTTGCACGCGAGCGTTCGGTGAGTTGATCAAATAATTGATTAACATAATTGTGTGTGCCTTATAATTTAAGCAGCTGCTTTAGGCTATTTAGCGTTTTAGTAAAGCCAATTTTTTTGCTTAGATAAACGGCGTTTCGCCACAGCCAAACTAAGCATAAAATTTGTAGGCTGATCACCACTGCAATGCTCAGCCAAATAGAGCTAAACAGATCAAAGGTGGCAAAGCCTACAATACCTAAAAATCCCACCCACAGTAACACCAAGCCACTGGCAAAACATCCTAGTAGAATGGTGATCAGTGCTAAGGATCTTAACGACAGCTTCCACTCAGCTGTAGCCAGCTGATGCGTTAACTTTCCTTGTTGGTGATAATCATCCTTGAGCTGCGCTGCATAATCAGCAAGCTTAGCAACATGATCTTGCCAGTCATCGGCGTGTTTTGCCGATGACGGCGAATCTGTCCCTTGTGATTCACTTGGTGTTGAGTGTTGGTTTTGCATTAGTATTACTTACGACGAAACAGTGCTGTAACTAACATACCAGCAGCAAACGCCAGACCCGCCGTTGCTAATGGGTTTTCTGATGCGAGTTGACGCGTTTTAGACGAACACTCTGCTAGTTTCTCACGAGCGGCTAACTGCTTTTCATTAAGCGTTTCAGCTGAGCTGCTTGCGCCTTTACGAACGCCACTTTCTGCCGCCGCCGCTTTGCTTGATAATGCATCAACTGCGTCATGCGCTGCTGATGTCGCTTTATCTGTTAGCGGTGCTTCAATCTCTTGTTTTGCATCAATAGGAGTTTTGCTCTTCGTTGCCGTAGCCATAATCAATCCTTAATAGTTTTTTAAAAGTAATTATTTAGATGCAATGATTAAACCAGTCTTTAACCTGTTGTTTTATATGAATTGTATTTTATTTACGAATTTTGAGTGGGTTTATAACTGTAACTATTGCGACAACAGTTTGTAATTTTTACAAACTAGGACGTGTTGATCATTCGAGATTGATTTTTTTCTTTGTCCACTCAGTTACAAACCTCGCGACGCGATTAAACCGCATCTAGTTTGACCAAACTCTAATTCACAAAGGTCAGCAGGGCTCAAATAAATTGTAATTATTCACTGTTTATTCATTAAGCAAATAATGCCAACGAGCTAATGAAAAGCACGATAAAAAATTTTTTACTGGCTGATCAGATTTTTTATTAAACAATTCAACCGCTTTAATCGGAGCCTTATTTTTTCAGGCTTCGCGGGGTGCTAAAGCTGGGTGACTTACTTGACAAAAAGGCTTGTCAAGCCCTAAACTGGAGCACTGTGGTAAAAAGTGGTGTTTAGTGGATCAAACTGGATCGGGTTAATCAAAAAGTTGATTAAAATAAATTTACAATAGGCTTTTTATGTTTCGTGGCGCAAGTTCACTGAGTTTGGATGATAAAGGACGTTTTGCGGTACCGACAAAGTACCGAGATACGCTATTGTCTGAAGATCAGGGAACGGTAATTTGCACAGTTGCACTCAATGAGCCTTGCCTTTGGTTATACCCTCTTGCTGAATGGCTAGAAATAGAAAGCCGTTTAGCAAAAATATCTAATATGAATCCTAGAGCACGACGGATGCAACGTATGTTGTTAGGTAATGCGACAGAATATCAGCTTGATAAAAACGGTCGAATTTTGTTGGCGCCTTCATTGCGCTCACATGCAGAACTTGGCAAAAAAATTATGCTGGTGGGTTTAATGAATAAATTTGAAATTTGGGATGAAGCACGTTGGCACGAGCAGATGCGCCAAGACACTGAGCTTGAAAGGCTCGGTGATTTTGAACCGAATGACGATTTAGATAACTTCACCCTCTAGCAGCAAAATAAAAGGCAAATAACAGCTAATGACAGCGCAATTTGAACACGTATCCGTATTAATGGACGAAACCATAGATGCACTTGCAATTAAGCCAGACGGCATATACATGGATGGTACCTTTGGACGTGGCGGACATTCAGGGCAAATATTAGCGCGCTTAGGTGAAAGCGGTCGTTTGCAGGCCATTGACCAAGATCCACAAGCGATAAAGTCTGCTGAAAAATTTGCTGATGATCCACGTTTTTCAATTGCTCATTCTCGTTTTTCAAAGTTATACGAGGTAGCTGAGCAAAACGATCTTATTGGTCAGGTTGATGGCATTTTACTTGATATTGGTGTGTCGTCGCCGCAGCTAGATGACGCAGCGCGTGGCTTTAGCTTTATGAAAGATGGTCCGCTCGATATGAGAATGGATCCAAGTACAGGTCGCAGCGCAGCGCAGTGGTTAGCTGAGGCTGAATTAGATGACATTACTCATGTGATCAAAAAGCTAGGTGAAGAAAAATTTGGTAAGCGCATTGCGCACAAAATTTTAGAAGTGCGTGAACACACGCCAATCACTACTACTAAGCAGCTCGCTGATTTAGTCGATGAAGCCGTACCGGTGAAAGATAAGTTTAAACACCCTGCAACGCGGACTTTTCAGGCTATTCGTATTTATATCAATAGCGAATTAGAGGAAATTCAAACGGCATTACAAGCGGCGATTAAAGTTCTTAAGCCGGGTGGTCGCTTAGTGGTTATTTCGTTTCATTCTTTAGAAGATCGCATTGTTAAACAATTTATTAAAAAACAGAGTAAGGGAGAAGCGATACCCAGAGGTCTGCCTTTAACCGACGCACAAATAAATAAAAATCTGACGTTAAAAGCAGTGGGTAAAGCTATTAAACCAAGTGCTGATGAAGTGGCGCGTAATCCACGCTCTCGCAGCTCAGTGCTAAGGATCGCACAGAGGTTGGGATGAGTAAAAAAGCGAGCTATCGCCAACCCAATTTATTTCTTGAAATAATTAAAGGCCTAGGTGCGAACAAGATCACCTTGGCCTTGTTGGTTGTGATATTCGCATCAAGCTTGAGTGTGGTGCAAGTAACTCATCTCTCTCGAGCGCAATTAATTGAGCAAGATTCGTTGCTTCAAGAGCGTGACGAATTGGATTTAGAATGGCGTTATTTTTTAGTGGAAGAAGAGTTTTATTCACAACATGCGCGCATTGAAGAAGTGGCAACGTCACAACTCGAAATGAAGCGGCCAACCAGCCAAGATGAGCAGGTAATTATATTACAATGAGAATGCGAGGCAAAAAACCAGTCAATAACCTAATAGCATGGCGCTTTATTTTAGTGTGCGCGGTGATTTTTTTAGTGTTTGTGACCTTGGTATCGCGTGCTGCGTACTTGCAAGTAATTGAACCTGATAAAGCGCGCTCTGAAAGCGATAAACGTACGGTACGGATTGAAAAACTGCATGTGCAACGCGGGATGATTTTCGATCGTAACGGTAAAGAGCTTGCCGTTAGTGTGCCTGTGGTAAGCGTGTATGCGGATCCTAAAGCCCTGCATAAATCACTGGTTAGTAAAGTACTTAGGCAAGCACGCAAAAACGGTGAAGATCAGCAAACGCTTCGTGAAAATGTTGCTGAGTTAAATAAGCGTACCGCCCTGTATTATAAAAATGATTTACGCTGGCGTGAATTGGCTGATGTGTTGCGCATTGAGCCTAGTAAAATTAACACGCGATTACTTGATGATCCTACTCGTCGCTTTGTGTATTTAAAACGCCAAGTGACTCCCGCTGTGGCTAATTACATCGGTGATTTACGCCTACCTGGTATTCATTTATTGGATGAATCAAAACGTTATTACCCTGCTGGTGAAGTAAGCGCACATGTTATTGGGTTTACCAATATTGATGGTAAAGGCATTGAGGGCATAGAAAAGCTTTATGAAAACGCGTTAACCGGTGAAGAAGGTCGCCGTACCATTCGCAAAGATGCGCAAGGGCGTGAAGTTGAAGTGCTTGATGAACGCGAGCGAGTAGAGCCTGAAAGCATTCAACTAAGTATTGATCAGCGAATTCAAGCCATTGCCTATAAAGCAGTTAAATCAGCGGTATTAACTTATAAAGCGACCTCAGGTTCTGCCATGGTAGTAGATGTTAAAACCGGTGAAGTCTTAGCCATGGTCAATAGCCCATCATTTAATCCTAACAACTTAAGCGGGGCGGCTCCTCATAAACGTCGTAACCGCGCTATTACCGATTTGTTTGAACCCGGCTCAACTGTTAAGCCTCTAGCCATTTTAGCTGGATTAGACTACGGCACAATCCAACCGGATGACAAAGTTGATACCTACCCAGGCTGGATGCGCTTAGGGGGCAGCTTAGTACAAGATACCCGTAATCATGGCGAAATGACGCTGCGCGAAATTTTAAAATACTCCAGTAATATGGGAGTAACCAAAATAAGCCAAACAGTACCCAAAGAGTACTTTGTGGGCCTGTATCAAAAAGTGGGGTTTGGCAGTGATAGTGGTACTGGCATGGTAGGCGAAAGTAGTGGCTTATTTTACCCTAATCGCCGTTGGTCAGATCATGAAATTGCAGCGCTCTCGTTTGGTTACAATATTGCCGTGAGTACCGCGCAAATGGCACGTTTTTACGCCATGTTAGGGGCAGGCGGGGTTAATCGTCCGCTTACTGTACTAAAACAAGATTCTATACCTGAAGGTGAGCGTGTCTTTCAACAAGAAGATGTTGAAGCCGTTGTCCATATGATGGAAAGCGTATTTGAAGAAGGCGGTACCGCACGCCGCGTTAAAGTGGATGGTTACCGCGCTGCTGGTAAAACAGGCACCTCTAAAAAAGCCGCCGCAGGGGGCTATGGTGACGAATATGTAGGTTATTTTGCGGGCATTGCTCCTGCGAGTAACCCGCGATTAGCCGTTGTGGTATTAATCAACGAGCCCGGTGGAGATGTTTATTATGGCGGCGCAACAGCAGGTCCAGCGTTTGCAGAAATAATCTCTAATTCATTAAGAATTTTAAACGTTGCCCCAGACAAAGACTCGGTGGCATACGTGAAGGGCAAAGATGATGGTGCGTGATTTACACACAATTTTAAAACATTTAGAAATAGATGCAGCACGTTTAATGGTAAACGAGCTGCGTTTAGATAGCCGCGATGTAAAACCAGGTGATGTGTTTGTGGCGATAAAAGGGCACCAGTTAGATGGTGGGCACTTTATTAGTAAAGCAATTGAAAATGGTGCCAGTGCAATTATTGCCGACAGACTGTGTGAATTTGAAAGTGATTTTGAGCCGCTTTATTTAGTCTCAGAATTGAATAAGAAACTGCCTGTATTGGCGAGTCAATTTTACCAACAACCGAGCAAGCACTTAGATTTAGTTGGCGTAACGGGCACCAATGGTAAATCGACTACCACAGCAATGATTGCTCATTTAGCGCAATTTTGTCATACCCAAGCCGCTATCATTGGTACCTTAGGTTACGGCCATCCAGATAACTTAACACCACTGCAAAATACTACGCCTTCAGCAGTCGATTTACAGCGTATTTTAAGCGGCTTAAAAAATGAGCAATACCAATTGGTTGCTATGGAAGTGTCATCGCATGGTTTGGTACAGCACCGTGTTGATCAATGCCATTTTAAAGCCGCAGTGTTTACTAACTTGTCGCGCGATCACTTAGATTACCATGGCGATATGCAAAGCTACGGTGATGCTAAATTGATGCTGTTTCGTGATTTTGATGCTGATCATGTCATTCTTAATCAAGATGACAGACAAGCAGAGCAATGGATTGAAAAATACAGCTTTAATAGTCTTATTTGTTATGGCCGTAAAAACTTAGCCCCTAAAAATGCACAGTTTGTATATTTTTCAGATGTTCAGTATTCAGCAACCGGTATTTCGGCGCAATTAACTACTAGCTGGGGTGATGTTGCCATAAAATCACCGCTGTTTGGTGAATTTAATCTTTATAATTTAACGGCTGCGTTAGCAACGCTATTAGCGCTAGGCTATCCATTAACACAGTTAGTAGCAGGATGTGAGTATTTACAGCCGGTAGCCGGTAGGATGCAAGCATTTACAGCGCCAAGTATGCCTACTTGCGTTGTTGATTATGCGCATACGCCAGATGCGTTGGCTTTAGCGTTACAAGCGCTGCAGCAACATGTACCAGGTGGCGTGAGCTGTGTGTTTGGTTGTGGCGGCGACAGAGATAAAGGAAAGCGTGTACTAATGGCACAAGCTGCTGAGCAGTTTGCAGACAAAGTGATCATTACCAGTGATAACCCACGCTCTGAAGACCCTAATGACATTATTAATGATGTAGCTGCGGGATTAGAGCATCCAGAAAACGCTCATTTAGAGGCCGATCGCGGTGCCGCGATACAATTTGCTATAGATAACGCAAAAGCCGGTGAGGTTATTTTAATTGCCGGTAAAGGGCATGAAGACTATCAAATTATAGGCGATAAATGCATCGATTTTTGCGACCGCCAATTTGTACAACAACAATTAAAAAAAGCAGTAAGAGGGTCTCAAGCATGATCCCAATGGATTTTGATTGGCTAGCTAATGTGCTAGCAACCGATTATCAAGGTGATAATCGCAAGGTGATAAATATAAACACCGATACCCGTACTTTGTGTGATGGTGAAGTGTTTTTGGCGCTTAAGGGCCCAAATTTTGATGGCCATAAATTTATTGAACAAGCAAAACAAAAAGGCGCTATAGGCGTGATTGTCGATCACGCTGTTGATACCGATATTGCTCAATTTGTAGTTGCCGATACCCGTATTGCATTAGGCACAATTGGTACAGCAGTGATGGCGCAAGTTGCACCTAAAACTATCGCTATTACTGGCAGTGTAGGTAAAACAACAGTTAAAGAAATGTGTGCCGCTATTTTATCAAGTAAAGGGGATGTATTAGCCACTAAAGGTAATTTTAACAACGACATTGGCGTACCGTTAACTTTACTCAGATTAGAGCCACAACATCGCTTTGCGGTTATTGAATTAGGCGCTAACCACATAGGTGAAATTGCGTACACCACCGCGATGACCAAACCGGATGTAGCTGTGGTATGTAATGTTGCTGCTGCCCACTTGGAAGGCTTTGGTAGCCTGCAAGGTGTGGCACAAGCAAAAGGTGAAATTTACGACGGATTAAAAGAGGATGGCATCGCCATCGTCAATTGCGATAGTGACTTTAGTCAATATTGGCTTGATAAGTTAGCAAAGCGCAATATTAAATGTTTTTCGAGTAGTGAAAAGCTCGATATTTGGGCTGAAGACATCAGCCTAGATGCACAAGCTCGCGCAAGCTTTACTTTGTGCACCAAGCAACACAGTGTGCCGGTTAAGTTAGCACTGCCAGGTAAACATAATATTAGTAACGCGCTTATTGCTGCGGCGTTAACAAGTGAGTTTGACGTGTCACTTGAGGACATTGCCAGCGCGTTAGCGACCATGGGTGAAGTTAAAGGACGGGTTAACCTAATTGAAGCCAGTGATTCACTCACCATTATCGATGATACATACAATGCCAACGTAAAGTCGGTGAAAGCTGCGATTGATTTACTTAGTGATATTCAAGGTCATCGTATTTTGGCACTCGGTGATATGGGTGAACTTGGCGAAGATGCCCGTAAATATCATCAAGAAGTCGGTGAATACGCATTAGCGCAAGGCATTGATGAGTTATTTACACTCGGAGTATTAAGTAAATGTGCCAGTGATGTATTTGGGCTGCCAAATCGCCATTTCTCTAATCGTGAGCAAATGCTGCAGCAAATTCAAAACAGCATTAGCAAAGTAGATAAAAAAATTACCCTTGTCGTGAAAGGATCACGCAGTTCTCGCATGGAGCTTTTAGTAACCGATTTAGTTAATGGCCAGCAACAAGCCATCAATGGAGTATCATCATGTTAGTTTGGCTGGCTGAGTATTTAACTCAATATTATAGTGGCTTTAATGTTTTTTCGTATTTAACCCTGCGTGCCATTTTAGGTATTTTAACCGCATTGATGATGTCGTTGTATTTTGGTCCTAAGTTAATTCGTGCGTTGCAACGCATGCAAATAGGGCAAACAGTACGTGATGATGGTCCGCAATCGCACCTATCTAAATCGGGTACACCGACCATGGGTGGCTTACTTATTTTAGGAGCTATTTTTACCAGCACATTATTATGGGCAGACTTGTCTAATAAATACGTATGGGCCACTTTATTTGTAATTGGCTCATTAGGTATTGTGGGCTTTATTGATGATTACCGTAAGGTGATCCGCAAAGATCCAAAAGGACTTATTGCAAAGTGGAAATACTTTTGGCAATCGGTAATTGCACTGGTTGTAGCCACTGCGCTTTACATGAGCAGCACACAAGCGACAGAAACATCTCTTGTTGTGCCATTTTTTAAAGATGTACTGCCACAGCTGGGGCTGTTTTATATCGTGATCACCTACTTTGCGTTGGTGGGCACGTCAAACGCGGTTAATTTAACCGACGGTCTAGACGGTTTAGCCATTGTACCTACTATTTTAGTGGCTGCAGCACTGGCCATTATTGCTTACTTAACGGGTAATATTAATTTTTCGGCTTATTTGCATATTCCGCATTTACCACTGGCGAGTGAGTTGGTTGTGGTATGTACCGCTATTGTAGGGGCTGGGTTAGGTTTTTTATGGTTTAACACGTATCCGGCGCAAGTATTTATGGGCGATGTAGGCTCATTAGCACTGGGTGGTGCATTGGGGATTATTGCCGTGCTTGTTCGCCAAGAGCTGTTACTGATTATTATGGGGGGCGTGTTTGTAATGGAAGCGCTATCGGTAATTTTACAAGTTGGCTCTTACAAATTACGTGGGCAACGCATTTTTAGAATGGCGCCTATTCATCACCATTACGAACTTAAAGGTTGGCCGGAGCCACGCGTTATTGTGCGCTTTTGGATAATTTCTATTGTGCTGGTACTCGCTGGCCTTGCGACATTAAAGATCCGATAAATGCAGTATTTAAACGAGATAAAAAATAAACACATAACAGTGCTCGGACTCGGTGTAACCGGTCTGGGCATTGTGCGTTTTTTATTATCTCAATCAATACAGCCTTATGTGGTTGATAGCAGAGAGAATCCGCCAGGTGTTGATTGGCTCAATCAGCACGCACCTCAATTAAAAACTCACTTTGGTGACTTAGAAAATGCGGCGCTCAGTGCTTGCGATATGATTATTATTAGTCCCGGGCTGGGCTTAAAAACCCCTGCGGTTGCGAAGGCAATTAACGCAGGCGTTGAAGTTATTGGTGATGTTGAGTTATTTGCGCGCATTAATAGCAAACCAGTCGTTGCTGTAACCGGCTCTAATGGTAAATCAACCGTAGTAACACTTGCCTACGAAGTATTAAAAACCGCAGGTTATAAGGTGGCACTCGGTGGCAACATTGGCACAGCGGTACTGGATTTGCTTGACGGTGACTTTGATGTATTTGTATTAGAGCTATCGAGTTTTCAGCTTGATACCACACGCAGCCTAAAAACCACCAGTGCAACCGTGCTTAATATTTCAGAAGATCATCTCGATCGTTATGATAGTTACCAAGCCTATATAGATTCAAAATTAAGTATTTATAACGGTGCTGAACACTTAGTGATTAATGCTGACGATAAGCAAACACACCCTGTGAGTCGCACGTTAGCACCACAACTGAGCTTTGGTGAAACACAAGGCAATTACCACTTAGCACAGCACAATAACGAAGCGCACTTTATGGTAAAGGACGAAGCTTATTTACCAGTAAGTACTTTAGCCGTTGTGGGTAAGCATAACTATTTAAATACCTTGGCAGTGATGGCGTTACTCAGCCCATTTACAATTACTAAGGCGCATTACAAAACCGCATTATCTCAATTTAATGGCTTAGCGCACCGTTGTCAGTTTGTGGGTGAGTTTAATGGCGTTAAATACTTTAACGACTCTAAAGCCACCAACGTAGGCGCAACAGTGGCGGCAATAGATAGTTTAGCGGGTAAGCACGAAAACCTAGTCGTTATTGCTGGTGGTGATGCTAAAGGTGCGGATTTAGAGGTGTTAAAGCCTTATATTGAAAAGCATGTAAAAGCGCTGATTTGTTTTGGTAAAGATGCCAAAGATTTAGTGGCACTGAGTGCTAAAGGTCATTTAACCAATAATATGTCTGAGGCTGTGGCGTTTGCAAAGCAATTAAGTAAATCGGGCGATACCGTTTTACTCGCACCTGCCTGTGCCAGCATTGATATGTATAACAATTATATGCAACGCGGCGATGATTTTGTGCAATGTGTATTGCAGGGGCAGTCATGATTGCTTTTGCGGATATTAAAGAGGCTCTCACCCCTAAACCTTCAGCGCAGCTTTATGATGTGCCACTGCTTTATTGCATGCTAATGCTGATTGGTGTGGGCTTTGTGATGGTAACCAGTGCCTCAATGCCGACAGCCGATAGACTGTTTGGTAATATTTATCATTTTACTATCCGCCATGGCATTTTTTTAGGGCTATCGTTTTGTTTATTTTGCATTAGTACTCAAGTACCTATGTCGTGGTGGAAAAAAGCTAACCCCTATTTATTACTAATCGGTTTAGTACTGTTATTAGTGGTACTTATTGTAGGACGTGAAGTCAATGGTTCGACCCGCTGGATACCCGTAGGACCGTTTAATATTCAAGCCTCGGAGCTCGCTAAGTTGTTCTTCTTTAGTTATATCGCAGGCTACTTAGTACGTAAGCGCAATGAAGTTCAAGAAAACATAAAAGGCTTTGCTAAACCCATAGCGGTATTTGCAGTTTATGCAGCACTTATTTTAATGCAGCCCGATTTAGGGACTGTGGTGGTGATGTTTGTTACTACGGTTGGTTTGTTGTTTTTAGCCGGTGCCAAGCTTTGGCAGTTTTTTGCACTTATTTTAACCGGTATTGCGCTAGTGGTTGGGCTTATTGTGTTAGAGCCATATCGTATGGCGCGTGTGGTTGGCTTTTTAGAACCTTGGGATGACCCTTTTGGCAAAGGCTACCAATTAGTGCAATCACTAATGGCTTATAGTCAAGGCGATTGGTTTGGCCAAGGCCTAGGAAACAGCGTACAAAAATTACAATATTTACCAGAAGCGCACACCGACTTTATTTTTGCTGTTATTGCTGAAGAGTTGGGTTTTATGGGGGTGCTGAGCATTTTAATGGTACTGGGTACTTTAGTATTTAGAGCTTTACTCATTGGCCAAAACGCGCTTAAAAACGGCAAAGAATATGAAGGCTACTTAGCCTTAGCAATTGGTATTTGGTTTGCGTTTCAAACCATGGTGAATGTGGGCGCCAGTGCCGGTATTTTACCAACCAAAGGATTAACCTTGCCGTTTATTTCTTATGGTGGCTCAAGTTTATTAATGATGACCATAGCAACCGGTATTTTATTACGTGTAGATTTTGAGACCAAGATGGCAACGAAACAAGCCACGTCAGGTGGAGCTAAGCGATGAGTAAAAAAATAGTCGTTGTAGCAGGGGGCACAGGTGGACATATTTTTCCAGGGATTGCCGTTGCTGATTATCTCAAACAGCAAGGTTGGCAAGTTAGCTGGATAGGCACCCCAGATAGAATGGAAGCCAGTGTCGTGCCCAAGCACAACATAGAAATTGATTTTATTGATGTAAAAGGCGTGCGAGGGAATGGTTTAAAACGCCTTATTAAAGCGCCATTCATGGTTATTAATGCAATATTGCAAGCGCGTAAGGTATTAAAACAACAACGCCCTGACGTCGTTTTAGCTATGGGGGGGTATGTAACTGGCCCAACAGGTATTGCGGCAAAAAGCCTGGGTATTCCTTTGGTGATTCATGAGCAAAACGCCGTAGCAGGCATGAGTAATAGGTGGTTGGCTAAATGTGCTAATCGCGTGTTAGCGGCTTTCCCCAGTGCTTTTGCCAATGGCAAAGCAGAGCTGGTGGGTAATCCTGTGCGCCAGAGCGTGGTTGAGATTACTGAGCGCGAAGTAACCAGCCCTATAAATATTTTAGTGGTGGGTGGTTCGTTAGGTGCGCAAGTGCTCAACCAAATACTACCTGAAGCATTTAAGCGCTTAAATGACACCTGTGCCATTAATATTTGGCATCAAACCGGTAAAGGGCACCTTGCTAGTGTAAGTGAAAGTTACCAGCAGCAACAAATGGGCAATGAGCAAGTGACCGTTGCTGAATTTATTGATGATATGGATACCGCTTATAGCTGGGCAGATATTGTGATTTGTCGTGCGGGTGCGCTTACGGTAAGTGAAATTGCCGCAGCGGGTAAAATGGCGGTATTTGTGCCGTTTCCACACGCGGTTGATGACCATCAAACAGCCAATGCTCAGTATTTAGTAATGGCAGAAGGGGCGTTATTAATGCCACAGGGGCAATTTAATAAGCGCAGTATTGTTGAACTTTTAAGCCCCTATTTAGCCGAACCTTTATTAATAACTAAAATGGCTGCCAAAGCAAAACAGCAAGCTATTTTAGATGCCACAGCAAGCGTAGCGATGCACTGTGAGCAAGTAACAAATAAGAGAACATAAGTGAAACAGACATTAGCAAAAGAAAAATATACACGCCCAGCGATGCGCCGCATTGAAACTATTCACTTTGTAGGGATAGGCGGTGCAGGCATGGGTGGCATTGCAGAAGTACTTGCTTTTGAAGGTTACCGTATTACCGGTTCAGATATAGCTCACAGCGCAATGACTGAGCGTTTAATTAAAGCCGGTGCTGAAGTATTTATTGGCCATCATGAAAATAATGTAAAAGACGCTAATGTGGTGGTGGTTTCAAGTGCAATAGATAAAACAAACCCTGAAATTCAAGCCGCGCAAGCTGCACGTATTCCGGTGGTTCGTCGAGCAGAAATGTTAGCTGAACTGATGCGCTTTCGCCACGGTATCGCCATTGCGGGCACCCATGGTAAAACGACCACAACCAGCTTAATTGCGAGCATTTATGCACAAGCCGGGCTCGATCCAACCTTCATTATTGGTGGTTTGCTTAATAGTGCTGGCAGCAATGCTAAGGTAGGTAAAAGTGACTTTTTAATCGCCGAAGCAGATGAAAGCGATGCCTCATTTTTGCATTTACAGCCTATGGTGTCGGTGATCACTAATATTGAAGAAGATCACATGGAAACCTACGGCGGTAGTTTAGAAAAAATGAAAGATACTTATGTTGAATTCATTCATAACCTGCCGTTTTACGGGTTAGCGGTGGTGTGCATTGATTCAGACGTTGCTGCTGAATTGATCCCCCGTTTTGGTCGTCCGGTGATCACTTACGGTGAGTCACACGAGGCTGATTATCGAATGAGTGACTTTAGCCAAACAGCGAACACATGCCAATTTACGGTGACTAATAAACAAGGTGAGAGTTTAACCGCTAAGCTGAATATGCCGGGTAAACATAATGCCCTTAATGCAACCGCAGCGATTGCCGTGGCTAAAGATCAAAATATTGCGAATCATGCAATTTTAGCGGCTTTAGATACTTTTGAAGGTATTGGCCGTCGTTTTCAGCACTACGGTGAATTTGAAAATGAACGCGGTAGCGTGATGCTTGTTGATGACTATGGCCATCACCCGTCAGAAGTGGCCGCTACTATCACCGCAGCACGAGAAGGCTGGCCTGATAAGCGTTTAGTAATGGTGTATCAGCCGCACCGTTATACGCGTACTCGCGATTTATACGAAGATTTTGTTAAGGTATTGGCTGAGGTTGATCAGCTTTTATTACTCGATGTTTACAGTGCAGGCGAAGAGCCTATTGTTGGCGCTGATAGTAAAAGTTTATGCCGTAGTTTGCGCCAGCGTGGCAAAGAGCCATTACATGTAGCCTCAAGCTCAGAGCTTGCGGGCGTACTTGCCAACTGCCTACAAAATAACGACCTAGTGCTCACACAAGGTGCGGGTAACATAGGTCAGCTTGTTAAAAATTTAGCAGCCACGAATATGTCGATAGAAGAATTAAAGCAAGGTGAAGTATGACACAGGTAAATTCCCAGTTTGGTAAAGTAGCGGTGCTGCTAGGTGGAAACTCAGCAGAGCGTGACGTGTCATTAAAATCTGGTCAAGCGGTATTAAATGCGCTGTTAGAAGTTGGCATTGATGCGATAGCGTTTGATCCACAAAATCGTTCGTTATGGGAATTAAAGTCGTTAAACGTTGATCGCGTTTTTATTGCTTTACATGGGCGTGGTGGTGAAGACGGCACGGTACAAGGTGCTCTAGAATTTATGAACCTGCCGTATACCGGCAGTAATGTTCTGGGTTCGGCACTGGCAATGGATAAAATTCGTTGTAAGCATTTGTTTAAATCGGCAGGCTTAAGCACCGCACCTTATGCCGTGGTTGATGCTAAAAAAGGCTTTGATGCCAATGCCATTATGGCGCAATTTAAAAAGGTAATGGTTAAGCCATCGCACGAGGGCTCCAGTATCGGTATGGCGCAAGCAAGCTCTGCAGAAGAACTTGAAGATGCGCTCACTAATGCATTTAAGTTCGACAGCCAAGTATTGGTAGAGCAGTGGATCACGGGTCGTGAATTTACCATTACGGTCTTGGGTGATGAAGTACAACCTGTGATTGAAATGAGCACCCCAAACGGATTTTATGACTACCAAGCTAAATATCAGTCAAGTAGTACGCAATATCATTGCCCTGCTGATTTATCACCATCGGATACTCAAAAATTACAAGCGATGGCGCTTGATGCCTTTGATTTAGTAGGTGCAAGTGGCTGGGGACGAGTCGATGCGATGCAAGATGAACAAGGATATTTTTACTTACTAGAAGTGAATACCGTACCAGGCATGACAGAAAAATCATTGGTGCCAATGGCAGCAAAAGCCAACGGGGCAAGTTTTGAGCAATTAGTTGTTCGCATTTTGGAGCAAACCCTTTAATATGCATCCCTTTTTAGAGAAAGCGCAGCAACTAAAACAGCAACTTAACTGGTCGCTGATTTTTGGAGTGAGTTTTTTTCTAGCCGTGGTGATAGGGTTAATTGAAATAACCAGTGGGGTTTCGCACTGGTTAGTTGAAAATAAAGATGCACAAATTAAGCATTTAACGGTGCTGGGGAACCCTAAGTACACCGATGAAAAAGCAATAACAGCGGCAATAAAAAAAGCAGATTTAAGCAGTTTTTTTGAGCTAAACGTAAAGCAAGTTCAGCATTTAGTACAAGAGCTGCCTTGGGTTGCAACGGTATCGGTAAGAAAGCAATGGCCTGATACCATTCAAGTTTACGTGGTAGAACATCAAGCGGTTGCTCACTGGAATAGTGACTTGCTGATTAATCAAAGCGGTGACGCGTTTGAAGCAAAAAGTGATAAATTAAGTGCCACTTTACCCCAACTATATGGGCCAGAGGGCAGTGAAAAAGAAGCATGGGTAGCGTTTAAACAGTTTGATGAAATGCTCAAAGTCAATGCATTAACGCTCACTAGCCTTGCGCTATCTGAGCGGTTTTCGTGGCAACTTTGGTTAGATAACGGTGTGCGTTTAAATTTAGGACGCAAAGATAAAGCCAAACGTGTACAACGTTTTATAGACGTTTATTCACGTATAGAAAAACGTGCTGATGCACAGATAGATGCAATTGATTTACGCTACGATACCGGCCTTGCAGTGAGCTATAAGCCACTGCAAGAACAGCAATTATAATAAAGAGTAAGGCATGACTAAGTCAGCAGAAAGAAACCTAGTGATTGGATTAGACGTTGGCACTTCTAAAGTAGTGGCCACGGTAGGTGAAATCACCACAGATAACAAGCTCAGCATTGTTGGCGTGGGGAGCCAAGTATCTCATGGAATGGATAAAGGCGGTGTTAACGATTTAAATTTAGTGTCTGAGTCTATTCGCCGCGCTATAGATGAAGCCGAATTGATGGCTGATTGTCGTATTAGCTCGGTTTATTTGGGTATTTCTGGCAAGCATATTCAGTGTCAGAACGAAAGCGGTGTTGTGGCTATTAATAACACCGAAGTAACCGATGAAGACATTGAAAATGTAATACACATTGCTCGTTCAGTGCCAATTTCAGCTGAACGCAAAATGTTGCATGCTTTGCCGCAAGAGTACAGCATTGACATGCAAGAGGGGATTAAAAACCCACTCGGCATGAGCGGTGTGCGCATGGAAGCACGCGCGCACATTATTACCTGTTCCAACGACATGGCTAAAAATATAGAAAAATGTGTTGAACGTTGCGGGCTTGAAGTTGACCAACTTATATTCACAGCGCTTGCTTCGTGTTATTCCGTACTGACGGATGACGAAAAAGAGTTAGGTGTTGCGGTGCTTGATATTGGTGGTGGTACTATGGATATTACTATTTATATTAATGGTGCGCTGCGTCATTCGGCGGTTATTCCGGTGGCAGGTAACCAAGTAACCGGTGATATTGCAAAAATATTTCGTACACCTATATCACATGCTGAGTCACTCAAAGTACAATATGCCTGTGCAAGTAGCCAAATGGCGAGCAGCGAAGACACGATTGAAGTGCCAAGCGTAGGTGGGCGACCAGCAAGACTGATGTCTAGGCACACGTTATCAGAAGTGGTTGAGCCACGTTTTAGAGAATTATTTGAACTGGCGATGGAAGAAATTCGTCGTTCAGGATTAGAAGACCAAATTGCAGCAGGTCTCGTCATTACTGGCGGAACTGCTAAAATGACTGGCGCAATGGAAGTGGCTGAAGATATTTTTCAGATGCCAGTAAGAATAGGTAAACCAATTGGTGTAGTAGGTTTAACTGATTATGTTGATGATCCATCGTACGCAACCGCTGTAGGTTTGTTACAATACGGGCGTACTATGCAGTCGATGAATGCACAAAAGTCGAAAGCGGATGATAATAATAATTGGTGGAACCGCATCACAAAATGGTTTCAAGGCGAGTTTTAGTACTCAAGTCGGAGAGTAAATATGTTTGATATAATGGAACAACACAGCGAAGAAGCTGTAATAAAAGTAATCGGTGTTGGTGGCGGCGGCGGTAACGCAGTTGAGCACATGGTAAAACAACAAATAGAAGGTGTTCGTTTTATTGCAGCGAATACGGATGCACAAGCATTACGTAATTCAGCCGCTGATGTAACGGTACAATTAGGTACGCAAATAACCTCTGGGTTAGGTGCGGGTGCAAACCCTGAAGTAGGCCGTCAGTCGGCTGAAGAAGACGCAGAAACGATTCGTGCCAGCCTTGAAGGCGCCGATATGGTATTTATAGCGGCAGGTATGGGCGGCGGTACAGGGACCGGAGCAGCGCCAGTCGTGGCTAAAATTGCTAAAGAGCTGGGCATTCTAACCGTGGCAGTAGTAACTCGTCCGTTTGATTTTGAAGGTAAAAAACGTGCTGCTGCTGCAGAGCAGGGGATTAGCGAATTGTCTGAAATCGTGGACTCGTTAATTACTATTCCAAATAACAAATTACTAAAAGTATTAGGTAAAGGGACAACTTTACTGGATGCGTTTGCTAAAGCAAATGACGTATTATTTGGTGCGGTACAGGGTATTGCTGAGCTAATCACACGCTCGGGTCTAATTAACGTGGATTTCGCCGACGTACGTACTGTTATGTCTGCAATGGGTACAGCCATGATGGGGACTGCATCTGCCTCGGGTCCTGATCGTGCACAAGAAGCAGCAGAAGCGGCTATTTCAAGCCCATTACTAGAGGACGTTGATTTAACCGGTGCTAAAGGTATCTTGGTTAATATTACTGCCGGCATGGATATCGCGATTGAAGAATTTGAAATCGTGGGTAATCACGTTAAGGCGCTAGCGTCTGAAAATGCAACGGTGGTTGTGGGTGCGGTAATCGACCCTGAAATGACAGACGAGCTACGTGTAACGGTTGTTGCAACTGGCTTAGGCGGCGATCGTCGTCCGCAGTTTGGTATTGTAGATAACGGCTTTAAAAAAGCATCAGGTTCTGATGTAGCGAGTTCAAGCACGCAAACAAGCAGCATGTATGTTCCTAGCTTTGCAAGCCAAGGCGCAAGTACAGAAGAGCCTGCCACGACATCGCAAACAGAATCAAAAGAGCAAAGCACATCGACGAGCTCTTCAAGTTCTTCAGCGAATACGTCGTCAAGTAGTGCTAAGAAAACAGATAAATCTGAAGGTGGCGATTATTTCGACATCCCTGCTTTTTTACGTAAACAAGCAGATTAATAAAAAACAGTACTTTTGTGCGAAATGTGAACGAATATTGTAGTTATACCGTATTTATGCTACACTCCGCCGTCTAACTGTAATATATACTAAAGTGAGCGAACCTATGATTAAACAGCGTACGATTGCACAAGTAGTCAAAGCCATAGGAATTGGACTTCATAAAGGTGAGAAGGTCACAATAACTCTCCGACCTGCGAGCGCAAATACTGGGATTGTATTTCGTCGTGTCGACCTTGATCCGGTTGTTGATTTTGAAACAACACCTGAAGCCGTTGGTGATACGCAATTGTGTACCTGTTTAATTAACAAAGATGGCGTTCGCTTATCGACTACTGAGCACTTAATTGCGGCGGTTGCGGCAATGGGAATCGACAATTTAATTGTTGAACTTGATAGCTCAGAAGTACCAATAATGGATGGTAGTGCATTGCCATTCATTTATTTATTACAAAAAGGCGGCATTGAAGAGCAAAATGTTGCAAAACGCTTTATTCGTATTAAAGAAAAAGTACGTATTGAAGAAGGTGATAAATGGGCCGAAGTAGAACCTTACGACGGATTCCACATCGATTTCGAAATTGCCTTCGATCACCCTGCAATCAATGAAAGCCGCCAACGTGTTGGTTTAGATATTACGGCACAAAGCTTTACTGAAGAGATAAGCCGTGCGCGTACTTTTGGCTTTATGAAAGACATTGAATACATGCATGCGAACAACCTAGCACTAGGGGGCAGCATGGATAGCGCAGTGGTACTTGATGAATTTAAAGTTTTAAATCCGAACGGTTTGCGTTACGCAGACGAGTTCGTCAAGCATAAGATTCTAGACTGTGTAGGTGACATGTTTATGACAGGTCACAACCTTTTAGGCAAAGTAACCGCATTTAAATCAGGTCATGATTTAAATAATAAGTTACTACGCAAAATTATGGCAACTGAGTCAGCATGGGAGTGGGCAACCTTTGAAACGCCTGTGACGATGCCTGCACCCGGCCTTGAGCTAGCTAACGCCTAATTAGTTAATCACTTATATACAGTTATAAAAAATGACGCTTATTAGCGTCATTTTTTTTGTTTGTTAATTAGCTAAAAAGCTAAATTACACTCAGGCTTTTATTATCAAAGTCCTAATATAGTTTGCAACTGTTTAAGCTGGGTTACCTGATATGTTGGTTTAATTCCCTCAGGCAAGTTCACGCCAGGATGTTGCAGCCAACAAGTGTCAATTCCCACATTTTGACCGCCAAGAATATCACTGCTGGCGGTATCACCGACCATTAAAATTTGCTCTTTCGGTGGATTACCCATTAAGTTAAAGGTGTGCTCAAATATCTCTTTTGCAGGTTTAGCAATGCCGACTTGCTCAGAAATAACTAACCAGTCAAACATATCTTGCAGCCCCGTATGCGCTAGGCGACGTGCTTGTAACTGAGAAAAACCATTGGTAATAATGCCCAGCTTGGCATGGGGTTTAAGGGCATTTAATAATTCAACGGCGCCGGGTAAAGGCATACAAATTTCGGCCATTGCTGATAAAAAATCATCATTGAGCTGTTGAGCTGGCACATCTAGTTTATTTGCCAGTTCGCTAAAACGAGTTACTTGTAAGTGACTTGAGGTGATCTCGTTGTTTTGATAAGCAATCCATAATGACTTATTAGTGTTTTGGTAATGGGCATAATCTGCCTCGGTAAAATCCATGTCATAGGTTGCTAGCATGTTTTTAAGGCCAGCAAAGGCATTAAAGCTAAATAAGGTTTCGTCGGCATCAAATAATACGTAGTTATACTTCATTAAAACATCCGTTATTGATTATATAGAGTGGGATTAAGAAAAGGCGCCATGGCGAGTGTCAGCGCTTGAGTATAGGTACTTTCTCGTGTTGCATGATGATCAGTTAATAAGCCAATAGCACCCCCTTGCTGTTTAATATTGGTGGTATTAAAAGCCTTATCCATCACGTCACCAAGCTCTTCACCTTGCAGCAATGCTTTATAAAAAACCGGAGGCAAAGGTAAGTTACTGCTTCGGCCTGTAACTTGCTGTGCGCCATTATCAATAACTACATAGGCAAAGGTTGCCGCACCATAGCTAAATTGCGCTGCACCACCTTCCATCGCCACATAGTAGTCTGCCTGATAGTGGTTTTTACAGTAATTAACGCGATTTTGTGCCCCTAAGCAGGTTTGCTCTTCACCTAAGGGTTGATCGGGTACTTCTGAGGGCGCGTGAACACCACTACATTCGATTACACGCTCAGGAAAATACATCGCAAAAATATGTTTAGCGGCATTGATTTTTACTGGGTTTTTAGACCCAACAATAATTTTAATTGATTGCGACATATTAAACTCGTCATACTTAAAATCAGCAGTGTACGTGAGTTAGAGTTCACAAAAAAGAGTCTAAATAGGAATTTCAGGCGGGGCTAACTTTGCTAAGGCGCGTTTTTTCAAAATAATATCTTTTATCAGAGGCGTGAGCACTAGTTCCATCGCGAGACCCATTTTACCACCAGGCACCACTAAGGTGTTTATACGCGACATAAAACTGCCTTCAATCATCCGCAAATAATACGGAAAATCAACATCATCAATCCCCCTAAAGCGAATCACAACAAAGCTTTCATCAAGGGAGGGGATATCTTTAGCGCTAAATGGGTTGGAAGTATCAACGGTGGGGACTCGCTGAAAGTTAATATGGGTACGAGAAAATTGCGGCGTTATATGATTAATGTAGTCATCCATACTGCGCACAATAGAGTCCATGACTTTTTCACGAGAGTGGCCGCGTTCTGAGGTGTCGCGAATGAGCTTTTGGATCCATTCAAGGTTAATAATAGGCACCATGCCTATGAGTAAATCAACATGTTTAGCAACATCATGATCTTCATCAACTACACCGCCATGTAGACCCTCGTAAAACATCAGATCTGTATTTTGCTCAAGTTCTTGCCATGGGGTAAATGTCCCAGGTAACTGGTTATAAGGCACGGCTTCATCAAAGGTGTGTAAATAACGACGAAGTTTTCCTTCGCCGGTTTCACCGTATTTAGTAAATAAGTCTTCTAAGGCGCCAAAGTCGTTAGCTTCTCGGCCAAAATAGCTAATGTGTTTACTTTCTTGCTGTGCTTCACGAATTTTTTTGTCCATTTCAGGGCGTGTATAACGATGAAAGCTATCACCTTCGATAAATGCCGCATTGATATCAAGGCTACGGAAAATATGCTTCACGGCGTTAGTGGTGGTTGTTGTGCCCGCTCCAGATGAACCGGTGATTGCAATAATAGGGTGTTTAGCTGACATGTTTGTTCTCTTTTTTATGACCCGTTAGTTATAAAGAGTTGACTGACTTAGGTCAAGTGACGTCATCAGTAAATAACGTTATCATGAGGTGCTTAAAATTAAAACGAGAGAAAGCATGAAACTGATTAAACCGTTGTTAGGGCTTATAGCTATAAATGCTTTAACGCTAGATATTGCTCAGGCAAGTATGCCTAAAAGCCAAATTTTGCTCGCCGATTTAAATACTCCACATGGTATACGTGTAAGCATTGTTAGTGATAAAACGAGCTATAACAATCAACCCCATTTAACCGACACCGGCCTATACTATACCCGAGAAATAATCAGTAATGACCAGAGTCAAACAGATATTGCGCTTTACAGCTTATCATCAAAACAAACGTCTATGGTCACTAATACGCCACAAAGTGAATACTCGCCCACTTTAACACCGGATGGGCAGCACTTATCGGCGATTGTCGTTGAAGATGATGGTAAACAAAAGCTATGGCAATATCCGTTGGCACCCGAGTTGGCTGCAAGTCGTATTTTTGATTGGATTGAACCTGTAGGCTATCACGCTTGGGGAAGTAACAACGATTTAGTGATGTTTATTTTAGGCGAACCACACACTTTGCAATATACCTCGGTTGCTGCGGCAAAAGGTGAGGTGGTAGCAAGCGATATTGGTCGCACGCTTATTTATAATAAAGCGCAGGCTGAGTTTTTATTTAGCCATAGTAAACACGGGCAGCATCACTTAGCGCGTTTTGATCCACAAACTAAGCAAGTTACCGATATACTTAGACTGCCAAACCAAGTACAAGACTTCATCTTAAAAGATGAAAATACCATTGCTTACGCAATTAAAAACCGTGTTTACCAGCGTAAATTAACACGCGGCTCTGCTATATCGCAGTGGCTTGATTTAAGCCAATATTGCGATACTGAAATAAGCCGGTTGAGTTATAAAAATCAGCAATTAGCTTTTGTGTGTAGTGAATAAATAAATTTCGGACTTTCACTCATGCATGAGTTAGTCTAGGGTCTGTTGACCTTTGCGGATTACAATTTGTTCAAACTAGGGGCGGTTTAATCGCGGCGCGAGGTTTGTAACCTAGTGGGCTAAGTCAAAACTGAGCAACAAAGAGTAAATCGCCCCTAGGCAGAACCCGAAGGGCAGTGCCTGTTTGGCATTGATGCTGCGTTATCGCCTATTTATGGGGAATAACCACATTACATATGCTTTACCTTGGCTAAATACCAAACAGACTGCTGCAAATTTAACTCTGAAAGGTCAACAGACCCTAACCCCCTATTAAATAAAAAGGAAAGTCACGTGGCATTTAGTGCAGACGAGTTAACCGAGCAGCTGATCAAACTAGAGTGTAGAAGTAACTTTAAAATAAAAAACATAGCTGAGTATATGCTAGTAAACTCTAAAGAGGCGTTTTATACCCATGCTGAAGCAGGTAAAGGTAAAATTGTGATCCGCCCGGCATTTGAAGTGTTTAGCGATGACTTTACTGATATTGATGGGGTTGTGCGTACTCAAGGCTATTTTCATAGCAGTGAAATGACCCGTTTTCCTACCCGTATTTATAAAAGTACGCAGCCTATTCATTATGGTGTCGCTTTTAAAATTAACTCTGAGCAAGCAGCGAAAGAGTTTATAGCAAAGCTAACGATGATTATTGGCGGTTAATAGAGTGGTGCAGGGCTAAAGGCAAAAGGTGCAAGATAAAATCTTTAACCTTTGACCTTTGACCTTTAACCTTTAACCTTTAACCCTTAACCTTTGTCTTTAATTACTACCTCTAAAAGCGCAGCGCCTCTTAACCTCTTTGTGAATAAATTTTTTAAGATCTTATTACACAAAGAGAAGACAATGAGAAGTAAATGAGAAAACATCAGCCATTAGCCCGAGTTTGAGGTTTTCGGCCCGTTACTCGTCGCCCGCAGCCCGCCATCCTTTAAACTTTAACTTATTTGCTATTTAAAAAGCTATTGACTGATTTCAGTTCACGGTTTTTAAGTGCAATACAGTCATTGGTGCTCTCTGCAAGTTTACTTAACGTACGCGCATAACCGGGTACAGCATCCAGTTTAGCGTCAAAGAAACTTTGCGTTGTAGCTAAACTGTCAGCGTCACAGCTGGCGGTAGTAAAGTAAGGTAAGTTAGGCACAAAAAATGGTGGCAAGCTTGCTGTTACTTTATCGTAGTTGTTATAAATCCAATCAATAAACAGTGCTTGGCGTTCATCGGTGTAACTTTGACCCGATAAAATAGTACGCATATCAGAAGCCGTTACTTCGTCTGTTAAGCTATACGCCAGTACCGCTTTTTGTAGTTCAGGTTTACCAAAGTAACCCATTGCTGCCAGCATATTGGTACGCACTTGTGGATCTTTGGTGGTTTTAAAGGTTGTCATAAACTGATCTAGCAACGCCTTATCCCCATGAAAAGCCGCAAGACGTAAATAAGTACCTGCTAAATAAGGGTCTACCTTTTGTGGATCGTTTAAGTAAGCTTGTGTTTGCTGTTTGGCTTTATTGATCACATTTTTATCTTCACCATCAAACCCTAAGCGTGATACCACCGCGGCACGAAGTTGAGCTACTGCGCCATCTTCGCCCATTTTTGCTTCTAGGCCATATTTTTTAGCGGCAGGCATCACCGCATTTTGAATAAACGTAGGCCATAAATCTTTATTGCTATCGTCTTTAAAAGTACGCTGCTGTGACGCTAAATAACCTAAAGCAGTATTAGCAACACGCGGATGACTATCGCTGGCAAATACTTCAAGCGTTTGCATTAATTTAGCCGCTGAAATGACACCGGCATCAAGTAGGGCATCTGTTGCCGATAATAGGGCTAAGCGTTCACGGTCGTTTAATACCCTAGCTGCATTATCTATTAGCGCATTAAATTGCGCATCATCCATTACCCAACGGTAATAACCTAGCGCGCCTTGATCTGGATAAATCCACTCTGGTTCAAAGTCTAATGCTAGCGTTTGGCTTTGTTTATTTAATAATACATTGGCTGTTTGTACTTTATCGCCAGCACCATATTTAATCGCAACCGGTACATTCCACAGTTGAGCAGGAGCTTCAACACCGGCATTGGCAAAACGACTTTGCGAAATCGTAATGCTCTTACCTTGCTGCTTAACGTTAATTAGCGGGAATGACGACTGTTCAATAAACGATTTTAAAACGCTCGCTACATCTTTATTTGAAGCCTTACCAAGTGCTTCCCATAAATCGGCAGCTTCTGCATTTTTATAGGAGAATTCTTTTAAGTAGTTCTGAATACCAGCTTGAAATGCCTCTTCGCCAATCCAGTTTTCAACCATCGCCAGTACTGAGCTGCCTTTGCTGTAGGCAAGGCCTAAACCATCCATAATATCGGCTTCGGTTTTAATTGGTTTACGAATTGGCTTAGTGCTTAAACGTGCATCTAACGCCATTACGTTGTTTTGTGGTAAATCTAGGTGTGATTCAAACTCAGGATTAAGCTGCTTAGTAATTTTTGCCGCCATCCAGCTTGCAAACGCCTCGTTTAACCATAAGTCGTTCCACCACTTCATAGTCACTAAGTTACCGTACCATTGGTGAGCTAATTCATGGGCAATAATAGAGACATTACGTTGTTTTTTACTACGCGTTGCAGCTTCTAAATCAACCAGAAGAATATCTTCGCGGTAAGTCACTAAGCCTGAGTTTTCCATAGCGCCAAACGGAAACTCTGGAACAGCCACTGAATCTAGCTTTTTATATACATAAGGAATACCAAAGTACTCTTCAAGTGCGCCCAGTACTTTAGGCATGTTCTCTTTTGCATATTGCGCTAAATGAATTTTACCTTGTGGGGTGATCACACGCCCAGGAATAGGCATGCCTTTAATTTCTAGCTCTTCAAATGGACCTACAGCCATAGCCACTAAGTAAGATGGAATTGGTGGCGTTTTATCAAAGTAATGGGTGGTCATATCGCCATTCACCGTCGTTTTTAGCTCAGGTGTATTTGAATACACTTTTTGTGAGGTGGGGGCGGTAATGGTTAACTGAAACGGAATTTTATAGCTTGGTTCGTCAAACACCGGAAATGCACGTCGCGCATCACTCATTTCAAATTGCGTGAACAAGTACGGAACGCCTTGATCTAGGGTTTTATATAACCCCACACTCTGGCGGTTATAAGGCGCTGAAAAATCTATTTTTAAGGTGTATTTACCTGGCTGAATTTGCTCTTCACAGCTAAATTTAACTTTACCTGTTTTAAGCATTTCGCTGTTTAAATCACAGTTTTGCTCACCTAGTAGTTGCACCATTTTAGTTGCATAATCAACGCCATTGAGCTCAATGTAGTGTGTTGGTTTGAGCACTTCTAAGCTGATCTCGGTCATTCCTGTAAAGGTATCCTGACTTGGGTCGAGCGTTAAAGCGACTTTTTGTGAACTTGGCTTTGCGAGTTTTTCAATGACGAATTCGTTAGCGTGAGCAGCATTCATCGCAAGCGCAACGCTCACGGTTAAGAGGCTTTTTAAAAACATAGTTATCCCTAGATTTTTTGTTGTTAGAAACAGTCATATAGACTGCACTTCATCCTAACAGCTTTTTTTACTAGAGTAAGCGCAGATCGCTAAGGAAAAGAGTAACAAAGTTTGTCAGTGGCTATCTCGGGCTAAAAACCGCTGCCAATGAATATGGGAATTGATAACCCGGATCTGTTGTAGCACCTTATTTAACAAGGCTATATCGTTAAAGTTATCATGAGGGTAATCATTAAAGCCCATTAAGTAATTAAAGCAGTCTTTGTTGCCTGCTTGCAGGGCATAAATACGAATCTGTTGTTCAAAGTTAAGCCGTAAACTACTAATTGCGGTTTTCATACCGAGTTGATCTACAGAAGGAATTGCACATTTTTGCAAATATCCTGCGCGTTCACCCTCTCCTGAAAACCATATGCGCACTTTTTCGCTATAGCGCCCTGTTTTAGCAGGAAGATCGAACATTAAACGGGAGTGATTGTGTGCTTTTACATAAGCTAAATAGTCATTAAACCCAGCGCTAATAAGAGCGTGATGAACAGGTACCAAACGGGGTTTAATTTTACCGTGGGTATGAAAACTAAAACAGAGAATATTATTTTTAAGTATTAGGTCATCAAGGGTTAAGCAGCCAATTTCATCACTGTAAGCGCCACTGTAATAAGCAATTAAGGGCAGCCAGAAATGCCAGTGTTTAGCTTGTTCGCGGGCAAGCCGTGTATCACTATAAATATATCCGTTATAGAGCGTATGCAGCTCCATAGCTGAAAATGGACGACGACCAAGATGGGTTTTCAACGTATTACCTTGACAGTTTTTATTATTTTTATACCCCAACTAACCGTTGCTGTTAGTTGGGATAATGTCAGCGAACTAACGCCTAAAACTTATTCGCTTAGCGCGCGAGCTAAACCAACCGGTTCAATTTCTACACACACCTGATCGTCATTCCAATTTAAACCCACTAATGCATCATCAGATTTTAGGTCTTCAACCCAATCATCTAAAAACTCATCAAGGTTTATTTCTACTGGACTGTAGTCTTGCCACTCTTCTTTACATTGTGCTTGTGCTGCGTCTTGTGATTCCCACAGTAAAAGTACATCGGTGTCGTCAAACTGATTTGACTCACATACAACAAAGCCACCATCATCGGCACCCAGTGCCCAGATCTGCTCACTAACACGTACTTTTTCTACAAAGCTAACTAGTTGTGATTCAATTTCGATATCGCTCATGTATCCACCTTTTAAAATTTAAGTCGAGGGTTGGTATTTTTAGCCGCTTGACGCTGACTAAACGCCTCATGAAACTTAACTAATTGCGGCTGCGCGCTAAAATCGGCTAGTTCACGAAAGCATATCCAATCAAGTAAGCAGTATAAACTGATGTTGAGGCATTCACAGCTTTTAAATTCATCATCGCATAAATGATCATTTAAATAGTGTAATGTTTGCGCAACTCGCTCATTTTGCAGATTAAAAAACAGCTTATCGGCTTGCGTGTCAAACCCAGAACGCTGACATATCAATAACTCAACCAATGAATCGTTACAGGCGTTGATGCTAGTTAAAAAATGCTCTTGCGGCCAAGTTAGCGGGTTCTGCTGTGTTTTTTCAAGTAAGTAACGCAGTATATTGTTTGAGTCGCTTAAGTTAAGCGAGCCATCAATTAAGATAGGGATTTTAGCTGCCGGGTTGTGCGACATCATTAAAGAGCGGTCATCGCTTGAGAAAATGTCGAGATTTATAAACTCAAGCTCACAGTTATTTTGTTGTGCCCAAATTCTGACACGGCGAACATAAGGGGAAGAAATAGAGCCAAGTAATTGCATATTGGGGCTTTTGCCAACTCCACATAAATAAAAAGCCGCTGATGCGGCTTTATTAATAAATCGATTTACTTACTCTGAGCGGCTGGTTACTTCTAATAAATGGTAACCAAACTGTGTTTGTACAGGGCCTTGTACTTGATTTAGCGGCGCTGAAAATACCACCTTGTCAAATTCAGGCACCATCATACCTGGGCCAAACTCACCTAATGCACCACCATCTTGACCTGATGGACAATTAGAGTGCAGTTTAGCGAGTTCTGCAAAGTCTTCACCTTGCTCAATTTTATCTTTAAGGTCTAAACATTGTGCTTCACTGTCTACGAGTATGTGCCTTGCACTTGCAACTGCCATAAGTTCTCCTACCTGTAAGTTTAGTTTTTAAATTTGATAGCAACATCTTAGTAAGGTTAAACTGAAAACACAAAGTTAAAATGCACTTTTGATTGCGCTTTCTAGTTTTGCCGAATCCGGTGCTACGCGGCTGTTAAAGCGCGTAATCGTTTTGCGATCGGCCGATACCACGTATTTATAGAAGTTCCAGTTTGGTGAACTGGTTTGGGCGTTTAAATGCTTAAAAATAGGGTTTGCGTCACTACCACGTACTGCACTGGTGGCCAGCATAGGGAAGGTAACACCATAATTTACATAACACACTTTTGCGGTATCTTTTTCATCGTTCTCTTCTTGAAAAAAATCATCTGATGGAAAGCCTAATACCACCAAGCCTTCGTCTTTGTATTTATTATAAAGCGCTTCTAAACCTTCAAATTGCGGCGTAAAACCGCAGTTACTCGCAGTGTTAACAATTAAAAGAGGCTGGTTTTTAAAATCGCATAAGTTAATGGTTTCAGTTGAGCGCAACTTTCTAAGTGAAACATTCGTGAAGTCATTGCAGGTGTTTGCATCTAATGAAGGAGGGGGCGAGTCTGCGGCATATGTATTTAGCGAAACACAACTTAATGCGAGGGTTAAACCAAGTATTATTTTTTTTATCATGCTATTACCTTAAGTGCGTTTTTAGAGTATTTATGTAACTTATCATACGCTACTATAGGCTAAATTGATCAATTTTACTTTATTTTCTATGACTATACGTTTAGCAAAACCTGATGATTTAACTGCCATTGTTGCTATTTACAATGAAACTATCCCTAGTCGAATGGTCACCGCCGATACCGAAGAGGTGACCGTCGCTGATAAACAACCTTGGTTTGATAGCCATACTGCTCAACGCCCTATTTTTGTTTACTGTGAGAATAACCAAGTATTAGCGTGGCTTAGTTATAAATCGTTTTATGGCCGCCCAGCTTACGATGGCACCGTTGAGTTAAGCATTTACATTACGGCAGCAGCCCAAGGAAAAGGGTTGGGTAAAAAGCTGATGCAATTTGCACAACAACAAGCCAAGCAGCTTAATATCGAAGTATTACTTGGGTTTATTTTTAGTCACAACGAACCGAGCATTAAATTATTTAAGCATTTTGATTTTGCAGTATGGGGAGAACTGCCTAACGTAGCAAGAATGGACAATCAGCTGTACAGCCTGACTATTTTTGGTAAGCATTTAACCTAGTACCATAACAAAAGGCAGCAAAATTCACTTTTACGTAGGTGATTATGCTAAACCAAAAATTCTAGACTATGCTGAAAAGGTGTTTAATTAACTCTTTAAAGTGTGTCTAAATGGCGAGAAAAATACTTATTATTGATAGCAGTAGCATGATTGCTATGCGCTTAAAAGTGTTATTAGAACTAATTGGCTGCCAAGTTGAATTAGTCCACTTTGCTATGTTTGATGAAAATACAGACATAGACATTTATGACTTGCTGGTATTTTCTCAAGGTGTGCCAACCGATGTTGTATCGATAGTTGTTGAAAAAGCGACTTCTCAATCATTTTTGTTATTAGCGCCAAAAGCAGAATCAGGGGAGTTGCTTAGCGCATTTTCCAAATTAAATGACTTGATACCCAATGCCACCATTATCTACCCCTTCTTTTCCAATAAAGAAATAACGTCTTTAATTGAGGCCTTATTAGAGATAGGTCCAGATCACATTTTTAAACTGCCGACAATTTTACTCGTTGACCATGTTAATGAGCGATTAGAGTCACTCAAAAGTAGCCTTTATGGCGCTCATATTGAGGTATACACCGCAACAAACCATGATGAAGCAATTAATATTGCCAAGCTCAGGAGTATTGATATTTTAATCAGTGACTTTAGCTTACAACCGGGTTCTGGTTTAGAGATATTTTCGAGTTTAAAAAAAATACAACCGCATAGTCGTTGCTTGTTAGTAACCTCACGCCCTGAACAATCTATGTTAGAAGCCATTCGCCAAGGTGTTGAAGATGTTTTAATTAAGCCTTTAAATGACAATGTGTTACTACAGGCTGTACATAAATTATGGCAAACCGAGCTGCTAAAACGTCACAATGCTGAGCTAGTAGAAAGATTACAAGAAACAGTTGATGTGCTGATTGAAAAAGACAGCCTACTGCAGGTCATTTTTAAAAATACCCCCGATCCTATTTTATTATTTGAACGCAAAGGCAAGATAGTCGAGGCCAATGATGCCTGCTTAAAATTATTTAATTTAAAGTTTAAAAAGCTCATTGCTCACTCGTTATTTCATTTTTTAGATGATGACTCGGTGCAGGCAATAAAAGATAAAATCTCTACATTAAACAGTAATCGTCAATTTAGTTGTGACTTACACATTGTAAATAAAGACGGAAGTAAAATTCCGCTAGTTGGATCATTTAATGAAATAGACCACCATGGCGAAATAGCGTTAGCGGTTATTTTTAAAAATGTTAGCCATTTAAAACAAAAAGAAGATCTACTGTTGGAAGCCAAAGATCTTTTAGAAGAGCAAGTAAGGGCACGTACTTCACAGCTTGAGCATGCGAAAAATATTGCCGAAGCGGCTAATCTAAGTAAATCAGAGTTTTTGGCAAATATGTCGCATGAGCTAAGAACCCCTATGCACTCTATATTGAGCTTTTCACGTTTTGGTATTAGCAAGTTACAAGAGGGTGATTTTAGCAAAGATAAACTTTTGAAGTATTTAACTCGTATTGAATCAAGTGGGCAAAGACTACTATCGTTACTTAATAATTTACTCGACCTTTCTAAATTAGATGTTGGTAAATTTCCATTCAACCCACGGGCTTATGATTTAGCGACTATTGTTAAAACCAGTATTGATGATGTTGCCGGTATTGCTATTGAAAAAGATATAAATATTGTTTTTAGCTCTGATAACGCGCCGATTGTTGCACAGTGCGATGAAGAGCAAATAAATCAGGTTTTGAGAAATGTATTGAGTAATGCACTCAAATTTAGTGAAGAGCACAGTACTGTTGAAGTTATAATGCAAAGAGACGATGACAATGCAAACATTGCAGTGATAGATAGCGGTATAGGAATACCTGAAGAGGAACTTGAAACGGTTTTTAATAAATTTGAGCAAAGCAGTAAAACGAATAGTGGTGCAGGTGGAACCGGGTTGGGTCTTACCTTGTGTCGTGAGTTTGTTTCATTGCATCAAGGCAGTATTAAAGCATGCAATAACAGCCTTGGTGGAACAACAATTTCGATACAAGTTCCTTTAGAAATAAACTTAGATGAATACCTAGCTGATGAGCAATTAGTGAAAAATAGCGGCTAACAATCGAATTGTTTTAATTTATATGGATGAAAAATTATGGCTTTAACTAAAATTCTTGCAGTCGACGATGAACCATTTAACCTCGAAATAATTGAAGAAATATTAGAGGATCTTGATTTTGAACTTAAGCTAGCTTCAAGCGGCCCTGAATGCTTAAGTATGGTTGAAGAGTATATGCCTCAAGTTATATTACTTGATGTAAGTATGCCAAAAATGAATGGTTATGAAGTATGTAAAGAGCTTAAAGCTAACCCCAATACCCATGACATCATCGTGATGTTTGTATCTGCAAGAGGTACGGTTGAGGAGCGCATGGAAGGTTATTCAGTAGGCGCGGAAGACTATATTGTAAAACCGTTTGGGCACGACGAATTAAAGCAAAAACTGAATAAACTAAATCAAGTCTTAATAGAAAAACAACAGCTTGAAAAGCAAGTAAAAGAAGCGACCTCTACCGCCTTTAATGCTATGGCAAATAGCAGCGAAATGGGTCAGATAGTAAATTACATTGAAAATATTGGTTTTATTAACGATGTACAAGAGCTAGGAAAAGCATTAGTAGAATGCTTACAGGCATTTGGCTTACAAAGTAATATTGAATTTAGATGTAACGATACTAAGTCGCACTTTGCGCTCAATGGGGTGTGTTCGCCAATTGTAATTGAGTTATTTGAAATGCTTAAAAGCAAAGGACGACTGCATGAGTTTTCTCATCGCATTTTGGTGAACTACGAGCTTGTGAGTTTACTGATTTTAAATATGCCAGAGCATGACGAGCAAAAGCACGGACGCATACGTGATCATATTTGCTTTATTGTAAGTGTAACCGAGCAACAATTACGAGCCATTACCACTAAGCAGATGCTGGTATCGCAGCAGGAGCGGTTAAATAAAGTTGCCGGTACTGTGCATAGTAAGTTTCATCGTTTAATTGGGATGTTGAACGACAGTCGTATTAATAATGAAAAAGTATTTAAGCATTTACAAGAAGAACTCGAAGAGCGGATCCCAACTATGGGATTGGATGAAGACCAAGAAATTTTTATTTATAAAAAAGTAGACGAAACCATACAAAACTCGGTTGCACGTCAGGAGTCAGTAGATCAAGTTAAAAAAGCCTTTGCAGAAATAGAGCAAGATCTTGCTTTATTGTTGAAAGGTTAAAGGTGCGGGTTACGGGCTGCGAGGCGCGGGCTAAACTCGTCGCTACGATTAGGCAGATAGCTTGTATCAGCGACATTATGTCGCGTTTTTTTAGGCAATAGGCTTACGCGTCTCTGGGTAGGCCTTTTTCAACAATCCGTATTAGCCGTGCTGTTTTGCGCAGCTTTTGTCTTTGTTTATCATGTTGCTGGGTAAGTGCCCATTCTATGTGCTCATTCACCATGTCACTGACCGTTTTGCGTTTATCTTCAAGTGCATGAATAATCGCTGGGCTAAAATCTGCGTTGCCTAAGCCAACCGCTATATTTCGTAACCAACGCTCATGGCCAATGCGCCGAATAGGGCTGCCCTCGGTATTTGTTAAAAAGGTAGTTTCATCCCAGGCAAATAACGCGAGTAAGTCTTTATTTTTTAATTGTGTACGGGGGTGGAAGTCTTGCTCGTCGGTAATTTGTCCATAGCGATTCCATGGGCACACTAACTGGCAATCATCGCAACCATAAATGCGGTTACCCATTAAGGTTCGGTATTGCTCTGGAATAGCCCCTTGATGCTCTATGGTTAAATACGATATGCATTTACGTGCATCTACCACATAAGGTTCTACAATAGCGCCGGTAGGGCAAAGGGTTATACAGGCAACACATTTACCACAACCTTCGAACGTGTTTTCATCATCAATAGGCAGTGGTAAATCTACAAATAACTCGCCTAAAAAAAACCAAGAACCAGCCTCTTTATTGATTAATAAAGAATGTTTACCTCGCCAGCCAAGCCCTGCTTTTTCAGCTAATTGACGCTCAAGCACTGGCGCTGAATCAACAAAAGGCCTAAAGCCATAGTCACCTACCTGCTGTTCAATTTTTTTACCTAATTGTTTGAGCCGATTACGCATTAATTTGTGATAGTCACGGCCAAGCGCATAGCGGCTGATATAGGCTTTCTCGTTATTTTTAAGGTTTTTGGCAAAGCCTGAATCTGGCGGCAGGTAATTCATTTTTACTGAAATAACTCGTTGCGTGCCAGGGACTAGCTCGCTAGGGCGGGCGCGTTTCATTCCATGTGCAGCCATGTAATCCATTGAACCATGATACCCTGCATCAAGCCAACGCTGAAGCTGTGCTTCATGCTTAGTTAAATCAATGTCAGTAATGCCCACTTCACTAAAGCCAAGTTGTTGGCCCCATAATTTTATTTGCTGGGCTAGCTGTTCATAGTTTGGTTTTACGTCGCTCACATACTTCACACAGTTAAATGACAAGCCGCTTAATTTAGCATAATCGCGGCTTGGGTGAAATTATTATTGCCTAATCTACAAAGCGTTTTAACTGTTGTTGGGTTTGTTGGCTTAGCTTTTGTGATTGTTCAGAATCATGCAGTGCTGTATCTATTTGTTGCTTGGCTTGTTCGCCTAGCGCCACAATTTGCTCAACCGATTCATGCGTTTGGTTTTGGGTATCTTCGAGCAAGTGTACGGCATTGGCTATTTGCTGCAATTGTTGTTGATTAAGTTCAAACTCATTGAGCATTTTACCAAACCCATCAGAGGTGGTGTTAATTGATGTTTGCGCATTATTTGAGTGGTTTATTAATTGCTCTGACTCTTTATTCGTTTCATTAACGAGCTCATTCATTTGGGTAATAAAATCACTAATTTGGCGTGTTGCGTCGCTTACTTTTACCGATAGGGTACGAACTTCATCGGCAACCACGGCAAAACCTCGCCCCGCTTCACCAGCGCGTGCCGCTTCTATGGCTGCATTTAGTGCTAATAAGTTAGTTTGATCCGAAAACTCTTCAACCATTTTTAAAATACTGCGAATGTTTTCGCTGTTCTCTTTCAAGCCCGCAATCGTTTTAGAAAAACTACCCAGCATTTCATTAATAAGCCTTACCTGCTCAACTAGTTTTGATAGCTCACCAGCAGAGAGCTTTACAAAATTAAGGTGTTCATTATTGACCTGATGTACGCTATCAGTGTTGCTTACTATAGCCTGCAGGCTTTGGGTAATTTGATTACTGGCATTAATAATGGTGTGGCTTAAATTAATTTGCTGCTCACTCAATTGTTCAGTGTGTTGCATTGATTGCGTTACTTGGCTGTTACTCTGCACACTCTCTTGGGCGCTGGTATAGGTAGTGCTTAATAAACTATTTAAATGGGTAGTAAATTGATTGTATTGCTCACTTAAGTCTCTAAATTCATCAAACGTGAAATGGGGTAATTTGGCTGCTAAATTCGCATCTTGTTGATTAATATTAATGAGCGTATCGCGCATTGCTTTTACCGGGCGCACAATTAAAAAGCGCATATAAAAAATAGTAAAAATAAAGCCTGCAATAATAAGTAGCGCAAGTGCCCAAAATAAGCCAGTGCTTTGCTGGTTTTCGGTTAAACTACTGTGTAACCAAAACAAAGTAATGGCTTGAAATAAAAAAACAAAACTTAAATTCCCAACTATTTTTCGGGTTAAAGTATAAAACAGTGTTTGTTCTAAAAAATTATAAATATGCATGTAGCTACTCATTAAATAGTGACCTACTAAATTATTGTTTTTATAGCATAAATGGCAATTAAATAATTAGTTATAGTTCATTTAATTGCGCTAAATAATGCTTAGTTCGTTCAGGGTCGTTAGTAAAAATACCATCAACACCACAGGCAAGCATCAGTTTAATATCTTCGACTTCATCTACGGTGTAAGCAAATACTTGTAAACCGCGCATTTTGGCATCGTCTACAAACGGTTTGTTCATAAAGTTTTTGTCAATATGAATGCTGTAGGCCTGTAAGTCTTGTGCAAACTTTGCATACTGCAATGGAATTGATGCAGTAAGTGCGCCAATTTTAAGCCACGATAAACGGCTCTTTAGCCAGTGTAGTTGATGATGATTAAATGATGAAACTAAAATATTGTCTGCGGTTATTTTTTTGTTCGCAATGTTACTTTCAAGCACGGTTGCAAACTTTTCAAGTTCAAAGGTATGCTTTAGCTCTAAATTGAGTAAGGTTTGGTTATTATTCCAGTCTATTAATTGCTGCAAAGTAGGGACTTGTTCGCCATTTCCTGCATCAAACTGTTTAATTTGCTGGGCACTAAAGTCGCACACTTTGCCTTTGCCATTAGTGGTTCTATCGAGGTAGGTATCGTGAATAATAACGTAATCATCAAGCGCGCTTTGTACATCAACCTCAATGCCATCTACATTCGCTTTTAACGCCGCTATAATGGCGCTTTGCGTATTTTCGGGGAAGTGTGTGCTTGCGCCTCTATGTGCAAATATTTTCATGGCTGCTTTTTCCGTGAAATTGACCAAGTTTCAAAGCACGCAGCACTAACAATCAGTGCGCCACCAATCAGGGTCATCACTGAGGGGCGTTCGTGCAGAATAATTATAGCCAGTATTGTGCCATAAAGGGGCTGTAAGCAAGAAATCAATCCAGCGGTCGCTGCTGATAAATGTTTTAAACTCGCTGCAAATAACGAATGCGGCATCGCAGTAAACACCACACCGGCAATAAGCAGCAATATTAAATCAGTATCATTAATTTCTGTTATGGGCACTTCAATAAAAGCACACAGCATCAGGCTTGCCACTAAGGTTTGGTAAAACATGGTTTGCGGTCCACCATACTCGCTAAAGTAGCGTTTATGAGTAATATTACGAAGAGCAAAAAATAATGCTGATACCACGCCCGTCACAACACCTAAAGTGATGTCATCGCCTAAATTAACGTTAGGGATCAATAAATAAATGCCAAAAATCACCACCACAGCACTTATTATATCTTTTGTTTTGGGCTTACTTTTATTAAATAGGGGTTCTAAAAATACCGTGATCACGGGATAGGTAAAAAAGGCTAACATGCCCACGGTAATTCCCGCCAATTGCATGCCTGCAAAATAGGTTACCCAGTGAATACCTACGGCAACGCCTAATAAAATGGCAATCACATAATCTTTAGCGCGATGCAGCTTAATTGGTTTTTTTTGCAAAGTTAGTAGCACACAAATTGCCAGCCCAGCGATAGCCGCGCGATAAGCGGTAATATCTAATGCATTCAAACCAATTAGCTTTGCGAATAAGGCGGTACCGCCAAATAAAAGTACGGCAATGTGTAAGTAAATTAAGCTTTGTTGTTGGGACTGCATTAAATTTCCAGGTCACTTTTTTTGGCTATATTAGCATTGCTTTTACACTCAGAAGATGAATTTTTCTATTTCATGACAAATGTCAGCCAAGTTAATGACATTTCACACTCTTATCTATTTTACCCACTGGCATAGTTACCTTACTTATATTGGAGGGTGTTATGAATTCTTTAATTTTAACAAGCTTAAGCATTAGCGATTTTTTAGAAACACTAAGTTTTACCATCACTTATGTAGATTGTTTTATGTTCGTATGCATTTTTATGTTATTTGTATTTATTAATAAAAAGAGTGCTATAAATAAAAATAATAGGCCAGAGGTATTGGTATGAGCTCGGTTAACAGGTTTTCTCAGCAAAGCGATAAAGATTTTTGGAAATATGGTCATTTAGTTTTTACCGGTTTTTATTTACTCCCGATGATCATTGATTTTGCTAACTTTACGGCTCATCAAATCACCTTGTCTTTAGCCTTTTATATTGCGTTTATATTGTTATATGTAAAAGCAATAAATTGCAAAAATGGGGGAGTAACTAAGTTATTTATCGCTATGTTACTGGTGTGTTTTAGTGCCACTTTTTATAGCGCTGGTACACCAACCTTATTTGGCTTTATAGCTTATGTCGCGGGCTATACATATAGCAATTATCAAAGAGTTTATGCCGCATTAGCGATAATTTTAACTGTTTTGCTAAGCTCCTATGTGGGTGACATAGCTAAGCTTGAGTACTTTTTAGCGGTGGCTTTAATTTTATGTGCGGCCCTATTTAGCTATGGTATAGCGGCAAAAAGAGAGCATTTACATAAAATTCGTGAGCAAGAAAGCGCAAAGCAATTAGAGCAGCTAGCAGCCATTGCTGAGCGTGAGCGCATAGCCCGAGATTTACACGATATTTTAGGTCATTCATTGTCGTCAATAGCTTTAAAAGCTGAGCTTGCGAATAAACTAAATCAAGGCGAGCGATACGATCAGGCCAATAACGAAATTGCCCAAGTAGCAAACCTTGCAAGGCAATTGCTTAGTGATGTAAGAAGCGCGGTAAGCGATTTAAAGCAACTCGATCTAGTGAGCCAAATCGCACAGCTAAAACAAACGCTTATAGCGCAAGGTTTTAACATAAAATTTAACGTTAATTTAGCGACCTTACCCGTTAAAGTAGAGGGCATTGCGAGCCTTATTATTAAAGAGTCGGTTACTAATTTATTACGCCATAGCAGTACAAAAAACGGCTCTATCAATATAGAGCAAACAAAGCAGCAATTAATTATCAACGTTATTGATAATGCGCCATGCACTACATTAAAAGCAGGTAATGGTTTAAATGGCATTAAAGAGCGGGCTGAGCAATTAAATGGCAATGCAACATTTACCTGTGGCGACACATTTACTTTAACTGTTGTGCTGCCACTGAGTGCTGAGGATTTAAAATGATCAAAGTATATTTAGTTGAAGACCAAGCGCTGGTTCGCGACGCAGTTGCAGCCTTATTAAGCCTTGATTTCAATATTGAGGTGATTGGTCAAGCAAGTAATGGCCAAGATGCGTTAAATGAAATCAACGCGCTTAGTGAAGACTTACACCCAGATATTGTTTTAACAGACATAGAGATGCCAAGCATGAATGGTATTGAGCTTAGTGAACAAATAGCCGCTAAGCACCCTGCAATTAACATGGTAATTATGACCACCTTTTCGCGAGCCGGTTATATTAGGCGTTCTTTAAGTGCGGGTGTTAAAGGTTTTATTTTAAAAGAAGCGCCAAGCGAAGAGCTAATCAATGCGCTTAAAAAAGTAATGCAAGGGCAAAAGGTGATTGACCCAGAGCTGGCAATTAACGCATTAGACGATACCGATCCACTCACAGATAAAGAACGCAAAGCGTTAAAACTTGCAAGTGATGGATTAAAAACCAGCGAAATAGCAAAACAGCTTTATATAAGTGAAGGCACAACGCGTAATTATTTATCCGATGCAATTGCTAAACTCAATGCCACAAACCGAATTGATGCAGCACGTATAGCCCGACAAAAAGGGTGGTTGTAATTGCGCGAATATTTAAACGCTATGGCTTAAGCTCTCGCTCCTTTAATGGTTACAAAAATAGACGCTTTATAAATTTCATACAACGTATTACTATTCTATTTATAATTATAAAAGTAATGAAAAGTGCTAAAAGCGCAGCTAAAAGCACTAAATGAGGGTCTAATGACAGCATTAATAGAAATTACCACGCAAGGAAGCACGGCTATCCTTACTATGAATACAGCAGAAAACCGCCATAATCCAACCTTTATAAACGAGTTTAATCAACACCTACATACGATTGAGGCTAACGAGCATATTAAAGCGGTGGTGCTAACCTCAAGTAGCGATAAAAGTTGGTCGTTAGGCATTGATCTACAGTGGATGGCAAACCCTGACAACACACCACAAATAATTGCCGATTTTATGAACTCGATAGGTGCCTTGTTTAAACGTATTGTAACTTTTCCTATGCCTATTATTGCCGCGCTAAACGGCCACACTTATGGTAATGGTTCGGTACTGGCGTGTGCCTGTGATTTTAGATTTATGAAATCAGACAAAGGCTTCTTTTGTTTCCCCGAAGTCGATGTATTAGTGCCGTTTGTACCGTCTATGTTTCCTATTATTAATAAAGCCATAGATCAGCAATTTTTTAATCGTTTAGCCATGACCGGTGAGCGCGTTGATGCGCAAAAATTATTACAACATAACGTTATAGAGGCCACCTTTGCTGATGAGCAAGCCTTGCAAACGGGTGTGTTAGAGTTTGCGCAAAGCTTTAATAAAGATCGCTGGATATACTCTCAAAACAAAAGCCAAATGAACAAACCAATACTCGATGTTATGGCTGCACAAGATGCGGCTTTTATTGAACACATCAGCACGCTATTGTGGAAGAAACTACAGCAAAAGTAAGCTGTTTATATAAAAGTGAGTAAACATCAGCATTGCTATTTTACTCACTTTTAAGCTCTTAAATTAAGTACATGTTAAGCGTTATTTAGTTATATTTTCACAAAATGCAAAAGGTAATAACGCTTTATTAAAAGTTTAATGGCTTTTACCTGTCTCATTGCGAGTATATGAGTTAAAATACTTACATAACCAACTAACAAGATAGTGAATGTCAAACCAAGATCCAAATCTCAGTCGAGAACAAGAAAAGTACGAAAACCCAGTCCCTAGTCGTGAGTTTATACTTACTCACCTGCAAGAGCGTTCCAAACCTGCTAACTACGCACAACTATGTGAAGAACTCGCAGTCAACGATGAAGAACGACAAATAGCATTTAAGCGCCGACTTCGCGCCATGGAGCGTGATGGGCAGCTGTATTTTAATAAATTTAAATGTTATGCCCTGATTGACGAAGCCGGTTTAACCAAAGGCAAAGTAGTCGGTCACAGAGACGGTTTTGGCTTTTTAGAAGTTGAAGGCGAGAGCAAAGATTGGTTTATTGCCAAGCATCAAATGAATATGGTGCTACACGGTGACATCGTTCTTGCCAAAGGCACTAAACGCGGCTCAGGCTCAAAATGCGACGCACGCATCATCAAAGTACTCACTAACGAGCGCGCACCCATTGTAGGGCGTTATTTTGTTGAGCATGGTATTGCCGTTGTTGTGGCTGAAGATCCGCGCATTACCCAAGACATTATTATTCTACCGGGTAACGAAAAAGGCGCGCGTCATAACCAAATGGTGCAAGTGCAAATAACCCAAAATCCAAGCCGTAATATGAATGCGGTAGGTAAAGTTATCGACGTACTGGGCGAGCATTTAGCGCCGGGTATGGAAATTGAAGTTGCGCTGCGTAATCACGATATTCCACACGTATGGCCTGAAGAGGTTGAACAACAAGTTGCCCACTTAGGTGAATTTGTTGAAGAAGCCGATAAACAAGGTCGAGTTGATTTACGCGGCTTACCGCTTGTGACCATAGATGGCGAAGACGCTCGTGATTTTGATGATGCCGTATACTGTGAGCCTAAAAAGTCGGGTGGCTGGCGCTTATGGGTAGCCATTGCCGATGTATCACATTATGTAGGTATGAACACGCCGCTTAACAAAGAAGCGATAGAGCGCGGTAACTCAGTGTATTTCCCTGAGCAAGTTATTCCAATGCTACCAAAAGTATTATCTAACGGTTTGTGCTCGCTTAACCCTGAGGTTGATCGCTTGTGTATGGTTGCAGAAATGACCGTATCGCAAGAGGGTAAGCTCTCAGGTTATAAGTTTTACGAAGCGGTGATGAACTCACATGCACGTTTAACTTACACCAAAGTAAATGCCATTTTACAAAACGATGAAAAGTTACGTAAAGAATACGCAGCTGTAGTGCCGCATTTAACTGATTTGCAGCAAATGTACATGGCATTAAAAGCAGCGCGCCAAGAGCGTGGTGCGATTGAGTTTGAAACACTCGAAACCCGTTTTGTATTTAATGCACAGCGTAAAATAGAATCAATTGTGCCAGTTATTCGTAACGATGCGCATAAGCTCATTGAAGAATGTATGATTTTAGCCAATGTTTCGGCGGCTAAATTACTTGAAAAACACGAAGCCAGCGCACTGTATCGAGTACACGATGAACCCGATAGTGAAAAGCTGGGTAACTTTACTCAGTTTTTAACTGAGCTGGGGATTGAAAGCACGCTAAGTGATGAACCAACCCCAAAAGAAATTACCCATGTGTTGGCTCGTTTAGGTGACCGCCCAGAGGCTGAACTTATTCAAACCATGTTGCTACGCTCAATGAAGCAAGCGGTTTATCAGCCAGATAACATAGGCCACTTTGGTTTAGCATTATCGGCTTACGCACATTTTACCTCGCCAATTCGCCGTTACCCAGATTTAGTGGTGCATCGTGCAATTAAAGCCGTATTAAAAGCACAAGGGCAGCAAACCTCTGGTGAATACGCTTATAGCGATGATGAAGTCGATCAACTTGGTGAGCAGTGTTCAACTACTGAGCGCCGCGCAGATGATGCCACCCGTGAAGTAGCCGATTGGTTAAAATGTGAATACATGCAAGATCATGTAGGCATGGAGTTTAACGGGGTTATTTCATCGGTTACTAACTTTGGTTTATTTATTCGTTTAGATGACTTACAAATTGATGGATTAATTCATGTTACTAATTTAGGTGATGAATATTTCCAGCATGATGCAGCTAAACATTGCTTGGTGGGTGAACACACACATACGGTTTATCGTTTAGGCGACAAAGTCACTGTACAAGTTGCCTCGGTAAGCTTAGATGATCGTCGTATAAACTTAACGCTTAAAGGCGATGTTGCCCAAGATCGTTATGCGCGTCGTCGTGCACCTAAAAAAAATGCTCCAGCGAGCGTTCGCTCGCAGCTTAAAGCCGGTAAAATCCCGGGTAAAAAGTCAGCAAGTGATGACAAAAAGCCAAAGGCGAGTAAAAAGCCTGCTGCAAAAGGCAAATCAGCGAGCAAATCAAAAGTAAAAGCGGATGACACCACCGCTAAGAAAAAAACCAAAAAGAAAGCGGTCAAAAAGCCTAAAAGACCAGGTAAAAATGCCCGTAAACGTAGTAGCCCAGGAGCAAACAATTCGTGAGTAATGAATTAATTTTTGGCTTTCACTCTGTTGAAGCAATTTTGGCAAAAGAGCCAGAGCGTTTTATAGAAATATACGCCCTTAAAGGACGTGATGATAAGCGCTTATCGCCGGTGATTGAGCAAGCGCGTCAGTTTGGTATTTCAGTACAGTTTATGCAACGAAAAGCGCTTGATAACAAAGCGAAAGATGAACAACATCAAGGCATTATCGCCAACGTGAAAGCGGCACGTGTGTTTAACGAAAAAGATCTTGATGAGATCATTGAACGCGAAGACACCCCGTTTTTACTGGTACTTGATGGCATTACCGATCCGCATAATTTAGGTGCCTGCTTACGTAGCGCCGATGCTGCCGGTGTTCATGCGGTGATAGTTCCTAAAGACAAGTCAGCAAAGCTTAATGGCACGGCACGTAAAGTGGCCTGTGGCGCAGCAGAAACGGTACCGCTTATTCAGGTAACTAACCTTGCACGTACATTACGTGAAATAAAAGACGCAGGTGTATGGGTTGTAGGCACAGCCGGTGAAACCGACACACATGTATTTGATGCCAGCTTAACAGGCCCAATGGCGATTGTGATGGGAGCTGAAGGCGAGGGTATGCGCCGTTTAACCCGTGAGCACTGTGATGTACTCGTTAAAATTCCAATGGCGGGCACTGTTTCAAGTTTAAATGTATCGGTTGCAACCGGTATTTGTTTATTTGAAGTATTACGCCAGCGCGCAGAAACAAATTAAGCCTATTAATTACATAGGCATTAAAAAGCCGAGATTGATTTAATCAACCTCGGCTTTTTTGTACTTTTAAGTTAGCACTTTATTAAAAACTGTAAGAGTAGCCCATTTGTACTGAACGTGGCTTACCAGGTTGAATACCGCCATTTGCACGGTTAGCAATGTAGGTTTTATCAAACAAGTTATCTACGCTTAGGTATACTTTTTGGTTTTCGTCGATTAAGTACTTAGCAGCTAAATCCCATACAACACGGCTATCAATCGCATTTAAGCCTGAGTTAGTTAAATCAGCATGTGCATCAGACACGTAACGTATTTGGCTATTTACCACAAAGTTATTCACTTCTGCGCCAAACGATAAAGCAACCTGGTTCTCAGGTACGTAAGGCATTGCATCGCCTTTTTCTACTGAGCCCCAAATTTCTGAATCAAACGTGTTTTTAAATTCTGAATCTGTGTAGGTGTAAGTTAATTTTACTGGGAACGCAACCGATGCAGTATTAAACGTACGACCTGCGCTAAATTCAAAGCCCGATACTTCTACTTCACCGTAGTTGTATTGGTCACCAATGTTATCGTCATTACAACCTACTGATGCAGTACAGTTACCATGCATATTGTCGTAATCAGAGTAAAACGCAATTACTTCACCGTTAAAACCGCCCGCATTAAAACGAGAGCCAAACTCGATGTTGACGCTTTCTTCTTCGTCTTGGTCGGCATTACCCGGTGCTGCAGGGGCGTAACCTTTTTGAATACCAGCAAGTAACGTAACATTGTCGTTAAGTGTGTAAGTAGCACCTAAAGACGGTACTAAAATTTCAGTATCATTAGAGATATCTTTTGTTAAGCCTAGGCTACGGGTTGGATCTGACTTAGCCCACTCTTCACGGGTAATAGTTATGTCTTCATAACGAAGACCAGCACTCACTACTAATGCATCCATTGTCCATTCGTCTTGAATAAATAGCGTGCTTGCTTTTGCACTGTCTAAACGGTTGCTGTTAGAGCCTGGAGCGCCTTGTGAGGTAAGAGTCATGCTTAAATCTTGATTAAGCGTGTATTTGTCTTCCCACTGGAAACGATCCATTTCGTCTTCGTGGTAACGTACGCCAACCGTAATGTAGTGAGCGCCCGCTGGGATGTGTAATTCAGACTGCACACCTTTGGCTTGGTAGTCACGGTTATTGGCTTTAACACCTATATTTTCAATACCGGCAGCTGTTGGGTTTGCTTCAAACTCGCTGTATTGCTCAAGTGTGTTTGAACCAACACTGCTTGCTTTATACCAGTTACGGTGGAAGTCGTTTAGATAAGCGGTTGCTAAAACTTCATAACCTTCACCAAAACGGTATGCATAGTTTACTTGGTATGCATTATGGCGAGTGTTCATTTCATCATTTTGCGATGCCGCATAACGACGGTACGGGTTTTGTTGGTAATCGGCATCGGTTAAACCCATGTAAGTTTCGTCTGATGTTTCTTCAGAGTACTTTACTTTGAACTCAATGTTATGCGCATCGTTTTCACCAAAGGTATGGCCAAACTTTACCAATACATCGTTTTTTTCAAAACCAGTGTTGTCATCACCTACTGGCAATTCTTTAAAGCCATCAGCGCCGTAAGAAAACGCTTCAATTAAGCCTGCAGTGTTGTTTTTTTCTTTTGCGAAGTAAGCGTGACCTTTGTAGTAACCATCGCTACCAAGGGCTGCATCTAGCATGCCTGTTGAGCTATTTGGCTCAGTTGGCAGGCTGCGAGAAAGTAAATTTAGTACACCACCGGTTGTACGCGGGCCGTATTTAACAGAGGCAGCACCTTTTAGTACTTCAATTGACTCCATACGCCCCATAGTAGGGAAGTAGTAAGCCGATGGCGCAGAGTAAGGAGCCGGAGCAACAAGTACACCGTCTTCCATCACAGAAATTTTGTCGTTACGGCCAGTACCTGTACCGCGCATACCAATATTAGGGCGCAGGCCGTAGCCATCTTCTTCTTGAACGTATACACCTGGTACAGATGCTAATACGCGAGAAATATCGGTAAATTCGAATTTTTGCAATTCTGCATCTGAAATAAACGTAGCAGATCCTGGAATATCGTTAATAGCGGCTTGTGAGCCAATAACGGTAATTTGTTCAAAGTTACGCTCAACTTTGTCGGCATCTTTTGCCATTGCTGTTGTGCTTAAAGACAGCGCAACAGCTGCAGTTAACGAAGAAACTAAAAATTTATGTGACATTGATTACCCTAAAAATAGTTCAACTACTGAAATTGGCGTAATTTAAACATGTTAACGAATGAGAATCAATATTATTAAGTTTTACTATCATTTACATTTGTCGTAAAAACAGGCTGTTTTTATAACATTTTTAACTAGGTGTTTATTTTTGTTTTATAAAAACAGGGATAATGTATTGGCTGGTGGCGGTTCATTTAACCTGAACGCTGTTTGAGATAGATTTATTATCCAGAGTTCAGGTTATTTAAGCAGTGGGATAACCTAAGCGTAGCTTAATAAACTCAGCGAGTTTAAACACGGCGTTTTCAGGTTCGCGGGCAGTTTTAACTAAACTAATGCCAATGCTACCGAGCGCAGGTAAATTTTTAGTGTGTAATTGATAGGTTAAATCGTTCGGCACCGTACTTCTTGCCAATACAGTAATACCTAAACCTTCTTTTAATGCCGCAATTAAACCGGTTAAATCGGCGTTGCTGTAAACAATACGGTATTTAATACCTGCTTTTTCAAGCGCTTGGGTTGCTCTGCGGCGATAAATACAGCCTTCAGGTGCTGTTACTAAGGTAACGGTTTCATTTTGCGCCATTGAAAGATCGCCAACCCACACTAATTGGTCTTGAATAAAAATAGGGAACTTTTCTGAGTCAAGCTGCTCATTTAGCGCCAGTACTAAATCAAATTGATCTTGGCGCTCATCCGAAAGTAAGTGTTTACTCAAACGTGACTTCACTTCTAACGATACATCAGGGTAGAGCGCCACAAAGTCGCCAATAATAGAGGGTAAAATACGTGCTGCAAATTCGCTAGGGATCCCTAAGCGCACTTTACCAGTCACACTTTCTGAGGTGAATAACTGTAAAATGGCATCGTTATGTTGCACCATTTGTTTTGCCATAGGCAGTAACAGTTCACCATATTGATTAAGTACTTGGCGTTGTCCCTGCTTTTTAAATAATTTATAGCCTAATAAGTCTTCTAAACGTTTTACTTGTAAGCTTACCGCCGGTTGCGAAAGGCCAAGTAAATCGCCTGCTTTGGCAAATCCACCTACCTCAACCACCATAACAAATGTGCGTAAACTGTCGGTTGAAATGTTTTTCATATTTAAAATTACTATTTATATGGCTATATATATAAGTATTATTTATCAATTGATAAGTAATTACAATTTGTTGTTGTAAGCCTTGCGCAATATACTTTTGCTATTAAAGATAGATAGGTATTTGTTATGACTTTTAACCCGATAATGTTTGCCCGCCATAGCAACGCTAACAGCGCGGTTATTAATGCCTTACAAGCTAATAACAGCCACGTTGTTATTGATTTTAGCGGCAGTGAAGCATCGGTATTTTTAAGTGCGATTTTAGGTCATGACCTCACCAAACTAACCGCCAGTGGCTTTGGTTTCAAAGGCACATTGGATGGCGATTTAAATTCTGATTTTAGCTACGCCGTTTACTACTTTACCGAAACCGCCTTTCGATTTGTACTCCCAGTAAGTGCCAGCTTGCAATTACAAGCACTCATTAACGAGCAACAACTTAGGTACGATATCGACTTTGTGGTACGCACCGATTTAGCAACCTTTTCCTTAACCGGTAGCAACGCCTTTGATACCTTAGTTGATGCGTTTAAATTAACCCCTGGCTTACGCCTTGCTGATGCGCAGCTTTGTTATGGCGCGCAAAGTGGCGAAGTGTTTGTTACCGCGGTAGATAAAAACAACGAGCAGCAGTTTATAGTGATTGCTAAAACGCCTACGCTTGATAAGTGGCAACAGTATATGCAGCAACAAGGCTTTAGTGTTACTAACACCTAAGCTGTTTAATTCGTTAAACATATTTTTGTTAAAGATTACAATTTGGTAGGCGTATTAATGGCTACCATGTTATTCCCCCTCATTCAATTGAGGCCACGCCCACACACATGGGTTAATTTAAAAGTGAAGGAATATTATGACTTCTAAAACAGTATTACATGCAAAGCACATTGAAGCCGGCGCAAAAATGGTTGATTTTCATGGCTGGGAAATGCCAATTAACTACGGTTCACAAATAGAAGAACACAACGCCGTACGTAACGATGCGGGCATGTTCGACGTATCGCACATGACCATTGTTGATATACAAGGTGAGCAAGCACAAGCATTTTTACGCAAGCTTGTGGCTAACGACGTTGCTAAATTAACAGTACCTGGCAAAGCGCTTTACACCGGCATGCTTAACGAGCAAGGTGGTGTAATTGACGACTTAATTATTTACTACTTTAGCGAAACATTTTATCGCTTAGTGGTTAACTCAGCGACCCGTGAAAAAGACCTAGCACATTTAGCTAAGGTATCGAGCGATTTTGCAGTAACGGTTACTGAGCGCCCAGAATTCGCCATGATTGCGGTTCAAGGCCCTAATGCACGCGCTAAAACTGCCCAGGTTTTAAACGCAGACCAGCAAGCTGCAGTTGAAGGCATGAAGCCATTTTTTGGTGTTCAAGCCGGTGATTTATTTATTGCTACAACAGGTTATACTGGCGAAGACGGTTACGAAATTGTAGTACCAAACGAGCAAGCAGCCGATTTATGGCAGCAATTGCTTGATGCCGGTGTAGCGCCTGCGGGCTTAGGCGCGCGCGACACACTACGTTTAGAAGCAGGTATGAACCTTTACGGCCTAGATATGGACGAAAGCGTATCACCACTGGCAGCTAACATGGCATGGACTATTGCATGGGAACCAGAAGATCGTGACTTTATTGGTCGTGATGTTTTGGTAAAACAACGTGCAGAAAAAAGTACTCACAAGCAAGTAGGTCTTATTCTTGAAGAAAAAGGCGTACTACGCAGTGGTTCTAAAGTAATTGTTGATGGTGGCGAAGGTGTTATTACATCTGGCACATTCTCACCAACATTGGGCTATAGTGTTGCATTAGCACGTGTGCCACGTTCAACCGGCGACACAGCTCAAGTAGAAATGCGTAAAAAATTAGTTAACGTAAAAGTAGTTAAATCGGGCTTTGTACGTAACGGTAAATCAATAATCTAAATAATTTGGTTATACCAGTAAATAGGTCACCCTCATTTATTGGTATTCTCCCAATCTAAACCAAAGGATGAAACAAAATGAGCAATATCCCTAGCGAGTTAAAATACGCACCTTCACACGAGTGGGTTCGTAATGAAGGCGACGGCACTTACACTGTTGGTATTTCTGAGCACGCCCAAGAGCTGCTTGGCGACATGGTATTTGTTGAATTACCAGAAGTTGGCGACGTAGTCGATGCAGGCGAAGACTGTGCAGTAGCTGAGTCAGTAAAAGCGGCGTCAGACATCTACGCACCAATTAGCGGTGAAGTTGTTGCTATTAACGAAGAGCTAGAAGATTCTCCAGAAACAGTAAACAACGACGCTTACGGCGACGGTTGGTTATTCCGCATTAAAGCATCTGACGAATCTGAAGTTGATAACTTGCTCGACGCAGAAGGCTACGCACACACTATTGACGAAGAGTAATCGTTAGTTAGTTAAAAGCCCCTCTATTTAAAACATTGGGGCTTTTATGATTTTACAGCTTATTACCATACTCAGTAAGTTGCCAAATCATCACATATTTTAATCAATACTAGTTACCCATTAGTATTTAGGATCATAGGAATCTGGACACATGTCAAACGCCAAATCTCTTGAACAATTAGAGCAAAAGCAAGATTTTATTCGCCGCCATATTGGGCCAAGCCCAGCGCAAGTAAACGACATGCTTAGCGCTCTTGAAGTATCGAGCGTTGAAGAGCTGATCGGTCAAACTGTACCTGCTGGTATTCGTCTTGAGCAAGGTCTTAATATCGGCGAAAGCCGCACCGAAGTTGAAACACTAAGCTACTTAAAATCAGTAGCAAGCAAAAATAAAGTTTTCAAATCGTATATTGGCCAAGGCTACCACCCAACTCACGTACCGCACGTAATTTTACGTAACGTACTTGAAAACCCTGGTTGGTACACAGCGTACACACCGTATCAGCCAGAGATTGCACAAGGGCGTTTAGAGTCACTATTAAATTTCCAGACTATGACCCTAGATATTACCGGCCTAGATTTAGCAAGTGCCTCATTACTTGACGAATCAACCGCTGCAGCTGAGGCAATGGGCCTTGCAAAACGTGTATCTAAAGCTAAAAAAGCCAATGCGTTCTTTATTGCCGACGACGTACACACGCAAACCATTGACGTAGTGAGCACCCGTGCAGAGCAATTTGGTTTTGAAATTATTGTAGGTAAAGCCGCAGATGCCGTGAACCACGACATTTTTGGTGCGTTATTCCAATACCCGTCAACATCAGGCGAAATTGTTGATATAACTGACCTAATAGCTGGCGTACAAAGCAAAAAAGCGATTGCCTGTGTGGCAGCCGACATCATGAGCTTACTACTATTAAAAGCACCAGGTAAATTAGGCGCCGACGTAGTACTTGGCTCTGCTCAGCGTTTTGGTGTGCCTATGGGTTACGGTGGTCCACATGCTGCATTTTTTGCAACACGTGATGCTTACAAACGTTCATTACCAGGGCGTATTATTGGTGTATCAAAAGACCGTTTAGGTAACGATGCACTGCGTATGGCAATGCAAACCCGTGAGCAACATATTCGCCGCGACAAAGCCAATTCAAACATTTGTACTGCGCAAGTATTACTAGCGAACATGGCGGCGTTTTACGCGGTATACCATGGCCCGCAAGGCTTAAAAACCATCGCGCAGCGTATACACCGTTTTGCTGATATTTTAGCAACTGGCTTAATAGCAAAAGGCGTGGCACTTAAGCACACTACCTGGTTTGATACATTAACTGTTGTTGATGAAAACAGAGCTGACGTGATTGCCCGTGCTGTGGCTAAAGGTGTTAACTTTGCTGCTAACCATGCGGGTGAATACTCAATTTCAGTATCAGAAACCACAACACGTGCAGACATTGCCGAGTTATTTGATATTATTTTAGGCGAAGGCCACGGCCTAAGCGTAGATGCAATTGCTGCGGATGTTGAAGCAAATGGCAGTGACTCTATTCCTGCAAGCCTAGTGCGTGATGATGAAATTCTAACGCATCCAAACTTTAACAGCTACCACAGCGAAACAGACATGCTTCGCTATATTAAGCGCCTTGAAAACAAAGATTTAGCGCTTAATCACTCTATGATCTCGTTAGGTTCATGTACCATGAAACTCAACGCGACCGCTGAAATGATCCCAATTACCTGGCCTGAATTTGCAAACCTTCACCCATTCTGCCCGCTAGACCAAGCAGAAGGTTACCAAATAATGATTAACGAGCTACACGATTGGCTAGTTAACATTACCGGTTACGACGCAGTTTCATTGCAACCAAATTCAGGTGCGCAAGGTGAATACGCAGGCCTAATCGCCATTCGTAAATACCACGAGTCACGAGGGGATGCGCACCGTAATGTATGTTTAATTCCAAGTTCTGCGCACGGTACTAACCCAGCGTCGGCACAAATGGCGAGCATGAAAATTGTAGTTGTTAACTGTGATAAACACGGCAACATCGACATGGAAGACTTAAAAACCAAAGCTGCTGAGGTGTCTGAAAACCTATCATGTGCCATGGTAACGTACCCATCTACCCACGGTGTATACGAAGAAACGATTCGTGAGCTATGTGAAATTGTTCACCAGCACGGTGGCCAAGTTTACATGGATGGCGCAAATATGAACGCCCAAGTAGGTGTTACTAGCCCAGGCTTTATTGGCTCAGATGTATCGCACTTAAACTTACATAAAACCTTCTGTATTCCACACGGCGGCGGTGGCCCAGGTGTTGGCCCAATTGGTGTTAAATCGCACCTAGCGCCATTTATGCCAAACCACAGTGTAATTAACGTACCAGGTACTAATGCTGGTAACGGCGCAGTATCGGCAGCGCCTTACGGCTCTGCAGCTATTTTACCTATTTCATGGGCTTACATTGCCATGATGGGCTCTGAGGGCTTAAAACAAGCAACAGAAATGGCGATTGTAAATGCTAACTACCTAAGCAATGAGCTAAGCAAGCACTTCCCAATTTTATACCGTGGCCGTAATAATCGCGTTGCTCACGAATGTATTATTGACCTACGCCCATTAAAAGAAGCCTCAGGCATTACTGAAATGGACGTTGCTAAGCGCTTACAAGATTACGGTTTTCACTCACCAACAATGTCGTTTCCAGTAGCGGGCACATTAATGATTGAGCCAACAGAATCTGAGTCTAAGGGCGAGATTGACCGCTTTATCGAAGCGATGGTATCGATTAAAGGTGAAATCGATAAAATCATTTCAGGTGAATGGTCTATCGAAAACAACCCGCTTGTTTTTGCACCGCACACGCAAGCCGATGTGTTAGGTAATGAATGGGATCGTGCGTATGACCGTTTTTACGCTGCTTTCCCAGTGCCAGCAGTTGCTAAAGACAAGTTCTGGCCAACCGTTACACGTATAGATGACGTATACGGCGACCGTAATTTAGTATGTGCATGTCCTCCGATTGAGACATACCGCGACTAATTTTTGAACTTTAATGGGTAGTAAGTTCCACTGTAGAGTGGGATTTATCGAAACAATAAAAGCCGTTGCAGCAATGCAACGGCTTTTTTGTGTGTGGTGATTCGCCATAAATTATATGGGGTAGGTTGGGTAGAGTGAAACGAAACCCAACGATTCTCCAATATCATTACCACCTCCCAAGCACGTAAATATGCATTGTTTGTAGGTCGTCCTTTAGGGCAAAAAAAGCGAGAAAAAGAATTTCACCACAGAGATCACAGAGGCGCTTCGCGCTACAGCGAGGGTAAATTTTGTTATAGGAGTCGGCTTTAGGCAGGAATGATTTAACACCAGTGGTAAGTTAACCACCGTAGGCGCACAGCTTGCTGGCGCGCGGGCATAAACCGGATTAGTGTTTTAGCATATATCACTGATATCCTGAATGCGTTTGTTTTTAGAGAATAGAAACCTTATTCAAGGTTTTGTCGCGCTGGCGACGGCAGACAAAGAGGGGCTGCCGCTGACCCCTCTCTGGACTCTCCCAGCGCACCCGAGCATCACCCTTAATCCTTCAATGCACAATTGATGTGAACGTAAACGCCATGAAAGCACATCCATGTGCAAGCATGGCTTTCATTTCATCCATGAAATGCATTACTCATCAATTGATTATTTTCAGGGCATGATGGCGGGAAGGGTGTTAACGTGAGATTGGAGCTTTGATTCTGGCAAGAAGCAAGACCTGACTCTCTGTATTTTTCAGAATTCTGCTTGTTATTGATTTATTTCAAAATATAAATTTATTCAAACTTGTTGTTTTTAAATAAATCCATGCTAATTTATTTCGATGTTAAGTATTTAAACTAACCTGGCCTATAAGCATGGATGTTATTGAAGCGAAAAAACAAATATATGATTATATAAAAAAGGGCACTGTTGGTGTTCAAGTTATTGAGGCGTTATACAATGGTGATTGCTTTTTAGCTCATGAATGTGAGCTGTGGGATTATAAACATAGCTATGATTCATCTAATGCTGATTCCGCTAAAACAGTTAAACAAATTGTAAGCATGTATAACACTTATGGTGGGTATTTAATTTTTGGTGTACACGAAATAGAGAGTGAGAAAAAATTTATTCTTTCTGGAATAAATTCAGAGTTACTTGATTTGCAAAGCTTAAAAGGTAATTTATCTAAGTTCTTAGGTGAAAGAATTAATATAGTTTTTCAAGATGTTAGCTTTCAAGGTGTCACGGTTGGTTTACTTTTAATACCAAAGAGGGAGATCGACAAACAATCGTTATCAACGATTAAGGAAGCACAGGAGAATAAAAGCAAAAAAACTTTACAAATTTTCCCAAAACATGCAACTTTTTTTCGCCGTTATGATGAATGCATTCGAGCCTCAACTCAATCAGATTTTGAGTTCATTATGGGCGATAGGGTATTTTTTTCGGATGATAAAATTAGTGATACTTCTCGTCATGTTATTTCTCATAACTTGCCAGATAAGACTTTTATTTGCCCTGAATTTATAGGAAGAGATGAAATTATACAAGAGTTATGGTCTTGGTTATCAGATGAATTTGTATATGCGAAAGTTTTGGCTGGTGAAGGTGGCAGAGGGAAAACATCGATTGCTTATGAATTCAGCCAGTTGGTTGTCGGTTCTGGAGCACGAGTATTTGAGCAGTTGATATGGCTAACAGCTAAGAAACAACAATTTAGGGCTGAAATGAATGAATATGTATCGACACCAGAAACGCATTTTTATGATGCTGAGACCCTATTGACTGAGATCTGTAAACGTACTGGCTCTTTAGATAAAGATCTAGAGGAATTATCATTAAACGAATTAAAAAGAATTGCAGCTCAACAATTGCAAATAATTCCATCTCTTATAATAATTGATGATGTGGACTCATCAGAACCAAACGAGCAAAGACGGATATTAGAAGTTTCCCGTCAAATTACAGGTACAAATAAAACGAAGATTTTACTAACAACAAGAGCTAATGTGAGTTATTCGTCTGATACATCTATAGAAGTACCTGGTCTTAAGGGGGATGAATACTCAGAATATACGGAAAGTTTGTGCGAAAGATATAAGCGCCCGGTATTTAGTAAAAGTAATATAGATAAATTAGAGTTGGCTTCAGAAGGATCCCCTCTTTTCACTGAGTCAGTATTTAGATTACTAAAAACGGGTAACTCCCTTACTTCAGCGCTTGATAAATGGAAAGGGCATTCAGGTGATGCTGTAAGAAATGCTGCTTTAGATCGGGAAATTAGCCAGCTATCAACTCTAAGCAAGGAAGTTTTATTCGTTTTATGTGTCTCAGGAACAGCCTCCCAACCAGAAATTGCTAGGATATCTGAAATAGATATGCAGGAATTAGATGACATAATTCAAGAGTTAGGCTCTTTATTCTTAATCCAAGATAATAGAATTATAGAAGAACAGCCTAGATTTAATATCAGTTTATCCCTGAAGGAATTGCTTCAGACTAACCCTGAAAAATATTTACCAAAGGGCGGTACTATTCTTCGAAGCTACCAAGCAAAGTACGAAAGTTTACTTAGGAATCAAAAATCCGAAATGCATAATGAGGTTGGGAAGGCAATTAATCAATCTTTAGCTCTGATGTATGCGAAAGATTATGATGGGGCTATGAAAACAGTAGATGCATTACTAAAAAAAGTTTCATTCCATAAGAATAAAGATTTATTACTGATGAAAGCAAGATTGAACTTTTATGATCCCAGAGTCGATAATAGAATTGTTAAAAGGCAATTGCAGGAAGCCTATGAAAATGGTCAGAAAAAAGAAGAATTATTTGACTTATTATATCAATTAGAGAAAGGTACTGACTCTGGAGTTATCGAAATATCGAAGCTGGCATTAGAAGTCCTTGGTTTGAAGCTTGATTGGCTTGAGCGATTGGCTGACGCAAAAGAACGAAAGGCTGTAAATACTAATCAATTTGAAAGAAAAGTGAAATTGTTAATTGAAGTTCATGAGCTGGTCAATAAACAGATTAAGCTTACAAGAGCCAGCAGAAGAAAACCATTAATTGAACGTTCAGTTGAGATAACAGCTGATATATATAAGCTCTGTACTGATAATAACGAGTATGTTATGGGGGTAGTATGTTTATTAAATGCTATAAAGGGTGGGGACGTTAAACGTTCTAATTTCCATAATGCTATATTTTGCCTTGACAAATTAGCAGATAAAGTACGAAATACAAATTTAGCAAAAACTGTGAGAGTCGAAAGCTTTAAGTGTTTAGAAAGTAATGTTGTTGAGTTAGATTATCAAGTGCAAGAAAGGCTTTCAGATGACTTTGAATTACTAAAATTTCTGACAGATAAAATTGAAGATATAAAACATAAAGCAATTTATTCTTGTCAATTTGAATTAGGCTTGGGAAGAGTAAAAACTAAAGGGGTCACCCATTAGAAAGTTCCGGTTAAGCAGGCAGAGTTGTGTTTTCTTGATCTTTCAATTTAAAAAACCAAGTGCTCTTACTTTTTAAACTCACTTTGAAAAACCAAAGAAAACCAAAGGGGTCACCCATTAGAAAGTTCCGGTCAAGCAGGCAGCTGTGTTTTCTTGGTATTTCATTTAAAAAACCAAGTGTTCTTACTTTTTAAACTCACTTTAAATATGGTATACATCCAGTAATGACGTCGTTTGGTGTGAATATGCACCAGTCACCCATATGAATTTAGGCAGTTTAATTAAGCATTATTGATGATTAATTAAGGCCCTTGGCTTTCGCCTCAGTCATCGTTTAGTACCAATGTCAGTCCAGTTTCTGGCTGGAACCAAAGGGGTCAAATCTTGACTTCAGACATCAAAGGTCTAGATTTATAGTTTACTACTCATTGAGTGAATTACTATGTCTAGGCCGCTGCGAATAGAGTATGAAAATGCGTTTTATCATGTAATGAATCGTGGAAGAGGGCGCGAAAATATCTTTTTAAGTGATAACGACTTTAAGTATTTTTTACATTGCATTGAGCAAGCAAGCCTTCGCTTTAATATTGAAGTGCATTCATATTGTTTAATGACCAATCATTACCACCTGCTAATCAAAACCCCCGATGCAAATTTAGGCCGAGCCATGAAGCATATTAATGGCCTTTATACTCAATACTTTAATAGAACACATAATACAGATGGTGCGTTGTTTAGAGGGCGCTACAAAGCGGTGCTTGTGGATGCAGATAACTATTTATTACATGTTAGTCGGTACATTCACCGTAACCCAATTGAAACGAGTACACCGTTGGTAGAAGACCTTGCTAAGTATAAATGGTCTAGCTATTCAGCTTTCATTAAAAGGGTAGCCACACCTAAATGGCTCGTTCGAGACTTTATATTTTCGCTGCAAGGCAAAAAGCGTAAATATGCTGCTTATAAACAGTTTGTTGAATTTGAAAATAATAAAGAAATAAGCGCTTTTTATAGTGCTAAAAAGTTGTTGTCGGTTTTGGGTTGTGAGGACTTTATTGAAAACATAAAAGACTATATTGCCAAGTCAGATAGCGAAAGAAAGCTTGTTAGTAAAAAGCACTCAGCAGATGATGTTATAGCTTACTTAGCTCAATACTTTAATGTTGAAGTTGATGAGATTATAGCGGTTAAAAAGGGGCGAAAAGAGAAAAATTTACCACGCTGGTTTGCTATTAAATTATGCCAAGATTTAACGGGATTAAATTTGCAGGCTTTAGCAGATGTTTTTAATGTTGAACACTATTCGGCAATATCGAAAGCTGTCGGTAGGTTGAATACATTAATGGTTGAAGATAAAAAGGTTAAATTACAATACGGAAAACTTCGAGATTGTTTGATGTCTGAAGTCAAGATTTGACCCCATTTGGTTTACATTTGGTTTTCACAATACGGAAAACTTCGAGATTGTTTGATGTCTGAAGTCAAGATTTGACCCCATTTGGTTTTGACCCCATTTGGTTTTCATTTGGTTTTCATTTGGTTTTCATTTAGTTTCATTTGGTTTCATTTGGTTTTTGGTTTTCGTGATTTTTGCAGTTTTTTTATACATTTATTTACAATGGATTGACATGAATTCTTGTACCTAAAAAAACTTTAGTATTTAATGAGGTTCTATCCTTTTGTTGTTCATTGCTCGTCAATGGTATGGCAAAGATGAGGAACGGAAGGCCCATTAGATTACTTTTCACATCGGAAGTGGTTTTATATTATGAAAATCAAAATTTTAAGTTTAGCTATATCGGCTGTATTGTTAACTGGCTGTGGGGGTTCTGATAAAAAAAGCACACCGACCGTAGTCCAAAGTGTGTTTGAGATCCAGCCATTAATGACGGTTACGGGCAAGGAAGATAGCCCATCAGCTATAATCATTAATGCCAATAAAGTCCCTGATGGCGCTGAGGTCATAGTTTTAGAATTAGTAGATCAACCTACGCTTGGTGAGATATCGGGTATATATCCAAATTTAAGCTACGTGCCGGTGGCAGACCAATTTGGTGACGATACCTTTAGCTTTAAACTAAAAAAAGGCACTAAAGAAAGTAGCACGGTAAAAGTTAATATTACCCTTGCGGCTGTTAACGATGCGCCAGTAATTACAGGAACTCCTGCTGCTACTGTGCAAGCTAATGAAACGTATCATTTTGCTGCCGCGGCTTCAGATATTGATTCTGAGCAATTGAGTTTTAGTATTGACAATAAACCTGATTGGGCGACGTTTGATACTGTAACTGGGGTATTAAGTGGTATGCCTTCAAATCAGCATGCAGGTAAAACCAGTGGTATTGTTATTCGTGTCTCAGATGGTGAATTTGAAGCTGCTTTACCTGCATTTGATATTGAAGTGACTGCAGTATCTTGGGTTAAACTCGGTGATTTACCGGGCTTTGAAGGTACGCATTTAAATGTTCAGTCAACCAGTGATGATCTGTATGCAGTGACACATAACTTTGCGATTGCTGCTGCTTCTATATGTTCAAGTGCCGAACCGAGCGCTCCGAGGTTGTCACATTGGGATATAGCACAAAATAGCTGGCAAAAACTGAGCTCACCGCAATCGAGTCGTTATTATTATCAATCAGAACTTGTTGATAAAAAGCTTTATCTCTTTGGTGGCACCGAGGCGTGTGCAAGTGGGGCAAATGCACAAGCTAATATGGAAGTGTATGATACACAAGAAAAAACCTGGCAGACGTTTGTAGCACCTACCTTTGCGCCGTTTATTAATCCGCTACAAGCGAGTTGTTCATTTAATGATGAGGTCATTGCGTTTTCTAAAAATGGTCAACAGCAACGCCTTAATCGTTTAAATACAGTGGATAACAGCTGGCAAGCAACAGAACTACCTGAGAGTTTGAATGAAATACAGCATTGTTTTAGCAAAGGTGATGCGCTTTTTGTTATCCAACGTCAATACGAGCAATTACTGTTAAGTCAATTTGATGTTGCTACACAAAGTGTTTTAAATTCAGAGTTAATTCCTGATTTTGAAGCCGGTGTTTATTATGACACTACACTTATAGGTAATACGTTATACCTGTTAAGTGCAAAAAACTTTGTGGAATTTGATTTTGATTTAATGCAATGGAAAACGCTTACCGCTAATCCGTTTGCGGTTGAGGTGCAAGATACGACTAGCTATTATTTACGTGATTTTAAAACGGTTGCCTATGGTAATACTCTGCTGTCGGTTGGTGGCGCTTATACCAATTATTATGGTAAAGCCATATATCACTATATTCCGCAATAATTTATATCCATAAAACTGATTTAAAGGGCTCACAGAGCCCTTTTTTATTGCTGATTTGCCTTATTAATTAAAAATTAAGCGTCTAGCGATGTAGAGCAAAGTGATCATCCATTAGAAAGTTTCGGTCAAGCAGGCTGCTGTGTTTTCTTGACCTTTTTATTCTAAAAGCCAAACGCCCCTACTTTTTAAACTCAATTTAAATATGATTACGCACCTAGTAATGGCCTCGATTGGTGAGAATACGCGCTATGGCTTGGGTAAAGAACGCCCTATGAATTTGAGCCTTTGGTTATCGCCTCTGTCATCGTTTAGTGTCAGTATTATTTTTAGCCTCACTCACGCATTAAGCTATATCAATTGAGCCTGTAAATGGTGTCTTTCCTTCATAACAAAACGAGCCGTTTTATATAGGAGACTGTTAAAAAAGCACTAAAACTGATAAAACTGTACTTTGCATAATTTTAATTGCATTGAATGTATAGGCATTAACTTTATTAAGCGCATGCTATACCAAGCAAAGGGAGAAGCAATGAGCTCTGATAGCAACTATATTCGCAGACTATTAGCAACCATTGGCATTACAGCTTTAGCAATAGGCTTATTTATGCTGCTATGGCAATTATCGTATGTGTTATTGCTTATATTTGGCGGGATTTTATTTGGTGTTTTTTTAATAGGGCTTGCGAGTCTGTTACAGCGTTGGCTACCTTTACCTCGATGGGGACTGGTAATGCTTGTTACTGCTACCGTATTGGGGTTATTAATACTTGCTGGCTACTTGGTTGGCCCTGCTATTATGGATCAGTTGTTACAGCTTAGAGAGCAAATAACTGGTGGGGTAAAACAGTTAGAAGGTTACTTGAAGGGTAAAGAGTGGGGCGAGGCTCTACTTCAGTGGGCGCAAGGGCAATGGCAACAAGCACCACTTTCACCAAGAAAGCTGATGGGGGAAGTTTCCGGGGTCTTTTCTACTTTATTTGGTTCACTTGCTGATATATTTGTTATTTTATTTATTGGTTTTTACCTCGCACTGCACCCTAAACCTTATAAAGAAGGGGTGCTATTTTTATTTCCAAGTGATAAACGCAGCCGCATAAATGAAGTAATGCACAGTGTATATTATGCATTGAAGTTATGGTTAATGGGCCGTGCAACATCAATGATTGTGGTAGGGCTTTTAACCGCGTTAGGTTTGTGGCTTATTGATATGAAATTGATAATGGCGTTGGCATTGCTTGCGGGTTTGTTATCGTTTGTGCCATTTATAGGACCTATTGCCGCTTTGATACCTGCGGTATTAGTCGCGTTACTCAATAGCCCAACCCAAGCTGCGTATGTACTAGTCGTGTACGGTGTTGTACAAGTGCTCGAGAGTAATGTAATAACACCGTTTGTACAAAGAACAGCTGTTTCATTGCCGCCAGCAGTTATGCTTGGTGGGCAATTATTAATGGGCGCTATGTTTGGAATTCATGGCTTGGCGCTTTCAACGCCGTTGTTAGTATCAATTATTGTCACTGTGCAGATGCTCTATATACGGGATGTTTTAAAAGAGAAAATCCAACCATTAGGGCAGTGATACGCTAAAGAAAGTGGCAAGTTATATAAATATAATTTGCCACTTTTTATGCCAATTAATTAACAAGTTACTCTTGTGTAGCCAATATAAAACATATTGGTTAGATGGCTGTTTAATGTTGAGCGGTGAGGTTTGCTTTTATTCTGCAGCATGGGGTAAAACAAATGAGAGTGTGGCTAAATGCTCTGTTTTATCAAATACATTTAAATTTGTGCTTTTTTCGTCATAGATTGCGGCTACTACGTTTAAGCCTTGGTTACGCAATGGCAATGTGACCAAGCCGTCATCTTTACTAACTATTGGCTCTTGATCTGGGTCGTTTACTAAATCATTGATTACTTTAGCGCCTTGAACCGCTTTGCTATTGAAAGTTATGCGGTAGCTGACTATTGCGCCTTTTTGATCTGAATATTCGTTACCTACAGGTAGGATTTGTAATTGCTGATTTTTAAGTGCAGGTACTTGGGCAAGCGGGCCACGCAGATGTACTGCGTACTTTTTAGTATGTTCGCTTAATAGTGCATTGGGGATTTCATCTCGACCTTTATCAAACCATTCACCTTCTTTTGTTTTACTCCACAACCCATTATCGAGCATACCAGTAATCGCATAAACGCTTTTATCACTTAGCAGCATCATAGGCCCTGATTCAATAAGTTTTACGTTTTTTTGTTGCCAGTTTTTACTATAGCCAGTAATGCTTTTAATTTTATTTTGTCGTTTTACGGTATCTAAATCTTGTGCGCCTTCGCCATATATAAAAGCTACCTGTGATGAGCGCTCTGCAAACCATATTGCATGAGCCTGTGCTTGTTCGCTGTATGCGCTTGATATTGAAGTGACTAATGCCATGCAGGCGAAAGGTAATATTTTCATTTTTTTCTCTAAATTTTAGGAGGTATTTATTTTTCGATGTTGAATACGTTTAACTCAAAAATAAAAACAACCCCTAATAACTTTGTAAAATTTGTTGCTGTAGGGTAGCTCTTTTTATTCTGTTTGTATATTATTGCAAATAACAATTATTACTATTTGCATTTCGTACTTATTTAATCGGCTCTAGTTAAAAAATTTTTTAGTGAAAACTTAACCGATTAAGCTTGTATGATATCTAAGAGATAGAATGAACTTAATAAATCGATACCAAATATCAGCCCTAACAATTGCTATAAGTACCATTTTAGCGCCTTCTGTATACGCAGCTTCAGCATCAGATAACATTGAGAAAATAGCGGTTTCGGGGGTTAGACAAGCTTTTCGTGGCGATGTGCCTTTAAGCGAGCAACCACAAAGTATTGAGTTTATATCAGCAGAAAACCTCGATGACGCAGGAGTGACTACACTCACCGATATATTTGATTTAACGCCGAGTATTTCTGAACAAAATGATTTTGGTGGATTGTGGGAAAGCTTTGCAATACGTGGGTTAGTAGGCGATGAGAATATTCCTTCAGGCTTTTTAATTAATGGTTTTTCATCGGGTCGAAGTTTTAGTGGTACCCGCGATACTAGCAATATTGATTATGTAGAAGTGATGAAAGGGCCTGGCTCTGCTCTTTATGGCCGTTCTGAGCCTGGCGGTACTATTAATATCATCACTAAAAAGCCACAGTTTGAAGAACAAGGCTCTTTGAAAGTATCAGCCGGTAGCTGGCAAAGTTATCGCGCTGAAGGCGACTACACTAATGCAATTAATGATCAAGTTGCTTTTAGAATAAACGGTGCAATTGAAGATGGTGAGGGTTTTAGAGACTACCACGAAAATAAAAAAACAGTGATCACACCTTCAGTTCTTTGGTTAATATCTGACACAACAAAATTAAATTATGAACTAGAATATGTTGATCAGAGTGTGACGTTTGACCGTGGTATTGTTGCTCTAGATGGGAAGATAGACGCATTACCTATTAAAACGTTTTTAGGTGAGCCAAGCGATGAACCAACAGAGGTTGATGCGATTTCTCATCAACTGACCTTTGAGCATCAAATAGGGCAATGGTCACTTTTAAATGGGCTTAGCTATAGCGATTCTAAATTTATAAGCGAATCGAGTGATGCTGAACTCGCCCCTAGCAGGCAGCTTTATTTTACTGATGGCGAAACCTTAAGTCGGCAACATAACGAGCGTGATTTTCAAACTAAAAACATCTCAGCGCGCACTGAGCTAAGTGGTAGCGTTACTGCTGCTGGGTTTACCCATCACTTATTAATTGGCGCAGATGCCAGCAAGTTTGATTTTGACAAACTCTGGTACAGATACCGCCCTACGCTTGAAGATACGCGCTATGCAATCAATATGTATAACCCCGTGTATGGGCAAACAGCACCCGAAGGCTCACTTTTATTTAACAGCACTGAAGTACAGCACAGTTACGGGATTTATATTCAAGATCAAATCGACATCACTGAGCAGTGGAAAGTACAAGTAGGCGGTCGTTATGATTGGTTTGATCAGCAAATAGATAATCACATTAATCAAAGTCAGTCTAAAAGCAATCAGAGTACATTTAGCCCACGAGTAGGCTTAGTGTATGCTTACTCAGACGACATACAGTATTACAGCAGTTACTCGGAAGGTTTTAGGCCAAACAGTGGTTACGATATAAACGGTGATGCATTTAAGCCAGAATCAACAACCTCTATTGAGGCGGGTGTTAAATTTAGCACCGATAACCTAAATGGCAGCTTTACTGTATTTAGCGCCGAAAAAAGTAATATGTTGACCACAGATTTGCAAGCAGGCGTATCGACGGCGTTAGGCGAGGTAACTAGCGAAGGCGTTGAGTTTGATTTACACGGTTATATTACAGAGCGCACGTCATTTGATTTTGCCTATACCTACACCGATGCAAAAACAGCAAACGACACGGTTAATACAGATTGGTGGGTAAAATTACCAAAAGGTAGCCCTTTACTTAATATTCCTAAACACAGTGCAAATGCGCGTATTAAAAGAGAATTAAATGATTTAATCGATTTAAATGCGACCGTTGGTATAGCTGTTCAGTATGAGGGGGAACGCTTAGGTGAAACCATAGACCCTACGTATTACTTACCTTCGTATACGTTGGTGAATTTGTTCGCAACTTACAACGTTAATGAAGATGTGATGGTACAACTGAACATTAATAACGTGCTTGATAAAGAATATTACTCAAACTCTTACTCTGCAATTTGGACTCAACCCGGTGAGCCTGTTAATTATAAGCTGAGCTTAAAATATAGCTTTTAATTTATCCTTGGGGCAGGCTTAACGATGCTTGCCCCATCACTTTATTCAGGCTGTGCACCTGTTCCAAGTAAAGTGTCAATATAAGCGAGCTCTTCGCTAAAAATGCCACAAAAAAATGCGCTTTGTTCAATTATTACAGCGTCATTAGGCTGGGCTTTGTAGCTTTGCTGGCATCTGGCAAGTTCGCGGGTTAACCACGAGCACTCATTACTTGCAGTGTTTATAGCTGCTTTTAAAAAAGAGGGCCATTTGATTTTTTGTAAATTAAAGCGATAGAGCATTACAGCGATACAGCCATAGGCTTGTTGTTCTTGTGATGGTGGGTTATCACTCGTTACTACGTCGCTGTTTAACAGTTTACTGTTGATAAGTGCTTGTTGCAGTGCGACCTGTTGTGATTGACTTAAAAAGCTTGTTGTCATAATGCGTGAGTAGCCCTGGTTACAATAGAAAATAGCATTTTGTATTAAAGGCTAAGCAAGGCGTTTTATGACTCATGCAGCACCGAAAAAATGCAACAACAGTGATAACAAAATTGGCCTGACTCTTTACTGAATTATTAAAATACAATTGTAATTGATTGGATAGTTTTGAAGTATATTAGCATCAATATTTTAATATCAATGCAGCGCATAACTGAGTTAGGTAATTGACTAAATAATTACTATTAGATGCGTTTTTAAAGGAATAAAGATGTTTTTATCATTTTTTAAAAATCTTTTATATTGTTTATATAGTAATTTACTCGGTCAAATCTATCACTCATCCGCAGAGACAGATGTTATTGCTTAAGGTGCTTTATCAGTTGAGTTATCAATCTGCGCTAGGTGTTACTGAGAAATAAGAGTTATATACTTTATCAAGGTGTGGGCGTTATGCAGTAAGCCGTTTAAAGAAACTATGCCCAGATAAAGCGAGTAAATTTTTATTACCTAAAATGACATGTACAAAAGCAGAACGCTATTTTAAATAAGAATAAAGCCGAGTAACATTTACGTTCAAACCTTTCTGAGCCCTCAATAAAGACAAAGTCCTCACTAAATCTATCATTGTAAAAATACAGTAATAATGAAAATCAGAATAAAATGATGCTCTGGGGAAAGCTTACATTAGTTGTGTAATTTTTATAGTTTGTATTGGTAAAATATTTTCATTCCTTTCTTAGTTATTGATTTTAAAGCTATTTAGATATGGTCTTTTTTTTGCTTGGTTGTTGTTTTTTAACCCTTTAAAAATATAGCAATCAAAAAATCATTTAAGGAAGAAAAGTTATGGCAGAGTCATTTAAGTACACAAATAATAAAGGACATGCAGGAGAGCTTCATCAAAAAGCTAATGAAGACCACCCCGTAATGACAACCGCACAAGGTTGCCCTATTAGTGATAATCAAAATTCATTAAAAGCAGGTCAACGCGGACCAGGACTATTGGAAGATCATGTGTTACGAGAAAAGTTGTTTCACTTTGATCACGAGCGAATTCCTGAGCGAGTTGTTCACGCAAGAGGGTATGGAGCACATGGTTACTTTGAAACGTATGATGCTTTAGATGATTTGACCTCTGCTGATATTTTTCAACGTAAAGGTGAAAAAACACCTGTTTTTGCACGCTTTTCAACAGTGGCGGGTAATCAGGGATCGCCTGATTTAGCACGTGATGTGCGAGGTTTTGCCGTTAAGTTTTATACGCAGGAAGGTAATTGGGATCTGGTAGGCAATAATATCCCAGTTTTTTTCATTCAAGACGCGATGAAGTTTCCCGACCTTATACATAGCGCAAAAGCAGAACCAGATCGTGGTTTTCCACAAGCGCAAACAGCCCACGATAATTTTTGGGATTTTGTAAGTTTGTCGCCAGAATCCATGCACATGGTTATGTGGGCAATGTCAGATAGAGCTATCCCGCGCTCATTAAGGTTTATGGAAGGATTTGGCGTTCATACTTTTAAGTTTATTAATGCACAAGGTGAAGAAAAATTTGTTAAGTTCCACTGGAAACCTAAAGGCGGTATGCAGTCAGTGGTTTGGAATGAGGCATTGAAATTAAATGGCGCTGATCCCGATTTTCATCGTCGTGACATGTGGGAATCAATTAATAATGGAGACTATCCGGAATGGGAGTTGGGCATTCAAGTATTTGATCAAAAATTTGCTGAAGAGTTCGAGTTCGATGTTTTTGATGCCACTAAACTGATACCCGAAGAGCAAGTACCAGTTAAAATTATTGGTAAAATGGTGCTCAATCGAGTCGTAGACAACTTCTTCGCAGAAACCGAACAGGTTGCATTTTGCACACAGAATATAGTACCAGGACTTGATTTTACTCCTGATCCTTTATTGCAAGGCCGTAATTTTTCTTACCTAGATACACAAACCAAACGCCTAGGTGGGCCTAATTTCACACAAATTCCTATTAATGCAGCAAAATGCCCGATGAGACATTTTCTTCAAGATGGCCACATGGCAATGCAGAACCCTAAAGGCCGGGTTAATTACGAACCTAATTCATTCAGCGGGGGTGAAAACAACCCACGAGAGTGTCCTGTACATGGGTTCAAAAGCTCAGAATCTGAGACTAATGGCAGTAAGTTACGCTATCGTTCAGAAACATTTAGTGACCACTACAGCCAAGCACGCCAATTTTATTTAAGTCAGACTGAGGTTGAACAAGCGCATATTCAAGATGCTTTAATTTTTGAGTTATCTAAAGTTGAGCATTTACGTATTAGAGAGCGCGTAGTTTCTCATCTGTTAAACATTGATAACAAGCTTGCTGAGAAAGTTGCATTGGGTTTAGGTTTACAAACTATGCCAGATGCGGCAGAAGCGGCGCTTGATACCCGTCAAGATTTACCAGTATCTGATGCGCTAAGCATTTTAAAAAATGCGCCAAATACATTTAAAGGCAGGAAGCTTGGTATATTAGTAAGTGATGGTTTTGATGCTGAAACCTTTAATTTATTAATACAAAGCCTTAAAGAGGAAGGTGCAAGCCATGAAGTTATTGCGGCTCAAGTTGGTGGTGCTAAAAATAGTAAGGGCGAGATTGTTGAGGCCGATCAGGTGATTAACGGCGGACCTTCGGTGCTTTACGACGCAATAGCTCTGCTTACCACTAATGAAGGCGCCAAAAAGCTTGCTGAAATACCGGAGGCGAAAGATTTTGTCAGTGATGCTTATGCACATATGAAGTATATCGGCTTTAGTGATAAAGCAGCTCCTTTAATCGAGGCTACTGGTTTAAATGGACAACTTGATGATGGCTGGTTGGATTTAAATAAAATTTCCGCAAGTGAGTTTGTCTCAAAAATTCGTAACCTTAGGTATTGGAGTCGATAAATCGTATAACAAGGGCTAGTGAGAACTAGCCCTTGTTATTGATAGCACCGTTTTATTTGAGGATTACAAAAATTTAAAGGAATAAAATGAAACTAATTTATGTCGATGATAACTTGCCGGGCATTACTCGAAAGAGGCATGAAAATCAGTGGGTTTATTATGATCCTGCAGGAAAGAAAATACATGATAAAGATGAAGTAGAGCGGTTAGACAGCCTCGCTTTTCCCCCCGCATACAAAGATGTATGGTTATGTCCAGAAGAAAATGGGCATATTTTAGCTACTGGCTACGACAGCAAAGGCCGCAAGCAATACTTTTATCATCCCGAGTTTAGGGAGCAGCAAGAGCTTAAAAAGTTTGAAGCATGTGCTTTATTTGGAAATAAACTGCCTTTGTTAAGAGCAAAACTATCGGAATATTTGCGAGGTAATGAGCTTGATTACCAGCGCACAATTGCAGCCGTTGTACGTTTAATGGATCTTGGAGCCCTGCGCGTTGGCTCTAAAAAAAATGCCAAACATAATAATAGTTTTGGTGCTACAACATTGCGTAGCCGGCATGCAAAACTAACGGGTAAAAATATTCGCTTAAAGTATAAAGCAAAATCCGGTAAGCAAAGAGAAGTGAACATAACAGATAAAGTGCTTAGCTCTATCATACAGCAGTTGCAAGATTTGCCTGGGCAGAGCTTATTCCAATATATCGATGAAGGCGAGTATTGTGATGTTACCTCCAAAGAGGTGAATGAGTTTATTCAAAGTGTTATGGGCGAGCAATTTAGTGCAAAACATTTTAGAACATGGCGGGCCAGTGTTTTGGCATTTGAAGTCTTACATAAATCAAACGGCCAGCTTTCGCTTAAAGATATGTTAGATAGCGTTTCAAGTAATTTAGGGAATACCCCAGCAATAGCTCGTAATTCATATATTCATCCAAAGTTGATTGAGCTGTGTAAAGGAGGCAAGGAAGCTCTAAAGGACTTTAATAACTTAGACAAACTACCCCGTAAGACTAAGTACCTGAGTCGCTATGAACGTGGGTTGTTGATATTTTTAGAAGAACAATGCTAATAACGTTAGTCTCTTTGTAATTCTACTCATATTTCAATCGCTTGAGTGATACCTATGTGTGTGAACTTTTTACAACTTCTAGCAACTTTTACTTTAAAGCCTAGAGTTTTACTCTACTTTTTTATTTATCTAGCTGATTTTAAAGGATTAAAACTTTGGTTTGAATGTTGCTAATTACTAAGCGTACTTTCTTAAACAAATAAAGGAGTTATTATGAGTACTGTTATTACTGGGTTATTCGATAATGCATCACAAGCAACATTAGCAATTTATAGATTAGAAGCTTTAGGTGTAAGTGAGGCGGATATAAGCATTGTCGCTAACGACTCGTATACAAAGGAAGACTTTGCTGTAGATGAAGGGACCAAAGCTGCAGAGGGCGGTTTGTTGGGCGCTGCATCTGGTGGCGTGTTAGCGGCAATTATTGGTGGTTTTACCGCTGTTGGAGCAGTCGCTTCTGGTGGTGCCGGCTTATTAGTTGCAGGTCCTTTGGTTTCAGCACTTGCAGCTGGTGGCGCAGGTGCTGCCGTTGGTGGGACTTTAGGCGCAGCAATCGGCGCATTTATTCCAGAACATGAAATTAAGTATTATGAAGACGCAATTGAGAAGGGTTCAATACTCGTCGGTGTTAAATATAACAGCGATAACAAAAATAGTGTTGAAGAAATTCTTGATAATGCTGGTGCAAGCAAGGTTTCAAAAGCGTAATATTTTAGAATGCGCTATCAGTATCTAAAATGTATAAAGGTGGAACTGCGTTCCATCTTTTTACGTGTTTGAATTTAAAACTATCTGAGTTTGGTATATTAATCTATATTGGCAACCAATGAATTACTTAGCCCACCTTTATTTAGCACAGCCTACGGCTGATTCTCATTTTGGCAATTTGCTGGGAGATTTTGGTGGCCAACGACAGGTAACGCATCTACCTACAACTGTAAAAAGTGCGCTAGATAACCATTATTTAGTGGATAAATTTACTGACACACATCCATTAGTAAAAGAAGCTAAGCAGCTTTTTTCAGCCAAGCGCAGGCGCTTTGCAGGTGTGGCAGTTGATGTGGTGTTTGATTATTTTCTTATTGCGCATTGGCAGCAGTTTAATAACCAATCACTAATTGATTTTAAGCACACCAGTTATGACCTTTTGGACAGGCGTATACCTGTAATGCCACAGAAAATGCAGCGTGTAGTAACCAGTATGACGAAAAACGATTGGTTTAAGGAGTACGAAAGCATTGATGGGGTAGGGCGGGCGCTTGATAATATTGCTAAACGTATTCGCTTTACTAATAATTTTGCAGGTACCGCTGAAGATATAATCCGCCATTATAGTGAGCTAGATGAGCTCTTTTTAGCGTTTTTCCCTGAGCTGATTAAGCACGTTAATGAGTTTAATTTGGAAAGCGCACCAAAGTAGAGTGCGCTTACAAAATAAGTGGTTTAGTCGTCTGGTCCTTTTAGGGTAAATACTAAATGTTTGCGCATATCTTTTAAAATTACGCCTTTTTTGAGCATGGCACCGCTTAAGCGTTTTTGCCACTTTAGTAGCTCCGGCTCTGCGGCTGAAAGTGCTTGTTGGTTTTCAAATTGAAAACACATTAGTAAAGAACCTGGAAATAAATGATATTCCACATCAAACCAGCATTGCAGCATACCTGGGATTTCAGCACGGCCTTGCTCTTCTATTTTGTCAGCAACATTGAGAACGAGAGCTTGTTGTTTTACTTGCACAGCAGATAGTTTTTTCATGTGGAGATCCAATTTAGAGGCTAAAAATACAGCCGGAATATTGCATTATACCCAAGCTTTCAGGGTGATAACAATGTTAGCCATACTTTAAATTAGATGGCTCACTGTGAATATTGATTGTGGTTAGTTTGGTAGTACAACCAGTTTGAATACACTATTTATCAAGGGAAATTATGAATTATATAGCTGTTTGTTTCGTTATTATTTTTATGTTGTCAGGGTGCTCTGAAGAGCAAGTTTCTGAGCAAAAATTAAAACCTGTTTCTGTCATAGAGTTAAATAAAACTAAATCGTTTGATAGTCGTATTTTATCAGGTGTTATCCAACCTGCTAACACAGCCACTTTAATGTTTGAGGTTAGCGGAAAGGTCGAAGACGTTTTTTTTGAAATTGGTGAGGCTTTTGAAAAAGGTGAGCCGTTAGCTAGGCTGGAACAAACAAAGTATTTATTGGCAGTGCAAGAGGGCGAAGGGCAGGTCTCTAATGCGAAGGCTATGCTGCTAAATGTTAAGCAAGATTTTGAGCGCAAAGCATCACTGGTTGATGATGGCGCTGTGTCACGCGCGCAATACGATGTAGCAAAGTCGCAATATGAGAGTGCCAAAGATAAAGTCGAGATTGCTAAAGTTCGACTAGCGATGGCAAAAGAAGAGTTACAAGATACCACGCTAATTGCGCCCTATGCAGGGACTATTTCAAAACGTAATATTGAACCTTCACAACAGGTAAGCCCAAATACGTCTGCATTTATAATTCAAGGTAAAGAAAATTTTGAAGTCTCTACCCTTGCCCCTGAAGCGATTCTCTCCTCATTAGCTATTGATAAGCCTGCTAAAGTGACTATTTCAGCATTAGATAAAACGTTGAATGCCAAAATTAAAGAAATTGGCACAGCTGCTCAAGGCGCGAATGCGTTTCCTGTTATTTTAAAGATATCTGAAAATGATGTTGCAGACATTAGAACGGGTATGAGTGCTGAAGTACAATTTAAACAACAGCAGGAAGCCACAGATGCTTTTGTAGTACCTGTAAGTGCCATTATGGCGCAAGAAAATAATCAGCATTTTGTTTTTAAGCTATTACCTACAGCGCAAGCTGAATCACAACAAGCAGGTTATGTTTTACAAAAAATAACCGTGGACGTAGTAACGTTTTTTGCGCAGAAAGCGCAAATTAAAGGCGATTTAAAAGAAGGGGAGCGAATTGTTAATGCGGGAATGGCTTTTTTACACGATGGGCAAAAAGTGACGCTTATCGAGGGTGAAATCAAGCGCCTTAATCCATAACCCGTGACGGAGATTTAAACGATGAAAATCCCTACTATTTCAGAGCTTGCTCTTGATCATAATCGCTTGATGCTGGCCATCGTCTTTGGCCTTATGCTATTTGGCGCATTTAGTTATTATCAACTCCCCAAACAAGAAGATCCTAAAATAAAAATTCGTGAGGCGGTTGTAACAACCGCTTACCCTGGCATGAGCGCAAAAAAAGTAGAGCTGTTGATCACTAAAACACTCGAAGAAGCGATACGTGAAATGCCCAGTATTGCCGAAATTCGCTCAGTATCTATTCCAGGCAGCTCTATTATTCACGCAGAGCTCAAGCAAAGTGTTGAGCAAAGTGAGTTTGATCAGCAGTGGGATATCCTGCGCGACCAAATTAACGCGGTTCGAGGCGAGCTACCCAGTGGTACTTTACCTTATGTAATTAATGATGATTTTGGTGATGTTGCCGTTTTAACAGTGGCACTTATTGCAGATCCCGCTTATAGCATGGGGGATCGCCAAGATGTGGCGCAACATATTGCCGATATGATGCATCAAGTCGAAGGCACAAAAAAAATTGATATTTTAGGCATTCAGCAAGAGCGTATTTTTATTGAAACTAAAAACGCTAAGCTCGCTCAATTAGGGATTGCACCCACACAATTGATTGCGGCTTTAAAAAATCAAAATATTATACGTCCCAGTGGCATTATTGATGCCGATGGTGAAAACTTTATTATCCAGCCTTCTGGGAATTACCAAAGCCTAGCTGATATACGCAATACGCTGATCACTGTTCCCAATCAATCACAAACCATCTTATTACGTGATATTGCCAAAATAAGCCGTGAAGTGATCGACCCCCCTTCAAGAACAAGTTACTACAATGGCCGTCAAGCCATTATTTTTGCAATCTCTAAGGATGAACAAGCGGATGTGCTGAAGTTCACTCCTAAAATGGAAGCGATGATAGCTCAAATTAATCAAACTATACCTGCGGGCTATCAATTAAAAAATATTACCCGCCAAGCCGATGTGGTTGCCGATGCTGTATTTGGTGTGAGCTTTAGTGTGTTACAAACCATTGTTGTTGTCTCTATTGTGGTTATTATGTTTTTAGGTCTACGCACTGGCTTGATTGTAGGTTCGATTGTACCTGCAGCTATTCTAATCACGCTTTCAATTATGAACTTCATGGGTATTCCGCTGGAGCGTATGTCGCTTGCCACGTTAATTATAGCGCTTGGGCTACTGGTTGATGATGGCATAATAATGGCTGAAGATTTTAAAAAGCGTATCGAAGAGGGCGAAACGCGTGACGAAGCTATTCGTAATACCTCGGGTACGCTTGCGATACCCTCTTTAACCTCATCGTTGACTACTATTCTTGTATTTTTGCCATTGATGTTGGCGCAAAGTAGTGCGGGTGAATATACACGCTCTATTTCGCTGGTGGTGTTAATTGCATTGCTTATTTCATGGGCGTTGAGCCTAACCTTTACTACTTACTTGTGTCATCGCTTTGTGAAAAAGGAAACGAGGCAAAAGCAAAATATTATTCGCCGTAAAATTAATGGATTTTTCGATAGCCTTAGTCCGCTTTATGAAAAAGTATTAAGACGAATTATGCGCGCTCGCATAATTTTTGTTGTTGTTATATTAGGGCTGTTTTTTGTTGGTGGTTGGGCTATGAGTTTAGTGCCTGCTAAGTTTTTTCCAGACTCCGACCGCGCGCAAATTTTAGTGTATTTAGATATGCCAGCCGGCACGTCAATGCGTAAAACTGATGCAACGATACAAGCCATTTTAAAAAAATTGGATGATAAAGCGCGTTTTCCGCATATTAAAAAATATGCTGCTTATGGTGGATTTGGCGGGCCACGGTTTGTTTTGTCACTCACACCGATTGATCCTGAGCCTTCAAAAGCATTCTTTATGATTGATGTTGGAGAGCGAAAACTAGCTGAGCCAACAATAAATAGCGTGCGCGACATGTTTGCTCAAGACTTTCCTGAAGTTATGGGGCGCGCTACTAAAATGTTTTTAGGGCCATCAGATTCTTCACTGATAGAGATTCAAATTAAAGGCCCAGATAGTAATTATATTTATTCTATTGGCGAGGAAATTAAAACCTTATTGCGCAATACAGACGGCGCATTCGATATTAAAAGTGATTGGGAAAACCGCATTACTACACTTAAAGTTGAGGTTAACCAGCAAAATGCTCGTCGTGCTGGGGTTAGTTCAAACGATGTTGCCCAAGCATTAGAAACCTACTTTTCGGGACGCACAATCTCTGAGTTTCGTGAAGGTGATGACATATTCCCCATTGTGTTAAGGGCACAAAACAGTGAACGTTACGATCTAGACCGTATTAACAGCGTAAATGTTTATTCTTCGGCTCGAGGCGTTAATGTTCCTTTAATGCAAGTGGCCGACATCCGCTATGAAACGCAATTTGCGCGTATTGCGCGTGAAAATTTATTTCGTACTGTAACAGTACAAGCTAAAAACCAGATTATGTCGGCGCAAAGTATGGTGCCATTAATTGAAGGAAAGCTTGATAAAATAAGAGAAAAATTACCACCTGGTTATGAAATAGAATATGACGGTGTAATTGGAGACTCCGCTGAATCGCAAGCGTCAATTTTAGCTAACTTACCGCTGTGTATTGCCATTATGGTGTTTATTATTATTGCGCAATTTCGCTCTTACCGTGCAACTAGTATTGTGTTTTTGACTGTGCCATTGATCATCATTGGTGCCGCTTTTGGTTTGTTAATTATGCAGGCAAACTTTGGGTTTATGGTTATTTTAGGTCTATATGCGCTTGCCGGAATTATCATTAATAATGCGGTGATTTTGATAGATCGAATCAATATTGAACGTAAACAAATTGAGCACAGTGAACAACAAACCGCTGAGCAGTATAATCAGCAAAATTATGAGGCGGTGATCAGCGCTTCTTTAAGACGTTTACGACCTATATTAATGTCTACTTGTACAACAATAATAGGCTTAATGCCGCTCATTTTATCTAAAGATGTTTTGTTTTATGGCCAAGCAAGCACTATTGCGTTTGGTCTTGCAATGGGAACAATTTTAACATTAGGGTTTGTTCCGGTTGTGTATACTTTTTTCTTTAAAATAAAGCCGGTTAAAGCAGATAAACAACAAACCCAGCGTGAGTTAGAGCAGGCTTAATACGAAGGGCTGATAATAGTTTTATCCCTATTTAGTGGTAATTTTAGCCACTAAATAGGCCTGTTTTATTCATACTTTATTTGTTTAGATAAAAACAAGTTAGTAACGTCTGCGACTTTGATTAACGACTTTTTATCAGCTTGACTCCAAGTTACCTTTGAGCCCACACTTTCACAACAAATGACACCTAACGGTTTGCTATTAAGTGTATAAATGTAATCAAGTAAAGAATAAATATCGAGTGGCTCAAAGTAAGAGTGAGAGAACGGCTTGGTTACTTCGTTATTTCTGGCATCAGAAGCGTCGAGTACTTGGTTAGCTAAAATATAGTTGAAATAAGCAGGGGAGTTTTCTGTGTATAGAACAGTTCCACTTGACACGTCATTATTTTCATCAAGGCAAATTAAGCAATTTAATGTACTGTATTCCTTATTAAATAACCAAAGGCTCACTCGATTAGCATTGGGAATAAGCGCTTTTAACTCTTTGCATATTTGCTTTAGCTTCCGGTCGCTAGAAACATTAGGATCGCTAATTTTTACTGCTAAGTTTTTTAGGTTGAGGTTTTTAGGATTATAAACATTGAGTAAGCTATTGATCTTAGCTTTATCAAACGGTTTAGTTAAGTAGCCATCCATACCAATATCTAAATAATGCTCAATGTCTTGTTTTAGGGTATTTGCTGTCATAGCTATAATCGGAACGGTTTTACCTGTAGGAAGCGCTCTAATAGCTTGCGTAGCTTTTATGCCATCCATTTCAGGCATTTGTATATCCATGAAAATTAAGTCTACCGAGTGCTCCTTGAAGTACTTAACGCATTCTTTACCGTCCTCTGCGATAATTAAATTAGCATTATGTGCTTTGAGCATTTTGACAATAATAAGCTGATTTATTTTATTATCTTCGGCAATTAAAACAGTACTACCTTGAAGGTTTGTTATATCAGTACACTGCTTCGAGGTTGGTGGCAATAAAGCAATCTCAAAGCTTTGCTCATAGGTAAACGTGGAGCCCTTATCTATTTTGCTGGTAAAGCTAAGGTGCCCCTGCATTAACTCACTTAAACGAGCGCAAATTGATAAGCCTAAACCTGTGCCTCCATATTTCCTTGAGGTTGATGAGTCGGCCTGATGAAACTCTTTAAATAAATGCTCTTGAACAGTCTCATTAATACCAAGGCCTGTATCAATAACTTCAAAGGTGAGTACTTGTGTTTGCAATGTACTATTTTTAACACTTATCTTCAGTTCTACTTGGCCAAAGTTGGTAAATTTAATCGCATTTGAGCACAGGTTATTTAAAATTTGCGAAATCCGAAGAGGATCGCCTTTTAAATTGTCTGCTATTTTAGGGTCTATCGATGTAATCAGCTTTATGCCTTTAGCAGATGCCTGCTGTAACTGGGGTTTTATTACATCGCTAATAACCTCATTAAGACTGAAGTTGATATGTTCAATTTCTAATTTGCCAGCCTCAATTTTAGAAAAGTCTAAAATATCGTTAACAATATTTGATAAGTAATGTGCTGACTTTAATATGCTTTTTAAGGTACTGTTTTTTTCCTCTGTGGTGGTCTCTGAGATCGCAAACTCAGCTAAATTTAAAATTCCATGTAATGGGGTTCTCAGTTCATGAGTCATATTTGCCAAAAATTTACTCTTTGTGTTATTGGCGATATCCGCGGCTTCTTTTAACTTTTCTAGCTCTTTATTGTGTTCTTTTTGTTTTTCTAACGCCATAAACAGCTTTTTATTATTAAGCCGAAGCTCTAATTGCGCAATGACCTCTTTGCTCAAAACCGTGAGTGCATTTATTTGTTTGCTTGAAAGCTTTTTTGGTTTATCGCTAATAACACATAACGTACCTATAGCGTTTCCTCTTGGTGTGATGAGAGGTGCACCTGCATAAAAGCGAATATTTGGGTCGTTTGTAACTAAGGGATTATCGTGAAAGCGGGTGTCAGTAAGTGCATTTTGAACTTCGAATACTTGGTTTTCTAGAATTGCGTGAGAACAAAACGAAATATCTCGTGCGGTTTCGGCTACATCAATACCATGCTTTGACTTAAACCATTGCCTGTCAGGATCAACAAGACTTATTAGTGAGATTGGCGTTTCACAAATATCAGATGCAAGCTGGGTTAAATCGTCAAAGGATTTTTCAGCTTCAGTGTCTAAAACGTCATACTCATATAAGTTTTTTAGCCGTGATAGTTCATCCTCAGGTGTTGACGCTTTTATCATTATGTAACCTTGTTTTTGTTATGCTTAACAATGAGTAATAGAATAAAAATAATAACGCATTAGCTAGGGTCTGTTGACCTTTCAAGGTTAAATTTGCAGCAGTCTGTTTGGCATTTAGGCAAGGCAGCGCCTATGTGGTGTGGTTGTTCCCCATAAATAGGCGATAACGCAGCATCAATACCAAACAGGCGCTGCCCGAAGGGTTCTGCCTAGGGGCGATTTACTCTTTGTTGCTCGGTTTTTACTTAGCCCACTAGGTTACAAACCTCGCGCCGCGATTAAACCGCCCCTAGCTTGAACAAATTTTAATCCGCAAAGGTCAACAGACCCTAGTATAAAATGAAAAAATACGCGTTTAATGTCAATTTGCTTAAAGTGTATTTTTATTTACGAATTTATCTACTGTTGAAAATTTAAGCTAAATTATTGTGCTTAAGTATTTAGCTTATATGACCTTTTAAATTTTTACGAATTGATTTAAAACAATCCGTCTTATAGCGAGTCAATCAACAATTTTATTTCGACCACTATTTTTTGCCTCGTATAAATAGTCATCAACGTATTTTAAGCTGCTTTGTAGGCTAATTGTGCCATCGTGGGTAAGCAGTCCAATACTGAGAGTAAAGCTAATATTTTTATTACGATAGTAAACTTTATGTTCATTCACTGCGTTTTTAATACGCTCAGCGGCTTGCTTAGCTTCGGCTTTGTTTGTGTTAGGCATAATAATTAAAAACTCTTCACCGCCAAGGCGAAATACGGCGTCATTTTTTCTGGTGAGGCCATGTAAAATATTAGCGAGTTCTTTTAAACCCTTATCTCCAGCTTCGTGGCCGTAGTTATCATTTATAGCTTTAAAGTGATCTATATCGAGCATTAATAATGAAATATAGGTATTTTCATCTTGTGTTTTTAATAGCTCATCGGTAAGAAACCTGTATAAGGTTCGCCTATTTAAACATCCTGTAAGTGGGTCTACATTAGCCTGTTTTTCTAACTCTTTGTTAAGTGTAAATAGCTCTTGAGTGCGCGCCTGTATTCGTTGCTCTAAACTAGTATTAAGGGCTATGAGTTTGTGTTCTATGTTTATTTCTTTGCTTACATCGTTTTGCACCGCAAAGTAATAAGCGATTTTTCCATCTCTATAAATCGGCGATATTGCCAACTCATTCCAATAGGGTTCCCCACTTTTGGTGTAGTTTAAAATTCGGGTGCTTATAGGTAGCCCTTTTTTGAGATGAGTTTTAAGTTTAGCTATCGTTTTTAAATCAGTGTTTTCACCTTGTAAAATAGAGCCGAGCTTTTTTCCTTCGACTTCAAAAAGGCTATACCCTGTCATTTTTTCGAATGATCCATTAACCCAAATAACATGCTTATTTTTATCGGCAATGACCATTCCTACCGTAGTTTCTTTGAGTGCAGTGACTAAAAAGTCTCGTTCAAGGGCTATTTTTTCACTTCCTGTTATATCCTGAAAAATGCCATATAGCTTAGTAATTTCACCATTTTTATTTCTTGATACGTTACCGCTTGATATTACCGTGCGTTCTTGTTGGTCGTCATCTACAACACGTAATTTTATACAACTCCATTCTTGCCCAGTTAAAAGCGCATTTTCGACAGCGCTGGCTATTTTGGGCTTATCATCTGCATGATAAAAGTTTATTGCAGTATCTAACTGTGGTGAATAGCGACTAGGGGAAACACCATGGATAGTGTAAATTTCATCGGTCCAAAATAATTGGTTGCTATTACAGTCGAGCTGCCAATAACCTACTTTTAAAACTTCGCCTGCGTTTTCTATGATGGTTTGTAATTCGTTATTACTAATAACAGAGGACACTTGGGCAAAATGCTGGTTAAAAACTAAAACCATATATTGGTGTTGGTTTTGATCCACATTATGTAAGCAGCAATTCAGTTTAATAGAGTAATCGGTTGCAAATGTGAGCTCAATATCAAATTGGTCTAACTCATTATGTTGCGATTTTAGTGCGAGAATTTGTTGTTGTAATAGTGTTTTGCTTTGAGTTGTACAACAGGCATACAGGCTTTCAATGGTTGGCATGTTTTTGGTTGTAATATTTAGCTCTGACCACCCATCTGAGAGATAACTGAGCTGATGATGGTTATCAAATACCATTAAAAGAAAGTTGCATTTTTCTAGCAGTGCTATATTTATGTCTTTAATATCCATAAGCTCCCTACATATGAAAAGTATTACAACAATATGGTTGAGTATAGACATCTTCTTTTATTTTTTCCGTTTGAAGGCAGTGTAAATAGTGGTCAGAATTTTTACTAAAAACGTATTTCAGGTTTGTTTTTGTGACTTTCCTGATAAGGTATTGGTTGGATAACAATATTTTAACGTTGTTTCGTTGTTGTTAACGAAAAACGAATCATTGGAGATTTTCATGAGCATATTTCGATTGAGTGTTATTACCTCGATTTTTTTAGCCGCAAATTTTTGCGCCAGCAGTGCACAAGCCAATACTAAAGTGATTCATGCGGGAGAGCTATTAAGCGTCCCTGGCGAAAAATCACAGCAAAAACAAACTGTAGTAATAGAAAATGGCAAAATAGTGTCTGTATCCGCTGGTTTTTTACCGGCATCTCGATTTGGTGATGATGCCCAATTAATCGATTTATCGACCAGCTTTGTTATGCCAGGGCTCATGGATATGCATGTGCATTTACAAGGTGAGCTTGGGCCAGATAATAAAAAAGAACTGGTTGAAATGTCTGATGCAGATGTAGCAATGCGCAGTGTACATTTTGCTAATAAAACCCTAATGGCGGGATTTACCACCGTGCGTGATGTAGGTAGCCAAAGCGAGCAAATGTACGCATTACGAAAAGGGGTGGCGAATGGTTGGGTTAATGGTCCGCGTATTATTGCCGGTGCTGGAGTTACTATTACTGGTGGGCATTTAGATGTTGATGGTATGAGTCCTGATTTACTCACCATAAAAACGCCACCAACAGTGTGTGATGGCGCAGTTGAGTGTCGTAAAAAAACACGTTATGCAATTAAGTATGGGGCGGATTTAATTAAAGTGGCCTCTACAGGTGGTGTACTTTCTGATACCACCACGGGGACAGGTCAACAAATGGAAGACGATGAGCTAAAAGCCATTGTAAAAACTGCACATGGGTTAGGACGAAAAGTAGCAAGCCATGCCCATGCTGCACAAGGTATTAATGCCGCACTTCGTGCAGGGGTTGATAGTATTGAACACGGCAGTTACACCGATGAAGAGGGCATTAAGCTCTTTAAAGAAACCGGCGCTTACCTTGTACCAACGTTATTAGCTGGCGATACTGTGGTTAATATGGCAAAAAATTCAGATTTTATGTCTGCACCTATTAAGGCTAAAGCAACGAGAGTGGGGGGTGATATGCTCAACAACTTTACTAAGGCTTACAAAGCCGGCGTTAAAATTGCCTTTGGCACTGACAGTGGCGTATCAAAGCATGGTATTAACGCAAAAGAAGCCGTATTGATGTATGAAGCCGGTATGAGTACCTCCGATATTTTAAAGTCGGCAACCGTCAATGCTGCTGATTTAATTGATATGAGCCAGAGTTTAGGCACTATAGAGCCTGGTAAGTTTGCCGATATTATTGCCTTAGATTCCAGCCCACTTAGCGATATTAGCGCTTTAATGGATGTTGATTTTGTGATGAAAGAAGGCGTAATTTTCAAACAACAATAAACACTATATTTATTTTATTATGAATGACGTTATAGCGCTGGTAGGTCGTACAACAAAATGTTTGTAGACGATTGACCAGCGTTATTTTGTTATACCGTTTTTAGGTAAAAAGGAAGTAGTTTATTTTGAAGAGCTTAGTGGTTTTATTTTTTAGTGTATGGCCTTTGTTAGCAAATAGTGCCTCGCAGCAACCAGTTCAATTTCCTGATGTTGAAAATGATGTAGCTTATGCAAAAGTGGCTTCATTGGGATTTAACTTAGCCGATGAAAAAATAGCCTACGGCAGTGATGAGTCACAGTACGCATTACTTTGGCGCGCAAAGCAAGCACTGGTGCAAACGCCGTTAGTTATTTTACTCCATGGTGGCTGTTGGCTTAGTGAGTACGATATTAAACACACGTATGCGTTAAGTACGGGGCTTGCACAAGCTGGCTTTAACGTGTGGTCATTAGAGTATCGAAGAAGTGGTACAAGCGGTGGTGGCTGGCCTGTCACATTTAATGATATAAAAGCCGGTATTTTAGCGGCAAGTACTTACAATAATGGCGAGTTTAAATTAGCTGACTCGGTTGCTGTAGGGCACTCTGCTGGTGGACATTTAGCACTGCTTGCAGGTGGTGAAATAAGCCAGCTTAAAGGCGTTATTGGCTTAGCCCCTATCACTGATATAAAAGCATATGCACGTGGTAATAACAGCTGTCAAAAAGTGACAAAAGATTTTATGCAAGGTATGCCAACTGATAAACCTAAGGCTTACACGCAAGCTAACCCGAGTGAGCAGCCACTTCATCCCCAAAGCATTATTTTACAAGGCGACAAAGATGCCATTGTCCCCGCTTTTAATTTAGCGCAGCTTAAACGCCCGGTGGTGATGATCGAAGGCGTGGGGCATTTTGATTGGATCCACCCAGGAACTGAGGCATTTAGTACACTAATAAAAAATTTAAATGAGATATAAAAATGAATTTTAATGAGATTGTAGCGCTTGATAAAGCCGACCCGCTGGCTAATAAACGCGATGAATTTGATTTACCCGCAGACACTATTTATCTCGATGGTAATTCACTGGGTGCTTTACCTAAAGCCGTTAAGTCGCGCGTGGCAGAGGTGGTAAATCAACAATGGGGTAGTCACTTAATTAGAAGTTGGAACGATCACCAATGGATTGATTTACCCACTCAGGTAGGAGATAAAATAGCGCCGATTATTGGTGCTGCAAAAGGCCAAGTGATTTGTTGTGACTCTATTTCAGTTAACTTGTTCAAGCTGTTAAGTAGTGCGTTATCGTTAAGCCCTGGCCGAAATGTGGTGTTATCCACGCAAGATAACTTTCCAACCGACTTATACATGGTACAAGGGTTAAGTGACTTATTAGGCCCTGACTTATGTCAGCTTAAATTAGTAGCAGAGCAACACATTGAACAAAGCCTTAGCGATTCAGTGGCGGTGCTGCTATTAACGCAGGTAAACTTTAGAACCGGGCAGCTATTAGATATGCAAAAGCTGACCAAGCTTGCCCACGAAAAAGGCATTTTAGTGATATGGGATTTAGCCCACAGCGCGGGGGCTTTACCGGTTGAGCTCGATAACTGTAATGCAGATTTTGCTGTTGGCTGTGGCTACAAATACTTAAACGGCGGCCCGGGCTCGCCCGCATTTTTATATGTGGCAAAACGTCATCAGGCTAGTGTAAAGCAGCCACTATCAGGTTGGATGGGTCATGCTAAACCATTTGCTTTTAATGCTGAATATCAGGGCGCTGATAATATAAATCAGTATTTGTGTGGCACACCCAGTGTAATTGCTATGAGTGCGTTAGATGCCGCCCTTGATGTATGGCAAAACGTAGACATTTCTCAAATAAGAGAAAAGTCGATTGCACTTGCCGAGGTATTTATTAAATTGCTACAAACACATTCATGCTTAAGTGATTTGCGTTTATGCTCTACTGAAAATGCCTGTCAAAGAGGTAGCCAATTGGCGTTTTCACATACAGACGCGTTCGCTATATGCCAAGCGTTAATTGAAAAAGGGGTTGTTGCTGATTTTCGTGCGCCCAATATATTACGCTTTGGTTTTACACCTCTTTATACCTCATTTGAAGATATATGGAATGCGGTCACGATTTTGGCTGAGGTGGTTAAAACCCAGCTATATACTCAGCCACGTTTTAATTTAGCAGGTAAAGTAACGTAACGTTATGATGAGCCATTATTCAATAATGGCTCATTGAATTACTTAAGTTAAAAAAGGCATCGTGTTAGCAAAATAACTTGCAGCGCCTTTAGTCTATTGTTGCTCTTTTTTTAGATTAAAGTAATTGAGTTGCACTCTCATCTCGGTAGCTTGTTCTGCCATTTGACGTGCTGCCGCCATTGTTTCTTCTGTAATAGCCGAGTTTGCTTGGGTTAAACCGGTTAAACGTTGTACAACAAGGTTAACCTCTTTAATCGCTTGCTCTTGTGCGGAGGTTGAATGCGCTATATGTATGATATTTTTATTAACATCGCTAACAGCTTGCATTATGTGTTTTAATTTCTTCCCTGAGGTGTCTGCTAATTCCGTCCCAAGCGCTATTTTTTGATTACTATTTACAATAATACTTTTTATTTGCTTTGCCGATTTAGCACTACGCCCCGCTAAATCACCTACTTCATTAGCGACTACTGCAAAGCCTCTTCCATGATCGCCAGCTCTAGCAGCTTCCACGGCGGCATTAAGTGATAGCAAGTTTGTTTGAAAAGCGAGGTTGTCAATAACCGTAAGTATTTCGTTAATGTCTTTACTGGCTTCATTCACGTCATCAATCGCGCTAACGGTTTGTATTGATAGGCGATTTCCTTCTTCAGCAATTTGCTCTGCATTGCTTGCCAATGCCACGGCACTTTTTGATTGTTCAGATACTTTAGTTAGCTCATCTAGCATTTGCTCAGTACTTGAGCTTGCTTCTTCAAGGTTGGCTGCTTGCTCTTCTGTGCGTTTGCTTATTTCAGTATTACTTGAAGCTATTTCACCCGCATTTTGCATAACTTGACTAGCCGACACTTGAATTTCTTGAATGACATTAGTTAATTTATCGATAGTCGCGTTGGTGTCGCTTTTAAGGGTATCGAATACGCCTTGATATTGTCCCTCTATATTTTTGGTAAGGTCACCTTTAGCTAAGTTTGATAAAACGCTACTGACTTCATTTATTGCCAATGAAACTAATGAGGTAGACTCATTAACATTATTTTTTAAATCTTCCAACTGGCCTTGTAATGGCTGTTTTAATTGATGAGAAAAATCGCCGTTTGCCATCGCAGCCATTACTTGGTTGAGGTCGTTTATGACACGTTCGAGGTTAGTTACTGAATGGTTTATATCTGTTTTTAAACTATTTAGTTGGCCTGTCATAGCCGATGAAATAGTATGATCAAAACGCCCCTGACTAATTGCTAGCATGACTGATGAAATTTCAGTTAAAGCAGTATCAATAGCAGTGATTGATGTATTGATGTTACTTTTTAACTGCTCAAGTTGACCGCTGGCTTCACCTTTTATCATCTTTTTAAAGTCACCTTGACTAACAAAGGTCATGACTTCACCTATTTCATTCATTACATTATTTAAATTAGCCATACTGGAATTAATATCTTGTTTTAAAATATCAAGCTGGCCAGCTAAGGGGGCCTCTAATTGCGCAGAAAACTGGCCTTGTCGTAATGCACTCATAACGTCACTAATCCCATCTATGGCAATACTTAAACTACTAACTGAGTTATTGACGCTGTCTTTTAGTTGCGCAAGTTTTCCTTTCGCTGGATAGGTGATTTGTTCTTTAAAATTACCTTGTTCTACGTTAGCCATAATATCGACGATACTATTCATTGTGTTATTTATTGAAGAAAGCGACTCGTTAATATTACTTTTTAAGGTGCCTAACTCGCCTGACATTGAGGCATTAATTTGAATATCAAATTGACCATCAGCCATAGCAATCGCAATGGTATTTAATTCGTTTATTGCTCCGTTTAGTGAACTTGCGCAATCGTTGGTTGCTTGTTTTAACGTATCTAATTCCCCTCGACATGGTGCTTCAATACGTTGATCAAATTTACCCGCAGCCATTTGATTCATAACACGGTTTGTTTCACTAATTGATAGCTGTAGTGCATTTAAAAGAGTATTAAATGCTTGAGTGCTGACTCCTATTTCATCATTTGAATAGACAGTTGCTCGTAATGAAAAGTCACCTTGTTGCTCCACTTTTTTCATTGTATCAGCCAGTGCATGTACAGGTTTTGTTAGTGTTCTCGCAAACCAATATGCGGCAATAGTAACAATAAAAATAGTGATAAAAAGAATAACAATGAGTTGTTGGGAAAGTGTTGTTATCGACTCAAAAGCTTCTTGTTCGTCCATTTCTGCTATGAGTGCCCAGCGAACATTAAATACATTTACAGGTGCAAATGCAGATAGCACCATTTCATTGTTATAATCATTTATAACATGTTGTCCTTTTTCATTTCTCAGTGCTTTGATTACAGATAAGGTATTTACTGTGCCTTTATTTGGGTTTCTAAATGAGCTTTCTACAGAATGATTTTTCGGGTCAATATAAGAGTCAGAGCGCATTAACCCCTCAGGACCTACAAGGTAGGTTTCTCCGCTTTCGCCCAACCCGCCACGTTCTTTCATGATTGAATTGACATCTTCAATCGATAATTGGGCGGCTAAAATAGCAATTGTTTTACCATCAACAACAATAGGCTTACCTATAAAGCTGGCAGGGGCGTTATATGAAGGGGAGTACTGTTTATAATCTGCAAATGCAATTGCTTGTGGGTCGTTGCTGTCTTTTAATTGTTGAAACAAGCTCGCTAAATTACTATCAGCGTAGGGGCCTGTTTGCAGCGATGTTGCAAAGTCGACTTCTTTATAAACAGAGTAAACAATATTGCCATTTGCTGGGTCGATAATAAAAATATCGTAGAACTTATTTATATTAGTCATATCGCGTAGATAAGGATGATATTGGCGGTGCGCTTGCTCGTAACTGTCTGATTGCTCTGTGGTGGTTAGTTTTTGTTTTTCACCAATTAGATTTGGGTTATTAGCTAGATAACGAGATTGCAGCTCAATACTTTTTGGATTCATTTGCTCTAATAGAGATGAAGAGACTGTATTTGTTGGGTTTAGCTGTTTAAATTTTGGGGTAAAAGACTCTTCATAAAAGCGATTTAGCGACGCTGATGAATCTGAAGGGGAGATATCATTAAATCCTGCTATAAACTTTGTCGCAATAGTGGCCATTTCTGGATTTGCTTGCAGCGCATTTAGTTTATTTTCAATATTGTTAAAGTAGCGCTTAACAGCGCTTTGTTTTACTTCACTCACCGCATCTAAACGGGAATAAACCTGTTCAGTCATCGAGTTTGACGCTGTATTGATAGTGACCGTGATAATTATTGCTATTGGCACTAGAGCAACAATTAAAAAGGCGGAAATAAGTTTTTTTGTTAAATTTAAAGAATTAAAAAAGTGATTAATTGTGAGCATTACTATGTCCCTGTAATAAGGTTTGTACCTCAAATGAGCATAGAACACAATTTGTGAAGATCTAGTTAATAATTAAAGTAATGAGTTTTTATTATAAAATAGCCGAGATTGATACAGAGCGCTTTTAATTTTAATGTAATTTCAGCATGCTTTTTTAGCGGTTTAAAGCAAAAAAACGTAGAAGCATTTAAGTGCTCCTACGTTTATTAATTAATAGTCGTTCTAACGTTGAAGTTGAAAAAGCAAACGATGTTAGAGTGCGACTAAGCTGCGCTCTAACATAGTTTGAATTTGCTTTACTATTTTAGCTTCAGTTTCGGGTTCAAACTGAGCAATTCGTGGGGTGTGAATATGCCCTGTCGGAATATCTGAATTTAGCTGATTTCGCAGGCGAATACTGCGATACGAAATTTCGTTAGACAAATAACCACCGCCACCGCCTCGCACTGCAATAGCGTCTTTTAATTCATCGAAACTATTAGGCTCAAAGTCTTTTTTTAGGGTAATAACATGATGGTTATCATTAATAGGAAAAGGGCCTTTTGCGCTTAACATAGCGCTAACGGGTAAGCTAAATTCTACAAACTCAGTACCTGGTAATGGGCGGTCGTTCAAGCTTGGAATGAGCGGCGCTGTTTTACTGCCTCCATACACTACATTGGCGTTGTCGGGCGCTGTTACACTGCGGCGCTTGCCTGGAAAGCGCTCAAGGTCAAAGTCTTTACTACCCATGCTAACGGTAACCACCATATCAACATTATTAAGTGCGTAATAAGGGGCAAGTAAGGATTCTATAATACCGTGATCAAAGTCTTCATAACGCACAGGCACCATCACTGTGTTTATTTCAGCACTAATACCTTTATAGTTAATTACTTGGCCATCAAGAAGCAGTGCTGCAACACCCGATGGGTTGCTTTGGTTTATATTTCTATCAAGTAAAAACGGGTCAAATCCAGTTAATAATATTTTTTTAGAGGTGTTTTGTGAGTAGCTAAGATCGGTGCGACCCCGGCTGCCATTCTCTAGAAGTGTTAATAACACTGTTTGCTGCGCCGCGCTCAGCGAAAATGCAGGCTTTGTGGTGCGAATAATTTTGCTTGATTGTAAGCGAGCCCAGTAAAGTGCGCGATCATCTAAGTTTTGCGTTGTAGCGATGCGTTTTTTTGCACTAAACCATAATCGTTTTGAGTAGTCATTAACGGCATCTACGGCTTGTGCATAGCTTGAGAGTGACTTGAATTGCTGCTCAAATTGATTAACTTCGCTGGCAAAAGCGCTTAGCACGCTAGGCATCGCTTGGCTGGCTTTTTCAATTCGCAATTCTTCTGGGGTTAGCGGTGTGTTTAAATTAGCTAACGCATTAGAAGAAGAAAAAATTAAGCTTGCAGTAATCAGTGTTTTTATCATGATGGTCCTAAACTGAGTCGTATTTGTTGTCTACTATCCTATGCCTAATAAGTGGGTGCAAATAAAATCGTTGGTTGGTTTTATGTTGCAAGCAGTATAAAACCGGCGTTAAATCAAAAACTACGGGTATTTTATTAAAAAGAGTCGAAACTCTGTGGTGGGTTTAGCTACAATGGTGGCTGTGTATTTTTTAGTTTTTTAATTTTAGGCAACTATGCAACTTATTCAAATAGATAAAGCTCGTTATCGTAAACATTTAAACCGCGTTATAGTCGGTTGTGCCGCAAGCTTAGCGATTGGTAGTTTAGCTATTTCACAAACGCTTATTGCATTATTCCCCGATGAAAGTGGTAGTCATTTTCATTGGAACTTATTAGGCGTTATTGTTACTAGTATTGGTATTGGCTGGTTGTTAAATAAATACCGTACACATCCTTTTATGACCGAGGTGGTGTATGTATGGGAGCTTAAGCAAGCGCTTAATAAAATTACCCGCAAGATGGCAAAGCTTAAAGCGGCGGGACGTGAAGGTAATCCTGATGCGCTATTGGCCATTCACTATAGTTATGCAGGTTCACGCTTGTTATGGCAGCTTGACGATAACACCATCACCATGGATGATTTAGCGATTAAACAAGCCGAGTTAGATAGCGTTGCGTCTAAATATAATTTAACTCTTAATGCCGATGACTACGATGACGCAATTTTAAAGCAGTTTTAATTTATAGGAATCACAATGAGCATAATTCTCTATGGTGTCCCGCTTTCTCCCTATGTACGTAAAGTGCGTGTATGTTTAGCGCATAAACAACTAGACTATAAACTCGAAATAGTCTCGCCGTTTAATCAACCTGATTGGTTTTTAGAACTGAACCCTCTAGGGCGAATTCCGGCGCTAAAAGACGACGAGTTAAGTTTGGCGGATTCTAGCGTTATTTGCCAATATCTTGATGAAAAACACCCTAATTCAGCGTCCTTACTCGGTGATACTATAGAGCAACGTGCAGCCGTTCGCTGGTTAGAAAAATACGCAGATTACGAGCTGGCTCCTTTTGCAACATTTACGGTGTTTCAGCAACGTATTATTGCTCCCACAATGCAAAAGCCAACCGATGAAGCCTTAGTGCAAAGTGCATTAAATGAAAAACTACCGCCTTTATTTGATTATTTAGAAGGTTATTTAGGGGATAACGAGTTTTTTGTTGGCGAGAGCTTAACCCTTGCCGACATTGCTGTGAGCTGCCAGTTAATGAATATGGAGCATGGTGGTGAGCAACTTGATGAGTCGCGCTGGCCTAATCTTGCAGCATTGCATAGCCGTGTAAAACAGGGCACTGCCATGCACACAATGCTTGAAGGCGAGCAAAAAATATTAGCCTCGCTTAAGTAGCTTTTTAATGTTGGTGACTGGAATGTCGCTTATTTTACAAAATCTTAAACAATAAAGGAGCTATCATTGAAAAAAGTACTGATTGTTTGTTTGGGTAATATTTGTCGCTCACCGACGGCTGAGGCGGTATTAAAAGCTCGCGCTAAAGAGTTAGGCATTGATTTGCTAGTGGACTCGGCTGGGACTATTGGTCATCATGAAGGTAATCCGCCAGATAAACGCTCTATGCAAGCTGGCGAGAAACGTGGTTATAGTTTTAAAGGTATTTTTTCACGCAAGGTGCGCAGTAGTGATTTTAGCGAGTTTGATTTAATTTTAGCAGCCGATAAACAAAACCTGACGGATCTAACCGCACGCTGCCCCGAGCATTTGCAATATAAGTTGGCGTTATTTTTAGAGTATGGCGAGCAAACACAAAGCGCAATTCCCGATCCTTACTATGGCGGTGATGATGGCTTTGAAAAGGTACTTGATTTAATAGAGGCCGCCAGCGATAACATTTTAGCTAAGTTAAAGTAGAATAAACTAAAAAGGCGCTCAACGCGCCTTTGGTATGTTATTAACGGTTTACTTTAAAATCGAGCTGTACTTTGGAAGTTGCTGCAACCGCTTTTCCATGTTCAAATTTAGGTGCATAACGCCATTGCGCTAATGCTTCTACTGCCGATTTTTCAAAGGCCACGCCACCTTCAGAACTAATTACTTGCGGATTTTTTACAAAGCCAGACTCATCTACTTCAAACTCCATAACTACACTGCCATCTTTACTAAATCGCGCCTTGTTTTTAGGGTATTTAGGGTTAACGCGGTATAGCGGCGTTTGTTCTTGGCTTTCTTTCCACGGCACCATTTTAGCAATCGCGATGCAGTGTTTGGTGGCTTCATCACTTTTGCCTTGTTTTTCATACAAGCCAATTAACCTTGAGTGTGCGGTAAGCTCGGCGTTGTGATCGTAACTTAAGCTTTCATCAAACACATTTACTACACGGTTAAGTCGTTCTATTGCTTGATCGTATCTTTTTCGACCTTCCGCAAATGACGCCATTAAAAAATCAGCTTTTATTTGTTCAACTGAGTTTTTAGGTAAGTTAGCCAGATAATACTCATCGGCTTCTTCTAGGTAGTTTTTAGCTTCTCGGTATTTTTCATAGCTGAATTTATTAGCTAGTATGGTTGCCGCTTCTAGTTTCATATCAGCCACAAACTTAGGGTTGTTTTGTGTGTTTGCGATTGCTATCACTTGCTCTAAATAATAATCCGCTTTTTGAGCAGAAGGAGCAAAACTAGCCATACCGACTAAAGCATCAATGGTTTCAGGCGATTGCTTACCATGGTTATCAACTAAAATAGTATAGGCTTGTTGATAGAGCGAAAAACGCTTTTCAATCCACTGTTTACCGTATCGATTAATTGATTTTGCATAGTTAATCGCTAAGTTTGCGGTGTTATCAGCATTTTCACCGTAAACAGTTTTACCTAATGTGTAAGCCTGCTCCGCGGCTTGTTGCACATTTTCTTTGGTTTTAATCGCATTTAAGTAATTTTGATACGCGTTGTTGAAAACGGCTTGAGCGTTATTTGTTTGTTCGGCAAATGACGTGGTGCTCAATACAGGTAAACCTAAGCCCATCAGTAATGCAAGTTTGTTTAATTTCATAATGATCCCTATTATTTGTCGATAACAAATTAGCAAATCCTTGTGTATATGTCATCACTTTAGGTAAATCAAGGTAAACGCTCGCTAGTAATATATTTGCGGTTTAAGATTGAAAATAGTCGCTACCGTCGCCATATATTTGCCATAAACAGTCTTGTACTACGGTGTATTTAACCTATTTTGTGATATTATCACTTTATCGTGTCGTAGTTTTTTAATATTTGGATTGGTCGTGGCGCAAGTAAGAGCAAGAGTCCAGCTTAATGTTGGCAAAAATAGTGATATTCCTGCAGAAATTATTTCCTTTAGTGGCTTAAAAGATGGCCAAGAGCATGTTGCGTTAGTGTTTAAAAACGCCGATACCGAGCAAGATGTTCCGCTTATTCGTATGCATTCTGAATGCTTAACCGGTGATGTGTTTCACTCGTCACGTTGTGATTGCGGTGAGCAGTTAAATGAGTGTATTGAAATGATGCACGAACAAGGCGGTATTTTACTTTATTTACGCCAAGAAGGGCGTGGTATTGGTTTATACAATAAAATTGATGCGTATGTACTGCAGTCACAAGGTATGAACACTTACGAGGCCAACAATCATTTGGGCTTTGCTGATGATTTACGTGATTTTTCGGATGCTGTATTAATGCTCAATGCGCTCAATTTAAAGCATGTAAAATTAATGACTAACAATCCTAAAAAGCTTAACGCATTAAAAGATGCTGGCATAGAGGTGGACTCTGTTGTGGGCACTCATGCACACATTAAAGCTGGGCTTTCAGGTAACAAGGCGTATTTAGAGACTAAAATTAAGCATGGCTCTCATATGCTAGATATTAAGAAAATTAAAAAACCTTAGGGTCTGTTGACCTTTCAAGGTTAAATTTGCAGCAGTCTGTTTGGTATTTAGGCAAGGCAGAGCCTATGTGGTGTGGTTATTCCCCATAAATAGGCGATAACGCAGCATCAATGCCAAACAGGCGTTGCCCGAAGGGTTCTGCCTAGGGGCGATTTACTCTTTGTTGCTCGGTTTTTACTTAGCCCACTAGGTTACAAACCTCGCGCCGCGATTAAATCGCCCCTAGTTTGAACAAATTTTAATCCGCAAAGGTCAACAGACCCTAATATTAACGGCATTTATCGCCGCCACCTCTGTAATACCAACCAACGCCGAGTTATACTCGGCGTGTTTTGTTTTAATTAAGAGCAAGTATGTCTACACAATTACGAATTTTTAAAGCGGATGCGGCATTAAAATGGTTTAAAGCGGGTTGGCTAATTTTTAAAACTCAGCCATTAACCTTTATCTTTATGCACTTGTTTATTGGCATTGTTGGCTTGTTGTCTTTATTTTTGCCGTTATTACAAATAGTCGCAGCATTGGCTACACCATTTTTAACCGCTGGTTTTTATCAAGCCGTGCTTACCAAGCAGCAAGGCGGAAAAATTATGTTAGCCGACATTTTGAAGCCCTTTTCAGCAAAAGGAAATCGGTTAGGCTTATTTCGCTTAGCGCTTTATCAAATGGGTGCCGGTATTTTAATTGCGCTGCTCGCCAATGGGTTATTTGCCGATGCGATGGCGGTTATGACGCAGCCTGACTTAGATCCTAATACAGCAATTAGCCAAATGCTTGAGAGTATTTCGTTTGCCAATGTGGCACTGTTTTTAATTGCGCTGTCGATATACTTTACTTCGTTTGCCTATGCGGTACCGCTGGTTTACTTTAATAAAGAACAACGTATTTTAAATGCCTTAAAAAGTTCGTTTATGGTGTTTTATTATAATATTTTACCATTGAGTGTTTATGGTATTATTTGCGCATTATTAATTGTGGTGTCGATGTTCTTATCGCTACTACCGCTGTTGATTTTAATGCCAATTTGCTACATTAGTTTCTTTGTTTCTTATCAGGCTATTTTTATGCCCGTTGTGCCACCAAGTGATGACAGTAACATTAAGCCTTTCAGTAGCGAGCAAAGCGGGCGCTTTGACGCTTAATGGATGATACGTTAAAACAAAAGTTAAAAAACTATGTGCTTTGGTTACTAGGAAGGCAAGAGTATTCGCGCCGAGAGTTAACCCAAAAGTTACAGCAAAGAGAAGCAACCGACGAGTTCATAGAAAACCTGCTTGATTGGTGCGAAAAGCACAATTTTATTAACGAGCAGCGTTACTGTGAAGGGTTTGTAAGAAAACACATATTTAAATGCCATGGCTTAAAGCGAATTCAAAGTGAGGCCATGAGTAAAGGGATTGATAGAGCACTGCTTGAAACAGTGGTTGAAGAGCTGGAAATAGATTGGTTTGAGCTCGCGCAGGAAGCGTACAACAAAAAATATTCAACGACACCGGCAAACCTCGAGTACAAAGAAAAAGCTAAGCGCGTGCGCTACTTAATGTATCGAGGATTTAGCTATGATCAAATAAATTTTGCAATGCAAGCACAGTAAATACAGGTGAGACTTTCACATGCAGCACATGACTACCGCACAAATTAGGCAACAGTTTTTAGACTTTTTTGCCAGCAAGCAACACCAAGTTGTTCCTTCTAGTTCGCTTATACCGGGTAACGATGCCACGTTGTTATTTAATAATGCCGGTATGGTGCAATTTAAAGATGTATTTTTAGGCGCTGAAAGCCGCCCTTACACACGCGCAACCAGTTCGCAGCGTTGTGTGCGCGCTGGTGGTAAACATAACGATTTAGAAAACGTAGGTTACACAGCACGTCATCATACCTTTTTTGAAATGCTAGGTAATTTCAGTTTTGGTGATTACTTTAAGCAAGATGCAATTAAATTTGCGTGGGAGTTTTTAACTGAGGTTGTAAAACTACCAAAAGAAAAGCTGTTAGTAACTATTTACCATGATGACGAAGAAGCCTTTGGCTACTGGGCTAACGATATAGGCTTACCTGAAGATCGTATTATTCGTATTGCAACGAGCGATAACTTTTGGTCTATGGGTGATACGGGTCCTTGTGGTCCATGTTCTGAAATATTTTATGATCACGGCGAGCATATTTGGGGCGGTCCTCCGGGCACACCTGAAGAAGATGGTGACCGTTTCATTGAAATTTGGAACTTAGTATTTATGCAATACAACCGTCAAAGCGACGGGACTATGGAGCCACTTCCTAAGCAATCTGTTGATACAGGTATGGGCCTTGAGCGTATTTCAGCTATTTTACAAGGTGTGCATTCAAACTACGAAATCGACTTATTCCAAGGCTTAATTGCGGCCGCTGCAAGCGTTACCAATGCACAAGATATGGATGATAAATCACTTCGCGTGGTAGCCGATCATATTCGTTCGTGCGCATTTTTAATTTCAGATGGGGTTATGCCATCAAATGAAGGCCGTGGTTATGTATTGCGTCGTATTATTCGTCGTGCAGTACGTCACGGTAATAAGTTAGGTGCTAAAGGTGCGTTTTTCTATAAATTGGTTGCTGCACTTATTGAGCAAATGGGTCAAGCGTACCCAGAGCTTGCTAAGCAACAAGAAATTATTGAAAAAGTACTACGTATTGAAGAAGAGCAGTTTGGTAAAACGCTTGAGCGTGGTTTAGCTATTTTAGAAGAAAGCTTAAGTGATTTAACCGGGGATGTGATCCCGGGTGACTTAGTATTTAAGCTTTACGATACCTATGGTTTCCCTGCTGATTTAACAGCCGATGTTGCGCGTGAGCGCCAGATGACGATTGACCATCAAGGTTTTGAAGCATGCATGGCAGTACAACGTAAAACTGCACAACAAGCGGGTAAGTTTGGGGCTGATTACAATGACCAATTAAAATCAGACAAGCACACTGACTTTAAAGGCTACGATAGCACTCATTACAGTGGCACAGTGGTAGAAATTTTTGCCGGTGGCGAAGCTGTATCATTACTTGAAGATGGTCAACAAGGTATTATTGTTTTAGACCGTACTCCGTTTTACGCTGAATCAGGCGGTCAAATTGGTGATAGCGGAACAATCACAGTAGCCGGCGGTGAGTTTGTGGTGACTAATACCACTAAACTGGGTAATGCTTTTGCTCACCATGGAGCAGTTCAAGGGCGTATTGGCGTTAACGATAAAGTGGATGCAACTATTGACGATGCGCGCCGTGACAGTATTAAGAAAAACCACACCGCTACGCATATTTTGCATGAAGCACTGCGTCAGCTTTTAGGTGAGCACGTATCGCAAAAAGGTTCACTTGTGCAGCCAGATCGTCTGCGTTTTGACTTCTCACATTTTGAAGCGGTGACCAAACAAGAACTGCGCGAAATTGAGCGCGTAGTGAATGACGAAATTCGTCGTAACTTTGCTCTTAACACTGAGCTAATGGCAATTGATGATGCTAAAGCAAAAGGTGCAATGGCACTGTTTGGCGAAAAGTACGATGACGAAGTGCGCGTTGTGACTATTGGTGATTACTCAATCGAGCTTTGTGGTGGTACACACGTAGAGCGTGCGGGTGACATTGGTTTATTCAAAATTGTATCTGAAAGCGGTATTGCTGCTGGTGTTCGTCGAATTGAAGCGGTAACAGGTGCAGAGGCAATTGCTTATGTAAGCGAGCAAGAGCAACAATTAGCTGATGTTGCAGCGCTTGTAAAAGGTGACAATACGTCAGTGCTTGAAAAAGTAACTGCCTTGCTTGAAAAGTCGAAAGGGCTTGAAAAACAAGTTGCCCAGCTTAACGATAAACTAGCCAGTGCGGCAGGTGCATCGTTACTTGATTCAGTGGTTGAAATTAACGGGGTTAAATTGTTAGTGGCCAACGTTGAGGGCACAGAATCAAAAGCGCTTCGCGGTATGGTTGACGACCTTAAAAATAAAATTGGCTCAGGTGTTATTGCCTTAGGTGTTGCCAGCGGCGACAAAGTAAGCCTAATTGCGGGTGTAACTAAAGACTTAACTGGCAAAGTAAAAGCGGGTGAGTTAGTTAATCACATGGCAGGCCAAGTCGGTGGTAAAGGCGGCGGTCGTCCAGATATGGCGCAAGCGGGTGGTTCTGAGCCACAAAATTTAACTGCAGCACTTGATAGCGTAACAGCTTGGTTAACTGAGCGTACTTAAGCTTAAGTGGCACTTATAGTTCAAAAATTTGGCGGCACTTCGGTAGGCTCAATAGAGCGTATTGAAGCGGTCGCCGACCTTGTTGTTAAAACCAAGCAACAAGGCCACCAAGTGGTGGTGGTGCTTTCGGCAATGTCGGGAGAAACCAATCGCTTAATTAATCTTGCCAAACAAATCGACTCTCGCCCGAGTAGTCGTGAACTCGATGTATTACTCAGTACCGGTGAACAAGTCTCTATTGCTTTATTAGCGATGGCCATTATTAAACGCGGCCATTCAGCGGTAAGCTTACTAGCCGATCAAGTAAATATATTAACCGATAACATGTTCGGTAAAGCCCGTGTAGAAGAAGTTGCGGCAACGCGTTTAAAACATGAACTTGAACATAACCGTATTGCTATTATTGCCGGCTTTCAGGGGCGCGATATTGAGGGCAACGTGACCACGCTTGGCCGTGGTGGCACCGATACCTCAGCGGTTGAAATTGCTGGTGCAATAAAAGCCGATGAGTGTCAGATCTATACCGATGTTGATGGCGTATATACTACAGACCCGCGTGTGGAACCTAACGCACGACGTTTAAGTCATGTCACCTTTGCTGAAATGCTTGAGCTGGCAAGTTTAGGCGCTAAAGTGTTACATATTCGCTCTGTAGAATCTGCTGGTAAACACAATGTTCCTCTGCGGGTGTTATCTAGCTTTAAACCCGATGAAGGCACGTTAATTAGTTTTGAGGAGAGCGACGTGACAAGCAATGTCGTATCGGGTATTGCATTTAATCGAGATGAGTGCTTAATTAAGGTGCATGGAATGCCGCAAGGCACCAAACATCTTGCAAAAGTTTTGAAACTTTTTGCTGGTAATGGCATCGAAATAGATATGATTAATCAAATTAATCATAAAGTTGAAAAAGTCGACTATGCTTTTACTGTGCATTTTAATGATTACTTAAACGCACTTGATTTGTTAACGGCTGAGCAACAGCAATTTGACGCACAGGCAATTGACGGATTGACCAATGTGGCGAAAGTGTCAGCGGTGGGTATGGGGATGAAATCTCATTCCGGGGTAGCGAGTTTATTTTTTGATTCGTTAGCACAAGAAAACATTGATGTGATGTTTGTTGCCACCTCAGAGATCAAAATTTCAGTTTTAATAGATGAAAAATACCTAGAGCTGGCTGTTCGTGCATTACATAAGACATTTTTAACAGAAAATGAATAGATTGAGAGTTTTTACTTACTTTTTAGTCTAATTTTAATTAAAATGTTTGTGCGGAATCTTATAATTTTATTGGAACATGGGAGCAAGAGAATGCTAATACTAACTCGTAGAGTAGGCGAGACCCTTATGATTGGTGACGAAGTAACCGTTACTGTTCTAGGTGTTAAAGGAAATCAAGTTCGTATCGGTGTTAACGCACCTAAAGACGTATCAGTTCATCGTGAAGAAATTTACATGCGCATACAAGCTGAAAAGTCTAACCCTAATCCGGGCAATGCTTAATCAACATAGTATAAAATGTGCTAGTTAATATAACTATGACATTTGTAAAAGCCACTCATTGAGTGGCTTTTTTGTTTATAAAATCAATCGTTTCTTCGTCGAGTATTGCCTTAGAAATGTATTGCATACCGCTTTTACTTTTTAACAATAGTCCACAATCTGTAGTAATAATTTCGTTAATGTCGTGCCAAGCTAACTGGTAATTTTTGTAATGATTGGTTGATTTTATTCCGTCTTCGTCGAAGGTGAGAGTGACTTCAGAACCAGACGCTCTGCTTAGCATTTGCCTGGTTACCCACCATGGGCGGCGATAGTAAAAGGCGATGCATTCGAGTAGGGCTAGCATCAGCAAAAATGTACCTAGGTAATGATCTCCTAAACCATAAATACCAAATAATCCCAATACAACAAGCAGTGCTAATAAAAAATATTTAGGTTGCGCGCGTTTACTATAAGGCAGCGATTGGTCGAAGCATTCATAAAAGTAAGGTTTATCGAGTTTATAGGTTGTCGTAAATACCATGCATCTATACTTAAAAGCTATTTTTTATCATTTTAGCAAGCTATGTGGCAAATGCGCAGCTTAAAAAGAATTAATAGTTCAGAGTTTATAATTAATGGGTAGCAACTTGGCGACTAATACTAAACACAAAAAAAAAGCGACCAAATGGTCGCTTTTTAAAAAGGGGCTGAATTAGCAATTTGTTTCTTCAGCGTTGACACCTTCTTTTACTTCTTCACAGGCATCTTCTACTTTATTTTGAACATCTGTCACGGCTTCGTCGATGCGTTCACCTGCTTCTTCTGCATGATTGTCTTCACAACCCATAATAAATGCACTTGCGAATAGGCCAATAGCTGCTGCTTTAAGTGTTGATGATTTCATAATGTAATTCCTTGTATATAAATTTAAAAAAGTTCGTTGTTTCTTATCTACCTGGGGCTTTTACCACGTAAAGCGCCAGAGACAAGTGAAATAACCAGTAAAACTAAAAAGATAAAAAATATGATCTTAGCAATTCCTGCTGCGGCTCCTGCAATACCACCAAATCCTAAAACGGCTGCGATTAGTGCGATCACCAAAAATGTAATTGTCCAGCGTAACATTGTCATCTCCTTGATTTATCTAAGTGTTAAAGTGTTGTTTTTATATAAGCGAGTAATGTGCCAGTATTTTATTTTGTTTTAAATCAATGGTTTAATTTATCTTTTTGAGTTTAGCTTTATATTAGGTTGGTAATTTTTACGGTTTTATCTGTAACTTATTCACAGTGGTGTCTGATGAGACAATAAATAGTTTTTACAGTCGTTACTTTGGTAAGACCAATTAACATTTGCTTTGGCAGTTTTTAGTGGATTAGCTCATTAGGTATATTTTTATGTGTTTTTACAGAATATTAGGGTTTTTATATATTCTTTGTTTATAACGAACATTTTTACCATCTATATATATAGGTTAAATAAGCTATTTTAGGTGGTGTTAACCTTATTGGTGATATGTTACTTTTAGATTAATTGGTTTTACCAATTTACAATGTGTAGACAAAAGAATAGTTTTTGTTACTATTGGTGAATATTTATTTAAATAAACTGACTTTTTATGTATTCAGTTTTGAACAGGGGAGAATTATGGATATAGGGGCTTTGCTCACAACTGCAGGCAATTTAATGCTAACCGGTATGGTGGGGGTGTTTGTATTTCTTTCTTTATTGATTGGTGCAGTGACAGTTATGTCTAAGCTGGCTAGCAAATTTTCTCAGCCAGAACTTGAAGTATCACAGAGAACACCATCTTTTAAATCTCAAGGTGTGCCAAATGAGCACATCGCTGCAATTAGTGCTGCCATTGCTCAGTACAAAACAAATAATAATTAGAGGAGCATACCAATGGCTAAATTAAAAATAACAGAACTCGTACTTCGAGACGCACATCAGTCGCTTTTAGCTACCCGCATGCGATTAGACGACATGTTACCTATTGCAAAAAAAATTGATGACGCAGGTTATTGGTCTATAGAGTCTTGGGGTGGGGCTACCTTTGACTCATGTATTCGTTATTTAGGCGAAGATCCGTGGGAGCGTATTCGCGCGCTTAAAAAGGCGATGCCAAATACACCCCAGCAAATGTTACTTCGCGGTCAAAACTTATTGGGGTATCGCCATTATGCTGATGACGTTGTTGAAAAGTTTGTTGAGCGCGCACACAAAAATGGCGTAGACGTATTTCGTATTTTTGATGCCATGAATGATGTACGTAACTTAGAAACTGCCATAAAAGCGGCGGTTAAAGTAGGCGCGCATGCCCAAGGTACGATTTCTTACACGGTAAGCCCAGTACACACATTGGATATGTGGCTAACACTTGCTAAGCAGCTTGAAGAATTAGGTTGTCATTCAATTTGTATTAAAGATATGGCGGGATTGCTTAAGCCTTACGATGCAGAAAAACTGATTAAAGGCTTAAAAGAAACGGTTTCAATTCCTATTGCCATGCAATGTCATGCAACAACGGGTTTAAGTACCGCAACGTATCAAAAAGCGATTGATGCCGGTATTGATATGCTCGATACGGCTGTATCGTCTATGAGTATGACTTATGGTCATTCAGCAACTGAAACAATTGCTGCAATCGTGGAAGGTACTGAGCGTGATACTGGGCTTGATTTAAACCACCTTGAAGAAATTGCAGCTTACTTTAGAGACGTACGTAAAAAGTACGCTGCGTTTGAAGGCAGTTTAAAAGGTGTTGATGGCCGAATTTTATTAGCCCAAGTGCCAGGTGGTATGTTAACTAACATGGAAAATCAGCTTAAAGAACAAGGCGCTGCTGATAAACTAAACGAAGTATTACTTGAAATTCCACGGGTGCGTGAGGATTTGGGCTTTATTCCATTAGTTACACCGACCTCGCAAATTGTTGGTACTCAGGCAGTACTTAATGTGCTTACTGGCGAGCGCTATAAAACCATCACCAAAGAAACCGCTGGCGTATTAAAAGGTGAGTATGGTTCGACACCTGCTCCTATGAATAAAGAGTTACAAGAGCGTGTACTTGATGGCAGCGAAGCAATTACCTGTCGCCCTGCAGATGTGATCAAACCTGAACTTGAAACGCTTGAGGCTGAATTAAGTAAACTTGCGCAAGAGCAAGGCTTAACGCTTGCTGATGAGCAAATTGATGATGTGCTCACGTATGCCTTATTCCCACAAATTGGTTTGAAGTTTATTAAAAACCGCAATAACCCTGACGCATTTGAACCTGTTCCTAGCGCTGATGATAGCTCCAATAAAGCACCTGAAAAATCAGCGGCAAACAATAAAGGCGTTAAGGCTGAGCAATACAGCGTTAAAGTAGATGGCAAAGTATACGATGTCGTGGTTGCTCAAGGCGGTGAGCTTAAAGAGGTGACGCTAAAAGACTCTGAGCATATTCCACAGTCGGCATCAGTTGCCTCAGGTGAAACTCTTAATGCGCCACTTGCCGGTAATATCTTTAAAATTAAAGTAAAGCCAGGTCAGGTAGTAAATGAAGGTGATGTGGTGATTATTATGGAAGCCATGAAAATGGAAACCGAAGTACGCGCCATGCATACCGGTACAATTGCAGACGTGCTTGTCTCTGAAGGTGATTCAGTGTCAACCGGCGATGCAATGATTGCATTAGCTTAAGGAGTAATTAGAGGATGGATGGTATTTTAAACCTCTGGCATGCCACAGGCATTGCTAACTTTACATTTCCTGGGCTGATCATGATTGCCGTTGGTTGTTTGTTATTATTTTTAGCTATAGTTAAAAACTTTGAGCCGCTACTATTGCTGCCCATTGGTTTTGGGGCTATTTTAACTAATATTCCTGTGGCAGGTTTATCTGACCCTGGTGGCTTACTTTATTATGTTTACTATGTAGGTATTGATACCGGAATTTTTCCGTTATTAATATTTATGGGAGTGGGCGCGCTCACTGACTTTAGTGCCTTAATTGCCAACCCGCGTATGTTGTTATTAGGTGCTGCGGCGCAGTTTGGTATTTTTGCTACCTTATTTGGGGCTATTTTACTTAACTTTATTCCAGGGTTTGAGTTTAGTTTACAAGATGCGTCAGCAATTGCCATTATTGGTGGCGCTGATGGGCCAACCGCTATCTTTCTAGCGTCAAAGCTGGCGCCTGATTTATTAGGCGCTATAGCCGTAGCAGCGTACTCATACATGGCGTTGGTTCCTATTATTCAGCCGCCTATCATGCGTGCGTTTACAACGCCTGAAGAGCGTAAAATTCAAATGCCAGAACTGCGTAAAGTATCAAAAAAGGAAAAAATTATTTTTCCGCTGATGGTACTTACTTTAACTGCGCTCTTTTTACCAGCCGCCATTCCACTGGTTGGTATGTTTTGTTTGGGTAACTTAATGCGTGAGTCGGGTGTGGTCGATAGGCTAAGTAACAGTGCTCAAAACGAAATTATTAATATAACCACCATATTTCTAGGACTAGCGGTAGGCTCTAAGCTTGCTGCCGAGCAGTTCTTAACAGTGGAAACCATTGGTATTTTAGTACTGGGCGCAATGGCGTTTGCTATTGGTACGGCCTCAGGTGTATTTATGGCAAAAGGCTTAAATAAAATATCAAAAACCCCAATTAATCCATTAATTGGTGCAGCGGGTGTATCGGCTGTTCCTATGGCGGCTCGTGTAGTTAATAAAGTCGGTCTTGAAAATAACCCGCACAACTTTTTACTGATGCATGCCATGGGGCCTAATGTAGCTGGCGTACTGGGAAGTGCTGTTGCTGCAGGTATTTTATTAGCACTTGTTGGCAAGTAATATTTAATCCAACCATTAGCGCAGTTTACTGCGCTTTTTTTTTGCCTAAAATTTAATGTTTTAGATTAAGCGGTTTCTTGTATAGGGTTTTTTGTTTAAAGTAATCACTCTTCATTTTTTTAAAAGGGCTGTCAAATGTTACACACTCCGCTGGCAAAATATTTACCCAAGGTTAGTAAGCTTGTATTTGGTTGTATGGGTTTAGGAGGTGCTTGGAATAAAGACGCCATCAACAGTGGGCACTTAAAGCAAGCCCATTCATGCATAGACGCAGCATTTGAAAGCGGGATTAACTTTTTTGATCACGCTGATATTTATACCTTAGGCAAAGCTGAGCACGTTTTTGGTAAAGCGTTGGCTGAACGTCCTGAGCTTAGAGAACAAATGTATATTCAGTCTAAGTGTGGTATTCGCTTTGCTGATGAGAAAAACCCGCAGCGTTATGATTTTTCTGCTGATTGGATTGAGCGTTCTGTTGAGGGCTCACTTAAACGATTAAATACCGACTACTTAGATGTGCTTATGTTGCATCGCCCTGATCCATTAATGGAGGTGGAGGAAGTTGCGCAAATATTTAGCTGTTTAAAAGAAAGTGGCAAAGTGCGTCATTTTGCAGTTTCTAATATGTCTCAACATCAAATAAGGTTTTTGCAGCGCGCTTTAGATATGCCAATTGTAGCAAATCAAATAGAGGCCAGTTTACAAAAACATCAGTGGGTTGATGAGGGCATTTATGTAGGTAATGCCGATGGCAAAGATATAAACTTTACCCCAGGGTGTGTTGAGTATTGTCGTGAGCATGACATTCAAATTCAGAGTTGGGGCAGTTTGTGCCAAGGTTTATACTCAGGCGGTGACCTATCAAAAGCGTCACAAGCGGATGTAAACACGAGTATTTTAGTTAGTAAGCTTGCCGTTTTATATGGCACAAGTGCAGAAGCTATTGTATTGGCATGGCTACTTCGCCATCCTGCATCGATTCAGCCAATTATAGGCACAACTAATGTAGATCGTATTAAGGCATCGAGTGATGCAATTAATATTAACTTAAGTCGAGAGCATTGGTATGAGTTATATATTAGCGCGAAAGGCTGCGCTTTGCCGTAAGTTAATACCCGTTTCAATATTATTTAAACGAATTGGTATAATACAAAGGTGTTGATATGAATATATTTGTCATTTTAATTAGCTTAGTAATTGCTTTGGTGATCATTATTCCTTTGCTAGAAAAGTACCAAAGTAAAATGGGGCTAGAGGGTGCTACCAAATACAGCAAGTATATTTGGCCATTAGTCATGATATCTTTGGTTGTGCAGCTAATTTATGTACTTGTAAATTAAGATTGAAACTTAAATATCACACACAAAAAAGCCTTTGCGGGTAACCCCAACAAAGGCTTTTTTATTTAATCAGTGAAGTGGTTATCTAAGTGCTAGTTGTAGCTCACGATTACGCTCTAGTTGTGCGATAAAGTTATCAGCAATAGGCTTAAATTTAGCAAGCTCTGAACGAGGTAATGGTTCAGACTTAGGTAGTTTTACGGTTTTAGGGTTACGGTGAACGCCGTTAACCAAAAACTCATAATGTAAATGCGCACCGGTTACACGACCAGTTGAGCCAACAGTACCTATTTTTTCTCCCTGTTTTACCTTTTGCCCTGTTCTGACTAGGCGCTTGTTAAGGTGTAAGTACTTAGTAACATATTGAGTACCATGGCTAATAAATACGTAATTACCATTATATTTGCTATAGCCTGCTTTAATTACTTTACCATTACCCGATGATACAACTGGCGTGCCTGTGCGTGCAGCGTAATCAATGCCGCGATGTGCTTTCACTTGCCCTGTAACAGGGTGTAGGCGGCGAGGGTTAAAGCTTGAACTAATATATTTGAAATTAACAGGCGCACGCAAAAAGGCTTTTTTCATACTACGGCCTTCAGGGGTGTAAAAGTTACCGTCTGTGTGACGAATAGCGGTGTAACGCTCACCTTGGTTTATAAATTCAGCGGCAATAATTTTACCGGTGCCAATAAACTCACCGTCAACAAAATGAGATTCATAAATTAAGCCAAATTCATCACCCTTGCGAATGTCGTTTGCAAAATCGACGTCCCAACCAAATATATCGGCAAAGTTCATGATTTGGCGTTCACTTAAACCTGCTGCAATTGCAGAGGTCCAAAAGCTACTTGAAATTTCCCCACCGGCTGTTTTGCTCAGTGTTTCTATTTCTTTGCTGTCAATTGAGGTGTCGTATTGGCCTTCGTCATTAAGTGTGACGAATAGCGTATCCGTTTTAGAAATAACGTAGCGTAATTGAGCTAATGAACCGTCTTCGGCGGTAGCAAAGCTTAACGTTTCACCTGGGTGAATTTTAGTTAGCTTACGTGTTTCAGCGTTGGTGTTTACAAGTTTATGCAGCGTTTGTGCAGAAAAACCAGCGCGCTTAAAAATAATCGCTAAGTTGTCACCATTTTTAACTTGGTGATCGACAAAATCATATTCTGGAAGTTTTTGTGCTGCCTGCTCTGAATTAAGGTCAGTGAGTTTTTCGTTCTCACCTACTTTAATTTGTAATTCATAGCGCTTACCAATTTCTAGTGTGTTTTCACTATTGTCTTTGGATGCAGTGGCTTTTTCAGAAGGAAGAAAGGCTAAGGCAACAATAGCAGAAACCAAACCTAGAATAAGCATTTTGTGTTTTTTGGGGAGCGTGTTAACCACGTGAACCATAACGTGCCTTTTTCTGCTGTCAAGATAATAAATAGGTTATATTGCAGGATATAACGAATAATCTGTGAATACTAGTATTTTGTAGATTTAAACTCGAGTTAAATTAGGCTAAAATCATAGGGTATTCAGGCTGTTTGTGTTTAAAGTTGAACTGTTACACTATTTTATATTCTTGGATACTTTGCTTTTTCATCATAATGTTAAATTAGCTTATAAAACGGTTTAATTACGAGAAGTGATTAATTTGTAAACTGTTTTTAGTTTGTGATAAACACTTTTGGCGTATTATTAATCGCTCGTTTATATCCCCTTTTAGAACGTACACCCTGCATTTTAGTTGGTGCTGCGATTAGTTAAAAAAGTTGTTCTAATTAGGTGGAAATTTGTTATGTTAGCTAAATAGTTTTATTTGCTTTGTGATAACGCGCTAGCAATAAACCGTGAGCATATTACACCCCTTCGTTGTCAGAATTTTTTGGAGTAACACACAGTGGATTTACAAACCGCTCTAGCAGAGATAAAACGCGGTGCAGAAGAGATATTAATTGAAGATGAGTTGGTTGAAAAATTAAAGTCGGGGAAAAAGCTAAAAATTAAAGCTGGTTTTGATCCTACGGCTCCAGATTTACACCTAGGTCACACGGTACTCATTAATAAAATGAAAACCTTTCAAGATTTAGGTCATGAGGTTATTTTTTTAATTGGTGATTTTACCGGTATGATTGGCGATCCAACGGGCAAAAATGTGACCCGTAAACCACTTACACGTGATGACGTGCTTGCCAACGCCGAAACCTATAAAGAGCAGGTGTTCAAAATTTTAGACCCGGCTAAAACAACCGTCGCTTTTAACTCTACGTGGATGGAGAAGTTGGGCGCTGCGGGGATGATAAAATTAGCCGCGCGTCAAACTGTGGCGCGTATGCTTGAGCGTGATGATTTTAAAAAGCGCTATGCTGGCGGTCAATCGATTGCGATTCATGAGTTTTTGTATCCACTGGTGCAAGGCTGGGATTCAGTCGCATTAGAGTCAGATGTTGAGCTAGGGGGCACCGATCAGCGTTTTAACCTATTAATGGGTCGTGAGCTGCAAAAAGATGAAGGTCAAAAACCACAAACAGTATTAATGATGCCTTTACTTGAGGGAACTGACGGCGTTCAGAAAATGTCGAAGTCACTCGGTAATTATATTGGTATTACTGATACGCCTTCAGATATGTTCGGTAAAATCATGTCAATTAGCGACGTACTCATGTGGCGTTACTACGATTTGTTAAGTAGCCTTTCTATTGAGCAAATTGCAGCGCAAAAACAGCGTGTAGAGCAGGGTACTAACCCGCGCGATATTAAAATTGAATTAGCTAAAGAGCTAATTGCGCGTTTTCACAGTGAAGCTGATGCGCAAGCTGCTCATGATGATTTCATTCAGCGTTTTCAGAAAAAAGCCTTGCCAGATGAAATCCCTGAGCTGACAGTTAATATTAATGAAGAGTCAATTTTAATCGCTAACTTACTTAAAGAAGCGGGCTTAGTGGCGAGTACCTCAGAGGCCATGAGGATGATCAAACAAGGTGCTGTAAAGCTTAACGGCGAAGACAAAATTACAGATACCAAATTGGAAATTGCAAAAGGCACAACGGCTATTTACCAAGTAGGTAAACGCAAATTTGCAAATATCACCGTAGCTTAAAACTGCGGACATTATAAAAACCAGCTACGGCTGGTTTTTTTATACGAACTTAAAAACGAGAACAGCCTTAATAATTTCAACGCTAATAATAATCAGAAGCCAAAAAAAGCGAGTTTGGTTAAGTGTATTGAGTAGTTGTGGTACGTCATCGGCGTTGGGAAGACGCTCTACACCGACACGCATTTTATTAAAACGCTGTGTATTATAAATAGCAGGCCCACCAAGTTGTACCCCCAAAGATGCAGAACATACACTAAGTAACCAGCCTGTATTGGTTTGATAGAAGTGTCGGCCATAATGCTTAATATAATGCATGCTTTTTTTACTGGCCTTTAGTGAGGCAATTGTCAGCGCGAGTAAACGTATGGGAATGTACTCAACAATAAAAAGAACCAGTTTAAGCGGCATCAAAAAAGAGCTGTTAGGGGCTATATCACTTCGCCACGCCTGTTGAATTAAAGTGATTAAACGATAGGCGAGAGCGGCGACGGGGCCCAATACTAAAAATATGAAAATTACCACAAAGTAATGACGCGCCGTTCTAAGTATGACACTTTCCATAATGGCTTTAATGATCCCGGGGCTTGAAAGTGCATTAACTTCACGGGCTACTAGTGGCTTTAATAATTCGCGTGCTGTCGATTTTTGATTTTTTTTGACTAGCCTAGCTATGCGTATCGCTTTTTTATTCAGGCTACTGTTTTCTAGGCATAAATATAAAATAAGACCTGATAACAGCTCGGGGTAAAAGGCAAACTGAAGCAGTAAAACTACAATAATAAGCACAGTACTAAGTATAAGCGTACTTGCCATTGAGGCTGCTAAATAATGATATTGCTTGGTGTCTGTTTTTTTATAAATACGCTGGCTTATAGCGCTAAAAATAGCAGAGAGTATGTGGTTAGGGTGATACCAACTTACTAAAGGTAAAAAGCGCTCAGCAAGGAGCGCACAAATAAATACAATAAAGTCCAAATGATTTTGAACAATATTATTGAGCATTTACAGCGTAACCGCCGTTAATTTCTCAAGTAAAGCTACGACCATTTTTGATGAATTTATAGAGGCTGTTTCTAAGTATTCTTCAAATGATTGCGGCGACTCTTTGCCTGCAATATCAGACATTGAGCGAATAACAACAAATGGTGTATTAAGTGCAAAACACGTTTGCGCAATTGATGCACCTTCCATCTCTACTGCTAGCATTGTAGGGAAGTCACTGCGTGCTTTTTCAATACGAACAGGGTCGCACATAAACGAGTCGCCAGTGCAAATTAAACCAACAAGGGTTTTTACTTCACTAATTTGTGCAATTGTTTGCTCGGCTGCTTCTACAAGTTTAGGGTGAGCAGTAAAACCTGCTGGCATTTGTGGTACTTGGCCAATTTCGTAACCAAACGCTGTTACATCAACATCGTGATGACGTACTTCAGATGAAATTACTACATCGCCAACGTTTAGTGATGGGTCGAATCCACCGGCAGAGCCAGTGTTAATAACACAATCTGGATTGAAGTTATCGATAAGTAATGTGGTTGCGATTGTCGAAGCGACTTTACCAATACCTGATTGCACTAAAGTGACGGTATTGCCTGCAAGCTCGCCTGTGTAAAAAGTAAAACCAGCCTTGGTTAAAACTTGTGGATTTTGCATCGCCTCGCGCAAAATTTTAACTTCTGGCTCCATTGCGCCAATAATACCAACATTCATAGTGTTAAATTCCTGAGTTTGAATACGGTGATTATACTGCAAAAAATAACGTGGGGTAAAACAAACAAAAATGCGAGCTTAAAAAGCCCGCACTTTATAAACTTATTGATTATATTTCAGCAAGGGCTGTTGATTGTGCCTTTGCTTGAGAAGGAGACAATACCGCAGGTTTATGAACTCTAGCACGCGTAGGTCGTGAAGGTTTAGATGCCGCTGGCTTACCTAATTTAAACATAATTGCATCGCGTACTTCGCTTGGGCGGTAGCCTGCCTTCACTTTCATACGAATATGTGGAATACCTGCGGCTTCCAATGCGCCATTAACAAACCAGTCGCGCTGTGCTTTGTGGCCATCTTTATTGGCGTTATTAACTAAGTCAACCGCAGCCACTATGGTCATTTTTTCTTTATCTACTAAAACAAAGTCTAGCTGCTTATTTTTTGCTTTAGCCATTGCCGCACGTTTAGATTTAACAGACAGGCCTTGTTTACAGTCAATCACATCGATTAGTTTAACGCGACTAACAATTTTATATTGATCGCCAACAGCGCGCTCTAATAAATTCAGAAACGCCCCTTCTACTTGGGTAAATACACTTTGCTTACGAGTAAAAGGATAAGGGTTTCCGCCGTCATCATTAAATTTTGACGCAACGACAGATGCCCCAACAACTAGCACTAATATTAATAATAAAGCGAATTCCATACGGTAACTCCATAACAACAAATTGACACTGCTTTTCTAAAGCAATTTATGTGCCCAAATAGTTGTTATGGTTGTTTTATTAACGAATGGGGATGATCGCTATTATGCTTTATAGCCGCCTTCAATACCTTTTACGGCAATCGCAACTGCATCATGAGCATGTAAAGACTCATAATGGTTAATTTGCAGGAAGTAATCGCTAAACTCTTTTGACTCTAACGTCGTTTTAATTTTTCGTGCTGCGTCTTCACAAAACATTAAATTTTGACCGTTTAAGCGAGCAAACTCTTGTTCGTCTTCACGTTTTACCGCAGCTTGTACTGGTGTTTTTAGCTCATCTTCTAGTAAGTTTATTAAGTTAACCACATCAAACTGTTCAATGTTATTTGCTAATTTAACTTTAACATTAGCAATTGAACGCTGTGAATGCGGGGTTGCTACAATCCCTTGAGTTGTTCCAAGCCACTCTAAAACTTCTGATTGAGTGAGTGTTTCTTGAGAAAACTTTTCGCTGAATGCGTTTTGAATTAATTGGCGAGCCAGTGCTGCAGAACAGGGGCAAGTTGATGAATAAGTCACATCAACGCTGAGCTCAAAACTAATAACGCCTTGATTTATAGTGCTGGTAAGTACAATGGGATAGCTTTTCCAACCTGCTTTACCACTAAGTAATGACTTACGGCGTAGCGGCAATTCAAATTTAAATTCAATGTGTGCTTTATCACTTAAGCCTTCATGACTGGTGATAAAGGTATCTAAGGCTTGTGCTAAGGTTTGTGGATTGACCTGTTGCTCAGTTGAGAGGTGATCCAACGCTAAAAATAGTCGCGACATATGAATGCCTTTAGCATCTTCTTTGTGTAAATTAACAAAGGCGCGTGCTTTTGCATTAACGGTAACTGGAGCTAAATCAAGAGATTCAAAAATAAAAGGCAGCTCTATATCGCCCATACCTACCCAGTCTAATTTACCTGTTTGTAATGCGGCAGCCGTGTTAGCAATATCTGGCATAGTTTTTTGCATGATACGTTACTCGTTATTTGCAATATTTAAAACGCCGCATTTTACACTAAATAAAGATTTGCTGAAATGCAGCAAATAACACCAAACATGAAATTTTATTGTTTTTGTCGCACAACATGAAAATAGCTGATAGAAAATGCTAAAATTAGCCTTTAACCTTGAAAGGTCAACAGACCCTAAGCATTTAGCTAAGAGAAAAACTGATATATGACTGATTCTTCTTTGAACCCGTGGGTTCGAGTTCTTTCCAGTTCAATAACTCGTTTTGGTGAGTTTAAAACTGCTGCTATTTGCTATGCATTATTACTAACAATATCGCTGGTTTTATCAAGTATGTTTTATTACGTTGCCATAGGCGAAGTAAACTTGGTTGATATACTCGCCGTGGTATTTTTTACCTCGGTTGTTTCTCCTTTAGTTATCAGTATATTATTAAACTCTATTCGGCAACTTGATGCCTCTTATGCTTATTTAGATAGTGCCACAAAACAAGAGAAGCTTTTAAATCAAACCCTCAAAGACAATATTAACCGCTTAAATATTGAAATTGACGAACGTAAAATGGCTTTTCATGCCAAACACCGAGCAATAGAAGAGCTTAGGCGTGAAATTGCAGAGCGTAAAAAAACACAACAAGAACTCGCACAGCAAGGCATGTTACTGCGCTCAATAGTAGACTCCTCGCCGGATTTATTTTATTACCGCGATAACAACGGGGTGTTTGCCGGTTGTAATAAAATGTTTGAAGAGGTAATGGGCAAAACCAGTGGTGAACTTATTGGTAAAGCCGCAGAAGAAATATTCCCAAGCCACTTTTTATCAGAAGTACTCAGAACCGATGAGCAAGTTGAGCGTACGCACCAAGGTTTAACTATAGATGTGGAGTACTCAGTAAACGGTGAAATTAGGTGGTTTGAATTGCGTAAACTTCCCTTTATTAATGAACAAGGGGATTACATTGGTTTACTTGCGTTTGGCCGTGATATTACCAGTCGTAAAGAAGCTGCGCAGGCACTGGAAACAGCTTATAAAGATAAAGGGAAATTTATTGCCACATTAAGCCATGAGTTACGTACACCGCTTAATGGTATTGTGGGCTTAACGCGTATGCTATTGGATACCGAATTAAACAAACAGCAACGCAGTTGGTGTAATACCGTGTTTTCAAGCGCCGAAACGCTAGGTAACATATTCAACGATATTATAGATTTAGATAAAATTGACCGTGAGCAGTTAGATATTGCCGCCAACGAAATTAATGTTTCGGACTTTATCAACGATGTAGTTAACTTTGCAGGCCTTATTGCTGAGCAAAAAGAGCTTTCGTTTGAAGTGAAGCGTTCTGGCATGCTTGACATATATGCTTTGCTTGACCCGACTCGTTTACGCCAAGTGGTGTGGAACTTAATTAATAACGCCGTTAAGTTTACTCAACAAGGGAGCGTAATCTTAGATTGTGCCAGAGAAAACCGTGAAGATGGCCCTTGGCTTATTATTAAAATACTCGATACCGGTGAAGGTATTCCACAAGAGCAACTAACACGCATTTTTGACATGTACTATAAAGCGCCAGATCTTAAAGGCACCAATGCCATAGGTTCAGGTATTGGCTTAGCTGTCACCAAAGCGTTAGTAAGCGCAATGAAAGGCACAATAACGGTTAATAGTACCCCAGGAGAGGGCAGCTGCTTTACGGTACAAATTCCGCTGAATTTATGTAGTGCACCTACCGAACATAGTTATGTTGGGCGTAGCTTATATATTTTATTAGTGGAGGATGTGCCACTTAATGCTGAAATTGCTACTAACCTACTAGAGCAACGTGGACACGAAGTGCTGTGGGCTGAAACGGGTGAAGATGCTTTATCGTTTGTCGAAACTGAAGATGACTTAGATTTAGTATTACTTGATATGCAGTTGCCTGATATTAATGGTGACGAAGTAGCAAGACAAATTCGCGCTCAAAGTCATTTTGATCAGCTACCAATAGTGGCATTAACGGCCAATGTTCGCAGTGCTGAAGAAGAGCTTGAGGGTATATCTATTCAAGGCGCACTAGCTAAACCAATAAACACAAGCAAGTTAGATAATATGCTCGCTGAACTCTTTGGCATTAAGCAAGCGCTAACCGAGGCTCCTCAACGAGTGGTCAATCAAGCGTTATTAAATCAAATTAATACTGACTTGTTGGATGTTGAAACCATTGAAGACTTTGTAAATTCGATGGGCGTTGAAGTATTTAAACGCAGTAGCCAGTTGTTCGCAAAGCTAAATCCGCAGTACCAACAAGAGCTATTAGCTTCGTTAAACGCTGCTGATAGAGAAGAGTACAAATCGGTTGCGCACAAATTAAAAGGTGCCGCTGGTTCGGTGGGTCTTAATGATGTTCAGTTGCATGCAAAGCAAATGGAGCATGGGGCGCTGGAGCAAAGTGATGAAGTGTTAGCTGTGTGGCTTGAGGAGTTAACAGATAAAATAAATGAAGGACAACAGGCCCTTCATTTATTTTTACAGCAATTAGAGTAATAACTAATTAGCTGTCGATTTTACCAATGAAACGGTAACCTTCACCATGGATGGTGCTGATTAACTCAGATGTTGAGTTGTCGCTTTCAAAGTGTTTGCGGATACGACGAATTGTTACGTCAACCGTACGGTCGTTAGCGCGGAGCTCTCGGCCAGTCATGTGTTTAATTAGTTGCTCACGGCTAAATATACGACCCGGAGAGTCAAGCATTAAACGCAGTGCTCTGTATTCGCCTTTAGGTAGACGTTTCGCGTCTCCGTTTGGAGAAGTAAGGCAACGACTGTTTTCGTCAAGTTCCCAACCGTTAAAGGTGATCACGCCATTTGTTTCAATAGCAGACTCTTCACCACCTAATGCAGTACGCGTAATTAAGTTACGAGCACGAATAGTTAATTCACGCGGGTTGAAAGGCTTAGTAATATAGTCATCAGCACCAATTTCAAGACCTAAAATACGGTCTACATCGTTGTCACGGCCTGTTAAGAAAATAAGACCAACTTTGCGTTTTTGGCGTAATTCGCGAGCTAAAATAAGCCCGTTTTTACCTGGCAGGTTGATGTCCATAACTACAAGATTGACGTCATCGTTATTTGTAAGCTTATCATGCATATCATCGCCATCAATGGCTTCAATAACTTTGTAACCTTCGGCTTCAAATAAACTAACGAGGTTTAGTCTAGTTACGTCTTCATCCTCTACGATCAGAATGACTGGCGTTTGCATTTTTAATTAACCTTTTTGGAGTGTGTTTTATTTTAAAATCGGTGTGATCATCAAAACCGACTACTAGAATTATAGGATTATATCTAAATGTTAACAAGTAAAAACAAATTAGATAAAAACAGCTGCGCGCCCAAACCTACTTTGACGTATTATTAAAAACCGCGGCTTAATTGATACTTAACGTTGGATGTATAATTTGAATTATAAAGTCGAAGCCATTTCCCTTTAATAATTGATACATCCATCAACCACCTAAAGATACTTAAAATAATCAGACTAATTCAAAACGAAATTATATCACTTTACAATTTTTCATCAATGTATGTGATATGTTAAACACAATTAAGTTCATTAATTGTGTGAAAATACAGCATTAATGGTACAACTGTTCAATGAGTGCTGTCTTAGTATGGTCATAAAGTCGTAATTCAAGAGCAGACAACGGATTTATTTCACTTTTTAAAATAGCGTAATAATAAATCGTGCTCCTGATTGATACTCAGTATCTAACACAATTTCTCCAGCCAAAGCCTGGGTCACTAAGTTATAAACTAAATGCATGCCTAATCCACTGGCTCCTTGACCGCGTTTTGAAGTAACAAAGGGGTCAAAAATTTTCGCTCTTATGTTGCTCTCTACACCTAGGCCGTTATCGGTGTAGGTAATTTGTGTTTTTGTGTTTGTTGCCACAATATCAATTTGCACTACATTGTCACCGCCAGCTACAAATCCGTGTAGTAGGGAGTTTAAAATTAGTTGATGGAAAACTTGCTGCAGTGGCCCTTTTTTACTTTCAACGGTTAAATCTGCTGGACAATTTATAAGAACTTTAGGATTTTTTATTCTTAATTCTTGCCCCATAGACAATAATGTATCGTTTATGAGCTGCTGTAAGTGAACGGTGCTAGTGATTTCATCATCTTTGATCACGGCCACTTTTTTAAAGTTAGAAATAAGCTCTGCGACACGGTTTAAACTACTGTAGATGAGGTCTAAGTTTTCAATGCCATCGTTAGTAAATTGCTCAAATTGACTGGCAGTCAATGACTTATTTTGAAAGTTAATTTGTAGCTCCGCGAGTTTATCCCTTAGTAAAGTAGAACCGGTGATCCCAAGCCCTATAGGGGTATTTACCTCATGAGCTACACCTGCCACCATTTGCCCTAATGAAGCCATTTTTTTGTTTTCGACAATTTGAGTTTGGTATTGGTGCATCTTTTCAAGTGTAGATAGCAACTCTTTATTTGCTTCTCTGAGCGCGATGGTTCGTTGGCTTACTTTTTCTTCAAGATTTGAGTTTAGTAGCTTAATTTCTTTTTTATCTTCTTCGTGGCGCTCTATTTGTCTTTGTGTTCGCGCCAGCATTACATTTAAGCTGTTAGAAAGCCGGGTTATTTCAGTTAAGTTTGTTAAAGGCGCCCGGGCGTAGTAGTTATGATTTTTAGCTATGTTTTGCAGTAACAAGCTTAAGTTTTCTATTGGGCTGGCTATCCTTTTTTGTAGCCTTAAAATAATCAAAGAGATAAAAATAAGTATTAAAGCGATAATGGCAATATCAATTATAATTTTTTTAGTGATAAGCTCATTTAAGTTATCCAAGCTGCCCCTAATATACACATAACCCAGTAACTGATCATTATTGAGTATTGGAGTAATGTATTCAATAAACTCATCACCTACTTGGGGTTCTATAAAGTCGTTAATACTGTCTGTTTTGATTGGTACAGGTGGCGATTTTCGGGCATTAAAACTGGTAAAAAATACTGGTTTTCTTGTTTGCTCATCTAGCGCATAAATATGTAAGTTTGTAACCGATGAGACTTGTTGAAGAAGCTTTAACCGCCTTTCTTCTGCAGGTCTATTTTTATTTAGTAATGACGGCATTGCATCAAAGGCAATGATCTCTGACACCAGCACAAGTTTACTAATCAGCTGCTTTTTTTGCTCTTGTGTACTTAAGTAAGTAGAAATAGAAAGAGATAATAGCAAACAGATGGCTGTTATAAGCATGATGGTTTTAAACAATATGCTACGAATGCTATTTTGCTCTACAGTTTTAGGCATTGCGAGAGGGTCATCCGTGTCAATTGTGAATGTAATAAATACTAGTTTAGCAAAAACAGGAAAAAGTGAAGCAAAAAGATTAGCTTAATTACACTATTTATTCTCAGTTAATCTACGTCATAAAGTAAATATGCGGCTAATATACCGCATATTTATGTTTTGATAGGGGATTAATAATAAGTTTTAGCTACTGTATACAGCAAACTTATTATTCTTAAACACCGTTTGATAACTATCAAATTGGGCTTCTAAAATAGGTGGATATTTTAAAAAGCTATTAGCAACAATAGTGAGCTTACCTGTTTTAGTTAGGTGCTGTTTAGCATTATTTAAAAACGATTCGGCCACTGTGTAGTCAGTTGCAATACCGGTATGAAATGGTGGGTTACTAATAATTAAATCAAACTTACCTGCAATGCTGTTTAAACCATCGCTCAGTACGGCTTCACCATTAACGTTATTAAGTTTAAGCGTTTGTGTTGTTGCATAGGCAGCTAGTGCGCTTACATCACTACATGTAAATGTAAGAGCCGGATTTTTTAGCCCTAAAAACGTAGCAATAAGCCCCGCGCCACAACCAAAATCAAGAACGTTACCGTGTTTTAAATTTGGTGCATTTTCTAGTAGCATTTTAGTGCCGGTATCAAGGGCGCCATGGTTAAACACGCCAGGAATACTTACAGCAGTAAACTCAATATCACTTACGTTTACCACAAACTCTTTGTGGTAAGTACTAATATCAAATGTTGAATTAAGGGTTATTTCTGAAAATGAATATAAAACGCAGTGTTTTGCAGAGTCAATTTTATTACTAAACGCCGTTTTATTGGCGAGTTGCTTTTCAATTGATTTTACACCGCTTTTGTTTTCGCCAACGACTAGCAGCTCAGCTTCTTTACTTATCACTGCGCGTATGTTGTCTAATGCCATTAATAGCTCGGGCTTAGACTTGGGGTAATAAAGAATTACTAAATCATATTCACCGGCGCTAATCGTGTGATTAACTTCTACATTTATACCCGATATGTTTTTAGCAAATTCACCATTTGCATGGTTATAGCTAAAAGCCGTTATTTTACTTTGTGGGTTGAGCGTTTTTAGCTCATTTAAAAAGCCATCTTGAACAAAGTTGACCACCAATATTGATTTACCTTTTATCTCCTCGCTGTTGCGAAGTAATAATAGGCTCGGATTGGTTAATACGCTCATAAATGGCTTTACCTTACTTGATTATTTAATTAACGGTTATTTAGTACGTTCGAACATTAAATCCCATACGCCATGGCCTAAACGATGGCCACGTTGTTCAAACTTAGTCAGCGGACGTAAATCAGGACGTGGTACATAGTCGTTAGTCTCTGATTGGTTTTTGTAACCAGGTGCTGCTTGCATTACTTCAAGCATATGCTCTGCATAGTTTTCCCAATCGGTTGCCATATGAAAAACGCCGCCAATTTTTAATTTAGAACGTAGTTTTTCTGCAAACTCAGTTTGTACAATACGGCGCTTATGGTGACGCTTTTTGTGCCATGGATCAGGGAAGAACAATTGTAAGGTCGATAAGCTTTTATCACTTATACAATCTGCAAGGACTTCAACGGCGTCGTGTTCAAATACACGAAGATTAGTAACGCCTGCTTCGTCGGCATCCATTAAGCACGCGCCAACGCCTGGGCGATGTACTTCTATACCGATAAAGTTAAGATGTGGTGCGTTTTTTGCCATTTCAACCAATGACTTGCCCATACCAAAGCCAATTTCTAACACTACATCATTGTCATTGCCAAATACTGCGTTTAAATCAAGTAGGCCTTTTTTATGCTCAAGCCCCATTGTTGGCCAGCATTTTTCGATTGCAGCGGCTTGGCCTTTGGTTAATCGGCCTTCGCGTTTTACAAAACTACGAATAGTGCGGATATACTTACCTTCTTGCTTAGCTTGCTCAAGGTTGTTGTTACTTGATTCACTCATATTATTGGCCTGACAAAACAGTGTGTTTAAAAATGGTTGCGTATTATCCCTGACCCGCGCAAGCTTGACAAGCTCTAGGGCGTTATAGCTTGATCTTTTCAACAACTACAATAGACTGAGCCGCCATTAAGCATTAGTAAAAAAGTAAATATGTTGGATTTAAAAAAGCAGCAGTCTGATTGGTTTTCTAACCAAGTAGTTGATTGGTATCATCTCCATGGGCGCAAAACATTGCCATGGCAATTAGCTAAAACACCTTATAAAGTATGGGTGTCTGAGGTGATGTTGCAGCAAACCCAAGTTGTGACTGTTATTCCCTATTTCGAAAAGTTTATGCAAAGCTTTCCCGATATTATTGCTTTAGCAAATGCTGATGAAGATCAGGTTCTGCATCACTGGACTGGTCTAGGTTACTATGCACGCGCGCGAAACTTGCATAAAACGGCCAAAATAGTGCGAGACAAATATCAAGGCCAGTTTCCCAGCACGCTTGAAGAGGTAATGGATTTACCCGGAATAGGACGCTCCACTGCCGGTGCTGTTTTATCTTTATCGTTGGGGCAGCATCATCCTATTCTTGATGGCAATGTAAAAAGGGTGCTTGCACGATTTTTCATGGTTGAAGGTTGGTATGGCGTCAAAAAGGTAGAAAATCAGCTGTGGCATTTAAGTGAACAACTCACCCCTAAAAATAATGTGACTGAGTTTAATCAAGCTATGATGGATTTAGGGGCAAGCCTTTGTTCACGAAGTCGTTTTGACTGTGAAGCATGCCCGTTAAAAACACAATGTGGTGCTTTTAATGCGGGTAAGGTTAAAGAGTTCCCACATTCTAAACCTAAAAAAGCAGTGCCTAAAAAAAGTTGTCATCAGTTAATTATTAAACATAACGACAAAGTACTCATGGAAAAACGCCCAAGTAGTGGCATTTGGGGGGGGTTATTTGGATTTTTTGAATTTAATGAGCACAGTGAGCTTGATACTTTTTTAGCACAGCAAGGGCTAAAAAGTGAGCTTGAGATATTAGCGCCTTTTAGCCATGTGTTCTCACATTTTGAGCTAACCATAAACCCACATGTGCTCAATGTTCAGCAAATCCCTGATGTGGTGAACGACAAGCAATTAATATGGTATCCACTTGATCAATCAATAGAGGTGGGTTTAGCTGCACCGACTAAAAAGTTGGTTAAACAAATGAGCCCAATAGGTTAAACTAGCAGCATTTAGCGTTAGAGAGAATAAATCATGGCACGTACTGTATTTTGTCAAAAGTTACAAAAAGAAGCTGAAGGCCTTGGATTTCAACTTTATCCTGGGGAAATTGGCGAAAAGATTTTTAATAATATATCTAAAGAAGCATGGGGACAGTGGCAGCATAAACAAACGATGCTGATCAACGAAAAGCATTTAAATATGATGGACCCAGAACATCGTACCTTTTTAGAAGAGCAAATGGTTGGCTTTTTATTTGAAGGCAAAGAGGTTGAGATTGAAGGCTATAAGCCAGTAGAAAAATAATCGTTAAAAAAGGGCTATAAAAGCCCTTTTTTGTTGTGCATACCTATGAACAGTTTAGTTAAATCAAGTCATCTTGTTGATCGTGGTTTCTAATTTGTTCTTTTAAAAATTGTGCTGCTCTTGAATATTCAATTTCGAGCTCATCTCTCATCTCAATTAACTCATCGGCATTGATTTCATCAGCCTTACACTTATCCTCAAATGACTGCGCTAAATCAGCCACAATATTAGCCCCCACTGTTTTTGATATAGATTTCAATTGATGGCAGGCAGCTATAATTTCACTTTGACTCTTTTGTAGTACCGCAAAGTTGATTGATTTAATTTGTTCTTGGCTTTGCTCTAAGTACATTTTAAAGAAGCGAATTTTTTTAGCATCATCGCCATTTATATATTTGTTGGCAGACTCCATGTTAATAGGCATGGCTGGCTTTTCAGCTGAGCTAATTTGTTTTGGCTGTTTATTATCTAAATCGCTCCATTGATTTAATATGTCCTCAAGCGCATTTAACTCAATCGGTTTAGTTATAAAGTCATTAATTCCCACAGCTAAACAGCGTTCTCTTTCGCCTTTTAAGGCATTGGCTGTTACAGCAATAATATAAGGTTGGGCGTCGATTGCTTCTAACAGTGCTGCTTCTTCTCTAATCTTTTCAACCATATCGTAGCCAGACATTTTCGGCATATGTAAATCGGTTAGGATGAGCGAATAGCTGTTTTTACGCCACATCTCTATGCCTTCCTCACCATTATTCGCTACTTCCACACTATACCCTAGTATGTGTAACTGCTCGGTAAGTACCTCTTGGTTTAGTAAGTTATCTTCTACCAATAAAACAAGCCTATTCGCAGCGAGTGCTTCTTCTGAATTTAAGTAATGATTCATGCTTTTAGCTTTTTTTATTTGCTTAGGTTTATGTAAGCCTGCCGCAACCAAAATTGAAAGCATAAAGTTAGATTTGCACAGTGGTGAAGCATTAATATAAAAAATATTTTTATGATTAATAACGGCTTCATCTAGCTTACTTAATACCACCATTTGCTGATTATTATCTTCTAGTGAGTAAAGTAAACTTCTTAGCAAGGTGCTAATGCTACTCATGTCGTCAATACCATCAACAACCCAAATAATATCCTTTGTGTCTTGATGATCTTCTATATCTTTTTGCTCATGGGCATAGGTTATTTTGGCACCCATGAATGACAAGTAACGATAAATTACCTTGCCGCGTTCAGCATTGTCACTAACAACAACAACATGTTTATTATTGAGTGTATTTTTATGAGCAAATTCAGTTTTACCTGCCGTTGAAAAAGGCAGTTCAACGGTAAACTCACTACCAATCCCCTCATGGCTTGTAACATGTATAGTACCAAGCATTAGCTCGGTTAAGCTTTTACAAATTGAAAGCCCAAGTCCTGTACCGCCAAATTCTCGGGTAATTGAGCTTTCAGCTTGAGTAAACGGGCTGAATATTTTCCTTAATTGAGACTGACTCATTCCTTTACCGTTATCAACTACACAAAAACGGAGTGTAAAATGATCGGCAGTGTTGTGTGCAACTTCAACCGATATTTTCACCCTACCTTGAGTAGAGCCGTTAGTGCTGGTAAATTTAATGGCATTGCTACATAAGTTATAAAGTACTTGGCGAACCCTGACTGAGTCGCCCATAAGGTTATTAGGAATATCGGGTGCAATTGATAAATCGAGTTCTAGGTGACGGTTTTTTGCAACAGACGATAACACCTTTGCGACTTCTTCTAGCGTATCTGCAACAGAGAAGGGAGTCGGGTCTATATTGAGCTTTCCTGCTTCAATTTTAGAAAAATCCAAAATATCATCTAAGATACTGAGTAACGAAAATGCAGATTCACGAATAATTGTACTTAAACGTTGCTGTGCACCATCAAGTTCTGTTTGACGAAGTAAATCAATGGTACCGATTACGCCATTCATTGGTGTTCTTATTTCATGACTCATAGTGGCTAAAAAGGTGGTTTTAGTTTCACTGGCTTTTAGCGCTTTTTGCGTTTGTTTTTCTAACTCAAAGGTTCTGCTTTGTACTTCTGTTTCAAGGCTTGTTTGTAATTTTTTTAACTCTTTTTTTGCCGCTTGATCGTCAGCTTGAACCTTACTCACCTTTTTGAGTAATAAATTAACTTGTTGAGCTACCGTTTCTAAACCACCCTCTAGTTGCTCATTTAGGGTGCTTTGATAGTTATCATTTTGCGTAATTTCTTTTAGTTCTTGAGTAAGTGAATCTGTATTTTTATGTAATCGCTTGTTAATGTATTTATTCAACATGAATGCTAATACAAACAGCACCACCAGTGCAGCAAAGGCTACAACATAGGCATTTAGTGGTGAGTGTTGATTTGATGGTGTAACTGAGGGCTGTGTTTGCTTAATAATAAGCTCTCCAATTATCTGCCCCTTTGATGAGATTAAATGATGAAGAGTATTTTGTTCTTTAATATGTTTATTAACAGCTAAAGGCGCAATTGCTTTACTGTTATTGCTATAAACTAACTCGGCTTGATTATTGGCATTAAAACGGTGGAGCGTATATTTATAATCATCATTGAGTAAGGTGGTCATATCGAGTAATTGCGTGACCTTGTCTTGCTCGTATATTGTTAATGCTTCTGCTAAAGGCTGATCAAGACGCTCAGCAAGTTTTGTTAACGATAAAGTAGAGGCTGGAGCAGATGTATTGTTATCCGCATTGCTTTGTGAATAAAGCGCAAAGGCGACTACAAATAATGCGGTTATTATAAGGTTACTAACTAAGAATAAAGGTAGTAGGCCTTTTATTGCTGAAGAGGGCTTGCTCTGCATGAGTTTTCCTGTGGTCTTATTATTAAAACGGTAAGCCTGTACCGAAAGTTATTATTCAATCGTAACACCTAAAAAAAATAATTCACTACGTTTTTTAAACTCTTTTGTTGGATAAATACACTGTATTAACGAAAATAGCCTCGAGTTGTTTGAAAACCGTTCAAACGATTATAAAGAAGAAAAAAAAAGTTGACTTGTAGGGGCAAAACTCGTTTAATACGCCGCACGCCCAGATAGCCAGTCAGTAGAGCTAGCTGGGAATTGCATTAAAAATCCGTTAAGATTTTTAATTAGCACTGTTTAAGTGCCTCGATAGCTCAGTTGGTAGAGCAGAGGATTGAAAATCCTCGTGTCCCTGGTTCGATTCCGGGTCGAGGCACCATT
>NZ_FPAR01000006.1:0-128744 GCF_900116475.1 Pseudoalteromonas sp. DSM 26666 | reverse complement strand
TGCACTGTTTAAGTGCCTCGATAGCTCAGTTGGTAGAGCAGAGGATTGAAAATCCTCGTGTCCCTGGTTCGATTCCGGGTCGAGGCACCATTTATACAAAGCCTCGCTAATGCGGGGCTTTTTTGTTTCTAAGTTTTTTCTACCCTGCTCTATTTTTCCTGTATGTCATAAACAGTAAGTCCCTTTGTCCTTTTCGTACCGCTTTGAGAACTTTATTCAGCTTTTTTGACTAAAAATTAGATTGTTTATTAATTTGTGATCAATATGTTAATGATTGGCGTATCTACGGCACTTATAATTTCATCGCAAAGTATGTAATGTTATGTAAAGTCAATTGAGCAACGTTTGCTAAAGTGCTTGAATAACATTCATAAATAGCATTAATCAGGTTTAAAAATGATGTGGCAATATAAGCCATCTTTATTGGCAATAAGTATTATGCTGCTAAGTGGTTGTGCGAGTAACTTAAACCCGCAACTACGTGAGCAAGCACCGAATACACTCCCAGAACAGTGGCAACAAACAGCTGTTGAATCAGTAGTTGCTGTCAACGACACATGGTTTAATAAACTTGCTTCACCAACAGTAAAGCAGCTAGTTACTCAAGCGCTAAAAAACAATCAGCAACTATTGCAAAACCGTTTTGATGTAGAAATACAAAAACAGCAATTAATTGTCACCGGTGCCGCTTTATGGCCCAGTTTAGATATTTCAACGCGAGTAGGGCGAAGCAAAGATAATCGTCCGGTTAGTTATAATAACTCAAGCTCTGTATCGTTAGAGTTAGGTTATGAAATTGATTTATGGGGTAAACTCTCTGATGCAAAGCGTAGAGACAACCTCAACTACCTTGCTCAGCAAGCTCGCTATGAGCAAACTAAACAACAGCTTATTGCAGATGTTATAACAAATTGGTTTAACTTAATCAGTGCAGAGCAATTACTTGATTTGTTTAAGCGCAGAGAAGCTAACGCCCAGCAAAACCTTGAGATTATTGAGTCGGGTTATCGCCAAGGTTTAAATGAAGCGTTAGATGTTTATTTAGCTCGCAATGAGTTAAACAATGAACGCTCCCGTATAGCAACCCAAAAAGCAAATTTGACTCAAGCTGCACGTAGCCTTGAGCGTTTATTGGGGGAGTATCCAAAAGGATTGATAGCAGCGAATAACGACCTACCTGTAATTAATGACGACATTCCTCTTGGTTTACCGTCGGAGCTTATTACTCGCAAACCTGCGTTGCGTGCTAGTTGGTATCAGTTATTAGCCAGCGACGCTTCGCTTGCGTATGCGCATAAACAGCGTTTTCCGAGTTTAAATTTAGCGGCAGGTTTAAGCGATAGCACTAACAGGGTAAGCGACTTATTTTCTGCTTCAAGTCTTGCGTGGTCACTTATTGGTAGCATTTCAGCGCCTATTTTTGACGCTGGGCGACTCGCTGCGAACGAGGAAATAGCCAGTTTACAAACGCAAAAGCAAGAGCAAGCCTATCTGCAATCTTTATATGATGCATTTGGTGATGTTGAAAATGCTATTACCCAACAACAATCTTTAAAGGCACGCTACCAAAGCACCTTGCAGGCACAAGAAAATGCCTTAGCAGCAGAGCAATTATCGTTTGAACAATATCAAAGTGGTTTAGTGAGCTACACCACCGTATTAGATGCACAAGCACGCTCGTTTGATGCACAAAGTTCACTGATTGAAATTAAAAACCAATTACTCACAAATCGCATTAAATTACATGTTGCTCTTGGGGGCGACTTTGCAAAATCAAGATCCGCACAGGATGAGCAAGCACTATGAAACTCAACAAACAAAAAATAATTGTTCCCGCTGCTATCATTATAGCGACCATTTTTTTGGTGATGTTTATTAAAGGAAACCCGCCTAAAGCATCACGTTTTTCAGCACCGCCAAAAGCAAAAATTAATGTAGCGGTAAAACCATTGCAGTTAATTGACTACCCCGTTGAAATTGATAGCTTTGGTACGGTTAAACCACGAACTCAAAGTATGTTGGTGGCTCAGGTTTCTGGGCTGATTATTGATATAAATGAGCAGTTCCGCGAAGGCGGCTTTTTTGAAAAAGGCGATGTGTTACTTCAGTTAGATGATCGCGATTTAAAAGCAGAAGTTAAATCAGCACAAGCTAATTTGCTCAATGCCGAGCAAAACTTACTAGAAGAGCAAGCGCGAGGCCGACAAGCGCTTACTGATTGGCAACGTTTAGGCAATGAGTCTGAACCGAGTATTTTAGTACTTAGAAAGCCACAGCTAGCTGCAGCGCAAGCACAGGTTTTGTCAGCACAAGCACAATTGGAAAAAGCGCAACTAAATCTTGAACGTACTAAAATTAAAGCCCCTTATGCTGGGCGAGTATTAAACCGCAGCGTTGATTTAGGTCAGGTGGTATCTAACAATATGCAGTTGGCGACAATTTATGCAACCGACAGTGTTGAAATACGCTTACCGATAAAGAATAAAGATCTGCCTTTTATTAATTTACCTGAGCAATATCGAGATGGTGCTAAAAATCAGCGTGGCTCAGCGGTTAATTTCACTTCAGATTTAATTGGCGAGCAACAATGGCAAGGCCAACTTATTCGTACTGAGGGCGCAATAGATGAAAGTGCTCAGCAATTGTATGTGGTGGCTAAAATTAATGACCCTTATAAATCAACCAGTGATAATCAATACCCAGTAAAAATAGGGCAATACGTTAAAGCTAAAATTAATGGCAAAGTCGCCTCTCAGGTACTCGTTATTCCCAATAGTGCGATATATCAAGGCAGTTATGTTTATGTGGTTGAAAATGGCACACTACAGCGTAAAAATATTGCTTTAGCGTGGCAAAATGCGCTGCAAGGCATTGTGAGTAAAGGTCTTGAAGCGGGTAGTCAATTAGTGCTGACGCCACTGGGGCAAGTGAGTTCAGGTACACCAGTGCAGATAATGGATGCGACTCCTAAAGCACAAAAAACAGGAGAGCAGCCATGATCGCTTGGTTTACTCGTAACCATGTGGCTGCCAACTTATTGCTAATTAGTATTGTGTTGGGCGGCCTATTCAGCCTGTCTTCTAAGTTACCATTAGAGGTGTTTCCCTCGTTTGTTTCTGATCGTATAAATATTAGTGTGAGTTTACGTGGTTCAACCCCAGAAGATGCTGAAAAAGGGGTCACCATACGAATAGAAGAAGCATTACAAGATCTCGAAGGTATTAAACAAATATCGAGCCGCTCTTCTGAGGGGTCATCACAAGTAAGCGTTGAGGTTGATACTGGCTACGACGAGCGTGAATTGTTAGCGGATATAAAGAGCCGTGTCGATGCCATTAATACCTTTCCAGCCGATGCAGAAAAACCAGTAATAGGGTTAATCCAGCGTAAGCGTGAAGTAATAGCAGTCACTGTTTCAAGTGACTACAACGAAAAAGAAACCCTAGAATATGCAGAGCAAGTCCGTGATGAATTGCTGCGCATTCCGGCGATTACCCAAGTTGAACTTAGTGGCGTACGTAATTATGAGCTGGCAATCGAAGTAAGCCAAGATACGCTGCGCCAATACGATTTAACCTTGGCGCAAATATCCAGTGCCATTGCCAATTCAAGTTCTGATATTTCAGCAGGAAACCTTAAAACAGAGGGCGGCGATGTACTTATTCGCTCTAAAGGGCAAGCTTACCGCAAAGATGAATTTGCAAGCATTGTGATAAAAAATCAAGCCGATGGCACTATTATTCGCTTAAGTGATATTGCAACCATTAACGATGATTTTGAAGAAACCCCCGTGCGCACCCGCTTTAATGGCAAACAAGCCGCATTTATCGATGTGTACCGCATTGGTCCGCAAAGTGCGATAGAAGTGGCCGATGCAGTTAAAAACTATATTACCAGTGAGCAAGCTAATTTACCGCAAGGGTTTTATTTAAGCTATTGGGATGATGACTCTGAGGTAGTAAAAAGCCGTATTGCTACCCTAACTAGCAATGCTTTACAGGGGGGTATTTTGGTACTGGGGTTACTGACATTATTTTTAAGACCTGCCATCGCGTTTTGGGTATTTATTGGTATTCCAGTTTCATTTATGGGTGCGTTTATGGCAATGGCCGCCTTTGGCGTGACCATAAATGTGATCAGCTTATTTGGTTTTATATTGGTGCTAGGGATTGTGGTGGACGATGCCATTGTTACCGGTGAAAACGTGTATACCCATTTAAAAACCGCCAAATCGGGCGAAGAGGCTGCTATAAAAGGAACTCAAGAAGTAGCCACGCCAGTTACATTTGGCGTGTTAACCACCGTGGCCGCTTTTTTACCGTTAGGTTTTATAGAAGGCGCACGAGGCGCTATTTTTGCGCAAATTCCGGTGGTGGTTATTCCGGTATTATTGTTTTCATTGATTGAATCTAAATTTGTGCTGCCAGCGCATTTAAAATATATCAAACTGCGCCAGCAAAAAGGCAAAGGTTCTAAATTAGAGCAACTCCAACAACGTTTTGCAGATGGTTTTGAGCATGCCATTTTAAAATATTACCAACCCGTATTAGGGCTAGCGCTACGCAACAAACTGGCCACAGTCAGTTTGTTTATGGGCGTGTTTTTAATTATTTTAACCATGATAACCAGTGGTTGGACTAAGTTTATTTTCTTCCCACGTATTCCCAGTGAAACAGTTCGGGTTAATTTAACTTTTCCTGCTGGAACACCGTTTGAAGTCACGAATAAATACATTATTGATATGTCAGATAAAGCCAGAGAGCTTCAGCGTAAGTATCAAGATGAAGAAACAGGGCAAAGTATTATCCTTAATATTTTAGCCAGCACTGGCGGGCGAGGCGGTGCGGCTAATTCGGGTAGTGTGCGCTTTGAAATCACCCCAGCAGAACAACGAGAGTCTGATATTGGTTCGCGTGAGTTGGTAAAAGAGTGGCGGCAATTAATAGGGGTGATCCCAGGGGCTGAAAGTCTCACATTTAGAGCAGAAATAGGTAGAAGCTCAAACCCAATTGATATTCAATTATCGGGTAATTCCATAACCACACTGCAAACAGTGGCTGAGCAAATTAAACAACGATTGGCCACTTATCCAAGCGTGTTTGATATTGCCGATAGCATGTCTGATGGTAAAGAAGAGCTACAAATAGAGCTAACAGAGCAAGGGCTTGCACTTGGATTAAATAGAGTTGATGTATCAAGACAAGTGCGTAACTCGTTTTTTGGTGTACAAGTACAGCGCATTCAACGCGGGCGTGATGATGTGCGCGTTATGGTGCGCTTACCTATAGATGAAAGGCGCTCAGTTGCTGATTTAAAAGATATATTAATACAAACGCCTAATGGTGGGCGAGTGCCGCTGTCACACGTGGCCACTTTAGTACCGGGTCAAAGCCCATCAACCATTACCCGTATTGATCGTTACCGTACTCTTAATGTGTCGGCGGATGTAGAAAAAACCGATACCAATATGACCGTGCTTCAAGCTGATTTAAAAACCTACTTAGATGAACTTGTGCAACAATATCCAGGTGTAAGCCATTCATTAGAAGGTGAAGCCAAAGAGCAGCGCGAATCGTTTGGTTCATTATTGTGGGGAATGGTATTTGTATTTTTTGTAATTTATGGATTGCTCGCAATTCCCTTTAAATCGTACTTACAGCCACTGGTGGTGATGAGCATTATTCCTTTTGGCATGATTGGCGCAGTAATTGGCCATTGGATCATGGCTATGGAGCTTACCATTATGAGTTTGCTGGGAATGCTCGCGTTAATTGGGGTCGTGGTGAACGACTCGTTAGTATTGGTTGATTTTATTAATAAAAAGCGCAGTGAAGGGCTCGATTTAATGGAAGCTGTTAAAACCGCCGGCGTAGCGCGTTTTCGACCGGTTATGCTAACTAGTTTAACCACCTTTATAGGCTTAATGCCGCTGCTGTTTGAAAAGGCGACTCAGGCGCAGTTTTTAATTCCTATGGCAGTAAGCCTAGGTTTTGGGATTATATTTGCGACCTTTATAACCTTATTACTCGTTCCGGTTAACTATATGCTGATGGAGCGCTTTCAAGACTGGTTTAAGTAAGTGCAGACTACATAGATAAGTAGAGGTTTCAGGCACTAAGTTTCAGGTACTAGTAAGTAAAGCATCGGACTGTAAAAAATTCAGTTCGGTGTTTTTTATAATAACTAGGTGATTAATAAAATAAGGATATAAAAGTAATTGCTGGGGAATTAAAGTTATTGGAGGTGTTCCCCGAGAATGCGGTGCCCGGTGTCAGTCCTGAAACCTTGAGGTTTCAGGGCGGAAATCTGCGGTTTACCGTAGGCTTCTCGGTACATGCCGAGCTTGCACAATAGTAGACGAACAAAAATCCTGGTATAAAATTTATCGGCTCAGGGACTTAACCAAGCTCCTGCACCCCAGGGAACAAATTCAGTATATAAGACATATTCCAATCCTTAAACCCCAAACGTAAAAAATTAAACCGTTCGCTCAGTTTTCCTGCAAATTTAGGGTCTGTTGACCTTTGCGGATTAAAATTTGTTCAAACTAGGGGCGGTTTAATCGCGGCGCGAGGTTTGTAACCTAGTGGGCTAAGTAAAAACCGAGCAAAGCTTCCGCGTCCTGCTCACGCCCCTTACCTACATCCATGTAGGCAACAAAGAGTAAATCGCCCCTAAGCAGAACTCTTCGGGCAGCGCCTGTTTGGCATTGATGCTGCGTTATCGCCTATTTATGGGGAATAACCACACCACATAGGCTCTGCCTTGCTTAAATACCAAACAGACTGCTGCAAATTTAACCTTGAAGGGTCAACAGACCCTAATCTTATATTTACTTTTAAGATTGCTTTTTGAACTTAATCAGCTTTTCAATCGCTTGCTTTTGACCTCAGTCATAGAATTCATTGGAGTTGCTTTTTATCGAGTGGTAGCATTGCTTTAATTAGCAAAGCGAAGACGTCATTATGAATAACTTACCAGATTACGAAAAAGCCCAACTTCTTTTAGAGAAAAACGAAATATTTGTATCACCTGCTGAAGCGCATGGCGTTATTAGCGGTTTACTTGCTTGTGGGCTAAGCATTGACGATAAAGAATACTTAGGCTTACTGAGCGACGTATTTAATGATGGCGAGTCGTTTAGCAACGATTTAAAACAGTTTTTTGGTAAAGTTTATCAACAAGTTGTTGAAAGCTTTAACAATGAAGAGTTTCAATTTGATTTGTTTTTACCGAGTGATGACGAAACACTCATCGATCAAGCCAATGGGCTCGTATCATGGGTAGCTGGGTTTATGCTGGGCTTTGGCTTAAAGCAAAAAGACTATGGCAAGCTGTCGGCAGATGTAAAAGAAGTGATTAGCGACTTTAGCGAAATTACGCGCCTTGATACAACCTTTGAAGAAACCGAAGAAGATAGCCAAGCACTGCATGAAGTGATTGAGTACGTACGCGTATCGGCGTTACTGTGTTTTGCTGAACTTGGCAAAGAGCAAAACCCACAAAGCAACAAAAAAACACTGCATTAATTTAGCAATACAACAAAAGTAATGGGTTAGTTATTAATGGTTGAAATACAAAAGTCAGAGTTTAAAGCGCGCCGCGAGCGTTTATTGGCGGCAATGGATAGCAACAGTATTGCGATAATTCCTGCTGCAACCGAGCTCACACGTAGCCGAGATACTCACTACCCGTTTAGACAAGACAGTGACTTTTTTTACTTAACTGGTTTTAACGAACCTGATGCGGTATTGGTGTTATGCAAAGACAGTGATACGCCTTCTATATTGTTTTGTTTAGATAAAGATAAACTTGCAGAGGTATGGCACGGCAGGCGCATTGGTTTTGAAAAAGCGCAAAGTGAATACTTATTCGACAAAACTTATGCATTAAGTGAACTAAACGAACAATTATTGAATTTGGTGAACGGCCAACAGATTTTATTTTATGCACAAGGGACGTATCCTGCCTTCGACGGCAAAGTATTTTCAATGCTCAATACTTTGCGTAGTGCCCCCAAAAAAGGCGATACAGCACCGAGTACAATTAAAGATATTCGTCCGCTACTACATGAAATGCGCCTATTTAAATCGCCAAGCGAAATTAACATTATGCGTGAAGGCTGCGAAATAAGTGCTCGAGCACATATGCGTGCCATGCGTTTTTCCCACGTTGGTGCAACCGAGTTTCAATTAGAGGCAGAGCTTCATTATCACTATGCAATGAACGGTGCGCCACATCCTGCTTATGGCACTATTGTCGGCAGTGGCGATAACGCCAATATTTTGCACTACACCCAAAATAGCGATGTATTGAACAATGGCGACTTAGTGCTGATTGATTCAGGCTGTGAGCTACAAGGCTACGCCGCCGATATAACGCGTACTTTCCCCGTTAACGGTAAATTTAGCACTGAGCAAGCTGCGCTTTATAATATTGTGCTTAAAGCGCAAGAAGTGGCATTTAACGAAGTAAAGCCCGGTGGCTACTTATCGCAGGCTAATAAATTAGCTATGCAAGTGCTAACCCAAGGTTTACTCGATTTAGGTATTTTAACCGGCGACTTTGATGAGCTAATGGCGCAAGGAGCCTGTAAAGAATATTACATGCATGGTCTTGGCCATTGGTTAGGACTCGATGTTCACGATGTAGGCGATTACCGAGTAAATAATGAAGAGCGTGCATTTGAGCCTGGTATGGTACTGACCATTGAACCTGGGCTTTATATTAGTAAAGACTCAAACGCACCCAAAAAATACCAAGGCATAGGTATTCGTATTGAAGATAACTTATTAGTAACTGAGTCAGGTCACGAAAACTTAACGATTACCGTGCCTAAAAAAATTAGCGAAATAGAAGCGTTAATGCAAAGCGCTAAAAACGTATAAGCTTGGAGATAAAAGTGGCTAAGCAGTTTGATGTTGTAGTTATTGGCGGTGGTTTAGTGGGCGCAAGTTGCGCACTGAGCATAAGTAAAAAAAATCCCAGCCTACATATTGCCGTGGTTGAAGCAAACCAAGTAACCACAGATTATCACCCAAGTTTTGACGACAGAAGCATAGCGCTTGCACAGCAGTCGGTGGAGTATTTACAAAGCCTCAATTTATTTGAAATAAACGCTCCCTATGCGGCAGCCATAAAAAAAGTCAGTGTGTCAGACAAAGGGCACTTTGGTAAAACCCATATACACAGTGATGAGTTTACTAAACCCTCATTAGGTTATGTGGTTGAGGTAAACCCATTTGGCAGAGCGCTGCATCAGCGTTTAACGCAATCAAATATATCGCTTTTTTGCCCTGATAGCGTAACGGCGATAAAACAAAACGCCGATAGTAATGAACTTACATTACAAAGTAGCGAAAAACTGAGTGCTAAGCTGTTGGTGATTGCCGACGGTACACAGTCGCCAACTCGTAATTTATTGGGGCTCGGCTTCAATACCCAGCCTTATGAACAAGGTGCGATTATTGCCAATATAGAAGTCGCTGGTGGACACCATCATCAGGCGTTTGAGCGGTTTACCCAAAATGGCCCAATGGCTTTATTACCCATGAGTAATAACCGCTATTCGTTAGTATGGTGTATGCGCCAAGAACATATTGAGCAGTATATGTCGCTAAGTAAACCAGACTTTATAAGTGCGCTGCAAACTGCCTTTGGTTATCGTGCAGGGCAATTTATAAAAGTCGGTATGCGCGCCAGTTATCCGCTGGTTTATGGGCAAATAGAATCGTTAACAGCGCACCGTACTGTGGTAATAGGTAACGCGGCACATGCAATTCACCCAATTGCAGGTCAAGGCTTTAATTTAGGGCTGCGCGACGTACAAGTGCTTAGTGACTTAATAGCAAACAGTGAACACGATTTAGGGAGTTATGCCTTTACTCGTCAATATTCAATTAAGCGCAGTGATGATATAAACACCGTAATGACATTAACCGACGCACTGGTTCGACTTTTTTCAAACTCATCACGGGTGTTAGCGCTTGGTCGTAGTATTGGGCTATTTTCAATGGATTTATTCCCCGCATTTAAAGCCCCATTGGCTAAACAGTTAATGGGACAAGTTAAACAAGGTACACGTTTATGAAACAAGTACAGGTTTGTATAGTGGGTGGTGGCTGCGTAGGTTTAACGCTGGCGCTAGGGCTTGCTAAAGCGAATATCAGTGTGGTTGTGTTAGATGCAGCGCCAACTCAAGCTCCACCGAGCGATGACTATGGTTTACGTGTAAGCGCATTGAGTATTGCCAGCCAAACTTTGCTCGAGCAGTTAAATGTATGGCCACACATAATAGCTGAGCGTGCTTGTGTTTATACGCACATGGATGTACGCGATACCGACAGCTTTGGAAAAATAGCCTTTAATAACGAGCAACTTGAGCTTGAGCATTTAGGCCACATTGTTGAAAACGACATTATTCGCTTTGCACTAATAAAAGAGCTTGAGCAGCAAAGTAATGCCACACTCATGTTTAATACCGAGTATCAGCAAATACACCAAAGCGAGTCTGATGTATTTATTAATTTAAAAACTGGCGAACCTATTATTGCTAAGTTGCTGGTGGCGGCTGATGGTGCAAATTCAGCGATTCGTAAACAGTTTAATATGGCGCTGAGCTTTAAAGATTACGATCACCATGCGTTAGTAGCGACAGTTAAAACTAAAGAGTCACACAAAAATACCGCACGCCAAGTGTTTTTACCTACAGGGCCGCTAGCGTTCTTGCCATTGAGCGATGAGCATACTCATTCAATTGTGTGGTCTACCAGCCCTAATCATTGTGATGAATTGTTAGCAATGGACGACACCACTTTTAATAAAGCAGTTATGGCTGCAATAGATGGCCAATGCGGTTTATGTGAATTGCAAAGTAAGCGCGTCGCGTTTCCACTTAAAATGCGTTACGCCCAACAATGGGTTAATGGCAAGGTGGTGTTAATGGGCGATGCAGCGCATACCATTCATCCATTAGCAGGGCTGGGTATGAACCTAGGTCTAAAAGATGCGGCTTATTTAATCGAGCTACTAAGTAAAGACACCAACGAATTTGCCAGTACGCGAACATTGCGTGATTACGAGCGCACTCGCAAGCTCGACGCACAAAAACACATAGCCATGATGCAAGGGCTAAAAGAGCTATTTGAAGGCGCAAACCCAGTTAAAAAGCTGATTCGTGGAGTTGGGCTTTCGTTAGTTGATAACTTGGGCCCAATCAAACACCTATTCGCTAAAGAAGCGATAGGGAAGTGATAAAGACAAGCGGTCAGTTTTTAGCTGTCAGCTTTCAGCCAAAGAAAAACCGATGTTTAGTTTAAGCATCGGTTTTTTTATAGGCTAATGCTTTCTTTAGTGTAGGCTTACAGTTTGCTGACGCGACGATCGAAGCTCGTAATGCTTTTAAATTAATGAGCTACAAATTTTCTTGCACTTCATTCAACATATCTTGCAGTGCATCGATTAACAGCGGGTCACGCGAGTTCTGTTTAGCAAGTTCTAGTGCGTGTTTCATACTAGTGAATGCCTCTTTGAACTGTTTATTAGCAGTGTAGCCTTGCGATAATCGCATGTGAGAGTAAGCAGCATTAGGGTAATCGCGAGTAAAGTGTTTAAGTGTTGTTATCGCTTTTTTAGTGTTGCCAAATTTCTGCTGGCTATGAGCAAATTCTACGTACACATCTTGTGGAATTTTAAGCTCAAATCCGTACTTATCACTAAGTGCTTGGTAATAACCGGTAATCAATGATACATCCGCAAATTTTCCGTGCTCGTCAGTCACTTTAAATATTAGGTCGCTAAATAAGTGAATTAGGCTATCGCTAAGTGCTGGAAGTATGGTGCCCATATGAGTAAAAGAGGGGTAATGCTTATATTCCCATTTTAGCTGCGTGGGCATTTGTTGCTCTAAATTTACTAAAGTATTTAATGCACCTGTATAAAAGCGTGCGCCTTCACTTGCTACACTAATAAATAACGCTTGAGCGCCTTTAGGGTTTTTAGTGTATTTAGTGATATTACTTTTTAACTCTTCATCACTCCACCAACTATTTGGGCTTATGGCTATATAGTTGTTAAATAATTCCGGCTGATTAACTAAAGTATAAAGCGCTAATGTACCAGCATTAGAATGACCAATTAAGGTGTTGTAACCATTAGTTGGGTAGTTGCTATTTATATAGGGCATGAGCTCATCAGACACAAACTTTAAAAAATTATCGGTTTGCCCTGCGTCAGGCCATTTATTTTTAACAAAGGTTTGAAACTCCGTTTTAGGCTCACTTTGTACTTTAGGTAAGTAATCACGAACACGGTTGGTTGTATCAATAGCAACAAGCATTGCATTAGGTATCTGCTCGTAATCAACAAGAGATTTTATAACGCCAGACGCCGTATGAAAGTGCTCAACACCATCAAGTAAATAAATAACATAGAGCGGCTGATCGTCTTTTACATTTTCAGGTATGAATATTCTGATAGGTCTGTCTTCGTTAAGTATTTTTGATTGTAGAATGACCTTTTTACCCACGGTTATGTCGGTTGTAGCGGTGTCTGCATAGCTTAAAACAGGTGTACTAAAAGTAAGTATTAACACAAGCGATAGTAAGAGCTTCATAAATATCCTTATTAAATAATGTGTTGTTTAATAATTGCACGGCTTTAGATTTGAGTAAATGTTTATATTTTAGGGGCAAATGTAGGGCTTAAGTAATTAAAAGCTCCACTTTTCAAGCGAGCAAGCTCGCGCTTACCTAGTAAATATTAAACACTTATCTTTATTTTACTTATTGATATAAAGGGAGCATCCAATAATGTCTTCCCGAAGCCCGAAGCCCGAAGCCCGAAGCCCGAAGCCCGAAGCCCGACCCCCGAAGCCCGAACCCTTATCTATTAAAGCTTAAAAAACCTGCTTGCTTAATTATCCTACTAAGCGTAAAATGCGCGCTCATTTCGGCTTTTAAACTATTAATTCCTTGCCTTAAACCGACCGGCCGAAACGGTAGAAGGCTCTATTAACCGTAAGGAATATCCATGCGTCATTACGAAATCGTATTCATGGTTCACCCTGATCAGAGTGAGCAAGTATCTGGTATGATCGAACGTTATACTGGTTCTATCACTGAAGCAGGTGGTACTATCCACCGTCTTGAAGACTGGGGCCGTCGTCAACTGGCTTACCCAATCAACAAGCTTCATAAAGCTCATTATGTTCTTATGAACGTTGAAGCACCAACTGAAGTAATCAGCGAGCTAGAAACTACTTTCCGCTACAACGATGCAGTGCTTCGTAACTTAGTTATGCGTACTAAAAACGCTGTAACTGAAGCGTCTCCTCTTGTAAGAGAAGAGAAGAAAGAAGCACCAGCTGCTTAATTGTTTTGAGTCCTAGCATGGCACGTAGTCAGCAGTTACTATAATGGTTAGCCCATATACGAATCAGCTGGTTATATCGGGGGTTGTTTGTAAAACACCCAAGTTTAGCCAAAGCCCCGCGGGCATACCGCATTGTATTTTTGTTGTAGAACATAAATCAATGCAAGTTGAAGCAGATCTTAACCGTAATAGTTATGTGAGGCTTCAGGTGGTTGCCAGTGGTAAGCAAATGCAACAACAGACTCAACATTTGCACGTTGGGCAGGCATTGCAAGTGAGTGGTTTTTTAAATCGCCACGAAGGTCGTAACGGCCTTAGCCAATTGGTTTTGCATGCTCAGCATATAGAAAGAATTATTTGAGGAATTAATCTCATGGCACGTTATTTCAGACGTCGTAAGTTCTGCCGCTTTAAAGCGGAAGGCGTACAACAAATCGATTACAAAGATCTAGCTACTCTTAGAAACTATGTTACAGAAAGTGGCAAAATCGTACCTAGCCGTATCACAGGTACTAGCGCTAAATACCAGCGCCAGCTAGCAACTGCTATTAAGCGTGCTCGCTACTTAGCCCTTCTTCCATACACTGACTTACATAAGTAAGCAGCGGATTAACACGTTTTTAAAAGGTGTAGAAACATGCAAGTTATTCTACTAGATAAGATCGCTAACCTAGGTGGCCTAGGTGACCAGGTTGTTGTTAAATCTGGCTTCGCACGTAACTTCCTTTTCCCACAAGGTAAGGCAGTTCCTGCAACTAAAGCAAACATTGAAACGTTTGACGCACGTCGCGCAGAACTAGAAGCAAAAATCGCTGAACAGTTAACTGCAGCACAAGCACGCGCTGACAAACTTGAAGCATTAGCAGAAGTTACATTAGTATCTAAAGCTGGTGACGAAGGTAAATTATTCGGTTCAATCGGTACTCGTGACATCGCTGACGCTATCTCAGCTGTTGGTGTTGAAGTTGCTAAATCAGAAGTTCGTTTACCTCTAGGTACTATCCGTGAGACTGGCGAATTTGACGTTGCAATCGCAGTACACTCAGACGTAACAGCTACTATTAAAGTAATCGTTATTGCTGAAGCTTAATTTTTAAAATTAAGTTAAAAAAAAACCGTGCTTTGCACGGTTTTTTTGTATCTAAAATTTGTAATTCAAAACAATAAATTGTTTGTTGTGGATTAAATCAAACACTTTTCTAAGTTAAACCTTTATTTTCAAAAAAATTTTATTTCATTTAAACCTTTCTATTTCTCCTCGCGTCTAATAAGTTAAATTGCAATTACATAATTATAAACAGGAAAAATTTGCGATGTTAATGGACGCTAATCAGCCAATAACTGATCAAGTGCAGCAAATGCTTATTGATCAAGTTAAAAACGGCGACCAGTTAGCCTATAAAGCGCTCTATGACATGCATAAAGCAAAAGTTTATGGCTTATGCCTGAGGCTAATTGCCGATGAGGGGCATGCGCAAGATGCAACCCAAGAAGTATTTGTACAGGTATGGCACAAAATAGCGCAATTTGATGGGCGTTCGCAATTTTCTACCTGGCTTTACAGTGTCACCAGTAATATTGCTATTAGCTATGTGCGTAAGCAAAAACATTGGCTTAATAAAGTTATTAGCTTTGAACAAAGCGGTATGGATGAGCAATCTGCAAATGACTGCAATGGCTTAAATGGCTTAGATAAATTAATCGTTAGGCTGCCTGAGCGCGCAAGAATGGTATTTGTACTGTATGCCGTTGAAGGTTATAGGCATGAAGAAATAGCAACCTTGCTAGGCATGGCTGTAGGCTCTAGTAAGGCGCAATATCATCGTGCAAGGCAATTATTAAAACAGTGGTACGAAAATGAGTAAAACAAATTTTGATGACTACTTAAATGAGTCGCTAACACAATTAAATAAAAATATAACACCCGATAAAGAGCTCTGGGATGGGATTGAGCGCGCCATAATGACTAATAAGCAGGCAAGTACAGTTAAGAGTGTAGTTTGGCCGAAGCTAACTGCTATTGCGGCATGTTGTGTGGCTGCTTTGGTTAGCACTATGGTGTTTTTTACATCTCCAGAGACAAATACCGCTGTGGCGATGAGTGATTTTTTTACTAAGCAAAAACAAAGTTTACTTGTTCGATACCAAAGCCAAGCGGCACTAACAGATAACTGGCAAGTGCAGCTACAAGAACTTGAAGATGCTGAGCAGGCTATAAAGCAAACACTTGAAAATGAACCACAAAATAAGGCGCTACTGTCTATGTTAGCGCAAGTATATCAACAACAACTCGACTTAATTAACAAGGTGCATGCACCGCGTTGGCAACAAATCTAGGAGAAATAAATGAAAGCAATAATACTTGGAATCGCTTTATTACCAATGGCTGTATTTGCCGGTGAAAAAATAGAACAACAAATTGAAGTACCAAACGGTGGCGTTATTCATATAGAAAATCAGCGCGGCAATGTAAATATTATGGGCTGGGAAAAAAACCAATTTAAAGTGAGCGGCGAGCTTGATGATAAAGCACAAGGCTACACTCTTAAAACACAAGGTAATAAAACTCAGTTTATTGTAAAAATGCCTGATCTTTCAAATTGGGATAATAATAATAATGGCTCAACGCTAACTATTTTCATGCCGCAAAGCAGTGCGCTGGAGTATGTTGGGGTTAACGCTTCGGTAACTGCAAAAGAGTTAAAAAGAGGCACTGAAATTGATGTAGTCAATGGCGCCATTACAGTAAATGATCTTAACGGCGATATTAAGCTTACTAGTGTTAACGGTGACATCAACGCAAAAAACCTCAGTGGTAAAGTGCAATTTGAAACTGTAAATGGCGCAATTGATGATCAGCAATCTAACGGAGAAGTTCGTTTTAATGCGGTTAATGGGAATATAAAATCAAACTCGACTGCCAATGATATTCGCTTAGAAAATGTAAACGGTGATATCAATCTTACCTTCGATGCAATCAAAGAGTTACAAATAAGCACTGTAAATGGCGAAGTTGAAGTGCGTATTAATCGCCTTTTAAGTGATGCTGATGTAAGTTTTGAATCTGTAAGTGGCAATGCTGAGTTTTACTTTCCAGCTGATTTATCGGCACAATTTGAAGTGCAAGCCCATGCCGGCGGTAAAATTGACAACCAGCTAACGAGCGACCAAGTGCAAAAAGCCAAATATGGCCCAGCAAGTGGAATTAAGTTTAATACTAATGGCACCGATGCCAGTGTAGAAATGAATACCATAAGTGGGACGATTGGACTTAAGCGTCAATAATCATCCATTTTATTTTAAGTTACAAAAAGCAGGAAAGATTTCCTGCTTTGCTATTTGCACAGCCCCGCCAAGTCGATAGAATAGAGCCATTCAATTTTAGTACTGTGAAGTTATGGCCAAACCAGATAAGCAAGTCGACACTCTTAAAGTTCCTCCCCATTCAATAGAAGCTGAACAATCTGTTTTAGGTGGTTTAATGCTTGATAATCAAGCATTTGATCGCGTAGCTGAACTTGTTGTGTCACAGGACTTTTATACCCGTACCCATAAGCTTATTTTTGAGGCAATGACAGCACTGGCTGAAATTGGCGATCCGATTGATTTAATTACTATTTCTGAAAGTTTAGAAAAAAATAATCAGCTTTCAGGGATTGGTGGCTTTGCGTATTTAGCCGAAATAGCTAAAAACACCCCAAGTGCTGCTAATATTGATGCTTACGCTAGCATTGTACGCGAGCGTGCAGTTGTGCGTGAAATGATTGGTGTTGCCAATGAAATTGCTGAGGCAGGCTTTAACCCAGAAGGGCGCACAAGTCACGATTTACTCGACTTTGCTGAGAGCAAAGTATTTAAAATTGCTGAGCAACGTACAAAAAGTAGTGATGGCCCGCAAAGCATTCACAACATACTTGAAAAAACCGTTGATAAAATAGAAGAGCTTTATCAGTCACCACAAGATGGTGTTACCGGTGTAAGCACAGGTTACGCTGATTTAGATAAAATGACGACTGGTCTGCAGCCCTCAGATTTAATTATTGTAGCAGCACGTCCATCGATGGGTAAAACTACCTTTGCGATGAACCTTGCTGAGCATGCAGCAATGACCCAAGACAAGCCTGTACTTATCTACTCACTAGAGATGCCCTCTGAACAAATTATGATGAGGATGCTGGCTTCCCTTGGCCGAATTAACCAAACCAAAGTACGTACTGGTCAGCTAGATGACGATGACTGGGCGCGCCTTTCATCAACCATGGGGTTACTCATGGAAAAAGGCAAAATGTATGTTGATGACGCCTCAGGCTTAACACCCACTGATGTACGTTCACGTGCACGTCGTATTGCCCGCGATCATGGTGGTATTAGTATGATCATGGTCGATTACCTACAATTAATGCGCGTACCTAGCTTGTCAGATAATCGTACCTTAGAAATTGCCGAAATTTCACGTTCACTTAAAGCATTAGCAAAAGAATTACAGTGTCCGGTTGTTGCACTATCGCAGCTTAACCGTACCCTAGAGCAACGTGCTGATAAACGCCCAATTAACTCAGATTTGCGTGAGTCGGGCTCTATTGAGCAAGATGCCGATTTAATCATGTTTATTTATCGTGACGAAGTATACAACGAAGACAGTACTGATAAAGGTGTTGCAGAAATTATCATCGGTAAACAGCGTAACGGTCCGATTGGTAAAGTGCGCCTAACCTTCCAAGGTCAATTCTCTCGTTTTGATAATTACGCGGGGCCTGCTGTAGATGATGATTACTAATGCGCTTAGCTATTGCCGAAATTAACTTACAAGCACTTGCTCATAATTTAGCGCAAGTGCGACAGTTTGCGCCTAACAGTAAAGTTATGGCGGTATTAAAAGCCAATGCTTATGGCCATGGTTTAGTTAAAATAGCGCAGCACCTTAATGATGCCGACGCATTTGCAGTGGCACGAATAGATGAAGCGCTCGCACTTCGAGCAGGCGGGCTGACCAAGCCTATTGTGTTGTTGGAAGGTTTTTTCCATCAAGATGACTTGCCGATTTTATTAGCCAATAACTTTCAAACCATAATCCATGATGAAAACCAGCTCAGAGCACTTGAAAATGCAAAGCTCGATGCACCAATCAGTTGCTGGTTAAAAATCAATACGGGTATGCATCGTTTAGGGGTTGCACCAACGCAATTGAATGATTTTTATCAGCGCTTGCAAGCGACTAATAACGCTAAAGATACAATCAATTTAATGACGCACTTTTCCAGTGCCGATGATGTTAATGATCCCAAAACAGCTGAGCAAATTGCTTTGTTTGATTCATTAGTGCAAGGCAAACAACAAGCACATTGTTTAGCAAATTCGGCCGGTATTATTGCTTGGCCTGCCGGTCATGGAGAGTGGGTGCGTCCAGGCTTGATGATGTATGGTGTATCACCAATGCTTAACACTTCAGGCAAAGATCATCAGCTTAAGCCGGTGATGCGCTTAACCACTAAGGTCATTGCAATTCGCGATGTTGATGCTGCGCAAGGTGTTGGTTATGGTGGCAGTTGGCAAAGTGCTCAGCCAACTAAGCTTGCAGTGGTTGCTATGGGCTATGGTGATGGTTATCCGCGTCATGCTAAACATGGTACCCCAGTAGTGATTGCTGGCAAACGTTATGGTATTGCTGGCAACATCTCTATGGATATGATCAGTGTTGATATTGGTGAAAATGCTGATGGCATCAAAGTCGGCGATGAAGTAGTAATGTGGGGCCCTGAGTTGCCGGTAGAAGAAATTGCACAATGTGCTGATACTATATCTTACGAGTTATTGTGTAATATTACACCGCGCGTAAGTTATGAGTACCAGCGCTAATATTTATTTTAAAAATACCCATTAAGTTTACATTGCTAGAATGATCGTGATGCTCACTTAATCGGTATCGTTACTCTTTTATAAAGTAAATATCGCTAAAGCCCATGCGAGCAAATTCTTGATCACGAAAGTTACGCACTGCCGATGACCCTTTAGAGGTCATTTCAATTTGGCGTACCATGTTTAAGTAGTTAGTTAAATCGATACCTTCGGCAGCCGCAATAGCCTGATACATATCGTGGTATTTATCTTTGGCGAAGTTAATTTCGCGCGGTTGATTTTTAAAAGTGTAGGTAATTCTGCGTGCCATAATGAGCTCATTTAAATTGAGTGTTAGTGTAATTTTACACTGTATTTAAGTTGCGTTGAATGATTAGTTGAAATCAAATAATTAAAAAGGTGAGTTTGAAATGAAGTTATCAGTAGAGATCAGTAAATACCCGCTCCACCAAGATTACATTCCTTTTATTAAAGGCTTTATCGACAGAGTTAATGCCTACGAAGAGCTCAAAGTGATCACTAATACGATGTCGACCCAAATATTTGGTGATTATGACCTAGTTATGCAAGTGATCAGCACAGAAATTAAACATTCATATGAGCAATTTGGTAAAGCTATATTTGTGTGTAAATTTATTTCGGGCGATTTATCTCCCGAATAACCTCTTAACAAACACGGTCGTTTTATAATGATGGATTTTGTAACGCAAATACTCAGTGGTTTTACTGCTATGTCGCATTGGGAATATATTGCGGTTGCTTTGTCGATGGCGTATTTATTACTGGCCATTAAAGAGAACTTATGGTGCTGGCCTGCGGCTTTTTTTAGTACGCTTATTTATACCATTATGTATTGGAATGGCGCGCTGCTAATGGAGTCGTTACTAAACTTTTATTATATGTATATGGCGGTGTTTGGTTGGGTCGTGTGGCGCAAAGGCAAGGCTAATCAAGCGCAGCGACTAATTACATCCTGGCCGGTAAACCGACATATTATTTTAATTGTACTGACTGCATTAGTGTCATTAGCAATTGGCTATGTAATGCAAAACTATACGCATGCAGATTTTGCGTATCTTGATAGTTTCACAACTTGCTTTGCTGTGGTTACTACGTATCTGGTAGCTAAAAAAGTACTAGAAAATTGGCTCTATTGGATAGTCATTGATGCGGCCTCTATGTATTTATACTACGAAAAAGGCTATTACCCAACCCTTGTTTTATTTGTATTTTATACCGTTATGGCAGCATGGGGATTTAAAACGTGGTACGAAGAATACGAGCAAAGCCAAGCCAAGTCCATGGCGCAACTTTAATCTATGAATCAGCATTCTCAGTTAGTTAATATTTGTAGCGCGTTTTTAGTACCGAGCACAATAACCTCAACAGAGTATTTGGTTAACGGTTTAAGCAACGATAACTTTTTGATCCGTACTGACAGCCAAGCTTATTTATTAAAGTGTTATAAAGCGTATTGGCCACAAGTAGGGTTACATGCCCAATATGAGCTCAGTAAACAACAAGTTTGCTCTGCTCCCATCTGGCTTGATAAGCAAAATAAGCGCGCAGCTTTTACCTATATTGATGGCGACGTCGCGCAGTCTTATTTGGCGATGCCGCTACTGACTAAACTTGTTAAGCTACATGCGTATACAACTAATAATGAGGCAATGAATATAGCTTTGGAATTGCAAGCCTATCAGCATTTATTAGTGTTTAAACAGTATGAAAAGCTCATAAGCAAAACATTAAAAAGCATAGCCAACATGCCCGTAGATAGCGGCTTTTGTCATAACGACTTAGTCAAAGAAAATATCGTGGTAAACCCGCAAGGCGTTTATTTAATCGATTTTGAGTATGCTCAAATAAATGATGTGTATTTTGATCTTGCTGCGTTAGCGGTTAGTTTTAAATTAGATGCTTCAGGCAAGCAGGCTCTGCTTAACAATTACAAAACGCACACCCTATCAAAACAATTTTATTTATCTATGCACAAACTCAATTGCTATCAGTTAGTTTATTTACTGTTATGTATAGGTTGGTATGAGCAACGCGCTATAAACAATCAGGTTGTTGTATTGCGCGCGCAACTGGATGAGCTTATTGCTTTAATGGAGGGTTAAAGTCCGCCAAAGCGTTCCGCAAGCTCTTTGTATTTTGCTACTTCATCAGCGTCAAATTGCATTTCGCCGTTATCATCTTCTGATTTAGCGATTAATAGGCTTTCTCGAGCAAGGCGTTTAACGCGCTCTGCTTTTACACCTAAAAATTCAGCAACTTGCTCTGTTGACATTAACTTCATAATTACTTCCTCGTGTTTAATCTTTCCGTTCAGTGACAATAATAGATAATATGTGTCTAAAGCGTTACTGTTTTTTTATAGAATATAAACAAATAGCGCTTTTTTTACCTTTTGTGAAGTGATTAGTTTAAATTATAGACATGTAAACGAATCATGCTGGCATTTATACAAAGATGCCTTTATTATTGCGCATGCTAAAGCATTGATATCGCGAGTTGATGTGGCGGCAACAAATGTGCTCTCGTGGTGAAATGGATATCACGTGGCCCTCCGGAGGCTGAGTTGTAGGTTCGATCCCTACCGAGAGCGCCATTTGCGTTTAAAGTATCATTTCCTGTTTCTTCCTCAAAATACCTACAATTATTTAAATTAGTCCGCTGCCTTACATTATTTAATTTTCGATAATAAAATATGTAGCAATCTATTTTATACCTTTAGGCGTATATTCATTGCTGAGCTTATGGTTTATTCTTGCTAGTGCGTATAATTATTGATGTTAATCATTTATTATTACCCTGAACTCAAAAGCTAGACTTTTATAGCTAAATAATGCTATTTAAAGTATATATTCATTAATTATAGAAACCCTCATTTTTATGCTAATCACCTTACCTATATCAGAACTCGTTCCAGGCATGTACGTAAATAGCGTTACTAAGCAGCAGGAGAGTGTGGATGGCATAAAAATTAAAACCAGTGGTTTGGTTCGTGATAAATCAATCATTCAGCGTTTAATTACCGAAGGGGTGCTTGAGCTTCTCATTGACTTTACAAAAAGTGATGTCGCCGTACCAGCTAAATACAAAGAAAAACAAAAATCACAAGCTCCTGTAGCTAAGCAAGATAAGCCTGTTAAGGCAAAGGTTGCTATAAGCTTAGAGCAAGAGTTTGCAAAAGCCAGTGTGAGTTATGATGCGCACAACAGAAAACTACAAAGTATTTTTGGTGATTTAACATCAGGTTTGTCACTTAATATTGAAGCGCTCAATGAAATAAGTAATGAAATAGTGAGCTCTGTATTTCGTAATGAACACGCTATGACTATTTTAACTCGGATCAAAGATAAGCACAGTTACAACTGGCGTCATATGATCAACTGCACCATTTTTACAGCGGTGTTTGCTAAATACTTAGGTTATAAACGCGCTGTTGTGCAAGAGCTTGCAATGGGGGCTTTAATGCATGACTTAGGTCAGGCTAAGTTACCGCAAGGGATATTTTCCAAACCAGGAAAAGTCACGGGTAACGAAATGACGGCAATAAAAAAGCATGTCGCACAAAGCTTAGGATTGTTAAAAGGCGGAAAAGGTATTACGCCTTTAATGCTTGATATGATTGTAAATCATCATGAGCGTCTTGATGGTTCAGGCTATCCAAGAGGTGTAGATGGAAGCAAATTAAGCCGCCCAGCTCGGATCATTGCGATTGTAGACGTATACGATGCATTGACAGCAGATAGACCGCATCAAGAGGGTGATGAGCCAATTAATGCGCTTCGCTATTTGTTGGCTAACAAACAGCTGTTTGATGCAGAGTTAGTACAGTTATTTATTAAGTGTTTAGGTGTACACCCAGTAGGAACTATTGTTAAGTTAACTAATGAGCGTTTGGCGTTGGTGCTAGAGGGCAATCATTCAAACCCTATCAAACCTAAAGTGAAGCTTTTTTACAATGCTAAACATAACCACCATGTTACCGCAAAAGATATAGATTTAAGCTTAAATAATAACGAGATAAAAATACAGGCAAGTGTCAAACCCGCTGATTATAAGATTAATTTGCCTCGGCTTTTAAAAGAGCATTTACTGCTTTAGCGTTACATCTTCTTTTTTCGTTTGTTTTAACAGAAATATAGCCACCCAAAAAGCAGCTCCCCATCAGCGTTAACCACAACAGTGTGCCTAATTCTACATGCAGCGCTAAGCAGCAAAAACTCAAAGCAATAATCGCCATGGCAATGGCTGCGAGCCAATATTGATTGACAGGATTGTCACATTTCCCAGCACGCGTACACGCGCAATAATTTGCCTTATAAAAGAAATAAACACTAATGCCGCAAAAAATAAGCCCAGCAAGAATAAGTAAAATGATCACAGTTTTCTCCCTTTGTGATTTTATTTGCAGTGTAAATTGCAAAGTATTTTAAGTCAATGCAAATAAGAATTAATCTCATTAGAGTATATACTCTAATACCACACTTCTTGTCCGATGAGTTTTAAATAGTTGTTAAATTGTCGTTAAAAAACGTGTTTTTTGGCTTTTTTTAACGTTTTAGTAAGGTTTTTTATAAAAAATTAAGGTAGGGTACGCAGGTTTGAAACTCTAATAACAACACACATAGCTATCCAAACAGTAAGTTTGGCTAAGGACACAACAATGAAATTTACTAAAACTCTTATTGCGGCATCGCTGGCATTTGTTTCAGCTGATACTTTTGCAGCGGCTTTTCAGCTTGCTGAGCAAAACGTATCTGGTTTAGGTCGTGCATACGCAGGTGAAGCATCTGTAGCAGACGATGCGTCTGTGGTTGCACGTAACCCAGCATTAATGACGTTGTTTAAAGAGAAGCAACTTAGTGTTGCAGCTATGGCTGTCATTCCTGATGTGAGCCTTAAAGGCACAGGTAATGCTTACGGTTTGGATAACAGCGTACTAGATGATGACAGCATTGCACCAAGCGCGATTATTCCAGCAGGTTATTTCACTATGCCAGTAAACGATAAAGTATCGGTTGGGTTTGGTGCTTTTTCAAACTTTGGCCTTGCTACTGAGTTTAACGATGATTACGCAGCTGGCCAAATTGCCGGTGAAACTGAAATTGTTACTGTAAACATGAACGCAAGTGTTGCTTATAAAGTATCAGAGCAGTTTAGCTTTGGTATTGGTTTGAATGCAATTTATGCAGAAGCGAAGATTATCCGTAAGTTTGGTGTAGTACCTCCTGTAAACCCTGCTATTGCTTCTATTCCTGCAAGTGCTGATGCTGTTCACCTTGAAGGTGATGATATGGGCTACGGCTTAAACGTCGGCTTAATGTATCAATTAGATGAAAATAGCCGCTTTGGTTTTAACTACCGTACAGAAACAGATATTACTTTTGAAGGTGAATACTCGAATGAACTACCTTCATTTATTCCTGGTGGATTAAACGGACAGCTTGAATTACCGGGCTCTGTTGAAATTACATTACCAGCAATTGCTGAGTTCTCTGGTTCTCACCAGTTAGATGAAAAGCTAGGCGTTCACTACAGCGTATTATGGACAGGTTGGAGCAGCTTTGATTCATTAGAAGCACAAGTAACAGCGCCTACAGGTGACAAGTTCAGCGCGTTTGAAAAAACAGAAGATTTCTCTGATGCAATGCGCTACTCAATCGGTGCTGATTACCAATACAGCGAAAACTTAATGCTACGTGCCGGCTTTGCGTTTGATGAGTCGCCAGTGTCACAACAGCATTTATCAATTTCTATTCCTGATACAGACCGTTTCTGGTTCTCGTTCGGTGGTAACTATGCGATCGATGAAAACTCAAATGTTGATTTAGGTGTGAGTGTATTACGTGGTAAAACGCAAAAGTTCACTGAAAAAGTAGAAAGCGAAACGCTACCTCAGCAATGGTCTTTTGAATCAAAAGGTCATGCAGTACTTATTGGTGCTCAGTATAACTACACGTTCTAATTCTGCCTAGAGCCTAGAGCCTAGAGCCTAGAGCCTAGACATAAAAAAGCCGCTTAGTTCAAATGAAGTAAGCGGCTTTTTTTATACTTATAAATTAAATGTTTACGAATAGCATAAGCCATCCGTAACGGTTTAATTATAAGCTTTCAATCTTAGTTTTTTGCTCAAGTAGCTTAGTTTTAGCATCGGTAAATTCAGCTAGCTTAGCATTTTCTTTAGCCAGTACTGCTTCAGGTGCGTTGTTAACAAACTTTTCGTTAGCGAGTTTGTTTTGCACTTGGGCTAGCCCTTTTTCTGCTTTTTCAAGTTGCTTGTTAATACGTGTAAGCTCGGCTTCAACGTCAATTAAGCCCGCCATTGGGATCATAATCTCAAGATTGCCAACATAAGAGGTCGCACACGCTGGAGCATCGTCTTTGTTTTCAAGCAGGGTAAACGCTTCAAGCTTAGCTAATGACGCTAGGAATGATTCATTCTCGTTTATACGGCGTACATCATCGCTTGATGCGTTAGCCAGTAAAACGCTAAGTGGTTTACTTGGGCTGATATCCATTTCACCACGGATATTACGAATTGCTAAAATGAATTGCTTAACCCACTCTAAATCGTCCATTGCTTGTGCATCAACATTGGCTTGGTTATAAACAGGGAAACCCTGAACCATAATACTGGTACCCGCTGTTTCAAGGCCAGCAAGTGGTGCAACACGTTGCCAAATCGTTTCAGTGATGTAAGGCATCATTGGGTGCATTAAGCGTAATAAGCTTTCAAGTACGGTAATAAGGGTATGACGTGTACCGCGTTGCTGTGCTTCATTGCCTTTAAATAATACCGGCTTCGTCAGCTCTAAGTACCAATCACAGAACTGATTCCAGGTGAATTCATAAAGCGTGTTCGCCGCTAAATCAAAACGGTAGTTATCAAGGTGTTCGGTGTAGGCTTTAACCGTTGCTTCATATTGGCCTAAAATCCAACGATCAGCTAACGAGTACTGTTTTTCACTGTCGTTAAAGCCACAGTCTTGCTCTTCTGTGTTCATTAATACGTAACGGCTTGCGTTCCATAATTTATTACAGAAGTTACGGTAACCTTCAAGACGGTTCATATCCCAGTTGATATCACGACCGGTTGATGCCATGGCAGCTAAAGTAAAGCGCAGTGCGTCGGTACCGTGTGCTTCAATACCGTTTGCAAATACTTTGCGGGTATCTTTTTCAATTTTAGCGGCAAGTTTAGGCTGCATCATGTTACCAGTACGCTTTTGTACTAAGTCTTCAAGGCCAATGCCATCAATCATGTCTAGTGGGTCAAGTACGTTACCTTTTGACTTCGACATTTTATCGCCATTATCGTCACGTATTAGGCCAGTTACATAAACCGTTTTGAATGGCACTTGTGGTTTGCCATTTTCATCTTTTATAAAATGCAGCGTCATCATGATCATACGCGCAACCCAGAAGAAAATAATATCAAAACCGGTTACCAACACATCAGACGGGTGAAAGGTTTTTAAGTCATCAGTATTTTCTGGCCAACCTTGAGTTGAGAATGTCCAAAGTGCAGATGAAAACCACGTATCAAGAACGTCTTCGTCTTGGCTAAGTGCTACGCTATCTGCAATGTTGTTATCGCGGCGAACTTCTGCTTCATCACGGCCAACGTATACGTTACCTTCGCTATCGTACCAAGCTGGAATACGGTGACCCCACCAAAGCTGACGTGAAATACACCAATCTTGTACGTCATTCATCCACGAAAAGTACATGTTTTCATATTGCTTAGGTACAAATTGGATGTCGCCGTTTTTAACTGCGTCTTTTGCAGGTTCAGCAAGTGGTGCAACTCGCACATACCATTGGTCAGTAAGTAGTGGTTCAATAACAACACCAGAGCGGTCACCGTAAGGAACGGTTAAGCCATGGTCTTCAATTTTTTCAAGTAGGCCTAGCTCTTCAAATTCAGCAACAATGGCTTTTCGTGCGTCAAAACGGTCAAGGCCATGCAGGCGCTCAGGAATAGGCGCGTCAAATTCAAGTTCTTTACCATCAAAGGTGTATGTTTCACCTTTTGTTAAAATAGCCGCGTCTTTATCGAAGATATTAATCATCGGCATTTGATGACGTTTACCTACTTCGTTATCGTTAAAGTCGTGCGCTGGCGTGATTTTTACACAGCCTGTACCTTTGTCTTTATCGGCATGTTCATCGGCAACAATTTTAATACGACGATTAACAATCGGTAGTAAAATCTCTTTACCGATTAGGTCTTGATAGCGTTCGTCATCTGGGTTTACTGCAACACCTGAGTCACCCAGCATGGTTTCTGGGCGCGTGGTTGCAACAACAATGTAGTCTTTACCGTCTTGTGTAGTTATGCCATCAGCAAGTGGGTAGCGTAAGTTCCACATGTGACCTTGCTTGTCTTTGTTTTCAACTTCAAGATCAGAAATAGCCGTGTGTAATTTTGGATCCCAGTTAACCAGGCGTTTACCGCGATAAATTAGGTTTTCTTTATGAAGGCGTACAAACACTTCTTTAACAGCTTCAGACAGGCCATCGTCCATAGTAAAACGTTCACGGTCCCAATCAACAGAAGCACCAAGGCGACGTAATTGTTTGGTTATCGTGCCACCAGACTCGTTTTTCCATTCCCAAATTTTATCGATGAATGCATCACGGCCTAAATCGTGGCGTGTTTTACCTTCTTCTGCCGCAAGTTTACGCTCTACTAGCATCTGCGTGGCAATACCTGCGTGGTCAGTACCTACTTGCCACAACGTATTGTTACCTTGCATACGTTTAAAGCGCGTTAAGGTATCCATGATAGTATCTTGGAAAGCGTGGCCCATGTGTAAGCTACCCGTGACATTTGGCGGCGGGATCATAATTGAATATGGGGTGCCTTGGCCAGATGGCTTAAAATAGCCTTTTTGTTCCCAGTCTTGATAGAGAGACTGTTCAATATCTTGCGGATTGTAGGTTTTATCCATTACACAGAACCTTAAATAAGTACTTAAATGAGTTAGTTAGCTTTGTACGCAGTGAGCGTTAGCGATTAATATCTTGCGTGGTGATATTGGCACCGAGTTGGCGTAGTTTTTTAAAGCGCTCACGAGCGGCTTGTTTGGCTACGGGCTCTACGGGTACAAAATCAAAAACTTGGTTAAACCGACGAATAAAATCCGGTAAGTGATTGGCCAAGTTAATTAATACTTTACGATTACCAACGGGTGGTGTTGTGCCTATTTCTACAGGTGCGCCGCCTTTTGGGCCTTCGCCTTGTAAATTGTGAGGTACAAAACTGTCGGCATCAAATGTCCAAATAGTTTCGTCAATGCTGTTGGCGGTTTCTTCGCTATCTACAAAAATAAATATGCGTTGACCAAGCCGATACTGTTGCCCAGCTATTTGAGCTGCTAAAGCAAAGTGATCATCGACTTTAGCTAATGACTCATCTTGTTGCTTTAAAATGAAAAACTGGGCATTCATGTTCATTGTATCGGGGTTTCCCATGACATTGATTGTGCTGTTATTAAATACACACAAATTAAGAAGGGGATTTTGCCATATAACGGGGTTTGCTTCAATTAATACCCAATAAATAAGGCGCTTTAAAAGCGCCTTATTTTATACTCTACATTGAGCTGTGAAGCCCTGTGTTGGTTTGTTAGTCGTGAGTTGCTTCGCTAATACCAGCTCGGTTTAATAAATACTGAGTCAGCATAGGAACAGGACGACCTGTTGCGCCTTTTTTAGCGCCGCTGCGCCATGCAGTACCGGCAATATCTAAATGAGCCCAGTTATACTTTTTAGTAAATTTAGATAAGAAACAGGCCGCGGTAATAGTACCTGCAGCGCGCCCACCTAAATTAGTAAAGTCGGCAAACGGGCTTTCAAGTTGATCTTGATAATCATCCCATAATGGCAGTTGCCATGCACGATCGCCACTTTGCTCAGACGCTTTTAATAAGTCATGCGCCAGTGGATTATGATTAGCTAATAAACCCGTAGCATGGGCACCTAAAGCGACAATACACGCACCGGTTAAGGTTGCAACATCAATCACGGTTTCAGGCTCAAAACGTTCAACATAGGTCAGCGCATCACATAATACTAAACGGCCTTCGGCATCGGTGTTAAGTACTTCTACCGTTTGCCCAGACATAGTTGTTAGTATGTCTCCTGGGCGATAGGCGTTTGAGCTTGGCATGTTTTCACAGCCGGCTAAAACACCAATTACGTTTATAGGTAGCTGCATTTGTGCAAGTGAGCGCATAGCGCCAATAACACCAGCTGCGCCCCCCATGTCGTATTTCATTTCATCCATGCCTTCGCCTGGTTTTAATGAAATACCGCCTGAGTCAAAGGTTAAGCCTTTACCAACGAGAACGATAGGCGCTTGGTCATCGCCTGCGCCTTTGTAGTTAATTACTGACATAACTGATTCGTTATCGCTGCCACGACCTACTGCTAGGTATGAGTTCATTCCTAGTTCGGCCATTTTATCTTCGCCAATTAGCTCAACAGTGATGTTATCAAAATTAGCTTCCAGTTCTTTGGCTTGCTCGCCAAGGTATGCCGGGTTACAAATATTAGGCGGCATATTAGCAACGTCTTTACACAGCTTACTACCTGCAGCAATCGCTAAACCATGCTCAATGGCACTTTCGCCTATAGTCAGTTCACGGCGTGTAGGCACATTAAACACCATTTTACGTAGTGGGCGGCGAGGGTCTACTTTTTTACTTTTCAGCTGATTAAAGGTGTAAAGGCAATCTTGTGTTGTTTCCACCGCTTGACGTACTTTCCAATAGGTATCACGCCCTTTAACATGTTGTTCAGTTAAAAAGCACACGGCCTCCATTGAACCCGTTTCGTTTAGCGTGTTGATAGTTTTAGAAATAATTTGCTTATATTGTTTATCGTCAAGTTCGCGTTCTTTACCGCAGCCAACAAGTAAAATACGTTCGCTTAAAATATTGGGCACATGATGCAATAGTAGTACTTGTCCTGGCTTACCTTCTAAGTCGCCACGGCGTAATAAATTAGAGATATAACCATCGCTAATTTTATCAAGTTGTTCACCAATGGGGGATAACCTGCGTGGTTCATACACACCCACAACAATACACGCACTGCGTTGTTTTTCTGGGCTACCACTTTTTACGTTGAATTCCATTGTCACTCCTGATTTTGAGTCATCTATAGAAGCTAAATTGGGACTAAAAATGTGTTTTCTAGTCTTTTTACCTAAATTTTTAGGTCTAGCGCTAATATTAGTAGATTTTACTCGACTCTTACTGTGTATTTGAACTTTATATGCTTAAGGGTAACTAATGCAACATTATATCGTGATGTTAGGTAGGATAATTAATATTGATGGCTTATAATATGTGCTTAATACTCATTTAAAATGAGTGAATTAACTAGTTCACTCATCGTTTTTTATTATTATATTGAAATTCCATGTTTAACAGGGGCGAATGTTGCTAATTTTCCGTTATTTGACCACTGAGGTTTTAAAATCGCAGGTCGCCGTATTTTTAACTTTAATGACCATATTTTTGTCGCAAAAGTTTGTTGTTATTCTTGGTGATGCCTCAGAGGGGAGTATCCCAGCAAAACTCGTGTTCGCAATGATTGCGCTTAAGTTGCCACAGTTAGCATCATTAATTTTACCTCTGAGTTTATTTTTAGGAATTATTTTAGCTTATAGCCGTATTTACGCTGACAGTGAAATGACGGTACTTAAAGCTTGTGGCGTGAGTGAGTGGTATGTGGTGCGCATTACGCTTATTTCTAGTGTCATCTTAGCGTTACTCGCCGCGGTACTTACCTTGTATGTTGCACCTTGGGCTAGCGAGCAAGAATATCAATTAAAAGAGCAAGCAAAGGCGGATGCTGGATTATCGGCGCTTAGAGCTGGGCGTTTTCAACAAACCGGTAACGAAAAAGCCGTGGTATTTATTCATAATATTGAAAATGGCGGCAAAGAACTTAATAAAGTATTTGTTGCGCAGTTACCAGATAGTGAAAAAGGCGATTTAGCGCGTTTAGTATACGCTGAGCAAGGCGTTGTAATTGAAGCACAAAATGGTGAGCAGCAGTTAGTACTTACTGATGGTAAACGCTACGAAACTGATGGCGAAGCGCCTTCGCTTAACTTAACTGAGTTTGATGGTTACAGCGTACAAATTCGCGAACAAGAAATAGAGCATCAACGTCGTAAATTAGAAGCTGTGCCAACCGGTGAACTTATGTCAATTAATACTCCCGAAGCAATTGCACAGTGGCAGTGGCGTCTAGCGATCCCACTTTCCATTCCGTTATTAACTTTGCTGGCCGTGCCTTTGAGTGTAGTAAACCCTCGCCAAGGTAAATTTGCAAAATTGGTACCCGCTATCAGCTTGTATTTAGGTTATTTTATTTTACTTAATGCGGCCAAATTTGCAGTAGAGGATGGCAAAATTCCGCCATCAATTGGACTGTGGTGGATTCATTTAAGTGCATTATTTATTGGTAGCTTATTAATTATTAGAGGCCGTCCATTAGGTGCTTGGCTTAAAGCTGTCGTCACTAAGCGGGAGCAAAACCTATGATGAAAACACTTGATTGGTACTTAGGCCGTAGCATTTTACAAACCACAGGGTTTGCGTTAATGGTGCTAGTGGGTATTAGTACATTAATAAAGTTTATTGAGCAGCTTAAATCTGTAGGGCGCGGGAGCTACGATATAATGACTGCCATGCTGTACACTATTTACAGTATTCCAGATGATTTAGTGGTGTTTTTTCCTATGGCTGCACTTATTGGTGGCTTAACTGGATTAGGAGCGCTTGCCTCAAATAGTGAGTTGGTAGTAATGCAAGCGGCGGGGATGTCGCGATTACAAATTATTGGCTCAGTAATGAAAACCGCTATTTTTATGGCACTGTGCGTAATGGCTTTAGGCGAGTGGGGCGCTCCTGCTGCACAGCTGCACGCTAAGGAAATGCGTAATCAAGCGATTCATGGTGGGGATGTATTTAATGCGCAAAAAGGAGTGTGGGCTAAAGATGGTAATAACTTCATTAACATTGAAGATGTTGACCAAAATGGCATGCTGCGCGGCGTTAACATGTATCATTTTGATAAATCGTTATCACTAACACAAATCACCAAAGCAAAAGAAGCCGTAGGGCGAGATAGTGGTTGGCTATTGCGCGATGTAAATAAAGTGATGATCAGCGAAGAGTTAATTACCACTGAACAAGTTTCTGAAGAGTTTTATCCGTCGCAGCTTACCGCCGAAAAGCTAGGCGTGGTATCGGTAAAACCAGAATCACTGTCGTTTTCCGGGCTATGGTCATATTTAGCTTACTTACAACAAAATGAGCAAGACACCAGCACCTATGATTTAGCGCTCTGGCGTAAATTAATGCAGCCCGTGTCTATTGCCGTAATGTTGTTGGTTGCCTTGTCGTTTATATTTGGTCCGCTGCGAACTGTAACTATGGGGGCACGAATTATTATGGGGGTGGTAACCGGTATTGTGTTCCACCTAACCAATGAGATATTTGGCCCTGTGGTAATGGTATATCAAATTCCAGCGATTATAGGCGCTGTTCTACCGAGCATTTTATTTACTGGGTTTGCAGCTTATTTAATGAATAAGCGGGTATAACTAAATTTAAAGCTTAAATAAAAAACGCGGCCTTTATAAAAAGCGCCACGTTTTTTTATTCTTTAGCTTGAGATTATACCAATTCGCTTAATTAAGTATTATTGCGGATTGATATCATAGTTCGCGATAAACACGTTTATTTTCTTCTTTGGTGAGCGTAACCACTTCGGTTTTTGATAAATAATCTTGTAGTGCTTTTTTATTTTTAAAATCCACTAATACCACTAAATTACCTAAACCCAGCAATGCGCTGATACTGCGGATAATGGCTTGTGGCCAGCTAATTAAGTTTCCCTGATGGGTTTGTACTTTTAATCGCCACGCACGCATACCAATTGTTTGCCCGCTTTTAGTCCAAAAATAACCAAAAAACACCAAACCAACCAGAACTAACAGTGAGCTGCGAATCCCTGAAAGTAACAGTGAGTCCTGAATACGTGCTGAGACATCTTCAGCGCCATTAAGGGCAATAACATCAAGGGAAATAAGCCCTTGAATAGCAAATAAATACAATACCACCGTTAGCATCGCAAAAGCGATAATAGCTAATGTATCGTACACCAATGACGCAAAACGGCGCCAAAACCCTGCCCGTGGAAACTCAGCCAACATAAATATACTCTCACTGTTAATGTGCGCGATAGTTTAGCAAATAAGCCGTCAAATACTACCTATTACGCTACGTGCTTAACTCGATATTGGCTCAAATGTTAATGGGTGCCTAAATGTTAAGCGTTTGATCATGCTTAATACATAAAACGCTTGCCGCTTTGCTTATTGTTTGTATAATGCTAAGCAATGAGATGGAAGAGGGTACATAATCTTTCACTCTAAAGTGGTTTTTCTTTATCTTCTCGTGTTTAGAAGGTTAAAGAAAAATGATGCCAGCGTGATGAAATTGGTATACATGGGGGATTCAAAATCCCCTGCCGCAAGGCGTGCCGGTTCAAGTCCGGCCGCTGGTACCACTTTTTATAGCCCCTGCTAGATTTAGCAGGGGTTTTTTTATGCCTTAAATTTGAGTGGCTGAACTTTAGCGGCACGTGAGGTGCCGCTGTTATAAGTAAAAGTCCGGCCACTGGGTGAGAGTGAACCGAAACGTAGTTTCGCAGTGACTCGAAGTGAGTTCATGGATGAACGATGGATGCAGCTTCAGGGATGAATTATTTATTCAGCTATATACGTTATAGCCCCGACCAAATTGGTTGGGGTTTTTTTATGCCTTAAATTTGAGTGGCTGGACTTGAGCGGCACGTGAGGTGCCGCTGTTATAAGTAAAAGTCCGGCCGCTGGGTGAGAGTGAACCGAAACGTAGTTTCGCAGTGACTCGAAGTGAGTTCATGAATGAACGATGGATGCAGCTTCAGGGATGAATTATTTATTCAGCTATATACGTTATAGCCCCGACCAAATTAGTTGGGGTTTTTTTATGCCTTAAATTTGAATAGCCTAAAGCCGCCAGAAATGAGAACACTTATTCCTTATGCTGTTCTTTGCTTCCATTAAGAATGTAATTAACCTAAGCTCAACTATAAAGTTTATTAAGAAGTGCCATTGTTAATGTTTGCAAGTTACCGTAGTCCAAACAGTTTATCTAAAAAAATGATGCGCGTTATTTTCTCTATCTACTTGTTTGTAACCTGCCTCATAACAAGCATGCAGTTTTTAACTGAATACTTAAAAACACAAAACTCAATCTCCTATGAATTAAAACAGTTGCAAGAAACTGTTCAGGGTCCTGTTTCGACGAGTTTGTGGCAATATGACCAAACTCAGTTAGGTGTACTCGTTGATGGGCTTGTTAAAATGCCGGTTATTGAGGGGGTTGATGTTTTTGACAAACATGGCAAAAGCATGATTTCTAAACGTTCTTACACTCAAGCCTCACTTCCTCTCTCAATTTTTGAAACTAAATCTGAGTTGTATTGGACGCTTAATGGTACACGGGTTTTTCTTGGCACATTGGTGCTCTATTCATCGTCTGAGGTGGTTTTAGATCGTGTTTTATTTGGTTTTTTCTTAATTGCTATTACGGCAATGATAAAATTATCAATTTTGTTTGGGTTATTTATTTGGGCTTTCGATCGTTACCTAGCCAGGCCTTTAAAAGAATTGATGCAACAAGTTAATGAGGTCCAATCAAGTAAAAATACACGTAAACGGATCAATCTTTCACATATTGAAAACAACGAGCTCAGCCAGCTCCAAGATCATATGAATACGATGCTCTTTAGTATGGAAAGGGATCGGGAGCGATTACTCGAGGATGAAAAATCTAAACGAGATTGGCTGGAAGAGGCCGTTACAAAACGTACAAAAGATCTACAAGTATTAAATGAAAAACTTAAAACGCTTGCAACAAGAGACTCTCTAACGGGTACTTTAAATCGGGGGAGCTTTTTTGATACAGCAAATCATTTGCTAGAACTTTCTCAGCGACAGAAATTACCCGCATCTTTTATTTTAATTGACTTAGACTACTTTAAAAACATTAACGATACGTATGGACATTTTGTTGGTGATAAGGTGCTTATTCATTTTACCGACACAGTTCAGAGCATGATAAGAGAGTCTGACCTTATTGGTAGAGTGGGTGGAGAGGAGTTTGCACTATTTCTTCCAAACACAGGGCTTGATAACGCATTCAAACTCGCTAGTAAAATAAGAAAGGCTGTGGTTGATTCAACCTTAGAAGTTGATGGTGAAACTGTAATCTATACTGTAAGCCAAGGCGTTGCCTCATCCGAGCTAAAAGACTGCTCAGTTATTGAGTTATTCAAAGTCGCTGACTTGAAGCTTTACTGCGCTAAAGATAAAGGACGTGATCGTGTTGAAAAATAGAATGTTTAAAGGTAAAAAAAAGATCTCTCAAGTGCTGCTTATATCCTTATTGTTAGCATTGGGTATAGGTAACTTTAGTCATGCCAATACATTAAAAGTTTGCTACGACCAATGGCCTCCTATGACCATATTTCCGTCAGAGGGTTTTCCTGCCCGCGGCTTTGTGATTGATATGCTAGAGCAAATATATACATCAAAAGGCTATCAATTAGAATATTACGAAGTGCCTTTGGCAAGGGGACTCGATATGGTTGCGGATGGTCTTTGCGATATGTTGCCAGAATATTTATTTTCGCAAGACACCGAAGTGGGTTTCGAGTACGCCACAGAGGCAACATTTGCATATCCAACTGCTTTTGTTGTTAGGCAGGATGAATCCTGGCGCTATGATGGGATTCAATCTATACAAGGAAAGCGTGTTGCAACAGGGCCTGGGTGGGATTACAGCTCGGTAAGTGTTGATTATCAAAATTATATTGATGATCCAAATAATTCTGATTTAGTGGAAGTAATCGCGGGCTCTAGCGATGTGGTAGAACGGATTTTTCAGATGATTAAAGCGGGCAGAATCGATCTATATGCAGATAATATGCTGGTTTTACAGTACATGTTGAATCGATTTGATTGGAACAATAGATTAAAAATAGTGCGTCCAGGCTTAGAAAATAAATTGGTTGAAATACCTATTTTTTCAAATAAAATGCCCGCTGAAAGAAGGAAAACGCTAATAAATATATGGAACAGTGGCCGTTTATCTATCAAGGGAGATAAACAAAAAATGCTTCTTAAAAAGTATAATGTGGCTTTATAAGTGCTTTAAAATGCCCCAATAGCACGTGCTAAGAAAGTGAGATATTTAATTTGATTATGATCTTATACTTTTTTTCCCCGTAAATTAATTAGTATTAAATTACTTTGTACTGAGTTTTTTACTCGGATATTATATACCTCAACCTCTTGTTGCGAATAAAACATCATGACTCAATTGACCGCAAAACAGAATATTCAAGCCATTGTTAAAGCGATTAAGGCTGAAGAAGCGCTGCTTCGTCAGAAACATCCATTGTTAATGCATCAAAACACCTTGGGAATGGCTATCTTATTGCTCTCGCTAAGTGCGTTAATTGGGGTTGGTACTTTGTATTACTTTGCCATTATCCCTGCTTGGCTTTGTATTATATTAGCCGCTATAGCCACCTCTATTTCGCACGAGCTTGAGCACGATCTTATTCATAAGCAGTACTTTAGCAACCAGCCTTTTTTACACAATTTTATGATGTTTACTGTGTGGTTGATGCGCCCTAATACGATTAGCCCGTGGTATCGTCGCAAGATGCATTTGCATCACCACAAAACGTCGGGCACTGAGCAAGACCTAGAAGAACGTTTGGTAGGTAATGGTATTAAAAACCCGTTTTTACGTGCATTGGTGATTGTTGATGGATTGCTTGGTTTATTAATTAACGCAAAACGTTTTAGTAAAGAAATTAAAGGGTTTAGCTTTTTTAAAGTGTTTAACGCAGGTTTTCCAATTACTACTGCTTATTTTGCTATTTTATACAGTGTGATAGCGTTTCATTTAATTAATTTATTTACCCCCATTGCGGCTAACTCACCGGCATTATTGCTCGATGTAATGAATGTGTTCGAGTTTTTAATGGTGGTGCTGATAGTGCCTAACATTGTACGTTCGAGCTCACTTAATTTTGTTACCTCCAGTATGCATTATTACGGCGGTGTTAATAATATGCTTGAGCAAACTCACGTAATTACTAGCCGTTTGTTTATGCCGTTTAATTTGTTTTGTTTTAACTTTGGGCATACTCATACTATTCATCATTTTGTGCCGAATCAGCCGTTTTATTTACGTCAAATGATTAGCAAAAAAATTCTTGAAGTGATGCGTCAACACGGCGTACGTTTTAATGATTTTGCTAGTATTAAGCAGGCAAACTTGTATCAGTAATACTCAATGAAAATGGCATCATAATGCAGTCGGACTCGCAGCTGCAATTAACTCAGCAGGATGCGTTAGCGCAATGCGTACAGGCCATTGAGGGGGCCAGCTTTGCGCAAAAGCTGATTAATTATATTACCCTTATTGTTGAGTTTGACTGTGCGGTTGTACTGGCTTGTAGAGTAAATAAGCACCCAATTTATTTATTTGATTCTATTGAAAAACAGCGTGAACTTTTATTTCAGCGCTACCTTACTAACTCGTTCGTAAACGATCCTTTTTATACTGAACTGGTTAATAAAGCTGAGGAAGGAGTATTTAGGCTCGCTGATATAGCTAGTTATCAAGATGAACTGACCTTTAAAGTATATCAACAGCAGTTCTATACTCACACTGGTTGGACTGATGAGCTAAGCATTTGTACTAATATAGGTAACGGTCGCTCGATTGTTATCTACCTTGGTTTATTATCCAAAGGCCAACGTTTTAGTGCATTGCAAAAGCAGCAATTAATAACACATTTTAATTTAATTAAAGCACTGTGTAGCCAACATTGGGGCAGCCAGAAATTACTATTAAATCAATTTAATAGTACAGCGACTGGACAGCTTATAGAAAATGCACTCACATCATTTGCTAATCAACAACTCACTCAGCGAGAGCATCAAGTGGCTTGTTTAATTGTACAAGGTTGCGACTCCGTAGATATTGCTGCTCAGCTTGGGATCACCCTAGGTACAGTTAAAAACCATCGCAAACGTATATATTCGCAGTTAAAGGTTGCTTCACTGAGTGAATTTTTTCGACTGTTTTTAAACCATTTAATGCACACAGAATAAAACGCGTTTATGTCCCTTTAGGGATATAGTGTCCATCGCTGAGTTTAATTAGTATTTTTCTTATAGATAATTTTGAGAAATACGATGACAGCACATTTACTTAATGACATTACGCAGCGTGGTTTAGTCTCTCAAGTGAGTAATATTGAGCAATTAACCCAGAAGCTTAAAACCCCACAGGTGGTTTACTGTGGCTTTGATCCCACCGCAGGTAGCTTACATATAGGGCACTTAGTACCACTAATAATGCTAAAGCGTTTTATGGATGCGGGGCATCAAGGTGTGGCATTAATTGGGGGAGCAACAGGGCTGATTGGTGACCCGAGTTTTAAAGCCACTGAGCGCAGCCTAAATACCAAACAAACGGTGTCACAATGGGTGACTGCGCTTGCAAACCAAGTTGAAAATGTACTTGGTCCGCATTTAAACCAGCCACTGCAAATAAAAAATAACGCTGACTGGTTTAGTCGTATTGATGTATTGGATTTTTTTCGTGATGTAGGTAAACACTTTTCAATTAATACCATGATCAACCGCGAGTCAGTAAAGCAACGATTGCAACGTCCAGAGCAAGGGTTGTCGTTTACTGAATTTAGTTACTCTTTATTGCAGTCGTATGACTTTGCTAAGCTCAATAGTGAGCTAAATTGTACTTTGCAGATAGGCGGTAACGATCAGTGGGGTAATATTGTCAGTGGAATTGATTTAACCCGCCGTTTAAACCAGCAAACAGTGTTTGGTTTAACGTTGCCACTTATTACCAAGTCAGACGGTACAAAATTTGGAAAAACCGAGGGCGGTGCTATTTGGCTCGACCCTAAAAAAACCTCACCGTATCGCTTTTATCAGTTTTGGTTAAATTGTGATGATGCTGATGTATATAATTTTTTGCATTTTTATACTTTTTTATCAGTTAAAGAAATTGAGGCCATAGAAGCAAACGATAAGATAAGCGGCCAAAAGCCTCAAGCACAGCGTATTTTAGCTGAGCAATTAACTCGTTTTGTTCATGCTGAAGAAGGTTTAGCAAGTGCGCAGCGTATCACTGAGTTGTTATTTAATGGACAGGTACAAACCTTAAATTTAAATGACTTAGCACAATTAGAACAAGACGGCTTACCAGTAATAACGCTTACTGAAATTAATATAACCACCTCCGCGCTATTGGTTCTAAGCGGTTTAGCAAGCTCTAAGCGTGCTGCAAGAGAGCTGATAGCTGCAAACGCGGTAAAAATTAATGGTGAAACAATCTCGGCTGATCAAGGCCAGCTAAACTTGGTGTTGCATCAACGTTTTTGGTTAATACAACGAGGTAAAAAGCAATTTAGGTTAATTAAACTCAATTGAATTTCCCTCTAATGGTGATTTTTATGTGGTTTTAGGCGTTACTTATAATTCAAACGGCTGAAATATTTTAAATGTCTTCATAATTTTATCTCATTATAATAACGGTAATTAATAATTTAATTGCCGTTATTAATTTGTTTTGTAGGCATTTGTAAATCACTGTGAAATGCCAAGTTAAAATCGATTTTTTTAAGTTTCTGATAATAAAGTAACTTTTCTATCTGTTTTTAATAGCGGTGTACGCACGAGTTGTTTCTTTGTATTAATCTCTTTACTCACTCAAACACGTTAATCGAATTGAAATATTTCTGTAATATTCAGGTGTTCTAATGCGTTCTGAAACAAAAACGTCATCAAAATGCCACATTTGGTAAGACAAAAACTGAGATTTAAACATGAGTGAATCAAAGCGCAATACGCTATTAATAAAAACGCTTAACTGGGCTGCTATCGCCTTTTTAGTTTATTTAGTCCTAGTAGCCGTTGGTACTGTCAGTGGTGGTTTTAAATTAGCGTCGGGCGGTACTGAGGGAGCGAAAGAAATTTTTGCATTCGCAACCAACCCGTTTATTGCATTATTATTAGGTGCTTTGGCAACGGCTTTAGTGCAATCGTCATCAACGGTTACCTCAGTAATAGTGGGCCTTGTTGCTGGCGGCTTACCGTTAAGTATTGCGATTCCAATGGTGATGGGCGCAAATATTGGTACCACTATTACTAACACCTTAGTGTCTATTGGCCATATTCGCTCTAAAGAAGAGTTCCAACGTGCATTTGCAGCATCAACGGTCCATGATTTCTTTAATTTATTTGCCGTTATTATATTTTTACCGCTAGAAATAATGTTTGGTTTGCTGCAAAAAATGTCTGCTGCTTTATCGCACTTATTTATTGGTGATGCCGACTTATCATTAAAGAGCTACAACTTTATTAAACCACTCGTAAAACCAGCTGTGGGCGTAATAAAAGATGCATTTAGTTTTTTAGATACAAAAATGCTAGGTGCAGCGATGGTTATTGCAGGTATTTGTTTGATTTTATTTGCCGTAACTACATTAGGTAAATTACTTAAAAAAGCGCTGGTTGGCACTGCAAAAGATATACTGCATGGAGCCATTGGGCGCGGGCCTATCGCGGGTATCACATCAGGTGCGGCAGTAACAATTATGGTTCAGTCATCATCAACGACAACCAGTTTGATGATCCCACTTGCTGGAAGTGGTGTGTTTACTACGCGTCAAATTTACCCATTCACACTGGGAGCTAACATTGGTACAACCATTACTGCTTTATTAGCGGCCACATCAATTACAGGGCCTATGGCTGAGGTTGCGCTAACAATTGCATTGGTACACGTTATGTTTAATGTATTTGCAGTTGCATTTATTTATGGCGTTCCTGTGCTGCGTGAAATACCGCTAAAACTTGCTGAAAAGCTAGCCGAAATTGGTACAAATAATAAATCAGCAGCATTAGGCTATATACTAGGATCGTTCTTTGTGGTGCCTGGTTTAATTGTACTGGCCGTTCGATAAGTAGAAATAAACGTATAAAAGGAATGCGCTATATAATTTATATAGCGCATTTTTTGTTTTACCACTGGTAACTTACAGACAACATGGCATTACGTGGTTTACCTGGGAAGTAACGATCCCCAGTAAAGCTGGTGTAATCGGCGCGCTCAGCGTAGGCTGTGTTAGTTAAGTTTATAATTCGGGCACTCAGTAATAGCTGTGGACTAATTTGCCACTGGCCGCGCAAGCTTAAAATATCGTGGCCTTGATATTCATGTAAGTTTTCAGGGTCGGAAAAGTAGCGGCTAACATAGTGCCATTGCAGCGCAAGGCTAATACTCTCGTTGGCTTGCCAGTTAAAATCGATATTAGCAACCTTTCGAGGTGCGGTATCAATATCGTTACCTTTAATATTAATGCTGCCAATAACTTGCTCATTCGAGTACGTATGCTTGGCATAGGTGCCTGCAAAATTAACAGATAAGTGCTGATTAAAGCTATGCGCTAATTCAAGCTCAATACCGCGATGCCGAGTTTGGCCGTCATTAACAGTAAAAAAGTCACTGTCGCGGTAGATGGTATTGTGCTTGCTCATCGCATACATCGATAAGCCATAGCGAGTATTGTTGTACACCCCTTTAATACCCATCTCAGCATTATTAGCTATTTCTGCGTCTAAGTCGGCAGTACTTTGCTCGCGTTGTAATTGATAGAGCTCAGCCGCTTGGGGGGCTCGATAGCCTCTTGAAAAGTTAGCGTATAGTGTATTGTTAATATTAAGCTGATAGCTCACACCTAGTTTTGGCGAAAGATTATTAAAGCTATTTTTAGTGCTTTCGGGGCGACTATAACGACAGCCACCAAAACCACATTCGCTGCCATCCTCTTTTGTACGCCCTGCAAGCATATTATTTTGATAGTCATATTGCATGTGCTCATAACGCAGTCCTGCGCTAATAAGCCAGTCATTAAGCTGCCAATCAATAGCGGCAAATGGAGCATATAAGGTGGCATCGACTTGGTAATCGTAATGTTTACCTTGCGGCACAGTGGCCACTAAAAACGCAGAGCCTTGGGTGGGGTTATCTTGGGTTTGTAAAAAATCGGCTTGGGTAAACTCACCATCAAAGCCAAGCTTTAAGTTCGTATTGTCGTTCACATAATGTTGATAAAGCGATTGTAGGCCAAACCCCGTTTGACTGTTTTTTTCGAGCGGAGTACCGGGTAAAAAGTGTTTAAAAAAGTCCATGCTTTGGTCACGAATATAAGGAGTAACAACAAGCGTGTTCTCACCTAATTGCCAGCTTGCTTTACTCCAAGCTCTAAGCGAGCGGGCTTTTCTAAAGGCGTCAGGATCAAAATTTTGCTGTGCAATATCTTCATCTTTATAGCTTTGAAAACCGCTAATATAACCAGCAGTTTGTTGATCTAAATTAGTATACGTAAGCCCAGAAACTAAGCTTAGGTTGTTATTATTATAGCGATGGCGCACATTTATTTTTTGTTGCTTTACGCTCTCATCATCTCGGTAACCGCCGTCATCGGTAAAGCTGGCATTAATACCGAACCCTGAATTATCCATAGCATGGCCTGCACGCAATTTATAGCGAGCATAACCGTAAGAGCCATAATCAACACCCAGTAAACCACCACCTTGCGTAGTATCAGGGGTAATAACGTTAATTACGCCATGCACTGCATTTGAGCCATACAGTGCAGAGCCTGGGCCTTTTAATACTTCAATACGCTGTGCCATCTCACTATGTGCTTCAAACAGCTCATTAATATTACAAAAACCAGCTGCACGAAGTGCAATACCATCTTCAGCAGTTAAAATCCCTCCACAAGCCCCCGTACCAGAAAGCACCTGCGAGCGCAGGGCGGGTAAATACTCTTGACCATTACCACGTTGTACATTGGCACCTGCAACGCGTTGCAGTGCTTCTTCTACATGGGTAGGGGCAATAAGCTCAAGCTGTGATTCGTTTAATACACTGATCACCAAAGGTAATGGGGTGGAAAGCGCTTCACTACGTGATGCTGTGGTGGTGATACGTTCAATTGATTGCGCGGTATCTTCAGCACACGCACTATTAATTAAACTTAACTGACTGCATAACAATAAAGGGGGTAAATAGTAATATTTCATAAATTCCAGCACATCGGCAATTTGATAAGTTTAGGGTAGGGGATTTTGTGAATTGGTTAAAGCACACTCAACCTATAAACCCGATAAGTAATCGATAAAACAATACAAAAAATGCCGGGCACAACTAAAGTCAGCACTGAGTAATGTTTAAATAGCAATACGCCTACCACTCCGCCGGTTAAAAAACCGGCAATAATTAATACAAAAACAATGCACTTTCTAGTATCGAATGTTTGTCTTTTTAGGGCTTTTCCAAACATTAACCCTAGGTCGGTAAATATACCGGTTAAATGAGTGGTACGCACTACAGCGCCGCTGTAGTTAGTGGCCAAAGCATTTTGTAAGCCGCAGGCAGCAGAGGCAAGTGTAAGTGCGTAAGGATACGAATGTTGAAGTAGCTGTGCGCTTACCAGCAGTAAAATACCCTCAATAAATAAGAGCGTATCGTAATGGCGTCCTAGCTTAAGTGAACCGCCTGAAAGCATTAAGCCTGTTAATGCCGAGCCAAATATAAAACTCAGTACAATCGCAACTAAAAATAACGCCGACTTGATGTTGGTAGTAAGTTCAATAGCTAATGAAGTCACCGACCCTGAAACGTGAGAAATTGCTTGCTGTTCAAACCCTAATAAACCTACTGCGTTTACCATACCGGCAATAAAAGCGAGGGTAAATGCACCATATTCGACCCACTTAGGTAGTTTTGTAAACATCCTTTTAGCTCCGGTTTCAGTGTGTAGATTAATCATACACTTAATTAAAGTTAATAAATGAAAAGAGATTATATTTTTAACATCACAAGCAAGTGATGATCGCTAAATTTAACTTTTGCGTATTAACCGAATTTGGAATTAATATGTTTAACCAAGAACAGCAATCACGCATTATAGAAATGGCATGGGAAGATAGAACACCGTTTGAAGCCATTGAAAATCTGTATGGGCTAAATTACTCTCAGTTAGTTAATTTCATGCGTGACCACATATCTAGCGGCTCATTTAAAGTATGGCGTAAGCGCCATGCTGGGCGTAAAACTAAACACCTAAAGTTACGCGACCCCGCGATTATGCGCAGTCATTGTAAAACACAGTACAAGCAGCGTTAATTTTTCTCATTTCATGTAATGTTCAGGCTTAGCCGTTAATACTCTTCAGTAATGATCACACTGGAGAACAGCCATGAAAACACTAATCAGTATTTTATTAATGGTTTTTACGCTAACGGCAACAAACGTATTTGCAGTGCCACACAAAGACAAACATGAAAATAAGCATGCTAATAAACACCACTGGAAAAAGCATAAATATAACCAATACCATGACAAAAAACGAATCTCTAAAAAACAAGCAAGGCATTTAATTCGCCAAGGGTGGACTCCACCAGGATGGCACACCCGTTATCATCAAGGCGATATCCTCGAGCGTGATATTTATAAGCGTGCTAGAGTAATAGACCGAGAAAGAGACACAGTGCGAGTTGAAGTTGATCGCACTATTATTCATCTAGTGCACGACACTCGTGAAATACTCTCTATTTTACAGCGCTATTAGGATTTATAAATGCTCACTGTATTGGTCATAGTTACTGGCTTGTTGTTATTAATAACCTTATTACCCCTGTCATACAGTCAGCATTACTTGATACGTAGTTGCGACTTTGTGCGCTTGCAGGTGTGCTACCTAGCAAGCGCTGTAATTATCGTTGCACTAATAGGTATGTGGCAAATCGACTTTATTGCATACTCATTAATAGCGGCTGTTGCTTTAATTATTTGTGCGCTTCAAGCTAAGTGGATTTATCCCTACACTTGGTTTGCTAAAAAAGAAGTATTAACAGCGTCAAAAAGTAGTGATCATAGCATCAGAATCTTATCCGCTAATGTACTGATGTCGAATCGACATAGTGAGCAGTTAATCAACTTAGTCGATAAATATCAGCCCGACTTACTCATCACTCTAGAAAGCGATAGCTGGTGGCAAGATAAGTTATCTGTGCTTAAAAAAAAATACCCATATCAAGTACAGTGCCCTAAAAATAACCGCTACGGCATGCATGTCTTTAGTAAATTTAACATACTCGATGCACAAATTTGTGAACTTATAGAAGATAATATTCCCTCTATTCATATTTTGTTTGAAAATCATCAAGGGCTAAAAATGCAAGGCCACTTTATTCATCCTGCCCCACCGAGCCCAACCGAAGAAGATTCATCGCGTCCGCGCGATAGCGAACTAATAATGGTGGCTAAAGCGCTTAAAAATCCAAGCCGCCCGACGATAGTCGCCGGCGATTTAAATGATGTAGCTTGGTCACGCAGCACCCGTTTATTTATGCAAATCAGTGGCTTTTTAGACCCACGTAAAGGACGGGGCTTTTATAACACTTTTCATGCTGGTTACTTTTTTATGCGCTGGCCGCTCGATCACTTATTCCACTCTACAGGTTTTACTGTAAAGCGTATCAAACGTCTTGCTAAATATGGCTCCGATCACTTTGCTCTGCTTACCGAACTTGTTTATGAAGATGCGAATCAGCAATCACTCGAAACAAAGCCCAGCGAGCTTAAACAGCAAGACATACAAGAGCTTGCTATGAGCAAAGCCGATAAACGTAAAGTGCCTAGGTTTGAAAAAGGCTAGATGAAGTACAGGTGTTAGGTTAAAGGCTTTAGGCGAAAGGCAAAATTAATACATTAGGGTCGTGCTTTTAAATTTGCGGGATTTTATATAGCGAGCTATTTAGTTGAGTGTTAATTAACAAAGAGATTCATTATGTTTAATAAAATTATCGACTTTTGGTTTACAGAGCTTGAGCCTAAGCAGTGGTGGCAAAAAGACGAGGCGTTTGATTTGATGATTCAGGCTCGTTTTGGCCAATTACACCAGCAAGCGAGTGCGAGTGAGTTATTTCAATGGCGTGAGAGTGCATTAGGCAGCCTAGCTGAAATTATCGTGCTTGATCAGTTCTCGCGCAATATTTATCGTGACAAGCCAGCATCATTCGCCTGTGATTCAATGGCTTTAGCGTTAGCACAATCGGCCATTACAAAAGGGTTTGATAAGAAGTTGACGGATGAGCAGCGAGTATTTTTGTATATGCCTTTTATGCACAGCGAATCGCAGTTAATTCATAAGGAAGCAGTCCGGCTATTTAAGGCGTTAGGTATTCAAAATAACTTAGACTTTGAGTATCAACATAAAGCGATTATCGATAAATTTAATCGTTACCCGCATCGTAATAAAATACTGGGGCGGGAGTCTACAGAAGAAGAACGCGAGTTTTTAAAACAGCCCAATTCAGGTTTTTAGATTCATCAGGCAAAAAAACACCGCGCTTATTACAAGCGCGGTGTTTAGTTTTATTAACCAAGTACCTGATATTAGCTATTAATCATGATGCTTTTAACATTCACAAACTCGCGAATACCAAAGCCGCCATGTTCTCTGCCATAGCCACTGTCTTTAACACCGCCAAATGGTAGGTTCGGTTGTGCCAGTCCGTAACCATTTATGTTGATCATACCGGTATCAAAATGCTTTTTAGCCAGCTCAATGGCTTTTTTCTCATCTTTTGAAAAGATACCGCCGCCTAGTCCATAACGGGAGTCGTTGGCAATACGCATAGCGTCGTCATTATCTTTGGCTTTAATCAAAGATGCGACAGGGCCAAATAATTCGTCATCATATGCAGGCATCCCTGGTGATAAATTTTCTAACACGGTAGGCGGGTAGTAATAGCCTGTTTGCTGCGGAATTTCGCCGCCTACAATTACTTTTGCGCCTGCATTTACCGAGTCTTGCACTTGCTGATGAATTTTGTCGCGTAAATCTTCGCGTGCCATAGGACCCAGTTCCGTATCTTTATCCATAGGGTCGCCCATTTTAATTGCTTTAAATTGCTGGCTCAGCGCTTCTTTAAAGTCATTGTATAATGAGTCAACTACCACAAAGCGCTTGGCAGCCACACAGGTTTGCCCATTGTTAATAATGCGGCCCTGCAAACAGGTTTTAACTGCTAGTGCGAGGTCGGCATCATCAAGTACAACATAAGCATCGTTACTGCCAAGCTCCAATACCGTTTTTTTAACGTGCTTACCGGCCTGCTCAGCTACTTTTTTGCCTGTGCCATCACTTCCTGTGAAGGTAACGCCACTAATGTGTTTATGAGAGATAAGTGCGCTGGCTGTTTTTCCGTCAATTAGTAAGTTACTAAAGCAATGCTCAGGGAACCCAGCTAGTTTAAATAAGGTATCTATTTTTTCAGCCATACCAAACACATTGCCCGCGTGTTTTAATACCGTGGTATTACCCGCCATAATATTTGCGGCACTGTATCTAATAACTTGATAAAGTGGGAAGTTCCATGGCTGAATACCTAGCAACACGCCTGTGGGGCGATAACTTATAATTGCACGACCGCCTTGCATATCGCGTTCTTCGTCGCTCAGCATATCGGCGCCATGTTCTGCGGTATAACGGCAAATGTCAGCACAAAGCTGCACTTCTTGAAAGCCTTGTTCGTACACTTTACCCATTTCTTCGGTCATCAGTTTAGCAAGCGCTTCTTTTTGCTCTTCAAATAAAGAGGCTAGCTTATTCAGGTATTTAGCTCGCTCAGTAAACGAGGTTAATCGCCATGTTAAGTATGTTTCATGAGACTTTTCGATCACTTGTTCTGCTTGAGCTTGAGAAAGCAGCGTATAGCTATTGATGACTTGCTCGGTTGCTGGATTGATCGTATCTACTGTGTTACTCATTTTACCTCCTAACAAATTATGTAATAGGGTAGGTGCAAAACCAAAGCCAGTTGGGCAATAGTTTATAAAAATTCATAACTTTTTGTTAATAATGGTTTTTATATTACTTTATACAAAAATCTAGATTTTGTTTGTTCGTTGTTTTTGCTATGGTTCTGTAAATACTGCAAGTTGTTGAAAAAGTTACAGGGAGTAGTTAGATGATACAGTCATTGTTTAATATCGATTTACCTCTTATTCAAGCGCCTATGGCGGGCGTACAAAACGTTGAATTGGCTGCAAGTGTTTGTGAAGCTGGCGGGCTAGGGTCGTTGCCTTGCGCTATGTTATCGCCAGCACAGTTAGTTGAACAGCTCGACTTACTTACTCAAAAAACAGATAAACCATTTAATCTAAACTTTTTTTGTCACTCGGTTACTGATTACACCAGCCAACAAAAGCAGCAATGGCATAATATGCTGACCCCTTATTTTGCAGAGTATGAAATTGACCCGCAAAGTTTAACCGCAGGGGCATCCCGTCAGCCTATAAACCAAGCCGTTGTTGATATTATTGCACCCTATAAACCGGCGGTTGTGAGTTTTCATTTTGGTTTACCTAAGCACGCTATTGTGGCGCAAATAAAAAGCTGGGGCACTAAAGTAATTTCAACGACGACCACTTTAGATGAAGCTATTTGGCTCAGTGAAAATGGCGCTGATGCTGTTATTGCTCAGGGTTTAGAAGCTGGAGGGCATCGAGGGCATTTTTTATCAATGGATTTAAGCTTGCAACAAACCACTGAGCAGTTAGTTAAGCGTTGTGTTGAGCATTTATCATTACCGATTATTGCTGCAGGAGGTATTGCAACGCCAGATGATGTAAAGCATATGAAAGCGCTGGGTGCTAGTGGAGTTCAAGTTGGTAGCGCTTATTTATTATGTAAAGAGGCAAAAACATCTGCTTTACATCAGCAAGCTATTTTAGAGCAGGCTCAAGATAGCACCGCACTAACTACTTTGTTTTCAGGTCGGGCTGCGCGGGGGATTCAAAATCGCGTCATGCTCGAGTTAGGTACTATGCCTGATGGCGTGCCTTCGTTTCCTCACGCTAGTAGCGCAATAACTGCATTAAGAACATGCGCTGAAAAAGCAGGCCAAAGTGATTTTTCGCCTTTATGGTGTGGTCAAAAGTATGTGCCTCGGGTGGGGGTATCAGCTGCGGATATTACGCATATTTTAATGGAAAAATGGTAATGTTTAATGCCTGATAACCCACTTTTATCGCTTGGCGATAGTTACGAAGTGCTTATAAATAAGCTTAAAACACAATTGGCAGGTATTTACCCTCAACAGCTTGTCGCGCGCAATACCGTGTTATTGCCCCAAGGCGATGTACAGCGTTATGGCTATTTAATTGTGGAGGGGGTTTTAGGTGCTATTCATGATGATATTGATGGCGGGCAAAAATGCAAAGAGTTTTATTTTAAAAATGAGTTTGCATTGCTGTTTGCCAATTGGATGACCTCAAGCCCCGCTTTTTACCAATTAAAAGTAATTAATGAGGCAAGTGTAATTAAAGTACCGCTAACACTATTTGAGCAAGCACAGTACCAACTCATTAAGCAGCAGCTAATTGCGCAGCAACTAATATTTAAAGAAGCCAAAGAAGCATTTTTATTACTCAACAGCCCCGAGCAGCGCTACTGTTACTTGCTTAAACATAAACCGCATTGGTTGGCGCAGTTAAGTTTAAGCCAAGTGGCTATGTATATAGGTATTTCGGCCATTTCGTTATCACGAATTCGTAAGCGACTTAACTTAAGTTAAGTGCTGTTTATATAAAGCACTATACACTCCTCATTTTTATGCCTTAAGTGCCTTGGAGTGTTATGTTTTTAATTGCCCAATCATTGGTTGCCTTTGCCACTTTACTCGACTTAGCTTCATTTCAGTTTAAGTCCCGACGCATTATCTTGTGTTGTTTATTTACCTCTGTGTTATTAACCTCAGTCCACTTTTTTATTTTGGGTTATAACAGTGCCGGCTGCTTAATGCTTATTGCCGCGTTACGTTATTTTTACTGCATATACTTTAAGTATACTTGGGCCATGTTTGGGTTTATGGCAGTGAGTTGTTTAGCCGTTTATTTAACATGGCAAGATTGGTTTAGTGGCTTTGCGCTGGTGGCGACATTAATACAAACCATTGCTTCATTTCAAAATAGAGACTTGCACTTGAGGTTATGTATGGTGGTGGGAACCTCTTTTTGGATAACGCATAATATTTTTGCTGGCTCCCCTGTGGCAATAATTATGGAAAGCCTATTTTTAAGTAGTAACTTATTTGGTTTATATCGATTTTATATTAGTAAAAAAGTCTTGCTGAACCTCAAGTAGGAACGTAAAATGCAGCAATGTAAACTTATTAAAAGAACTGTTTGGCAATTTCTTTTAATAAAAAGGTTTCTCGAATAATCGACAATCCTTGTTTATCGCTATTAGCTAATGTGCGTTCGTTGTGAGCTATCGCCTCAAAAATATTTACCCATTTAGCTTGCATACCATTTTGTTGCTCATAGTGCTCAAGCTGTGCTTGGCCGAGTTGTTCGTTAATTTCGCATACATAACAGTATGACTTTATATGAATAATATCAAAGTCATCTTTGTACCAAGGACGATATTCTTCATAGAGGCCAAACTCACTGCAGATTTTTATATTTTGCGCGCCAGTTTCTTCATTAAGCTCTCTGATAAGTCCTTGTTCAATGCTTTCGTGTAAGTCTACGCCACCACCGGGTAAACTAAAATCGTCATAGCGCTGAGTGTACATTAATAAAATGTGCTGTTGTTTAAATACAATTGCGCGAGCAGTAGGGCGAGTAAACTGACGACCTTGAGTAATATTAATAGTGGGGTGAATAGTGGTTTTTAATAGGCGCATAACGACTCCAGCAATAAAGATAAATTATATCAGTTGGTTGTATTAATTACTTCATTGTTAAAAAGTAATTAACTGAAAAGATTGTTAATTTAAGCGTTTATACATATATCTGTAGTTATAATGGCGAACTATTAAAAAATAAAATGTCATTGTTTTAGTCCTGCTCTGAATACCTTTCATTTGTTGAAAGGGGTGAGTAGAATAATAAAAAAGCATAGGGATTAATCATGTTAAATATACTTTTAGTTGATGACGACATCGAATTTAGTGATGTTATTTGTCACATTGTTGAGTTTCTTGGGCATAATATTCAAACTGCGACCAGTTTAGAAGAAGCGCATCAGTGGTTTGAGAATAATTCCTTTGATCATGTATTACTAGATTTCATGTTACCCGATGGTAGCGGCTTGCACTTATTAGATCATTTAAAAATGATTGGTCAATCTCCTAAAGTCACTCTTATTTCAGGTCACCCATCGGTTAAGGGGATTTTAGCCGATATGTGTGAGCCCAATGTAACGCATTTATTAAAGCCGCTGCAGCGAGAAGATTTAGAACTGGTTTTAAACGGTCCTAAAAAAACTGTTAAAAAAGCTAAGAAAAACGCTATCACCCATCATTTTGATACCTTAATTGGTGAATCTGAGGCAATGCAAAAGCTCTATACTATGATAGAGCGTGTTGCTAAAACACAGGCTAACGTAATGTTAGTAGGTGAAAGTGGTGCCGGTAAAGAAGTGGTTGCACAAGCGATTCATAATGCCAGTCAATGCGAAGGACCTTTAGTTGCTAGCAACTGTGGCGCCCTTTCAAAAGAGCTTATTGGCAGTGAATTATTTGGTCATGAAAAAGGTGCCTTTACAGGGGCGATAGCCCGCAAAGAGGGCGTGTTTGAACAGGCAAATGATGGCACCTTATTTTTAGATGAAGTCACTGAAATGCCCATTGGCATGCAGCCTAATTTATTGCGCGTATTAGAAACAAAAAAAGTAACAAGGGTAGGTGGCAACCGAGAAATTCCAACTAACTGCCGCGTTATTTCTGCGACCAACCGTTCTTTAATCGATTTAGCCCAAAATAATATTTTACGTGAAGATATATACTTCAGGCTTGCCGTATTTCCTATTGATATACCGCCATTACGTGAACGAAAAGACGATATTCCATTATTGGCAAAAGTCTTTTTAGAGCAGTTAAATGATGAAAATGGCACTGCTTTTAGCTGGACGAACGAGCAACTTAAAGAGCTGCAAACGTACGACTGGCCAGGTAATGTACGTGAACTTCGTCATGCAATTCATCGCGCTTTTATTATGAGCGATCCACAAACAAGCGATGTGGCACTGCCTGATAACCTAGAGTCACCTTTTTCACGAGTAAATAATCAAGCTCAGGAAAATCAGGTTTCTGCAGGACAAACCATTGAAGAAGTTGAAAAAGAGCTTATTCATGCAACACTCGATAAAGTACAAGGTAATAAAACATTGGCTGCACAAATGTTAGGTATAAGTACTAAAACGCTTTATAACCGCCTTAACGCATATGGTGGCATTGGCGAATATAAATAAAACAACATGAGGATAGTATGGCATTAACTAAACAAATAAAGCCTTTAAACGAACTAGTACATGATGCGCGGGCACCGTTAAATCGTATTTCAATGAATGCTGAGCTTATCAAGCTAGTACTTGAAAACGATATGCCCGTCGAAAAAGCACTCGAGGCACTCGATAAAATAATTGTTAATTGCCAAGCATGTAGTGACAGTTTACAGCTTATTTCAGACTCAAAATAATAAAAACCAGGATGATAAATGATTAAACGCAAACAGCAAGGCAAAGCAAATGTTATATGGGCGTTATTTATCTCCATAATACTATGCATTATTGTAGGTAATGCATTTTTAGCGGTTAATACCATACAAGGCTTAACGCGTACTCAGCAAAGTTTAGATAACACTAATATGCTAAGTACAGCCATTGAGCAAATGCATCTCTCTGTAGTGCAGGCTGAATCAGGGCAGCGCGGGTATTTATTAACGCAGGACGATGATTACTTAGCTCCATATTACGATGCGGTTGCACAAATTGAATCGCAAACCGATTATGTTCGCTCTTTAAACTCTGAGATTGAGGGACAAGCTGAGCGTATTGCAACGTTAATTTTATTAGTTGATAGTAAAATTGCTGAGCTTAAAAGCACAGTTGAATTAGCATTAAATGACAAAGAAGAACGTGCAATGCTCATACTCAACTCTCATAAAGGACGTGACCTATACCGAGAGATTCGTGTACTTGTTAATGATATCCAAGATCGTGAGCTGTTATTTAAAGTCAGTCACTTTTCTAAATTAGCGCAAATAAAAAACGAGGCAAAAATCACTTTTGCAATTACAGCCATCACGAGTGCTTTACTTATTGGTGGTATGTTTTTACTTGCGCGGCTTAACTTAAAAAATGCGGCGGTATATCGAGCTGAGCTCGAAATGCAAAACGAAACCTTAGCCAGTAAAGTGACCGAACGTACCCAAGAACTTACGTTATATTCTGATGAGTTAAGTCGCAGTAACCGTGAGTTAGAAGAGTTTGCTTTTGTTGCCAGTCATGACTTGCAAGAGCCGCTGAGAAAAATTCAAGCATTTAGCGATCGTCTTGAAAGCATGTTTAAAGACGAGTTAGGTGAAAAGGGAACTGACTACATTGCTCGAATGAAAAATGCTGCGCAGCGCATGTCTAATTTAATTAATGATTTATTAGAGTTCTCTCGAGTAACAACTCGAGGTAAAGATTTTACCGACACCAATCTAAATAGCATACTTAATGATATTTTAAGCGATTTAGAAATAGCCATTAATGAGTCTAATGCGCAAGTAATAACGGTTGATATGCCAATCATTCAGGCTGATCCGAGTCAAATGCATCAGCTGTTTTTAAACTTAATTTCAAATGCTGTGAAGTTTAGAGCGCCTAACGTAAACCCTGTTATTGATATTAGCTTTGAACGAATTAGCGAGTTTAGTGAAGACCATAATAGTAAAGTAAGTTGGCATGTTATTACTGTAAAAGATAATGGTATCGGCTTTTCAGCTGAGTATGCAGATAAAATATTTGTGCCATTTCAGCGTTTACATGGACGTTCTCAATATAAAGGAACCGGCATTGGATTATCTGTGTGTCGCAGAATTGTAGAGCGACATGGCGGAACTATTACAGCAATAAGTCCCCCTAATGAAGGCGCAACCTTCATTATTAAACTACCTGTGGATGCAGAGTTATTCACATTACAAGGAGAGGCATAATATGCCATTAACAAACGTAAAACCCATTACCATTTTAATGGCAGACGATGATGAAGATGATCGTTTATTAACCCAAGATGCCCTCGCTGAAAGTCGCGTTTTAAATGAATTACACTTTGTTGAAGACGGTGTAGAGCTTTTAGAGTATTTAGAGCGTAAAGGGAAGTTTGAAGATAAAACCCTGTCACCAAGACCTGGCTTGATTTTACTCGACTTAAACATGCCGAGAATGGATGGACGTGAAGCACTTCAAGCGATTAAAGCCAACCCTAATTTAAAAGGTATTCCCGTTGTTATTTTAACTACTTCAAAGCAAGAAGAGGATATGGTTAAAGGTTACGATTTAGGTGCGGCGTCATATATTACCAAGCCAGTAACTTTTGATGGTTTAGTTGAGTTGATGAAAACGTTAGGTAAATACTGGGTTGAATTTGTAGAGCTACCAAGCACGTTTAACGATTAAGCATATAATTAAAACAGGAGACGCTATGTTAGCAAAGGCAACGAAACTGCTATTGGTTGAAGATGATGAAGATGATTACATTCTTACTCGTGACTATTTAGAGCAGCTCAGTTCCCATGTGTTTGACATAGAGTGGATAAGCTCTCCTGAGCAGGCAATACATGTACTAAGTAAAAATGAGCATGATATTTGCTTGCTTGACTATCGCTTAGGTGCCTCAGATGGCTTAAGTGTTTTAAAGCAAGCGATTAAGAATGGCTTTTGTGGGCCTATTATCATGTTAACGGGGCAATCTAACGATGCGCTAGATTCGGCTGCGCTTGATGCTGGTGCGGTTGATTACTTAGTTAAAAGTGAAATGAGTGGTAGCCGGTTTGCCCGTTCTATTCGTTATGCATTAGCGCGCCGCGATGTAGAAGATGAGCGAGTTGAGCGTTTAAAAGCAGAGGCTGAAAACCGTTCAAAAGACCGCTTTTTAGCGCATTTAAGCCACGAACTGCGAACTCCCTTGTCGTCTATTTTAGGCTATACCGAACTACTTATGCTCAGTGATTTTAGCAAGCAAGCTGAAAATGAGTTGGGTGTTATTTATCGTAATGGCAAACACTTATTGAGCTTACTGAATGATGTTTTAGATTTATCTAAAATTGCAGTCGATAAGCTTGAGCTAAGCTTGGGGGATGTTAATCTTGATAGCCTAATGGCCGACGTGTTTACGCTAATGCGTGTATCAGCCCTTGATAAAGGTTTATCATTAAAATTTGAATCACTGGAGCCTTTGCCATTAGTTATTCGTGTAGATGCTACTCGGGTTCGACAAATTCTCATTAACCTGATCAATAATGCGATAAAATTTACCGAGCAAGGCGAAATTATCGTTAACGCATGGACAGAGACGGTGGCTGATCGTGAAATGCTCTTTTTTAGCATTAAAGATTCAGGCTTGGGTATTGCTCCAGAAAAACAAGCACTCATCTTTAAGCCTTTTGAGCAAATTGCCGATGTAGAGTCGCGCTCAGTAGGTGGTGCGGGCTTGGGATTAGCTATTTGTTCTGAGCTACTTAGTCGTATGCAGGGTACTATTTCATTAGATTCTTATGTAGGTGAGGGCTCAACGTTTACCATTTCCTTATACCCTGGTGATATCAGACAGGTAGAGCGCAATTTATTAAAACTTGATTTAACCCCCAACATGCAGCAAAAAGTAGCGCCATGCGAAGTAAGTGGCAAAGTGTTGGTGGTGGATGACTTACGCGATTTACGCGTGTTAGTTGGCCATTTAATTGGCTCAGCGGGTGCAGATGTAGATTATGCCGATAATGGCAAACAAGCGCTTGATAAGGTTAAAAAGCAACTCGCAGAAGGGCGCGCCGCTTACGATATTATATTTTTAGATATTCATATGCCGGTGATGGGCGGAAAAGAAGCAGCGATTGAACTCAGAAAGTTAGGGTTTAAAGGGGCGATTATTGCTTTAACCGCGGCCACCATGAAAGGCATTCATAACGAACTAACCGCGCTAGGGTTTGACGATATGATTGCTAAACCTGTGGATTCCAACTTACTTTACCAATGCTTAGAGTCAGCACTGGGGAAAAAAACACAACGTGTTTCATCGATACAGCCAACGCCAAAACATAATACTAATATAAAGCGATTTTTATTAGTGGAAGACGATGCTGATGCCGGACAAATTACTCAGTTATTATTAGAAAGTTTGGATGTAGACACGGATATAGCAACAAGTGTCAAAGACTGTAAGGCGACGCTTGAGCATAACAGTAATTACGACAAAGTATTACTCGATATGCATTTACCCGATGGTTCAGGTTTAGAGCTTGCTGGGTTTATTAAAGAACACTATCCTGATATTCAACGAGTTATTATTAGTGGAATGGAGCCTGATGCCGTACATATTAGGCAGCTAGAAATAGAGCAAGTTTTGCTTAAACCAATAAACTTGGCGCTATTAAGTAAACTTGTTTAACGCCACTATTTGCCAATTTATATAATAATTAGCTAGGTAATATTAACGACTGATTGGCGTATGACTAATTCGGGCTGAAATAAAGTTTGAATAGGCTGTACGCTTTTTTGATATACATGGCTCAGTACCCACTGTGCAGCTACTTTTCCCATTTCATCTATTGGGTAATTAATAGTGCTTAAAGGGGGGAATACATGGCGGGTAAAGAACACGTTATCGTAGCCTATTATTGAAAGTTGTGCGGGTAGTTCAATGCCATGCTCTCTGGCACTGACCATTGCACCCGTTGCCATTTCGTCATTGGCGCACACTAAGGCAGTAATCGCGGGGTTATTTTTATAAAGAGCAGAAAATCCTTCGTAGCCGCTATCTTCTATAAAGTCACCTTCATACAAACTGTTTTCATCAAACTCAATGTCGTGTTCAGCAAGTGCTTGTTTATGTCCGTTTAAACGCTCTTGAGCGTCTTTTTTCCATAAAGGACCGCTAATGTAAGCAATGTTTTTGTGACCAGACTCAAGAATGTATTTAGTCGCTAAATAGCCCCCTTTAATATTATCAAGAATAATACAGCGATCGGCGAGCTCAGGAATATGGCGATTGAGTAAAACAAATGGTGTTTTACCTTTGCTCAGCTTTATTAAATATTCATCGCTAACCGCTTCAACATGCAAAATAAGTGCATCACAATTACGGCTAATTAAAAACTCTATGCCTTGTTGTTCTCGCTCTGCGTCACTGTGCCCTGCGGTAATAATAACGTGTTTACCTTGTTTTCTGAGGGTGTTTTCTATGCCGCTCATCATAGGGCCATAAAAAGGACCTTTTAACTCAGAAACCAATAAGCCAGCACTATTAGAGCAATTAGAGGCCAGTGATTGCGCAATAGAATTTGGGCGGTAGCCTAATTCTTCCATCGCTAAAGTCACTTTTTTTCTGGTTGCATCACTTACGTTTGCATTGTTGTTCATTACTCTTGAAACAGTGGCAAGTGATACCCCTGCAAGCTTTGACACCTCATAAATGGTGGCCATACTATTCCTTGTTACAAATTACTTTTTTGTGTTAAATCGGCGGTGATTTTTTTTATGGTTTTGTTATCTAAGTTGTATTTAGTCATTATTAAAGCCACAAGTATACTGCCAATCGCAGGGTAGAGTGTAAATGAGGTTAAAATACCGCTTTTAGTTGCTTCGCTTAATTCTACATTGGCTTGATACTGATAATACGCAAGTAACCAACCCGCTATAGCGCCGCCTAATGCGAGCCCCAATTTGATAAAAAATACCACGCTTGCATAAACCAATCCTGTGAGTCGTTGACCATTTTGCCAAACTCCGTAGTCAATAGCATCTGCCATTTTTGCCCACAATAAAGGTGTCGCCATTTGAGTGAAAAAGCACCATAAAAAATACATTAAAAAGGCGAGTAAAACTTGCTCATTAGGGACAAAAAAAGCAAAACAGCTCAATATGGCAGAAATATATTGCAGATAAATATAAGCCGTTTTTTTATCTAAGCGTTTACTTAAAGGTTGCGCACACGCACAGCCTATAATATTACCGACCATACCTAAAGTCACAAATTCGGTGATTAAATCTTCTTTTCCAAGAACATACTTTACATAGTAAATAGCTAATGTCGTGCGCAGCACCATACTGGTCAATAATATCAGTGCTGCCATACACAATATTTTAAACGGCTGATTTTGCCATAAAACGTGAAGTTGTGTTTTTAAAGATAATTTATGTGGTGGATTGATCACCCGCTCTTTGGTGTAACGAAAACAAATTAGAAATAACACTACACCTAGGCAACTCATAACCAGCATGGTGAGTTGATAGCCCAACTCGTTATTACCCTCCCCAAACCACTTTACTAAAGGTAAAGTGCAGCTCGTAACCAATAACCCCCCCAGCATGCCAAACACAAATCGATATGATTGAATAGAAACCCGTTCGTTAGGATTGCTACTGAGTACGCCGCCAAGTGCCGAATAAGGAATGTTAATTGCGGTATAAACCAACATTAGCAAGGTGTAGGTAACGAACGCGTAAATAATTTTGTTGCCGTCATCCATCGCGGGGGTAGTAAAGGTAATCACGCTTATAACAGCGAAGGGGATGGCAAGCCAAAGTAGATAAGGTCGGTAGCTACCGTATTTTGTATGAGTGGCATCGGTCAGGGCGCCCATTATTGGGTCTGTAACTGCATCAATGACTCTGACGACTAAAAAAAGGGTACCAACAACAGCAGGCGAAATACCAAAAATGTCGGTGTAGAAAAAAGTTAAAAATAGCATTACGGTTTGAAAAATAATATTACTGGCCGTATCACCTAGGCCATAAGCTATTTTTTCTTTTTTACTCAGCATAAAAGCCACTCATTATTATTTTTGGCGCTGTTTAAGAAAATCACGATACGCAATTGCGCTTTGTTTTAAGGTGCGTTGTTGAGTTTGGTAATCAACATAGACTAGCCCAAAGCGTTTTTCATAGCCATAGGCCCATTCAAAATTATCCATTAAACTCCATGCAAAGTAGCCTTGCACATTAACGCCTTGCTCAACGGCATTATGAACGGCATTAAGGTGTGTATGGTAGTAATTGATACGATGTATGTCATCTACTTTTCCATCTATTAATACATCGGCCATCGCTGCACCGTTCTCAGTTATATATACTTTGGGTAGCGTGTAACGATCATTTAATGAAAGTAGGAGTTCACACAATCCCTGTGGGTATATTTCCCAGCCCATATCAGTGGTGGCAATATTCTCTAAAGGAGCTTCGCTAAACCAATGATCTGGCGTATTTTTGTAATGGATACGAGTATAGTAATTAACCCCTAAAAAATCGATTTTTTGGCTAATAATTGCCATGTCGCCATTTGCAACATCAGGTTTTGCATCATTTGCAAGCTCCTTAATCACTTCAGGGTAGCGGCCTTCCAGCACTGCCTGAATATACCATTGGTTATGATAGTCATCAGCTAATTTAGCAGCGCGTTCATCGTCAGGAGTAAATGGATAGGCAGGGCTAAAATTAAGCACAATACCGGCCTCTATCTTAGGGCAGTTTTTGCGTATCACTTGCATCGCAAGTCCATGGGCTAGTAGTAAATGGTGCGCCGCTTGGCGTCCTGCTTTTTGACTTTTTATGCCTGGTGCATGTACCCCTATTTCATAGCCTAGGTAGGCACTACAAAACGGTTCGTTTAAGGTCGCATAAGAATCCACTAAGCCCTCTAGTTGCTGAGTTACTATATGAGCGTAATGAGCAAATTGATACGCGGTATCGCGATTTAGCCAACCACCGTTGTCTTCTAAATGTTGTGGCAAATCCCAGTGATATAAAGTGACATAAGTTTTAATATTGCGTGCTTTAAGAGCTTGTAGTAATGACTTATAGAACGCCATGCCCTGAATGTTTAAACTTCCATCTTGGTGTAAAACGCGGGGCCAAGAAATAGAAAGTCGATAGGCATCAACGGCTAAATCGGCAATCATTTGAACGTCTTGTTGCCAATATTTTACATGCTCACAGGCGTGATTGCCGTTACTGTTATCTGCAATGGTGTTTGGTTTGCTACAAAAAGTATCCCAAATACATGGCAATCGCGTGTTGTGGCTTCCCTCTATTTGAAAAGAGGCCGTGGCAACACCAAAAATAAACGGCGATTTTAAAAGGGCTGACGTGCCTGGCAACGAAATTGTTTTAAACACAATGAGATACGTCCTTAAGCTTGCAATAATAATGCGCTTTACCGTAATTAGCTAAGCAATAGAAATTGTATAATACAGCAATGTAAGCGCTTACAATATTATTTGTAAATAAATTGATAAATTTTCTCTGTATGCTATAAATGTAAGCGCTTACATTTGGTGTTGCAACTATTATCTGCTTTTTAAGTTTTACTAAACGCAATTAAATAGAGGTAACAATCTGATAATTATAAATAATTAGAGATTATACTATGGCACATATCACACAGCCACTACCGGCAGCAGAAAACAGCCAAAAACCAGGGGCTACACACACCTTTGCGTTAACATCGCTTACGACCTTGTTTTTTATGTGGGGTTTTCTTACTTGCCTGAACGATATTTTAATTCCGTATTTAAAGGGAATGTTCTCCCTTAATTACACCCAAGCAATGTTGGTACAATTTTGCTTTTTTGGTGCCTACTTTGTTATGTCAATTCCTGCAGGAAAACTCGTTAGTAAAATAGGTTACCAATTTGGTATTGTTGTTGGTTTGGTTGTTGCTTCGATAGGGTGTGCATTATTCTACCCCGCTGCAGAGGCACATGTTTACGAACTCTTTTTACTTGCTTTATTTGTGCTTGCTTCAGGGATCACTATTTTACAAGTCTCTGCTAACCCTTATGTAAGCGTATTAGGGCCTGCAAAAACAGCGTCTTCGCGTTTAACCATGACCCAAGCTTTTAACTCTTTAGGAACAACGGTTGCGCCATTATTTGGTAGTTGGTTGATTTTGTCTGAAATTAGTCAAGCTACAGCCGAACAAGTTAAGTTCCCTTACTTAATGCTCAGTGCAAGTTTACTGACACTGGCTATTATTTTTGCTTTTTTGAAGTTACCTAAACTCGGTAAAGCGATTGATAGTGAAGCTGAAAATCAAGGTGACACTGAGTTTGTTGACTTAGGCAGTGTTTGGAAATATCGCCATCTTATTTTGGGCGCTATTGGTATTTTTGTTTATGTAGGTGCTGAAGTTGCGATTGGTAGCTTTTTAGTCGGCTTTTTAACCCTTGACCATATTGCAGGTTTACCTGAGCAACAAGCTGCACATTATATTAGCTATTATTTTGCAGGTGCAATGATAGGGCGATTTGCTGGCGCTGCGATTATGCAAAAATTAAATGCAGCCAAGGTGTTAGCTTGTCATGGTATTTTGGCCGGTGTGTTAGTGTTAATTGCGATGACAGGTCAAGGGTCACTCGCTATGTGGGCTATTTTATTGGTTGGTCTATGTAACTCTATTATGTTCCCTACTATTTTTAGTTTAGCGCTTCAAGGCTTGGGTAAATACACCTCACAGGGGTCGGGTATTTTATGCTTAGCGATTGTAGGTGGAGCTATTATTCCATTACTACAAGGTATGCTGGCTGACAATATCGGTGTGCAGTTAGCGCTTATACTGCCTATTGGCTGCTATTTATATATTACTTACTTCGCGCTGTTTGGTGCAAAAAAAACAACGTCAACTCGTCTTTAAGTTTTAGGTGAATGCTATGATTATTAAACGAACTTTTTCAGTCACTGCACTGATGCTAGCAGCAATAACCAGCAGCGGTTGTTCGCAACCCTCTAACAGTGCTAGCGATGCGACAAATCAAAAAGAAATTTGGCCAACAATAGAAACCGGTATTAAAAGCGATGCTCAAATGGAGCAAAAAATCGCAGATATGTTAAAGAACATGACGCTAGAGCAAAAAATAGCGCAAATGATCCAACCTGAAATTCGTCACATTACGGTTGAAGATATGCGTAAATATGGCTTTGGCTCCTATTTAAACGGCGGTGGCTCGTTTCCAAATAACAATAAACATGCAACCCCCGAAGACTGGGTTGATTTAGCTGAAAAGATGTATCAAGCGTCTATTGATGATTCACTCGATGGCAGCACGATTCCTACAATGTGGGGCACCGATGCGGTACATGGACACAACAATGTGATTGGTGCGACTTTGTTTCCGCATAATATTGGTTTAGGGGCGGCGAACAACCCTGAACTTATTGAAAAAATTGCCGCAGCAACGGCGCGTGAAGTTATGGTTACCGGTATTGACTGGGTATTTGCACCTACGGTTGCCGTAGTGCGAGATGATCGTTGGGGTCGCACTTACGAGGGCTACTCTGAAGACCCTGAAATAGTAAAAGCGTATTCAGCCTCAATTGTTAAAGGCTTACAAGGCGCTGTTGATGAAGACTTTTTGTCAGATACGCGTGTAGTCAGTACGGTTAAGCATTTTTTAGGTGATGGCGGTACTGTGAATGGCGATGATCAAGGTAATAATATCGCCTCTGAAGAAGAATTATTTGCGCTTCATGCTCAAGGTTATGTTGGTGGTTTGGGTGCAGGTGCACAAACGGTAATGGCCTCGTTTAATAGCTGGCATGGTGAAAAAATTCACGGCAGTAAATATTTACTGACCGATGTGCTTAAAGATAAAATGGGTTTTGATGGCTTTGTTGTCGGTGACTGGAATGGCCACGGGCAGGTTAAAGGTTGTTCTAATAGTAACTGTGCTCAAGCGGCTAATGCGGGCTTAGACGTATACATGGCACCGGATGAGTGGAAACCATTATTTAGCAACTTGGTTAACCAAGCTAATAGCGGTGAAATCCCACTCAGTAGAATTAATGATGCAGTAACGCGTATTTTACGCGTTAAAATGCGTGCAGGGTTATTTGATAAACCAAGCCCTGCGAAGCGTCCCCTGTCTGGAAAAACTGAAATTATTGGTAGTAGCGATCACCGTGCAGTGGCTAAGCAGGCTGTACGCGAGTCTTTAGTATTACTTAAAAATAAGCAGCAGTTACTGCCATTATCACCTAAAACCAACGTATTAGTCGCAGGCATAGGGGCTGATAACATAGGTATGCAGTCGGGTGGTTGGAGCGTTACGTGGCAAGGTACAGGTAATAAAAACAGCGATTTTCCTGGTGGCAGCTCTATTTATGCAGGTATTAAAGATACTGTAGAGCAAGCTGGTGGCAGTGCAGCGCTGAGCGTTGAAGGGGAATATACTGCACGCCCTGATGTTGCCATTGTGGTGTTTGGTGAGCAACCATACGCAGAGGGTAATGGTGATGTTGATAACCTCGAATACCAGCGCGGTAATAAAAGCGACTTAGCGTTACTACGTAAGTTTAAAGATGCGGGAATCCCTGTTGTTTCATTATTTATAAGCGGTCGCCCTATGTGGGTTAATGCTGAGCTTAACGCCAGTGATGCGTTCGTTGCTATTTGGCTTCCAGGTAGTGAAGGCGATGCTATTAGCGATGTCTTGTTTAAAAATGCAGACGGCTCTATTAATCATGACTTTAAAGGCAAGCTATCTTTTTCATGGCCGAATAACCCAATCGATAATGAAAACCGTAACGACGAAGCTTACAGCCCATTACTTCCTTATGGTTTTGGTTTAACTTACAACGATAGTAATGTCTTAAAAGATGACTTGGTGGAGCAAACTCAACAGACTGAAAAACTAGATGATTTAGTATTGTTTGAGCGTGCAATTAAAGCACCGTGGTCACTGGTTTTAAAAAGTGGTGAGCAACAAAAAACGGTGGCGAGCAGTCGCGAGTCATTAGGTGCGGTGAGCATCCAAACATTTGATAAAGAGGTGCAAGAAGATGCGCGCGCTATTCGTTTTAATGGCCAAGCAATGGCTGGGGTTAATTTAGCCGCGGCATTCCCATCTGACTTACGCTCATACGTTGAGAGTAATGGCCAACTGCAAATGCAAATTAAAGTAGATAAAGCCGCGGCTAGTCCGTTATGGGTTGGTATGGGGTGTGGTGAGAGTTGTCAGGGTAAGTTTGATATTACTGATAACCTTGAGCAATCAGGTCAATGGCAAACATTAAACATCAATTTAAGTTGTTTTGCAGAGCAAGGTGTTGACTTAGCACAAGTGTTCACCCCTTGGCTGTTAAGCACGCAAGGTGATTGGCATGTATCTATTGCTAAGCTGGCTATTACAGCAAATGCTGCCGAGCAAAGTAGTGTTACTTGTAAGTAGTCAATAACCTATTAATAATCTATCAATAAGCAGGTGCTAAATGTACCTGCTTATTGCTTTAAAACCGCGTATACAAAAACCTACCAAATTATACACGTCTACTTTTTATTTCAGTCTGTATCATTGATTATATTTAGCTCAGTAGTAGTCATAAAAGCATGATAAAACTGTATTCGCTTTTGCGTTAATAATTTGAGAGTATGCCAAAATATTAAACGCGTTGTGTAATTAACAGGTGAGAAAATGAATCAAATAAAGCTGGCTTCGCAGAGCATACAACCTTCAAAAATAGTCTGTGTGGGGCGTAATTACAGTGCGCATATTGCTGAATTAAACAACGAACACCCAGAGCAAATGGTGGTTTTTAATAAGCCTAATAGCGCGATCACTGATACCTTACTCGCTACTCATCTTGGCGATACATTGCACTACGAAACAGAGTTATGCTTTGCGGTTAAAAATAAACAACTTGTGGGCGTGGGCATTGGACTTGATTTGACTAAACGCGCTTTGCAAAGCAGCTTAAAAGAAAAAGGCCTGCCGTGGGAGCGTGCTAAAGCATTTGACGGTTCAGTTTTATTTAGTGAGTTTATTGAATTAACGCCAGAGATGACATCGTTTATATTTAAATTACATATTGATGGCAAGCCGGTTCAACATGGTGATAGCCAACTTATGTTGCACCAACCTGCACAAATATTGGCTGAGGTTAGTCAGTTTATGAGCCTCGAAGAAGGCGACATTATTATGACTGGCACGCCTGCTGGCGTAGGGATGGTTAGTACTGGACGAGAGTTCAACGTTGCTCTTTATTCTGGTCAGCAGTGTTTATTGGAGCATCATTGGTCTGTGAGTCAAAGTTAATTATGTGTTGATAATATTGTTTATCAAAATTATCGATATGTTCACTTAGCCAGTGTCGCTGGCTTAGTTGATGAGCCGCTGATTCTAGTATGGTACTTTCTAATGCCGCATTAATTTTCTTAATTGCCTGATTAGCAAAATCATTAGGCGCATTAGTCGCACAGCCTACAGCTCCTTTGATTAATGAGCGCGTATTTTGAGCTATGGGTATACTAACGATTTTTATAGGGTGTTGTTGCTGGTTAAAGTAACTGGCCATAAAAGGGTAATCGAGCGAGTAGTCTAAAAAGCCATGCCTCAACCTATCGATCACAACGCCACTCTCATTATCACTACTTAAGCTCAAGGACACGTTATGATGGCTCAAAGAGTTTTCAATAATCATATTTATGTGTGGTGAAAAACGTCGTGCTGCGGCTTGTCCATAGGTAAAGCGTTCATCGCTAAGTAAACTAATTAAATTTATAGGATTACCATGTGCTTTAGTAAGTATTTCTGCTTTTTGGTTAGTTGTAATAATACTAAACTCAGGGTAGATAGAGGTAGGACGTGAGTATGTATAGACTTCGTTGGTGCTCTTTTTATGGATTACGCATGGAAAGCAGACATTTTTGCCTTCTTTGATATATTTATTAATTCGTTTTTGTGGAACAAATAATCGAGTATGTTTTACATCCTTTATACTACTGATTAGTTGCTTAGTTAAATTGTCACACAAGCCCATTTGAGTATTCTCTGAGTCTAAGTGAAAAGGTGGTGTGTTGCTTTGTAGCCATAAAATTTCAGTAAGCTGATTTTTAGATTGGCTAATACTGTTACTCGAGAATATTAAAAATAGCAGGCAGAAATAACGAGCTGTATCCATAAAAAGCTGATAATTCTTTATTAAATGACTGTATTTAATTATACCTTGGCGCTTAAAAAATAAACATAAAGAATAGCAAAGAATCAACATTATTGAATAACATTTACCCTTTGCTTGATTTCATTAGTAAGGCATTGGATTATTTCTAAATATGATATCAATCGCTGATAACACGTCATCGCTCAGTGTTAGGTCAAACGCATCAATGTCTTCCTTTAATTGCGCCATAGTAGTGGCACCAATAATAGATGATGTCACTCCATCAACTTGATTACACCAAGCCAGCGCTAATTGAGCTGGGGTGATAGCGTGTGCATGGGCAAGTTCAACATACTCTTTGGTCGCCTGTTGTGATTGTGGCGTATCACGAAAAATACCGTGACGCTGCATAAATGTCCAGCGGGAGCCTTCAGGGCGTGCTCCATTTAGGTATTTACCGGTTAATAGCCCTGCGGCCAATGGTGACCAAGGTAAATAAGCAATATCTTCATGTACACATTGTTCTATTAAATAAGGCCAATCTTTGGCATGTACTAGGCTAAACTCGTTTTGGATAGACACCATTTTTGGCAAGTTATGCTCTTTTGCTAAATTTAAAAATTGGCTAATTCCCCAAGGCGTATCATCAGAAAGCCCACAATGCTTAATTTTTCCTGCTTTAACACACGCATCTAACCCCTCTAAAATATCAAGCATATCAGCGGTGTGTTGTTTTGCATCGACATCAGTAAATTTAAGCATGCCAGGCCATTGCCTTGCAAAATGAGGAGTGCGACGATTTGGCCAATGTAATTGGTATAAGTCAATATAGTCGGTTTGTAAGCGCTTTAGAGACTGATCAACGGCATCAATAACAGCTTGGCGAGTAATATCACCGCCATCACGGATCCATGAAAGCCCATTACCGGCAATTTTAGTTGCAATAACAATGTCTTTTCGTTTTTGTGAATTACGTGCTATCCAATTGCCTATAATTTCTTCTGTTTTACCGAAGGTATCGGGAGAGGGAGGAACAGCATACATTTCTGCTGTATCAATAAAGTTCACACCCTGCTCAAGCGCATAGGCTATCTGTTGGTCGGCATCATGTTGGGTGTTTTGTACTCCCCAGGTCATGCTACCTAAACACACTCTTGAAACGCTAACACCACTACTGCCTAATTGACTATATTGCATTGCTAATCCTAATTATTCGGTTTGAGAGTTTGCTTTTAAAGCCGATAACAATGGCTCAGTGATCGTGGCTTTTTGGCCTGTTTTAAAGTCAAACATCACCACTTTTGACATGCCGGTGGTTGTTATCGCGTTTTGCGCATGACTAAACACACTGTAGTTCATTACAAATCGGTCAGATTTAATATCACTAATGGTAATACCTACGCTCAATGTGTCGGGAAAGGTAACTGGACGCTTATAGCGAATATTATTTTCACTGATCACAGGCCCCGTGGCTTTTGAGTTGATGGTATCAAATAAATTTAATTTATTTAAAAAATCGATTCTGGCTATTTCAAAATAACGCAGGTAAACACAGTTATTAACATGCTGTAGGGCATCCATATCGCCCCATGCCACAGTGATATCGGTATGAATAGGGTGTTGTTGTTTAAACGTTTCCATGTATTTATTGCTCTTAGTTTTAAAGCATTTAGATTAGCAATATGGTCGGATGAGCTCAAGGGAATTATAACTAGGGGTGGAGCTATTCTGTATTGCCCTCATGGATGTAAATAAGGGACGTAAGCAGGACATGGAAGCTTTGCGCCTTTTTTATTTAAACAATTAGGCTATAAACCTCGCGCCGTGAGTAAACTGCCTCAGATTGAACAAACCTTAACCTTAAAAGAACAACAGTGCTAAATAAAAACCCTTGAGTAAAAATTGTACCTCTTTAAATTCATGGCTATAGTAACTATTAACACACAAGGAGATAACTATGCAGAATATAATTAATTGGTTATTGGCATGCACCGTTTTTATAGCGTCGTTTACTTGTTACGCTATGGGTAATGAGGCTGGGGCAATTGTTTTGATTTTATTAGGCTTTTCTTTAGAAATTTTATTTTGGATGTATTGTTTTAATAAGCCAAAGAAAAGTAAACGCTCTTTTTAAGTAATAACATGCTTGCTAATTAAAAGTGATTCCACAATAATGGCTGTATAAATAAACAGTTGTTATTGTGTGATGAAAAAGTTTATTCATATAGATATGGACTGCTTTTATGCGGCCGTAGAAATGCGCGACAATCCTAAGCTTGCAAGCGTACCACTGGCAATTGGCGGAAATAGTCGCCGTGGAGTGCTCTCTACCGCTAACTATATTGCTAGAGAGTATGGGGTGCGCTCTGCTATGTCTAACTATCATGCCAAACAGCTTTGCCCTGACTTAGTTATTGTGCCTGGCAGAATGGCTGTTTATAAACAAGTATCAACACAGATCCGCGCCATTTTTAACCGCTATACTGACCTTGTAGAACCTCTTTCGCTTGATGAAGCATATTTAGATGTGAGCCATAGTACTGCTTTTAAAGGTAGTGCAACGTTAATTGCTGAGCAAATTCGTACCGATATTTTTAATACCACAGGACTGACTGCATCTGCAGGGATTGCCCCAATTAAATTTATAGCCAAAATTGCTAGTGATGAAAATAAGCCCAATGGCCAATTTGTAGTATTGCCTGAGCAGGTTGACTCGTTTTTAGCCCAATTGCCATTAGGTAAAATTCCAGGGGTGGGTAAAGTAACTCTAGAAAAGCTTAATTTAAAAGGGTTATACACGGGGCAAGATGTGCGCGAAAAAGGGGCTAATTGGATGCAACAGCATGTGGGTAATTTTGGTGTGTCGTTATATCAAAAGTGCATGGGTGAGCATATAGGGCGCGTTTCCACCGAGCGGGTACGTAAGTCATTGAGTGTGGAACATACTTATGAATACAACAAAAACAGCCTAGATGAATGCCTTGAACAATTACCGCAACTGTTAGATGAACTCGTGGTTCGATTAAATAAACAGCAACTACAACATAAAATTAATAAATTAAGTGTTAAAGTTAAATTTGCTAATTTTGTAGTGACCTCAGCAGATCAAGCTGCGCATCAATTAAACACGGCTATTTTTAAAGAGTTACTCGCCAAAGCCTATCAACGTGGATTACAACAACCGGTGCGCTTATTAGGAATTGGCGTGGGTATTAAAAATCAACCAGAGCATAATTTACAGCTCAGTATTTTAGATGTGTAAAACGTGTAACTCCAAGTTGCCAGTAAATATGCAGGTTATCGCAGTTCACTGGTTATAAATTGCTAAATAAATAATAATAGGGACTACGTTTTCTAACAGGATCCTTTTTTATGGCATATCCAAAAGCAGTACTGGCTAAGCCGGTAAGTGCAAGCCTAGATTGTACATCGCATGATGCACTTATTATTATCAGCAACGACTTTTCTCATTTACCAAATACGCCACTGCGTGATGCAATTTTAGACCAAGCCCAAGTAGACTCTCGCATAGGCAATCAAGTCACCTTGTTAGTGATTGCCGGTAAACGTGTCGTGTTAGCGCCAACAGGCCCTTTAAACAGAGATTATGACGACGTTCGTCGTTATTTTGATGCAGCCAAATTAGCCATTAATGAGGCAAAAGCATCAGGTAGTGTTAACCCTGCTATTTATTTACCCGCTTTAAATACGGATAGCCGTTATCAACATGCTCTTGAAGTGGCTTACTTAGGCGCATGCCAAGCATTATGGCAACCCCTAGAAGCGCGTGAGTTTCATGGTCAAGGTATTGAACCTATTACTCAAATAGGCTTAATTGATGCCAATGAGCAAACAATCAAAGCAGTCAATGCGTTAGCTGCGGGGCAATATGCCGCACGTGATTTATGTGGCACCGAGCCTGAACGCATGGCCCCCCCACGTTTTGCTGATTATTGTACTGAGTTATTTGAAAACAGTGCGGTGAGCGTTGATGTGATTGATGATTTAGCTGCCATTGATAAGCATTACCCCATGCTAAGTACCGTTGCTCGCGCATCGTATGCGGTAGAGCGTCATCATCCACGCGTTGTTAAACTTGAATACGTGCCTGAGGGCGAAGTAACCCGAACACTGATGTTTGTTGGTAAAGGTTTAGTCTATGACACGGGCGGTGCAGATTTAAAAGTCGGTGGTTTTATGGCGGGCATGAGCCGCGATAAAGGCGGTGCGGCCTCGGTTGCTGGATTTATGAAAGCAGTAGCCGATTATCAGCCTAAAGGGGTTAAAGTGATTGCCTTTTTAGCGGTTGTACGCAACTCTATTGGTTCAGATTGTTTTGTCCCTGATGAAATAATTACTAGCCGTGAAGGTGTGCGAGTACGTATTGGTAATACCGATGCCGAAGGGCGTTTAGCTATGGGGGATTTACTTAGTGAAATGAAAGATTTAGCTAAAACCGAAATAAATCCAACGCTGTTTACTGTGGCTACTTTAACAGGGCACGCTGCGCGCGCGATGGGACCATATGGTGCATATGTTGAGAATGAGCCCGCGCGTAGTGCTAATATTTCACGCCAATTAGCCGATTGTGGTGATTTATGGGCTGACGGTGCTGAAGTGTCGCGTTCACGCCGTGAAGATTATGATTTTATAAAACCACGCACTTTAGCTGACGATGTGCTTTCTAGTAATAATGCGGCTTCTGCTGTCACAGCGCGCGGCCATCAATTCCCTATGGCATTTTTAGCTGTGGTAGGTGGATTAGATAAGCATGGTAATGAATCTACTTTACCACTTCCTTATGTACATATGGATATTGCTGGTAGTGGCGTTGAAGGCGGCGACTGGCAACATGGTAAACCAACTGCAGCGGCAGTTAGCAGTTTATTTGCCCGCTATTGTTTATAATTTTCTATAAATAATCCTAAAAAGCCCTGAAAATCAGGGCTTTTTAATTGGTGGAAGATATTTATTATCCGGAGTTCAGGTTAACTAAGCTTAAAGCGCGATACCACGCTTGATAACTCAACACTGCTTTGTTTGAGTTTGTCGCTAGCGCGAGTTAAATCTTTGGTGTTACCCAATGATTGCTCTGTAGATTGTGATAAATCATTAATTCTTAAATTCACCTCGTCTGCGGCTGATGTTTGCTGCTCTGTGGCGCGAGCAATTTGGCCGTTCATATCGGTGATCACCGATACCAGCCTGTCTATTTCATCAAGTGATTCATTAGCTGAAGAGGCTTGTTCAACCGTAGAAATAGAAATCTCTTGGCTAGATTTTACCGCTTCAACTGCAGCTTTAGCCCCTTCTTGCAGCTTAGCGATCATAGCTTGAATCTCATCAGTGCTTTTACCTGTCCGGCTGGCAAGTGTTCTTACTTCGTCGGCTACAACGGCAAAGCCTCTTCCATGTTCACCTGCTCTTGCAGCTTCAATAGCTGCGTTTAGCGCTAACAGATTGGTTTGTTCAGCAATGCTTCTAATAACATCAAGTACTGAGCCAATATTATTACTCTCTTGAGCAAGGTCGGCGGTCACTTTGCTCACGGTTTCTATATTACTAGAGAGGGTTTCAATGGCGGTAATGGTTTTCGACACTACATTTTTACCCGTTGATGCATTACTAGCAGCATCATTTGCGGCTTGCTCAGCAGCTTCGGCATTACGGCTAACATCATGAATTTGATGAGTCATTTGCTCCATTGCCGCGGCTACTTGGGTGCTACTGTCGTTTTGAAGCTCAATAAACGACTGGCTGGTTTTGCTAGAATCATCTACAGCATGGGCATGCTCGTTTACATCGTTTGCGCTTTTGGCAACCAGTACTAAAGACTCTCTAATTTTAGAGACAAATAAGTTAAATGACCGCGACAGCTGAGATATTTCATCATTACCATTTTCGTTGAGAGTACGAGTTAAATCCCCCTCACCTTGAGAGATATCTTTCATCATCTGCGCTGCTAAACGAGTCGGCGTTAAAATGCTTCGGCCAATAAAATAGCTAAATAACACCACCACAATAATCATAATAACAACATTGATAACGATAATAGTACGTTGCTGCGAAAAGGTGTTGTCTATGGTATCAAGGTAAACGCCCGAGCCGATGATCCATTGCCATTGATTAAAGCCTTTTACATACGCAATTTTATCTACGGGTTTGTCGCTGCCGGGTTTTGGCCACTTGTAAGGCACATAGCCTTCGCCGGATTTTTTAACAACATCAACCATTTCAACAAACAAAGGGGTGCCATCAGGGTCTTTATTATTCGTTAAATCTTTCCCTTCAAGGGCTGGTTTAATTGGGTGCATTACCATGGCTGGCTGATAATTGTTGATCCAAAAATAGTTAGTATCATCGTAACGCAATGAGCGTATTGAGGCCATCGCTTGAGATTGTGCTTGTGCACGAGTGAGTGTTTGACTTTGTTCAAGCGCTGCGTAGTGTGTAATGATGCTATAAGCAGTTTCCACCACATTTTTAGTTTTTAGATATTGCTCATTTTTAAGCGATTTATATTGATTACTTAAACTCGAAATACTCAATACAATTAAACCAAAAATTACAATCCCTACTAAAATGGCTAAACGTTGAAATATAGTAAAACGACGGAGGTTTGGCATATGCATGTTCCCGTATTAGAGCATTATTTCTCTTAAATAAGCATAGTTAAAATATAGGCTAATACGGTTTTATTTTCCTTATATTGTATTTTTAATACTCTCTTTATTAACTAGTTTGCGTAAATACAATAAAAAGGATAGGCCGAACTTTTACTTAACGGGTGCTTATAATGAATTTAATTATTGTTTGTTGACGTTTCAATATAGCTTATCTGCATAAAAAAAGGCTGATACTTATATCAGCCTTTAGTCGAATAATTAACCCGGTTTTAGTTACTTTGTATTAAAATTACGGTTAAAGAAGTTTGTAATAGTTTGATGTAAATGAGTTTGAACTTGTTTACCGCGAAGGCTATGTTTTGAGCCCGGGTAAGTCATCATTTCAAACTGTTGATTGTTATCTTGCAGCTGTTTAAATAATTTAGTGGCATGGGTAAATAATACGTTGTCATCGGCCATGCCATGGTAAATCATTAATGGGCCTTTTAAGCCTTCAGCGTATGGGAACACAGCACTGTCGATATAGCCTTGGGCATTAGTATCTGGGTGACCCAAATAGCGCTCGGTGTAATGGGTGTCGTATAGAGCCCAGTCGGTAACCGGAGCACCAGATACACCCGCGCTGAAGTAATCGCCTGCTTTAAACATGGTCATTAGCGCCATATAACCACCGTAGCTGTGGCCGTATATACCTATGCGAGCAGGGTCTACGTAATCAAGAGTACGTAAAAACTCAACGCCTTTGATTTGATCCGCCACTTCTACAACGCCTAAGTGCTTATAAATCGCATCTTCAAACTTTTTACCGCGATTGTAAGAGCCTCGGTTATCAAGTTGAAAAATTACATAACCTTGTTGCGCCATGTATTGAAAGTATAAGTTTTTGCTGCGCCAGCTATTGGTTACTCGCTGAGCATGAGGACCACCGTAAACGTTGACAATAACCGGATGCTTTTTACCCTTTGCCATGTTTGCTGGTTTAAATAAACGGTAATGCATAATTTGGCCGTCTTCAGCGGTAATTGTGCCGTATTCGGGCTGGGCTAAATCAGTTAGATACGGGGTAAGTGGGTGAGAGTCATCAAGCTTATTCTCTTCAAGCCACGTAATAAACTCACCATTAATTTTGCGCAGTGCAGCTGAATTTGGCTTATTAACCGATGAGCTATTATCAATGAAAGTTTTATTATCTTTCGCTAGAACGACATTATGGTATTGGCCTTTTTCAGTAATGCGCTTCATAGCCCCTTTTTTAAATAAAGGCGCACTGTATAAATGGCTCTCTAGCGGGGTATCTTTACGTGCAGCAAAGTAAACAACGCCATTTTTTTCATCTATCCCTTTTAGGCTATCTACGACCCAATCACCTGCGGTAATCTGGCGGATAAGTTGGCCGTTATTACGATATAAATAAAGGTGCTTAAATCCATCGCGCTCTGAGGCCCATACAAAATGCTTTTTATCTTTTAAAAATTCAAGGTCAAAATGCAAGTTGATCCAGGTATCACTTTTTTCAGTTAAAGCAACGGTTTGCTGTTTTGTTTTAGTGTTGTAAAAACGTAGTTCTAAGCTATGTTGCGAGCGGTTTTGCCATTGATAAGAGAGCGTATTGCTGTCGTTTAGCCACTTAGCGCGGGCAATATAAATATCTTTATCGTCGCCTAAGTCAATCCAGTCAACTGCTTGATCATTAAGCTTTACCACCCCAAGTTGAATGTCAACATTATTGGTGCCAGTAAATGGATAACGCTGGTTAAATAGTTTTACTTCATCAGCATAAATTTCGTTACGAATCGCTTCTTGAACAGGGCTTTCATCAACGCGAGTAAAGGCGATTTTAGATTCATCATTTGCCCACCAATAACCGGTCATACGGCTCATTTCTTCTTGCGCCACAAATTCGGCCATGCCGTTTTTAATTACGCCACCGCCATCTTTACTTAACTGAATTTCTTTACCTGAAGCCAGCTCTAGTGCATATAGGTTTTGCTCTCGGATAAAGGATACGAAATTTCCTTTTGGAGAGAAACGCGCATCGGTTTCAAATGCGTCTGTGTTAGTCAGCTTTTTACTATTTTTAGCATCTAAGTCATAGTAATAAAGATCGCCATTAAGAGGGAATAACAGTGCTTTCCCATCTTTTGACCATTTATATTCAAGGATACCTTTTCCAAAAATACGTTGGCGTTCGCGGCGTGCTTTTTCTTCATCGGAGAGATTTTCTGGGCCTGAAAATAACTGCGCCGAATCAACTAACAACCGGTTGGTATTATCTTTTAAATTATATTCCCATAAATCGTAGCGGTTATAGTCATCGGTTTTACCTTGTAAGTAGGTAACCCGGCTACCATCAGGCGAAAACTTAAGTTGTACCGGAGATTTGCCTGCTAAGCTCGGATCATCAAATATACGTTCAAGCGTTAGCGGCTCAGCTTCTGCGCTTAATGCGCCCGCGAGTAGGGGAATTGCCAGTGAGAGGTGTTTTAGTTTTTTTAACACAGGATTGCCTTTACTTACATAAAATTATCTCGATGGTAAAGCACAAGCGTGTGCAACTGCAACTAAATGCTATAAAGTGTGCGGTAAAATAATCTAAGGACTTTAACATGAGCAAAACATCATTTACCTTAGCACCTGAACTGAAAAGAGATTGTATTGAACTGGCTGATTGGCCACTTTGTAAGGTGTTACTATTAAACGACAGCCAATATCCTTGGTTTGTATTGGTCCCCAGAATAGCGGGCTTAAAAGAGATTATTGATTTAACCGAGCAGCAACAAATTACTTATTTACACGAGTCAGCGAAACTCAGTCATTTGTTAATGGAGGTGTTTAATCCTGATAAGTTAAATGTAGCCGCATTGGGTAATATGGTGCCACAACTACATATTCATCATATCGCGCGTTTTAAAACAGATATTGCATGGCCTGCGCCGGTATGGGGCAAGTTTCCGAGTGTGCCTTATACTAATGAGCAGATAGAGCAATTAAAAGCGCATTTTTAAAAATCAAAATGAGTTACTTTGAGGGGATAGTATGAAATTAATCAAACAACTCTGTACAAGTGTATTTATTGCAGCCATTGCAGTGTCAACAGTGATAGCGGGCGAGCAGCCAGTAGCTATAGATGTGGTAAATAACGCTAATATTAAAAACTTTGCAGCACATAACAACTTGGTTTTTTCAGCAGCGCAGCCCAGTGATGCGCAGTTTAAGCAATTGTCACAAGCTAATGTTAAGCATGTTATTAATTTACGTGCAGCAGATGAGCAAGACTGGGATGAAGGAGCGTTAGTCAATTCTTTAGGAATGAATTACCACGCAATTGAGATTGCAGGTGCACAAGATGTAAACATCGACAATGCAAAACGATTAGCTAGCCTTTTAGAAGAACTTAAAGGTGAGTCAGTGGTTGTTCATTGTGCGAGCAGTAATCGTGTTGGTGCGCTAATGGCTATTTCAGCCCATCAACAAGGTGCAGATATTGAGTCTGCAATTGAAACAGGCAAGCAGTGGGGAATGGCAAGCCTTGAGCCGGTTGTTCGTAAAGTGATGAGTGATAAATAATTAGACTGATAAGTAATTAGGGTCTGTTGACCTTTCAAGGTTGAATTTGCAGCAGTCTGTTTGGTATTTAGGCAAGGCAGAGCCTATGTGGTGTTATTCCCCATAAATAGGCGATAACGCAGCATCAATGCCAAACAGGCGCTGCCCTTTGGGTTCTGCCTAGGGGCGATTTACTCTTTGTTGCCTACATGGATGTAGGTAAGGGGCGTGAGCAGGACGCGGAAGCTTTGCTTGGTTTTTACTTAGCCCACTAGGTTACAAACCTCGCGCCGCGATTAAACCGCCCCTAGTTTGAACAAATTTTAATCCGCAAAGGTCAACAGACCCTAGATAAAAAAAGCGTTACAGTGTAACGCTTTTTTATGTGAGCTAATTTAGCGCATATTAATTAAGGCCAAGTACATCTTTACCTTGTTTGAAGGTTACATCTACAGGGATGTTCGCTTTGCTTAACTTTTCTAAATCTTTAGCTAGTTCCGCTTTAATATCGCCATGAGTTGCAATCAGTTGATCAACTTTTTCGTAATCACCGTCACCTTGCAGGGTTAAAATAAGGCGCGATAATTTAGCCATAGCGTCGCCCATTTTATCCATGTTGATGCTATACAAGCCGTCTTCATTTTTAGAGAAGGCACCTTCTTGAGCAAAAAAGTTAAAGCGGATCATGTTTGCTTTACCATGTGCACTTGAAGCACCGAAACGCACAGAGCGGAAAATACCCGCCATAAAGGTGGTGTAGTAATCTTCTAACGTTCCTTCAGTGATTTCCCCTTTTTTAAGTAACTGTTCAACCATGTACAGACCAAGAATATCTGCTTTACCTTCTTCCAAGGCGCTAGCATGCTCTTGTAGAGATTGGCGAACGGTACCTTTGCCGGTAATAGTATTTTTAATACCTAAACCGTGAGCTACTTCATGGAACATAGTGTTAGCAAAAAATGCATCAAAGGTAATGTGTTTACGTTGCTCTGGCACAATTAACTGCTCTGCGATAGGGACTAAAATTTTATCAAACTTCGCTCGCATTGCATTTTTAAGCTGTAAGCGACGTGTGCCTTTTTCTAGCTGAACTTGCTCATCATTTGGTAAGTTAATTGCAATGGTTTTACTGCCGGCATTTGAGTGCCCAGCATAATAAACAACATCGTAGGCATTTAAGTCAGCATCTGAACCAGGTACTTCTTGCTTATACTTGCTATCTACAGGTAAACCTTTTTGTAGTTCAGGTAAAAAGGCAGCAAATTTAGCCAGGCGTTCGCTCCATTTTAAATCTTTAATTAGTACATACGATTCATAGGCAGCACGGTAACCAAATAATTGGTCTTCGTAGTTTTCAATTGGGCCAATAACAACATCGATAGGATTATTTTTCATATCCATCCAAGCAAAGTCAGAGGCTTGGAAATCATCGCTTTGTATTGCGTCAGCTCGTAAGTTTAGGTAGTTGGCAAATTCTTTGTCGTCAGCTAATTTGCTAGCGTCTCTAAGTAACTTAGCTGTTTGGGCAAGTTCTACGGCATATTCTTCTGAATAAGGCGTGCTGTATAAATTACCTAGTTCATCGCGTTTAATAAGTGAGTAAAGCCCTGTTTTATCTTTTACATCAGCGTTATTAAGCTCTTCTTTGGTGATGTCGGCCGGATAAAAACCTGCCCCAAGCGGCTTTTCTTTGTAGCCAGATAAAAATACTTCATCGCCATTTAAGCGATCCCATGGGCCGTAGTTTATATCTGCAAACTGACGTACTTTTTCATCATCTAATTGTGCTAAAAAGCTTTGTTTATCTTCACCAAATGCTTGTTTCCAAAATAAATCGTCCATAATTTTTGAAGCATCAATAAGCTTGGCAACCATGGCTTTTTGGTTCTCAGATAAGTGTGACAAATCGCTTTGTAAGCTAAAGTCTGTGTATATGTCTAAGCGTTGACGGTCAATATTAACGAGTGTTGGCCCTGAAGGCGCTTGAGAAGCCGTTGGCGCTGAGCTTTGCGGCGTATTGTTTGAAGACGGTGCTTGCTCAGAACAGGCACTAAGAAAAACGATGCCAGAGAGCAGTATTGCTTGGCTAATTTTATTTAAGATCATTATATTGCCTTTAAAAAGTCTATTTTGTAACTTGTATACTGTAAGTTAAGGTACTGAATGAGTATTAGTGTGCCTTAGCATGCTTGCATTAAAGCAAAACATACTAGCAAATAGCAAGTATTAGACGTTAGAGTGCACTAATGAGGGGCCGCTGGTAAATAATCAATAATTATCTACAATTCTTTCTATTTTAGGTATATGTTTAATACTACTAAGCTTTGAAATAATTAATAATATAAGACTTGCTGTAAAGTGTAGGTCATTAAGCAAAGGGATATTTTATGTCTACAGAAAATGCCTTACTCACTATTTTAGTTGACAGAATTAACAACGACACACTGGTGTTGCCTACGTTACCTGAGGTAGCGATTAAGGTTCGCCAAGCCGCAGATAACCCCGATGTTAATTTGATGCAAATGTCAGATGTGATAGCACATGATCCTGCATTGTCGGCGCGTATGATCAAAGTCGCAAATAGTGCAATTATGGGCCGAGCTGTAAAGGTGTCTAACTTGCACCAAGCCGTTACACGTATTGGGCTTAGGCAAATAAAAAATATTGCCACAGCCATGGCGATGGAGCAGTTATTTGTATCTAACAACGAGTTAATAAAAGGCTACATGGGAAAGGCGTGGCATAAAACGCTGCATGTGGCCTCGCACTCTATTTCATTAATGGAGTTTTACTTAAAAAGAAATACCCATACATCGCTAAATCGTGATGCCATTACATTAGCTTCATTAGTTTATAATATTGGGGTGTTACCCATTTTAACTGAAGCAGAGCGTCACCCTGAAGTGTTTGCAAGCCCCAGCTTTTTAGCCCATGCGATTCAACGTTTAAGTGGTAAAATTGGTGGTTCAATCATGAAAGCGTGGGAATTTCCTGATGTGTTTGTTGAGGTCGCGCAGCACTGGGCAGATGTGAATCATCGTACTGCTGAGGTGAGTTATATCGACTTTATTCGTGTTGGTGCAATCCTTGAGGGAACCTTACAAGTATCTGATAAGTCAGCAGCGCTGCAAACGTATATTGATAAAGGCATATTTCCTTCATTAGAAATATTAGAGAGTGAAGAGTATTTGCATATGGTTGAAGACGTAAAAGAAATGTTTAGTTAATACCAATTTTATTAAAAACATGATTATTCTAGCGTATTAAATAATCCGCTACCTGCGTTAAAAATTATTTATATAGAACAACTATGTATCATAATTTTTGCCTTGTTATCGACTTATTTCTTTGTCGCTATAATAGATCACTAATTTAATGAATTGGTATAACTTGTTTTTGAATAATAAAAAGCACGATTAATACCGTGCTTTTATTTTTAATACTATTTAATAAAGCTTTTACGCTAAATCGTCAGCATCACCTAAGCCCTGTGTAAGCTCTTCTAGCAATTGCTTAATTTCTTCAGATGCAAGAATAAAATCAGCATCTAGTTTAACCGCCATATCTTCTTTAGGAATATCGGCATTTTCTTCTTTAAGTGTTTCTGAATAGCTTAAACGTTTAATTGAGCCATCGTTTTGTAGCATAAATTTAACGCGCTCTTGCCAATCAAGGGCAAGCTTAGTAACGCGCTTACCACTTTCAAGGTGCGACTTCACTTCGTCACACGATAGGTCATGGCCTTTAAGTTTTACCTGGGCGCCACTGTCATCAGCTTCTTCAAGTTCAGCGTCTGATCCAATTGCAAAGCCCTCTGGAGTACTAAAGTTAGTAAGCCAGTCAGTTAAAAATACGTCTAAATCATAATTAGCAAACGCAGGAACAACGGGTAATGTCCCTAATGATTTACGTAATAGAGCAAGTAGTTCCTCTGCTTTATTAAAGCTTGCACTATTAACTACCACCCACCCATTTTCTTGGTCTATAAAAGCAAACTGCAAGCTCGATTTTTTAAATGCTTGTGGCAATAAGGTGTGTAAGATGTTTTCTTTTAATTCATCTTTTTCTTTTTTCTTTACTGGGCGATTTTCTTCGGCTTCAATCTGATCAACTTTTTCTGCTACCAGCTCATTTATTACCGAGGCTGGTAATACTTTTTCTTCACGTTTAGCGCACACTAAAATACTTTTTTGTGAGAAATGAGACAGAGTTTCACCATGTTTACCAAATGCTTTTGTCCAACCAAATGTTGCCAACTCTTGGCCAGTACAAGGACGAAATAGATCTTGCTCTAATGCCTTATCAAAGTCTTCTTGTGTGTATGAAACGTCTTGTTTAAAGCGATAGCATATAAGGTTACTAAACCACATAGGGGAATGATCCATTTAAAAAATTTGTGCAATCATAGCAATAAAAGCCGCTTCTAGAAACGGCTGATTTAGCTTAATCGAGTTTAAAAAGTGGCAGGGGAGATGACATGTTTTTAGGGAACGAAATACGGTAGTGTAACCCTTGCCCAGGCTCACTACTTACTTCAATTTTACCATTGAGCGTTTGTTTTACTAGATTAAAAATAATATGGGCACCTAAGCCGCTGCCACCCTCATCACGCTTGGTGGTAAAAAATGGGTCAAATAAACGCTTTAGTTGAGCCGGTTTTAAACCTAAACCGTTATCTTGATAATTAATGATGAGGTCGTTTTCATCAGTATTTACATCTATGGTGATTTGGCCGCTGTTTATATTTTCAAAACCATGCACTAATGAGTTCATAATTAGGTTCGTAAATATTTGGCTAATGACTCCCGCAGGTAAGTTAATAATTAAATCATCTGGGCAATGTAGGCGAATGCTGTGAGATGTTTTTTTAATTTGTGGGTGCAAAGAGCGTATAACTTCGTTGATGTAGTCTTTAAAGTTAATTGTTCTTAGAGCTTCACTGGCCTGATCTACCGCAATTTGTTTAAAGCTGGTTATTAAATCTGAGGCACGTTCTAAGTTGTGAGAGAGTAGTTGAGCGCTTTGCGCTGCATCATTAATAAAGCCTTCTAAAGCCGCAGACGATAATGATTTATTTTTATACGCAGTTTCTATTTCGGTTAATCGCTCTTGTAAAAAAGAGGTGGCAGTAACGCCGATACCAATAGGGGTATTAATTTCATGAGTGATCCCCGCCACTAAGCCGCCTAATACCGCCATTTTTTCTGAGCCAACCAGTTGCTCTTGCGCAAAGCTTAATTCATCGAGCGAGCTTTGCAGCTGAGTTTGTTTGCTTAACAGTTCTTGTTCGGTTTGCTTTCGTAAATCGACTTCCTCTGTTAAAACTGCTTTTTGTCGCTCTAGTTCATATTTTTGTTGCTGTAGATCGATCATTGCTTGGCTTAAATTTGATGTTTTACGCGCAACATCCTGTTCAAGTTGTAAGTTTTGTTGATCCAGTTTTTGATTGCTTTCAATTAGGTCATGCTGAGTTTGTTTTAACTCTTTTTTATACTCAACAACCTTCGAAATCAGATTGTTAAAAGAGCGTTCCATTACTTTAAGCTCGTTATTTTCATCGGTGACTATTTTAACCTGTTGACCATCAAGCTCTTCTAACTCAAGGTATTCAATTTGCTCGGTTAATTGAGTAAGGGGCTCGGTGAGTAACTTTCTAAATGCAATTAAAAATAAGATGATTAAAAAAGTAGTTTTAATCATGGCATTACCAATCAAAAAGTAGATAGAGAGCATAATGCGACTAAAAATTACATCGCGACTAGAAAATAAAGTAACATCGCCTACTTGCGTTGCTCGTCCTGAAAACTCAAAAATAAGTGGAAATGTATAGCCAAATAAACCGGCTTTGGTGTCCTCTACCATGACATCTTCTTGCACAAGTTGCTGACTGTAAAGATTGTGAATATTTAGCGCGCGGCCTAATTGAGAAATAATAGCGCCATTATCGTCACGAATAATAACCCCCTCAACCATAGGTATATCGAGCAATCCTTCGGCGGTTGTGGTGGTTTGCTTTATATTTAGCTCCCAAATTGCTCTGGTTAAACTTCTACCAAAGGTCTTTTGTAATGTGCCAAGTTCATCGCGTATGTAATCTTTAGTATTAACGTACTCTGCGAAAATTTGCCCGCAGGTCACCACAAAGGTCAGTATAAAATAAACTGATAAAACCCGAGTGAGTAACTTTGTTGAAAGACTTTTTTGCGGCATGGGAGGCTTATATTTCCTTAAATTATTCAACTGTTAATGTACGCTTATAAACATTAGTTAATAAATGATTAAAAATAAACATATATTTTATAATATTGCTATTTAGCGTTGTTAAATAAGCAATCATTCTGTTCTATATCCATGGGGTTTCTATTTGAGAACTGTTGGTTTGGATAGGCTGTTTTTTACTTGGAAATAGTTAATTTACTAATTTGTATTGTGCAATTAAGCATTTTATTGATAACGTTAATAAAAGTTACAATAAATAATCTGCTCGTTGCTAATTTGGTTATAATTTTGACTGTTGCGGATTGGGCAACCAACTAATTTTACAGTGGGTCTAGGTGTTTTGTATGAGTTTAATTAATGAGTCATTATGATGCGTTTTTCTATTTTAGTCTGTGATGATTCCACCGTTGCTCGCAAACAGGTAATGCGCTGTTTAAAAGAATGTATTGATGCCGATATTCAGCAAGCAACTAACGGTAAAGAGGCGTTGGAGCAATTGCGTCAAAGGCATTTCGATCTCCTGTGTCTTGATTTAACCATGCCTGAAGTTGATGGTATTGAAGTACTTGAGCAAATCAAAATTTCTAAAATAGAGTCTTATGTATTAGTGATCTCTGCTGATATCCAACAAAAAATGCAAGCACGTGTCGCGCAACTAGGCGCAATCGATTTTATTCATAAGCCAATTAATAAAACACAACTGAGTACAGTTTTGCATAAGTTTGGCATTTATTAATAAATTTCATGATGAAAAAGACTGTTTTATCTGCTAATTTAGGGTTGACAGAATAGCCTGTGTTAAGGCAGTCTTAAGCTTATGAAAACATTTAGTCTTGTAACGACCATTATTATTACAACCACCATTCTTACTGGATAGTGGCATAGGTCGGTGCAACAAATTTAAAGGCCTGTGTTCACTTAGAACACAGGCCTTTTTTCGTTTTATGGAATGAGGAAACATAAAAAATGCGCGTATTAAAATTTGGCGGCTCATCGCTCGCTGATTTTGCCTGTTTAGAGCAAGTTGCTGCACTCGCTAAGGCACAATTAAAAGATGAAATGTTACTGGTATTGTCAGCCCCAGGTGGCATGACTGACTCGTTAGTTAATTTAGCTAGTACTGCAGAGCAGGGGCATGACTTTAGCGAACAATGGCATTCACTGACTAGCCGATGCAACATGCTCAAAGCAGCGGTAGAGGAAAAGCAAGGAGCAGTTCAAAACTGGCCTGACTTTAACGAACTTAAAAATAAGCTTGATGGTATTGCACTGATAAAGTGCTGCCCTGATCAGGTCAGAGCGTTCATTATTAGCTTTGGTGAGCGTGTTAGCGTATCGCTAATGCAAAGTCTATTAGCCGATCATAACGCGCATTATTTACAAGCAACAGATTGTATTGTTTCAACCGGCGGATACATAGACGCAGAAGCGGATTTAGTGGCCAGTAAGGCACGTTTTCAAGCCGTGTTAAAAGAATCCCCTGCGACGGTTTACATTATGCCTGGTTTTACTGCAAGTAATGATGAAGGGGAGCTCACAACGCTTGGTCGTAATGGGTCTGACTACTCGGCGGCGATTGCTGCGGCGTGTTTAGAGGCGCAAGTGTGCCAAATATGGACTGACGTTGATGGTGTATACAGCGCCGATCCGCGTTATATCAAAAAAGCCACTAAGGTTGATTTCCTATCTTATAAAGAAGCGATGGAACTTTCTTATTTTGGCGCTAAAGTATTGCACCCTAAAACTATCTTACCGTGTGCAAAAGCAGGGGTGCCATGCGAAATTAAAAACACCCATAACCCAGATGCGCAAGGCTCACTAATTAGTAACGATACGGTATCTGATGAACCAGTAAAAGCACTCTCAAGCCTACAAAACTTAGCTATGTTGACCGTTTCAGGCCCTGGTATGAAGGGCAAAGTGGGCATGGCATCGAAAGTATTTAATGCATTAGCGCATGATAACGTGTCAATCGTCCTGATCACTCAATCATCATGTGAATTTAGTATTAGCTTTTGTGTGCATGAAAGCGATTTAAATCTAGCGTTAAGTGCGTTGCAAGTAGCCTTTGACTTAGAGTCAAAAGCGGGGCTCATTGAGCCGGTAAATGTGCAACGTAATTTAGCAATAGTAACGTTAGTTGGTGATAACATGCGTGCCCATAAGGGGTTAGCGGCTAAGTTTTTTGCATCGCTTGCACAAGCGCAAGTAAACATTGTTGCCATAGCGCAAGATTCAACAGAAAGTGCTATTTCAGCCGTTATTGACGGTGAATTATGTAATGACGCGGTTAAAATTTGCCATGAAAACTTCTTTACTCATGTTCCTTCAATTGATGTGTTTTTATTGGGCTGTGGCTTAGTCGGCCAAGAGCTAATTAACCAACTTGAACGTCAACAAGCATGGCTTGAAAAGCGTAATATTAAATTAAACCTATATGGTGTTGCCAACTCTCGTCAATTACACCTTGATGGTGAGGGGATTGCGTTTGATGATTGGCTGCAAAAACTGGCGCAGTCAGAGCAAGCGTTTGATTTAAAACTGGTCGAGCAGTTTGTTAAGCAAAATCATTTAGTTAATCCAGTGCTAGTTGACTGTACTTCATCAGATGCCTTAGCTGCACAATATGTAGATTTTTTAAATGCAGGTTTTCATGTTGTGGCTGCCAATAAAAAAGCCACCACGAGTTCATATACGTATTACCAAGATTTAATTGCAGCAACACATAAAAATAATCGTAAGTTTTTATACGAAACTAACGTAGGTGCAGGTTTACCTGTAATCGATAACTTGCAATCGTTGTTTGGTGCAGGTGATGAGTTACTTGAGTTTAGTGGTATTTTATCAGGCTCGCTTTCATACATGTTTGGTGCGCTAGAAGATGGTTTATCACTTTCTGAAGCAACAATTAAAGCCAAAGAAAGCGGGTTTACAGAGCCCGATCCACGCGATGACTTATCGGGAACTGACGTAGCACGTAAATTACTGATCATTGCACGCGAAGCCGGTATGAAATTAGAGCTTAGCGATATTGAAGTGGAGTCGGTTTTACCGCCAGGTTTTGCCCAAGGTGACAATGTTGAGCAGTTTATGGCGAAATTACCTAGCTTAGATGCTGGTTTTAACGACCGTGTTCAAAGTGCAGCAAGTGAAGGTAAAGTACTTCGCTATGTAGGCACAATTAAAAATGGTCACTGTAAAGTCGGAATCGAAGCGGTGGATTCATCACATGCATTGAATGTTATTCGTGATGGTGAAAATGCGCTGGCTATTTTAAGCCAATACTACCAACCGCGTCCGTTTGTAATTCGTGGTTATGGGGCTGGCTCTGCAGTAACGGCAGCGGGTGTATTTGCAGACATATTAAAAACATTATCTCGCTAGGAGTCAGTCATGATTGAAGTATATGCTCCGGCGTCTATTGGTAATTTTACCGTTGGCTTTGATGCGCTGGGCGCCGCACTTGCGCCCATTGATGGCGGTTTATTAGGTGATGTGGCGGTTGTTAGTGCCGCATCGAGTGATGAATTTATTTGTACAGGCGACTATGCACATAAGCTACCTAGTGATGCGCAAGAAAATTTAGCGTATCAGTGTTTAGTGCACTTTAGAGCGCATGTTGCGCCTGATATGCCTGCGGTAAAGCTCGAACTTAGGAAAAATTTGCCGATTGGTTCGGGATTAGGCTCAAGTGCCTGCTCTGTGGTGGCGACATTTGCAGCACTGGATAAATTTGCCAAAACTAATTTAAGCCAAGTAGAGCTCATTGAGCTTATGGCAGATTTTGAAGCCGTTGTAAGTGGGGGGCGCCATTACGATAACATCACACCGTGTTATTTAGGTGGCTTACAGTTAACCGGTGATTTAATTCCTGATAAATCTATTGCTTTACCTGTTGATGAAAGCTGGTATTACGTTGCCGCATTTCCGGGTTTTTCGCTCAATACCGCAAAAGCGCGCTCTGTTTTACCAAAAGAGCTAAGTATGCATGCCGGGGTTGAGTTTGCTCAGCGTTTATCGGCGTTTAGTAGCTTACTGCTAACAGGGCGTTTTGATGATGCATTAAGCATTATGAAAGACGAAATAGCAGAGCCATACCGTGCGCCACTTATAAGCGGCTTTAGTGATGCCAAAGCAAGCTTACCAGCACTGGGTGCTGAAGTTGTGAGTATTTCAGGCGCAGGGCCGACCTTGTTTAGTGTATGTAAAACGCTTGAAGCGGCAGAGCAATGCGCGCAGTGGCTAGAGGAAAATTACATCAACGAGCAAGGCTTTTGCCATATTTGTAAATTAGATAACGACGGCACGCGTCAATTAAATGTTTTATAGGATAAAGAGTCATGCAATTACATAATTTAAAAGAATATTCACAAAAAGTGTCGTTTATTGAAGCTGTAAAAACAGGACTAGGGCGTAATCAAGGTGTGTTTTTTCCAGAGTCGTTAGCGCCATTAAGTGATGTTGATGCATTACTAGATATGGACTTTGTTACTCGCAGCGGCAAAATTTTATCGCACCTTATTGGTGACGAGCTGCCAAGTGATACTGTTGCCCAGATGGTTAAGAATGCGTTTAACTTTCCGGTTAAGCTGGTGGAAGTTGAAGATAATACCTATTGCTTAGAGTTATTTCACGGCCCAACACTGGCATTTAAAGATTTTGGTGGCCGTTTTATGGCCGAGTGCTTGGCGCAATTTAATCAAGGTGAAAAAGTCACTATTTTAACTGCAACATCGGGTGATACCGGGGCTGCCGTAGCGCATGCTTTTTATAACAAACCAAATATTGATGTCGTTATTTTATACCCTAAAGGTAAAATTTCATTAGCGCAGCAAAAGTTATTTACAACGCTTGGTGACAACATTCACTGTTATGCGATTGAGGGTAGTTTTGATGATTGCCAAGAGTTGGTTAAAAAATCATTTTTAGATGAAGAGCTAAAATCGAAGTTAGGTTTAAACTCAGCAAATTCAATTAATATTAGCCGTTTAGTCGCGCAGGTGTGTTATTACTTTGAAGCCATTGCACAGCTGCCAAAAGAAAAGCGTGCTACAGCGCATATTTCAGTACCGAGTGGTAACTTTGGTAATGTGTGTGCGGCTATGATTGGCGCTGTTATTGGTATGCCAGTTGGTAAACTAAGTGCGACTACAAACCAAAACGACACAGTACCGCGCTTTATGCTTGATAAAAATTGGACGCCTAATGCGACAATTGAATCGCTTTCAAATGCAATGGATGTGAGTAAACCTAATAACTGGCCACGTGTGCAATCAATGTTAGATAATAACTGGTTTAGTTATGATAACTTTTATTCGGTGAGTGTTGATGAGCAGCAAACACAAACAGTGATGAAAAAAATTCAACAGCTTGGCTATATTGCAGAGCCTCACACCGCAATTGCTTACCAAGGTCTTGTAGAAAATAAGGCAGCAGATGCTGTGGGGATTTTTTTAGCGACTGCGCATCCGGCCAAATTTAAAGACAGCGTTGAGGATATCCTTAATGTTGAATTAGATATGCCAAAGCCGTTAGCTGATGCATTAGCAAAACCGTGTTTAGCCACTGATATGCACAACGATTATGATATTTTGCGTACAGAGTTGTTTAAAAAGCTTGCCTAAAAAAGGCAGATAATAAAAGCGGCTTAGGCCGCTTTTTTTGTTTATTTATGCATCGCTTTAGACATAACGCATAAGCTATATAAATGTAGTAAATAGAATTCATTTAAAATTGTTATTAGTTTATAAAAAAATATCATCATCAAAATGCTGTGAAATAGTTTCAATCCCTGTTTAAATATCCTCAACTTAAGAGCGTAGGCAAAACGTCGTTTTAAGCGTACAATAAAGCCTCTAAAAAATACCCATACACGTTGCCCAGGAGACCCCAATGTTAGAACGTAGCATGAATATTTCGGACTTTGATCCAGAGTTATTTGACGCGATGAGCAAAGAAACATCACGTCAGGAAGAGCATATTGAGTTAATTGCATCTGAAAACTACTGTAGCCCACGCGTACTTGAAGCGCAGGGTTCTCAGCTGACTAACAAATACGCTGAAGGTTACCCGGGCAAACGTTACTACGGTGGCTGTGAGCACGTAGACGTGGTTGAGCAACTTGCTATTGACCGCGCAAATGAATTATTTGGTACAGATTACGCAAACGTACAGCCTCATGCCGGTTCACAAGCGAATGCTGCTGTTTTCCAAGCTCTTTTAAGCCCACTTGATACTGTATTAGGCATGAGCCTAGCGCACGGTGGTCATTTAACGCACGGCTCACACGTTAACTTCTCTGGTAAAACATACAACGCAATTCAGTATGGCCTTAACGAAGAAACTGGCGAAATTGATTACGCACAAGTTGAAGCGTTAGCACTTGAGCACAAACCAAAAATGATCATTGCTGGTTTTTCTGCATACTCAGGTATTGTTGATTGGGCTAAGTTCCGTGAAATTGCAGACAAAGTAGGTGCTTACTTATTTGTTGATATGGCGCACGTTGCAGGTTTAATTGCTGCGGGTGTTTACCCAAGCCCAGTGCCATTTGCTCACGTTGTAACAACCACAACACACAAAACATTAGCGGGTCCTCGCGGTGGTTTAATCATCTCTGCGTGTGGCGATGAAGAAATTTACAAAAAGCTAAACAGCGCTGTTTTCCCAGGTGGCCAAGGTGGTCCTTTATGTCATGTTATTGCTGCTAAAGCGGTCGCATTTAAAGAAGCACTTCAACCTGAGTTTAAAACATACCAAGCACAAGTTGTTAAAAATGCACAAGCAATGGTTGCGGTATTACAAGAGCGCGGCTACAAAGTAGTATCGGGTAAAACTGACAACCACTTATTCTTACTTGATTTAATCGACAAAGATATCACAGGTAAAGATGCAGATGCTGCCCTAGGTAATGCGAATATCACGGTTAACAAAAACTCAGTACCGAACGATCCACGTTCACCATTCGTTACCTCTGGTCTGCGTATTGGTTCACCAGCAATCACTCGTCGTGGCTTTAAAGAAGCTGAATCAAAAGAGTTAGCGGGCTGGATCTGTGACGTACTAGACAACATCGAAGATGAGTCAGTGCAAGCGCAAGTAAAAGAAAAAGTGAAAGCAATTTGTGCAAAATTACCTGTTTACGCTTAACCCAAGAGTAAAATAGTAATTTAGATCACAACTGCACACATTTTTGTTATGATAATGGCCGCTATTACAGCGGCCATTTTTTGTTTTTAAAACGGAAACACACAGTTATGCATTGCCCTTTTTGCACCGCCAAAGATACTAAAGTTATTGATTCTCGCCTTGTAGGTGGGGGACACCAAGTACGTAGACGTCGTGAATGTAATGAATGCCACGAACGATTTACCACCTTTGAAGGGGCTGAATTAGTGATGCCACGGGTCATCAAGCAAGATGGCAGCCGCGAACCGTTTAATGAAGATAAGTTACTAAATGGCTTAACTCGCGCCCTCGAAAAACGCCCCGTAAGCACTGAGCAAGTTGATGAAGTGGTTAATATTATTAAGTCGCAGTTACGTGCCACTGGCGAACGCGAGGTGTCTAGCCATTTGGTGGGTGAGTGCATTATGGAAGCGCTTAAAAAGTTAGATAAAGTGGCCTATGTAAGATTTGCCTCTGTGTATCGCTCGTTTGAAGATATACGCGAATTTGGTGAAGAAATAGCCCGCTTAGGGGAATAGTAATGACCAAGCAAAGTTCGTTTTCAGAGGATGATAAACGCTACATGGCTCGCGCTATTGAACTGGCAAAAAAAGGGCGCTTTACGACAACCCCTAATCCTAATGTTGGCTGCGTACTCGTAAAAAATAATAAAATAATAGGTGAAGGGTTTCATCAGTTAGCGGGTCAAGGTCATGCAGAGGTAAACGCACTGGCTATGGCTGGTGAAAATGCCAAAGGCGCAACCGCTTATGTAACACTTGAGCCTTGCAGTCATTATGGTCGAACACCGCCATGTGCTGAAGGGCTAAAAGCAGCCGGTGTTAAAAAAGTGATTGCCGCAATGGTTGACAGCAACCCGCAAGTTGCAGGCAAAGGTCTGAAAATTTTAGCGGATGCTGGTATAGAAGTTGCTCACGGATTACTTGAAGCGCAAGCTCGCGCATTAAACTTTGGGTTTTTTAAGCGCATGGAGCAGGGGTTACCCTTTGTGACTTGCAAAATGGCCGCCAGTATAGATGGTAAAACGGCGCTTAAAAACGGGCAAAGTAAATGGATAACTGGCCCCGCAGCACGCCAAGATGTGCAACTATACCGAGCACAAAGCTGTGCAATTTTAACCGGTGCCGATACGGTATTAATGGATGATGCAAAATTAAATGTGCGCCCAGAAGAGTTACCGTATTCTTTACCAACTGATTTACCACTGCGCCAACCGGTTCGCGTTGTTATTGACTCACAAAATAGACTTACCCCTGATCTTGCCTTATTTTCAATTCAAAGTGAGGTGATAATATTTACCACCAAGGTTGATAAATCGCATCAGTGGCCTCATTTTGTTAAACAGATTGAAGTACCTGAAAATAATAATAAAGTAGATTTACTGGCCGTGTTACACACGCTTGCCCAATTGCAGTTTAATAATGTGTGGCTAGAGGCCGGAGCAACACTGGCCGGTAAAATGACAGAACTTGATTTAATTGATGAGTTTGTTTTTTACATTGCTCCTAAATTAATGGGCAGCGATGCTAAAAGTTTACTAAATTTCCCAGAGTTAATGAGTATGCAAAATACCATTAATTTAACTTTTAATGAGTGTGTGCCAATCGGTGATGATTTACGTATCACAGCACTAAAAAAAGCTCATTAATCATTTTATATAAAGAGTAGCACTATGTTTACTGGAATAGTTGAAGCGACAGGTAAAATTGCGTTATTACAAAAAAAACAAGGTGATTTAGCTATTCGTATCCAAAGTAAAAACCTTGATATGAGTGATGTTAAGTTAGGTGACAGTATTGCAACTAATGGTGTATGCCTGACGGTTGTTGATAAGCATATTGATGGCTTTAGTGCTGACTTATCAAATGAAACGATTAGCTTAACAGGGTTTGCACATTACGCATTAGGGCAAACCGTTAATCTAGAAAAGGCGATGCAACCTGTTTCGCGCCTCGGTGGTCATTTAGTGTCTGGCCATGTAGATGGCATTGCCACTATCACAGCAATTAATGCCAATGCGCGAGCAACAGAATATTGGTTAGCCACCGATGAAAATTTAATGAAATACATTCCTTACAAAGGGTCGGTTTGTATTGATGGTATTAGCCTGACGGTTAATGCAGTTGAAGGTAATAAATTTAAACTGACGATTGTGCCCCACACCAGCGGGCAAACGACCATAGCTGATTTTCAAGTCGGTACCAAAGTGAATTTAGAGGTCGACCAAATAGCACGTTATTTAGAGCGCCTAGTTAGAGGGGCTGAACAACCTACGGGTTCAGATATTTCGATGAGCTTACTCGCTAAAGCGGGCTTTATAAAATAACGACATTGACAACTTATACGAGCAACTTATGAATTTAAACAGCGCACAAGAAATAATTGATGACATTAAAGCCGGTAAAATGGTTATTTTAATGGATGATGAAGACAGAGAAAATGAAGGCGATTTAATTATTGCTGCTGAGCACATTAGTGCAGAAGCCATTAACTTTATGGCGACTCATGGCCGTGGACTAATTTGTTTAACCATGACTCAAGAGCGTTGCTCGCAGCTTGATTTACCATTAATGGTAAAAAATAATGGTGCTGCATTCTCAACTAACTTTACTATGTCTATTGAAGCATCAAAAGGGGTTACCACAGGTATTTCTGCAGCGGATCGTGCCCGCACTGTTCAAGCTGCCATCGCGAAAGGCGCTGTGCCAAGCGATATTGTACAACCAGGTCATATTTTTCCTATTATGGCGCAACCAGGCGGCGTGTTAACACGTGCCGGGCATACAGAAGCGGGGTGTGACTTAGCGCGTTTAGCAGGGCTTGAGCCATCATCAGTGATTGTAGAAATCCTAAATGAAGATGGCACCATGGCGCGTCGTCCTGATTTAGAAGTATTTGCTAAGCAACATGATATTAAAATTGGCACCATTGCTGATTTAATCGAGTACCGTAACCTAAACGAAACCACAATTGAGCAAGTTGCAAAATGTAAATTGCCAACTGAACATGGTGAGTTTGACTTAGTGACTTACAAAGACACCATTGATGGGCAGTTACACTATGCATTGCTTAAAGGTGAAATAAAGCAACAAGAACCGACCTTAGTACGTGTGCATTTACAAAGTACCTTTAACGATATTTTACTCTCTGATCGCAATGCTGACCGTAGTTGGGGTTTATCGCAAGCAATGGCTTATATTGCTGAGCATAATGGCGCCTTAGTTATTTTAGGTAAGCAAGAAAGCACTGAAGAGTTAGAAGCCACAGTAAAAGCGTTTGCCGCAGCTGATGCGGGTGAAAATGTGACGCCACGTAAATTTCAAGGTACTTCGCGCACCGTCGGTGTGGGTTCGCAAATTCTGGCTGATTTAGGTATTCAAAAAATGCGTTTGATGAGTTTACCTAAAAAATACCATGCATTATCAGGGTTCCATTTAGAAGTGGTTGACTACGTAGAGCCACAATAATTACGCGCTAGGTTATTATTTTATTTATGTGGTATAATGCGCATCAATTTTTGTGCAACCGAAATCGCTTAAACTTATTTTTAGGGTTATCAAATGAAAATTATTGAAGGTAATAAATACGCTCCAGGCAAAAAGTTTGCCATTGTCATTTCTCGTTTTAATGACTTTATTGGTAGTAGCTTGCTTGCAGGTGCTGTTGATGAGCTAAAACGTACTGGTGGAGTATCAGAAGACGATATTACCGTGATTTACGTACCCGGTGCGGTTGAATTACCTTTAGCAGCGAAACGCGTTGCAGCAAAAAAAGAATATGATGCAATTATCGCCTTAGGTGTAGTGATCAGAGGGGGCACGCCTCACTTTGATCTCGTCGCTGGCGAGTCAAATAAAGGGCTTGCACAAGTATCGCTTGAGTATGATATCCCGGTTGCATTTGGCGTATTAACCACTGAAAGCATTGAGCAAGCAATTGAGCGCGCAGGTACCAAAATGGGTAACAAAGGCGGCGAAGCTGCTTTAGGTGCGCTTGAAATGGTTAATGTGTTAGATAAAATTTAAGTTTAAGGAATTTTTGTGAAACCAGCAGCAAGACGTAAAGCACGTATCTTAGCACTTCAAGCCGTGTATTCATGGCAATTAAGCGGCAATGCAATTGCCGATATCGAACAACAAATGTTGATCGAAAACGATGTGACTAAAATTGATGTTGAATATTTTAAAGATTTAGCGCGTGGAGTTGCCGTAAATCATAAGCAACTAGACGAAGCTGTATCGCCTCATTTAACTCGTCCATTTGATGAATTAGACGAAGTTGAACGTGCAATCTTACGTTTAAGCAGCTACGAGCTTAAATTTCGTGAAGATGTTCCTTACAAAGTGGCTATCAATGAAAGCATTGAATTAGCGAAAATGTTTGGCGCTGAAGATAGCCATAAATTTGTAAACGGTGTACTTGATAAAGCTGTAAAACAGTTACGCAAGTCATAACAACTTAAGCTGCATATTAATTTCAGTGAGTTGTTATAAATAACCGTTAAAAAGGAGAGCCGGCATAGGTCGGCTTTTTTGTGTATGAAGGAATTTGAATTAATTAATCACTACTTTAAAGGTCGCGGTATCACTCGTCGCGATGTTAATTTAGGGATTGGAGATGACTGTGCGCTTGTCACTGTACCAGCAAACTGTCAGCTTGCTGTAACAACAGATACCTTAGTTGCTGGGGTGCATTTTTTTCATGATATCTCTCCTCGCGCATTAGGGCATCGAGCTCTGGCAGTAAATTTAAGTGATTTAGCTGCCATGGGTGCAGAGCCTACATGGGTATCGGTTGCACTCACGTTGCCAAGTATCGATCCACAATGGATTGCAGAACTGACTGACGGTATGCATGAAATTGCTGAGTACTTTAATGTACAAATTATTGGTGGCGATACGACTCAAGGCCCACTCAGTATTACTATTTGTGCAAAAGGCACGGTTCCTGAAGGTAAAGCACTGCGTCGAAGTGGCGCAAAAGTGGGCGACTGGATTTTTGTAACCGGACCGCTAGGTGATGCTGGTTTGGCAATTGAGTCAAAAAAACAAGGTTTGCCAGTTGCACCTGAACATTTAAAGCATATTAATAAATGTTTAAACTTTCCAACGCCACGCGTGGCCGCCGGACAAGCTTTGCGTGGCTTAGCGTCATCAGCTATTGATATTTCAGACGGTTTACTTGCTGATTTAGGTCACATTTTGGATTTGTCACAGGTCAGTGCAACAATCAATATTGAAAATGTACCTACTTCTGATGCGATGCAAGCGAGTCTTGATTTTGAGCAACAGCTTCCTTTTATACTCAACTATGGCGATGACTATGAACTACTTTACACTGTCCCAGACAGTAATAAGAGTATGCTCGATATTAAGTTGCGCCAATACGGTGTAGAAGCAACCTGTATCGGCCAAATCAAAAGTGGTGACGGGAATATAGAATTATTACACCAAGGTGAAAAGTTTGTTTTTGAGCACAAAGGCTTTGAGCACTTTTCCAAGGAGCAGGTTTGAATAAAAACCGATTATTTAATTTAAAACGCCCACATCAATTTTTTGGTTTGGGTTTTGGTACAGGGCTTGCGCCTAAAGCCCCTGGTACATTTGGTACTTTAGCGGCGTTACCATTTATTTTTATTACCATGCATTTTCCGTTATGGTTACAAATTGTATTTGCGGTGGTGATCAGTATATTTGGTATTTGGGCATGTGGAAAAACAGCTGATGACCTTCAAGTTCATGATCATCCAGCTATTGTTTGGGATGAAGTCGCTGGTTACTATATAACGATGATTGGTGCAGCACTGAATTGGCAAACATTATTAGTGGGCTTTTTACTATTTCGCTTTTTTGATATAGCAAAGCCAGGGCCGATTCGTATACTTGATAAACGTGCTCATGGTGGGTTTGGTATTATGGCCGATGATGTACTTGCAGGTATTTTTTCGCTTATTTGTTTGCAAGCATTGATAAAAGTAGGTTTACTACCCTTTTAATTTATTATTTGTTTAACTAGGTGGCAGCACTATGATGCGATTTTTATTGGTTTGTGTACTCTTGATGTGTGCCATGCCAAGTACGGCTTCAATTACTGATTACGTAGTTAAACAATGGAACATTAAAGACGGACTTCCCTCACAATCCCTCAAAAGTGTGGTGCAAGATAACCAAGGCTACATGTGGCTTGGTACGCAATTCGGATTAAGCCGATTTGATGGTAACACTTTTACTAATTACAACACTCAAAATAGTCTGTTTTTACCGAGCAATGGCATCAATAAATTACTGATTGATGGCCAAGGACTATTATGGATAGGCACGAAAAACGGCCTCGTTGTTATAGACCCAGAAAAGCTAACCGCACAAGAGTTTAATATTAAAGGCCCTGTTAGAGATATTCTTGAAGACTCTAAAGGCAGTATTTGGATAGCAGCTAATGGGCTTTATTACATAGACAGAGGCCAGATAGAGCTGCGCGACCAGCTAAACAATCCGAGCCCTATCGTAAATGCCACTGCGATCACCCAAATAGTAGGGTCAGTCAGTAAAATGGCGCTCTCACCAGAGGGAATTTGGCTGGTTAACGATCGTAATTTATTGCGCTTGACGCAAAGCGCGTCTGATTTTTCTAAATTGCGCTTAGAGCTTACCGCTAAAGTGGCCTTGCCTGATCGTTTAGCACAAACAATTGTTCACGACTTATCCTTTTTAAATGGCAATTTATATCTTGCTTCTGAGCTAGGCGCTTACTTTTTAGATTTAGATGATGAGCTACGCCCATTTCCGCTGCCTAACGCTAACAACTCAGCCGTTTATAAGTTTATGAGTGATGGCAATGGTGGCTTGTGGGTATCGACTTATGGGCGCTTATTGTTCAGAGGGAAGTCGGATGATTGGCAATGGGTTGAGCCCAGTCAATTAGATCAAAGTATTTGGTTTGCCGATATATTTAGAGATGATGAAAATAATATATGGTTAGCGAGTTTTAGTGAGGGACTTTGGCTTGCTCATGAAGGGCGAATAGAGCGCCATTCAGCCATTTCTAAAATGACCGAAGCGGTTATGGCCATTAGTAAATCACCAGATGGTAAGTTATGGATTGCCAACAAAAGCGGCGTAGGCTATTTCGATGCCGATAAAACGTTTATCAATGTCATCAACAGTGCCAAGTATGGTAATGCCTCAGTACATGACTTACAGTTTGACGGCAATCGTCTTTATGTTGCCACTGGTAGAGGTTTGTTTTTTTACGAGTCGAATACCTTATACAGTTTCCCTGCCCGTGCGCTGAGTGATAATCCTGTATTTGCTATTAGTACGTCGACTAAAGGCGGCTTTTGGGTGGGCACTGGGCGAGGCTTATATCGTTTAAATTACAACGGGTTAAACCCTTTTGCGTACAATGCTTTTTTAGGCAGTAAGTTTGTAACCTATGTTTTAGATAAACCAAATTTTGGGGTGATTGGTACCAGTAAAGGGGCGTATTACTTTACTGAACGCGGGATAGAAAAAATAGGCGACCAAACCACTTTGGAAAGTGCGTACGTTACTAGTATTTTACACATTAAAGGCGTGGGGATTTTAATTGGCTCGCTTAACGATGGTTTGTTTTATCGCAGTGGACAAGGGCAGTGGCAGCAATTAGATGCCGCCAATGGGCTGCCATATGGTTCTATATTTAGTCTTGAGTACGATGATACTACAAAACGCATTTGGGTAAGCACCATGAAAGGGGTTTATCGCATGCCGGTTGAGCAATTCAAAGCCAACATTGAAAGCCTAAAAGTGGAGGAAGTGATCTCTTCATTTGATCGACAGCTCGATGGTAAAGCAAGTCAATGCTGTAATGGTTTAGGCCATGATGCGGTGGTTGATATGGATAATTCAATTTGGTATCCCAGCTTGCAAGGTGTTGTAGAAATTCCTAAAGACGTAGAATTATTTGGACTGCGTTCACTTAAACCAACTATAGAAACTTTAACCACGCCATCACGAAAACTTGCTGCGGCTGCGTTAGGTAAAAAGCCAGTACTTAAAACTGACGAGCGTGATGTAACGCTTACCTATACCGCTATCGATTATTATGCACCTGCAAGTATAGAGTTTAGGTATAAACTCAATGGACTTGATAATGATTGGCGCTATGCAAATACCCGCCGAGAAGCAATTTACACTAACTTACCAGCAGGTATGTTTTTATTTGAATTAGAGACAAAACGTCAAGGTGAAGATTGGGGCAAAGCGCAATCGGCCGAATACGCTTTTGTGGTGCCTGAGCGATTTGGTGAAACTATATATTTTAGATTACTGATCACCAGTGGTTTTGTGTTGCTCTTTTATTTGGTGTTTTGGGTATTTAAAGTTCAAGAGCGACGTAAGCAGCAAGTTCTTGAGGGGCTTATTACTGAGCGAACCCTTGAGCTTCGCCAAGCAAACGATAAATTAAACCAAGTAAACTCTCAGCTTAAACTTGTTAGTCACTCTGATGAGCTAACAGGGCTGAGAAGTCGCCGTTTTTTGTTTGATCAACTACCAAAAGATATTGAGCATTTTCAGCGTAACTCGCAGTCATTGCAGGCTCAAGGTAAATCGTTGGTGTTGTTAATTATTAATTTAGATAACTTTAGCCGCATTAACGATGCCTATGGCCCTATTGCTGGAGATAGCTGTTTACAACAAGTAGCGGCATTACTTAACTCGCGTACCCAAGGTTCTGATTATGTTGCCCGTTGGAGTGGTGATGAGTTTTTACTGTTATTGCGCGATTTTAAATGTAATTTAATCGACAGCTATGTATCTGAATTATGCCAAGCAATTGCAGATTATTCGTTTCAGCTTCCTAACGGTGAAACAACCAATATAACAGCGTCAGTCGGGTGGTCGTTCTATCCGTTACCTCTCTTAGGTGGGCAAGTTATTAGCTGGGAAACATCAATTAATCTAGCTGACATAGCATTACATCAAGTTAAAAAACGTGGCGGCGATGGCGTCGCTAATATTACCTTTGACGAGCAATTAGATGCATTTGAGTTTGAGCAAAACCCCAATGTTGAACAGCAAATTGGTTTGTTACAAAGCAATGGTCTAGCCGATATTAAGGTATGGATGCGCTAGAGGTTATAGATGAGCAATAAAAAAGGAGCCAATGGCTCCTTTTTTATTAAACACGATAAGTGTTAGCTCATAAATGATTTAATTGAAGTTAAAATACCGTGTTCACCTAACCCCATTTCATCGTGCATTTGCTGTTGTGTGCCATGTTTAATGAATTCATCAGGAATACCTAAGTTAAGCACTTTTACATCGGCTTTAATGCTCGCTAAATATTCATTAACTGCAGAGCCTGCACCGCCCGCAATAGCGTTATCTTCAAGGGTTACAATAATATCGTGATCATTAATCAGCTCATCAATTAATGCCGTATCAAGTGGCTTAATAAATCGCATGTTAACTAGAGTGGCATTGAGCTCATCAGTGGCAAGTTGTGCGTTTTCAAGCAAGGTACCAAATGACAATATAGCCACTTTAGTACCTTTTTTAATTACATTCGCTTTACCCATTTCAAGTTGTTGCATAGTGCTTTGAATGTCTGCTGAGCCTGCACTACCACGCGGGTAACGAACAGCAACAGGACAATTAGCTTGATAGCCTGTATAAAGCATATGACGGCATTCGTTAGTATTACTTGGGGCCATAATGACCATATTAGGTATACAGCGCATAAAGCTTAAGTCGTAGGCGCCTTGATGGGTTTCACCATCGGCTCCAACAATACCGGCGCGGTCTATAGCAAATAATACCGGTAGATTTTGCAGTGCAACGTCGTGAATTAGTTGATCGTACGCGCGTTGTAAAAAGCTAGAATAGATAGCCACAACGGGCTTTAAGCCCTCACAAGCAAAACCTGCAGCAAGAGTAACAGCGTGTTGTTCTGCTATTGCTACGTCAAAGTATTGTTCTGGATACTCTTTAGAAAAACGTACCATGCCTGAACCTTCACGCATAGCTGGCGTGATTGCCATGAGCTTACTGTCTTGCTCGGCCATGTCACAAAGCCAATCACCAAACACATTTGAGAAAGTCGCCGCACCTGGCTTAGATTTTGGTAAGCTTGATGTTGCAGGATCAAATTTTGGTACGCCATGATAACCAATCGGATCGGCTTCGGCAGGCTTGTAACCTTTGCCTTTCTGGGTTTTTATATGTAAAAGCTGTGGGCCTTTTAAGTTACGCATATTGCGCAGCGTATCAACCAACATATTCACATCATGTCCATCAATTGGGCCAATGTAATTTAGACCTAATTCTTCAAAAAAAGTACCCGGGATCATCATCCCTTTAATGTGTTCTTCCATACGGCTGGCAAGCTCTTTTACCGGCGGTACACCAGAGAGCAGCTTTTTACTGCCTTCGCGGATGTTGGTATAAAAGCTACCTGATAAAATACGCGCAAAATGATTGGTTAACGCACCGACATTTTCAGATATCGACATTTCGTTATCGTTCAAAATGATCAGCATGTCTGATTTAACATCGCCAAGGTGGTTCATTGCTTCAAAGGCCATACCAGCAGTAATTGCGCCATCGCCTATTACCGCGACTGTTTTGCGCCCTTTGCCTTCTTTTTGTGCAGCAATAGACATACCTAACGCCGCAGAAATTGAGGTACTTGAATGGCCAACACTAAAGGTGTCGTATTCACTTTCATCTCTAAAAGGGAAAGGATGCAATCCGTCTTTTTGGCGAATGGTATGCATTTGATCACGACGGCCAGTCAGTATTTTATGCGGATAAGCTTGATGACCCACATCCCAGACCAAGCGGTCATCGGGTGTGTTGTATACATAATGTAGTGCAACGGTAAGTTCTACGGTTCCTAAACCAGACGCTAAATGGCCGCTACTTTGCGATACCGAATTGAGTAAATAGTCACGCAATTCATGGCTAAATGCAGGAAGCTTATCTTGTGCTAAGTCTCGCAAGTGGGCTGGTTCGTTCACCAAATCAAGTAATGGATACTTGCTGCTATCAAGTGTCATGGTTTTTTATATATCCTTCGCTAATATTAACCCTCCTCAAAACAAACGAGGTTTAAAAGGCGACTTAATATTCAGTAATAATTTTATACTAAGAGTTAATACGTTTTAGCTGTATTTAATGGTCACGTTCAATTAAATAGTTAGCCAATGCCGCTAAATCTGTTGTGTCTGCGTCAATGTTAGCTAATGCCTCATGGGCTTGTTGTATTAAATTTTGTGCTTTTTGCTTAGCGCCTAGCATACCTAATAAAGCGGGGTATGTCGCTTTATTCGCTGCAATATCTGACCCTTGTGGCTTGCCTAAAGTAAGCGTATCGCCCTCAACATCTAAAATATCGTCATGAACTTGAAATGCAAGCCCTATAGCGTATCCAAAAGTTGATAAGTTATCTAAAGTTTGTTGGCTTGTATTAGGAGCGCACAGTGCGCCAAGAGTGATCGCACAATTTATTAGCGCACCGGTTTTAAGTTTATGAATGCGTTCTAACTCATCAACAGTAATAACCTTATCGGTTGCTGCAATATCGCGGCCTTGTCCGGCAACCATACCTTGTAACCCCGATGCATGCGCTAGTGCTGCGATCATTTTTAATTGTGCTTCAGTCGAACATTTAAATGTGTGCTTAGCAATAAGTTCAAATGCTAAAGTTTGCAGTGCATCTCCAGCTAAAATCGCTTGTGCTTCACCGTATACAATATGACATGTAGGGCGACCACGGCGTAAATCATCATCATCCATAGCGGGTAAGTCGTCATGCACTAATGAATAACTATGAATACATTCAATGGCTGCGGCAAGTACATCTAAATCACGCTTGTCAGCACCGAGTATTTTACCTGTGGTGTACACTAAAAACGGGCGCAGTCTTTTACCACCATTCATTACACTGTAATGTGTGGCTTCTTTTATAGTATTGTCGCTTTCAAGAGGTTGTTCAAAATAAAGGTTGAGCGTATTAGCTACATCATCTTGAGCGAGTTTTATTTGTTCTTTTATGCTCACGATTATTCCATATCGTTATCAAACTGAGTAAGCGGTGCTTTTTCGTCATTACCCATTAATATCGACACCTTTTGCTCAGCTTGTTGAAGTTTGCCTGAAGATGCGCTCGCAAGTGCAATACCTCGCTCAAATTGCTTTAAAGACTGTTCAAGCGATAAATCACCTTGTTCCATTTCACTGACAATTGTTGTTAACTCTTCTAGTGCTTGTTCGAAACTTAAATTTTCAGGTTTTTTAGTCGCCATCTTTATTTTCAACTTACATAATAAATTTAGACGCCAATTTTAGGGGGAATGCTAAACTAGGTCAAAGAATGATATTGTTTTTTGATAGATAAATGCTGTTGATTGGGTTTTATTGCGTTTCAACGTTATTTTTTAAAATTATTAATTTTGATTAATTAGATTGATTACCTATGTTGATCTAAAATATAACTAATCTTAATTTTACCGTTTATCATAAAAATCACTTAAGTATTTCAGTATCTTGCCGATAAACAATTAATAACAACGCTTGCGAAGAAAAAATATAAAACCTTTGGAGGGAATGTGGATTTAGCAACCATTATTGGGATCCTTGGCGCAATTGGCTTAATTGTCATGTCCATGTTTATGAGTAGTAGCGGTGAAGTCGCTATGTTTTACAATACCCCTTCTGTGGTTATTGTATTTGGTGGTTCCCTTTTTATCGTTTTATCTAATTTTACCATGTCGCAATTTCTTGGCATTGGTAAAGTATGTGCAAAAGCATTTATGTTTAAAATTGAGCCTCCTGAAGCATTAATCGAAAAAGCGGTAGAATTAGCTGACTCTGCTCGAAAAGGCGGGTTTTTAGCCTTAGAAGAAGCCGAAATCCCAAATCCTTTTATGCGCAAAGGCGTTGATATGCTAGTAGATGGACATGATGCTGATGTGGTACGTGCAACATTACAAAAAGATATTTCGTTAACCACCACTCGCCATGAAATGGGGGCAACCTTATTTAAATCATTAGGTGATATTGCACCTGCAATGGGGATGATCGGTACGTTGATAGGCTTAGTGGCTATGCTCTCGAACATGGATGACCCCAAAGCTATCGGACCGGCAATGGCGGTTGCGTTGTTAACCACATTATACGGTGCATTTTTAGCAAACGTTGTAGCCATTCCTATTCAGGTAAAACTTGAACTGCGTAAAGACGAAGAGGCCATGAATCAGCGCTTAATTTTAGATGCAGTATTAGGTATTCAAGACGGGCAAAATCCTAAAGTAATTGAAGGGATCTTGAAAAATTATCTAGCTGAATCAAAACGCGCAGTCAATACTGAGGAATAATTATGTCAGATGAAGAGTGCAAATGCCCACCTCCAGGACTTCCTGCGTGGATGGGAACGTTTGCCGATTTAATGTCATTATTAATGTGCTTTTTCGTACTTTTACTCGCATTTTCTGAAATGGATGTACTTAAATTTAAACAAATTGCAGGCTCAATGAAGTTTGCTTTTGGTGTACAAAATAAAATAGAAGTAAAAGACATTCCAAAAGGGACATCTGTTATTGCTATGGAGTTTACGCCGGGTAAACCTGAGCCAACTCCTATAGAAACCATTCAGCAACAAACGGTTGAAATGACCCAACAAATGCTTGAGTTTCAGGCGGGAGATGAAAGCTCCGCAGGTGGACGTCAAGAGCAACGTGGTGAAAAGCGAGGTGGTGAATCAAGTAGTACCTCAGAGGAAGTTGCTGCAGCTACGGCAGTGTCTGCTGCTGATCAAGAGCAAATAAATGACTTAGTTAAAAAAATTGCGCAACAGCTTGAAAAGCAAATTATTGATGGGGCTATTGAGCTTGAATCTTTAGGGCAGCAAATCATAATTCGTATTAGAGAAAATGGCTCGTTTCCATCGGGGAGTGCATTTTTACAACCACAATTTAAACCTATCATTCAAGATATTGGCCGATTACTTAAAGATGTACCCGGTGAAATTACGGTGTCTGGTCATACGGATGATTTTCAGGTTTCCAACGAGCTTTACATTAATAACTGGGATTTATCATCTAAACGCGCAGTTGCGGTAGCGAGTGAATTACAAAAAGTTCCAGGTTTTGATAAAACCAGAATGATGGTGGTAGGACGTGCAGAAACTAGGCCCTTAGTGCCGAACGATTCCCGCGAAGATCGAAGACGTAACCGCCGTGTGGAAATATCAATTTTACAAGGCAAGGCAAAAGAGTCAGCGCCAATTGATGTAAGATAGAATGACTTGGCTATGTACCTTTTTTAGCATAGAATGCAACATTCTTAACAAATGTAATGGGGCGAATATGTTGACTAAGTATTGTAGTATGCCTGGTAACGGTACTGGCGATGACGATGATAAAAAAACGAATTTTACTAAGTAATCATGCCTGATTGGTTTGATAAAATTTTAGAAATTTTAAACAGTAGCTGGGTGCTTATTTTGAGCCCAGCTATTTTTGTTTTTTATTTACGAAAAGATCTCTGTGCTTTAAGGTTTACTTTAATAACGGCTTCTTTTTTTCTTTTTGGTGCTTTAATTCATTCATCGCTCAAAGAGTTTGATGACGGCACTTACATATACCGTTATGTAGTTTGGGCATTAAACGATCTATCTTGGATGGCTTTGATTGCTTATTTAGGTATCAAAGATAAAGTTTATTTGTGGCAATGCGTACTGGGTCAGCTTGTGGTTATTGGTGCACCCATTTTACAATTGTTTCGTTTAGTCGACCGCCATCTTTGGGAATTATCATATAGCACTTATATTTATAAAACTTTACTGCCACTCATTAATGTTGGCACAGTTATAGTGTGTTACCTGCCTCTTTTATATATTTTTGTTAATAAACGAAATAAGGCTTTAAGCTAATAACTACAAAAATACCCCTCGTTTTAAAATGATATGCTAGACTACTGTTTATATGAACAGTGTCAGAGCTTGATTATGAAACTTTATATTGCTGAAAAACCTTCATTAGGGCGTGCTATTGCAGATGCGCTTCCAAAACCTCATAAAAAACACGATGGTTATATTGAAGTGGCGAATGGTGATTGTGTGTCTTGGTGCATAGGTCATTTGCTCGAGCAAGCAGAACCCGATGACTATGATGAGCGTTTTAAAAAATGGCAATTTGAGCATTTACCTATTGTGCCTGAACACTGGCAATTAAAAGCTAAAACAAAAACCCGTAAGCAGCTTACCATTTTAAAAAAATTAATTAAGCAGGCAACAACACTCGTACATGCTGGCGATCCTGATCGTGCACTGTTACGATATTTTAATGAAAACTCATTGTTACAATAAATATCGTTAAAAGTGTGAAGTAGGATCTGACTTATGAACTACATTTTATGGACAGTACCAAGTTTAACTATTGACCAAAAATTATCTAAGTCAGTTAATTCAGACACGGGTGAAATCAGCTTTAACTTTAATGGAAAAGGCCACGATCTTCAGGATGTAGTATTGTTATATCAAGACAATGGTTTACCCGTTAGTGTTGTAAATAATTGGCTTATTTATCTAAAAACTTCTATACATCGAAAACACGTAAATACTCAAGCTCAGGCATTACTGCATTACTTTATCTTTCTAGATGAAATAGGGCTTGAGTGGGACGAGATGCCCATCACTTCAAGAAATAAACCTACGTATAAGTTCAGTAAACATCTTAAAGATGCGGTGATGAATGGAGCTATTGCTAGAACAACAGCCAATAATTACCTAGGCTCAATTGTCAGTTTTTATAAATTTTATTTAAACAAAGGCTACGAATTTATAAATAAGCCATTTAACTATAAAACGCTTAAAGTGAATGTTGATGGTGGGCATGAGTTTAGCAGAGGTAAGTTTGTCTTTGTCGACTCGACAGACATCAGGCTTAACCTACCTAAGGATAAAAGTAACTTTGGTATGCCAAGAGAGCTTGTTCCTTTGAGTGAACACGAATGGACTTTGGTCGATGAAATATGTCGTCAGGGAAAGGTAAATTCAAACACTTCAAGTGGAGCTGCTTTCGTAAATCTATCAGAGGAATTTAAGCTTGCCGTAGCTTTAGCACGACATACAGGATTACGTAGAGAAGAGATTGTTACTTTTAGATCAAAGTTTATTTATAAGCCAACAGCTGAGCAGCTTCGTCAGAAGTATTTAATCCATTCAAATGGCGTGCACATCTCACCGCAAGAGGGAGTAAACACTAAAGGCTCTGGTAGTAGAACAATTGAGATGCCTTCATCGGTAATGCTTCAATTACATCAATATATTAATTCAAAGCGTTACATAAAACGTAGAAAACTCTTCGAAGTAAATAACCCCGATGAATTAAACAATCCACCTTTATTCATTTCACAGAATGGACATCATTACGCCTCTAGGACATTTAATGCTCGGTGGTGCGAAGTTCGAAATACGGTAAAAAACAGCCATCCAAGTTTTAATCATAAATTTCATAACTTACGTTCAACCTATGCAGTAACTCGTTTGAAAGAACTGTTAAATCAAGGGGTAAAAGAAGGTGACGCTCTTGATTACATTCAATCTGTAATGGGACATAAATCAAGAAGTACACTTCTGCATTATTTAAAATTTTGTCACCAAACATTGAAGGCTAATGAAGTTTATGAGCGAGCCCTTGATCTGGTTTTAAAGGTCGAGGAGTAGGTCTATGGCTTTTATCGGAAATGAAAAGCGCAAAGTTATTAATGCTGAAATAACCGATAGTCCAGCGGTGTTACCTTTACCAATAGACAAGTTGGTGATTAGTGCTGGCAACAGGAATTGTTTTTTTAAACGTCTAGCTTATAAAAATTGCCCAAAAATAAAGATTGGTACAAGTGGCCAAGAGTTTAAACTTTCACCTAATGCTGAGTTAATTGATATGCGACGATGGGAGTTAATTCGACATTGTTATAATGCGATATTACTAATGGACAGAAGGGATCGCACTAAGGTCGTCTATTTTAATTCTTTAGTCGTTTTTTTTCAATATTGCGATAAAAATGAGCTCGAAGTTGGTTTCAACCATACAACTATTATTCCGTTTATTAACGACTTAAAAAAACGTTGTCTAGAAAACATTAGAGGTACGACGATAAATAGTACTTTAGGCGCATTTAAAATGTTTTTAAATGAAATTGAGCCAGTTTTAACTCATGAGCTAAGAGGTGATTTTCTATTTATAAAAGACAGTCATGAATGTACCAAGCCATATACTGATTTAGAATTAAAACAAATTGTTAAACTACTTTACGTGATATTTAATAAGTATAGAACTCATTTACTTAATGGGACTAACCCTACAGTTCATCCTTTACTGTGTGATGATTTAGGAAATGACTTCTTAGGTAACCCGTTTAACGGAAAGCATATTTTCTCCGTCGTGAGGCCTAGCTATACTTGGCAGAATGAGCTTGTGAAAGTAGCTCTTTATCTGACGTCTTTTTACACGGGATTAAATGAAAGCCAACTGTTAGCAATTAAGTTTTCTGATTTTTCAAATGAGCATTTTGAACGAACATCTGATGGTGTTTATAAGCTATCTACAACAAAGTACAGGCAGCGCGGTAGAAAAAATATTACGACAGTGGGTTTTAGCAAAAGAGCGAAAGAATTTTTTGATACATGGTTGTCTTTAAGTAAATTGATAACAAATAATACCTCAGATTATGTTTTTTCAGTTTACTCAAAGAAAAAGTATACCGTAATGTTAGAAAATCAGTTTGCCACTTCGATCAATAAAAAGCTTAGATATTTTGAATTACCGGCACTACGTACAAACCGATTTAGAAAAACTAAAGCTACTTTAATAATGAGAGCAACCGAAAGCATTTTTTCTGTTGCTGAAGGCTTAAATAATAGTCCTGATACTGTATCAAAACATTATTCTAATGGTGTACCTGAATTAATGGAGTTCTCGATTGCAGGAGCACTTGATGTTAGGCAGCGGACACTTCAAGGGGAGACATTAGATGAAGCGGTTATTGAAAGCGCTTATCACTTTAAAGATCCTGTGAGAGAGCAATTTTACTTAAAAAATAAATTAACTATACCAAATACTCTATCCAATGGACTCCGTTGTAAGGATTCTTTCGGTGAAAAAGCTAAGCAGCTAAAAAAATCACTCGTTAAAGCGGGTTTAGCTAAGCAAAAAAATAAAGTCGCATGTCATAAGTTTTTAGAATGTTTTGGTTGCCCGTATCATGCAGTTATTGCTGAAGTCGACGATATCTGGCTTATGCTTTCATTTCGAGATGTAATCCTTGAGGTCGCCTGTCAGCCATCAATTAACTCAATACCCACTACTACATTAGCCAAGGTTACTAATACCGTAGAGTCAATTTTAGAGCGGTTGAGGCGAGAGTTTCCACGCGTATATAAAAGTGCTGAGGTGAAATATTCTGAGCTTCCGCATCCTCTTTGGGCTGATAAAACGGATTTTAATGTCTTGATGGAGTTAAATTAATAATGAATGAGTTAATTAAGCCTCTAGACTCCATTAATACCGAACATCCAAAAGTAATGAATACTGATAACACAGTTGTTTCTTACTCTTCAGATGGAAAACCATTCAGTCATTACGAAGATGATATTTGGTTAATTATTAATGAAGACGTTAAGTTGAATTTTGGAAATCTTAGTGATGGGTTTAAATCAGTTTGTAAAAGATTGATTTTTAAATTGTTAAATAGTGATGATCTCATTAGTAAAAAAAGTATAGGTATGAAGTATATACAAGCTTTTTCAATTTTTGATAAGTGTATTATTGAATGTGGCGGTACTGATTTTACTTTTATAAATTCAGAAAGAGGATTTAGAGAGTTTATAAAAGTAGCCCAAAGTCATAATTTAAAATACAAAACATGGAAAAACTACTTAATAATTCTTAGCGTCTTAAAAAAAGAAAAAATTATCACCAGAGTAATTGATAATGCTGATGAATTAGCTGTTTTACTCTCAAATAGCCAGCGGATTTCACATCAAACAATAGCTTTACCAGAAAAAATAGCATCTAATTATTTTAAAGCTGCATTAGATATTGTTGCTAAGTATCACCCAAGTAGAAAAATTATTAGTGATACATATGAAAGCTTTATTCAGGATTATAATAAAAATATTCAGCGAGGGTATGGTGTTCCTACAGCTAGGGGTTATGCTCAAAAAAATTATCTAGAACAAACTAAAACAATAGAGTTCAAACTAGATTTAACAGGCGTATGGTTAACTTGGATAAGAGGTGCTTGTTACACTGTAATAGCTGGTTTTACTGGCTGTAGAGATGGTGAAATTAAGTCTTTAACCAAAGAGTCTTACCAAGAAAAAAAATATGCGGGTATGACTATCCCTATCGTTAATGGGGTTCATACCAAAGTTAATATCGCAGGGGTAGAAAGAGAAACAAGTTGGGTGACTATTCCTGCTGTTAAACTAGCAATTGAGCTTATATGGGATATTTATGAGTTCTCAAGAAAAAATTGGAAAGAGCGTGCTCTGCTTTGTTCTCACATAGATGAGCAAAATAAAATGATTCAAGAAGCCGACTCCCTTTTTCTATCATACTCCCCTACAGCAAAATATCCTGCAGCAGGCAGGCAAGCAATCGATAAGTCTTTAAAGAGTTTTGTTAAGTATGTTAATTATAGAGCTAACCCACATGATGTTGCTGAATTTAATCTTTTAAATCCATCACGAAAAGGTGAATTAAAAATTGGCGAATTGTTAACGCCAAACCCGCACTGTTTCAGAAGAACTTTTGCTGTATTCCTTGTTCGTAATAAACTTGCGTCACTTTTAGAGTTAAAATATCAATTTAAACATATCAATATAGCTATGACATCTTGGTATTCTAACCAAGCCAATGTCGCAGGCTATTTCGATATGATGCTAGATAAAGAATTACTTTTAGACATAGCACAAGAAAATCATGATTTCATGACCGACACTTTTTACCATATCTATAATGAAGCAGAGTCTTTGTCTGGTGCTGAAGGTAAACGAATCGCAAACTTACGTGGTGATGATAGAAGTACCATTTATTTGAGTCGTGATGAAATATCAAGGCAAGTTCGAGATGGCCAAATGTCCATAATAGAAACACCTGTCGGCCATTGTACTAACCCTCGATGTGATCGTATTTGTGATGCGCCAGTCTGTAAGTATGCGGTTGTCACTAAAGCTAAAGCATTAGAGCTTATCCCCAAAAGGCAATTATTGATCACCAAATTTGAATCATTAATCGAGTTTGGGTTGAAAATGCCTAACATATTGTCGAAGCTTTATTATGAGATTAAATCGATAGAACAATGTTTTAAAGATCATAATATTACCTTTGATGTGTTCACACATGACATTAACCAAACACTTTTATAAGAGCACCTATGACTGAACAATCAGATAGAGGCAGAGAAACCTTAATCAGGTTAGAGCAAGCATTAAATAGGCTTATTGAAGGTAAGCCATTAAATACTAAACCAGATGGACGCATTAGCTTAAAAAGAATCAATGATGAAGCTGGTTTAAGTTCTGGTGGTATTTATTACTATTCAGAATTTGTAGAAGTTGCTAATCAAAGAATTCAGTTATTAAAGCAAAGCTTAGCTGTAGGTAAAAGTGAAAAAAGTAAACAGGTTGAAAGTAAGTTACGTGAACAGCGTGATAAAGAAAAAGAATTAAAAGAGCGTTATAAAACGCAGCGCGACCAGATAAAAGCTTTTAGTGATCAAGTTGTAGCTCATAACGCTCAGCTTGAATTCACGCTTTTTGAAGCGTTAGAAAAAATATCTTTGTTAGAGCAACAACTAGAAATATATAAAGTTAGTCCAATTACAGGTAAAAAAGTTTGAGATTGTTTATTGCAGAAAAACCAAGCCTTGGTAGGGCACTAGTAGATATATTACCTAAACCACATAAAAAAAGTGATGGTTATATCACCGCTGGTAATGGCGATGTTGTTACTTGGTGTATAGGTCATTTATTAGAGCAAGCGGAGCCAGAGGCGTATAACCCTGATTATAAAAAATGGGCAGTTGAGCATTTACCGATTGTTCCTAATGAATGGAAGCTTGTTGTTAAAAGTAAAACAAGAAAGCAATTTACAGTAGTAAAAACATTAATAAAAAAAGCCGATACGCTAGTTAATATGGGCGATCCAGATCGAGTCGGTCAAATCCTGATTGACGAAGTGATTAATCATTGTGGTGTGTCTAAAGCAAAAAAAACACAGGTTTTAAGGTGCTTAATTAGTGACTTAAATCCCGCAGCAGTAAAAAAGGCGTTAAACAATTTACGTAAAAATACAGACTTCATTCCGCTTGCTACATCTGCATTAGCACGAGCAAGAGCTGATTGGCTTTATGGCATCAACATGACTCGCCTATGCACGCTACAAGGCCGCCAATCTGGCTATAATGGCGTTTTATCAATTGGTAGGGTACAAACACCTGTTTTAGGTTTAGTTGTCCACAGAGACCAAGAGATTGCGAATTTTGTATCAAAACCATTCTATGAGGTTATCTGTACGCTTCTTACTTTAAAAGGTGAGGCGTATCAGGCTAAATGGAGGCCAAGTAAAGCATGTGAGCCTTACATGGATGAAGATAATCGGGTGCTGTCTAAAGCATTAGCATTAAATGTTATTTCAAAGGTACAAAATAAAGCAGGAAAAGTAGTTAATGTAACTCAAGCAAAAAAAGCAACCCCTCCGCCATTGCCTTATAGTTTATCTGCTTTACAAATTGATGCGGCAAAAAGGTTTGGTATGAGCGCACAATCAGTACTTGATACGTGTCAGCAATTATACGAACGACATAAATTAATTACTTACCCTCGCTCAGATTGCCGGTATTTACCTAAAGAACATTTGAATGATGTTAAGCAAGTCGTAGGCGCTATTGGTAAATCTTGCTCAGCTTTAAGTGATGCCGCAAAAAACGCGAATCTTAGTCTAAAAAGTAAAGCCTGGAATGACTCAAAAGTAAGTGCCCACCACGCGATAATTCCTACATCAAAATCAACTGATTTAAGCCGCTTATCACCTGCTGAAAATAATATTTATGAACTGGTTGCTCGCCAGTATCTTATTCAGTTCTACCCTCCGTTTGAGTACGTAGATAAGCAAATAGATACGGAAGTGTCGGGTGGTTTATTTATTTCAAAACAAAAAGATGTGGTATCACAAGGCTGGAAAATTTTGTTCCCTTCAAAACAAAAATCACAGGGTGAAAGTGAATTTTCAGCCGTTAGTCTTCCAAATGTTTCAAAAAATGATGAAGTACATTGCCAGCAAGCTGACTTAATAGAAAAGCAAACTACACCACCTAAGTACTTTACTGACGCTACATTACTTTCAGCTATGACAGGTATAGCTCGGTATGTAACTGATGCTTCAATTAAAAAAGTATTACGTGATACTGATGGATTGGGAACTGAGGCTACAAGGGCTGGGATAATTGAGCTGTTATTTAAGCGTCAATTTTTGACTCGTAAAGGTAAGGATATAAGAGCAACTGATGTTGGTACGCAATTAATATGTTCTTTGCCTGAACGAATGACAATACCTGATATGACAGCTCACTGGGAATCTCAATTAGAGGCTATCAGCCAAAAAGAAATTAAATACGCTCACTTTATGGATCCAATTACGCAAAGTATAGATACGCTTATCACTGAGGTGAAAACAGTCACTTTTAGTGGGTTAAAAGGTAAGGGAAAGCCTTATAAACCTAGAGGGTCTTTTAAACAGAAAGCGAAAAAAACGAAGCTTAAGTTGTAAAATTTACACCCTTAAAATTAACGTGGTGTTTTCATCTTCATTAAATCTCTTTGGGTTCTATTTTCAGCCGCTTGTAGCCTATGATTTTCTGCAAATTTAGATACCCCTCATCACGAAGTAAAAAAATTTGGCGTGAGGGGCATTGGATTCGTAAGTTAATAAACTTGTTTAAAAGTAATATCCCTGTAACAGGTTCTTATCAGGTCTTAAAGCTTTAAAGTAATTGATATAGTAATAGATACTCGGAATCAAAAATTTGATTAAACTTGGCATTTAAGACATGGGAAAGCACATATGCACTCCTATGTCTGGCCCAATACACCTTAGTAGTTAAAACTGACAAAAAAGAAATTAAATATAGTTTGATGAAAAAAATGTAACTAAAGCGTATCAAGATAAAGCAAAAAATATGCAAAAAAGCTAAAGCTAAAACTTTAATATCTTTATTTATTTCAAACTATATGTAGAATAAATTTCATACTAAGATTTTAATTACTATAGCAACAACATCGCTGTAAATAACTAACCTGAAAGGAAGACATGTGTTAGAAGACTCCGATAGTCTAAGAATATTTATAAAAAGCTTATATCCCAGTTTCGTCATTATGGATGTTGCAAAAAAATCAGGGCAAAGAGTAGTTTTCTTTGGTCGCTTTACTTCGAGAACAAAATACGAACCAGATAAATGTAACGCTTGGGGTGAAGTAGTTCTGAAAATAAGTGAGGCAACTTCAAGAACAGCAATCTCATATATCCAGAAAGAGGCTGAAGTTCTTAATTCACTGGAAAGTATTTACTTCCCTAAGTTATTGTTTACTGAAGTGGTAGCAAAAGATCCAATTACAGATGACCCTATTTCCCCAATAAGGTTTATAAGTATCGAAGAGAAAATAGATGCAACTCCCTTATCAAATATTATGATTCAATATAATAATGAAAAAAAGGTGGTTAATTTTTTGACTCAAATATTAACAGCAATGAAAGAATTATGGGAACATCCCAAAAAGCTTGTACATCGTGATTTGAAGCCAGACAACCTATTAATAAAAGATGATTATTCTTTGGTAATTATTGATTTAGGTATTTTGAGAGAGGAAGGCTCTGAGGGTGTTACTAATAGCTTATTTCCTATAGGGCCTTGCACACCATTTTATGCAAGCCCAGAACAAGCAATTAATGACAAGAAGAACATTTCATTTAAAAGCGATCAGTTCTCAATAGGGACTATTTGTTATGAAATGCTTTCTGGACAAAAAGCTTTTTTCAATAACGATGGTAATAATTTGGTTGATGAAATTCTTGAGAGAGTTTGTTCGTTGCTCCCGCTCAGACTTGAAGACTACGGTGTATCTAAAGAGCTATCAGATATAATTTCTAAGATGATGAACAAAGAACCATATAAAAGATATAGAACTACAGATAAATTGATTTGTGATATCAATAAACTTAAGGAAAAATAATGTCAATAAAATTACTTCATCAAGTTGGTCACAATTCAAATTGGAATCGTGACTCCTTTGAAAAAGACAAAATAGGTACTGGTTTAATTTACAGCCCAGTTCATATCCTTTCTAACAAACTGAAAGATCTTCCAAAGAGCTTAAAAGAAACATCTATTTTTGACCCTCAATTTTATTTACCAAGCTCTGAGAAACCAAAATTTAAGTCTTATGATTTTTTTCCTAATACAATTCTTGGGGAGCAGGGATTCAATACTATTGACTATAATTCAGTTGCAAATGAATCAGCTAAAAGGTGCATTTCTTTCCAAGTTGAAAATAATTTTAAAAATATTGTTATACCAGCTCGTTTTTATGAGCAGCTTAACCCAAAGTATACTGAACAGCAAAGTGAACTATTTGTGAGTCCATTCCTTAATGCTATTAGAAAATCTGGGGTTTTAGGTACAAAAGAGATATACCTTACTGTACCGATAACGTCTCATATGCTTAACATACAGGAATATAAAACAAACATATTGAATTGGCTCACGAGTTACCCTGAAATTGATGGGGTTTATTTTATTTGCCAATTTGATAGACCAAAAAAACAAATTGATGATGCTAAATTTCTAATAGAATATATGAATGTAATTCGCTCAACTATAGAAGCTGATTTAAAGGTTATAGTGGGATATACGAACACTGAGGCCTTACTTTACTCATTGGCAGGTCAAGATCTTTCTCTAACAATCGGTGCTTTTGAAAACACTCGTATCTTTTCATTAGACAAGTTTGTTGTATCTGATGAAGAAAGACGAGGGCCGAAAGCAAGAATCTATATGCCAAAGTTATTAAATTGGATTAATTTTGAAGATGCAAAATTAATTAAAGAGCATAGCCCTGAAGTTTGGGATGAAATATATACGGAAACAGATAATTCAGAAAAAGCGCTCAAATTGACTAAGTCACCGACATTTAATAACCCGATACTTTACAAACATTACTTTCAAACATTCTCTGAACAACTTAATGAGTTATCCTCCTTAGATTTAATAAGTAGGTATGAATTAATCAAAAACTGGATACAAAAATCGCTAGAGTTACACAAACTGATAGATAATATAAACATCCAGCTAGATAAACATGGTGATGATTCTCACTTAATACCGTGGAAAAATGCAATTGAGATATTTAAAAAGAATCATCTTTAGCTATTAAGGATTTAGCTAATAAAGTATTTGCTCGCCATAAAGCAAAATCCGATTTATGTGCTTCTCTTTTAGGGGAGAAGTGCACTTCATAGCAACCTTTGGGAGAAAATGTTGCGAGTCCAGTATTGAACCTTTTAAACTCATTTAAATTCTTAATGGCTGCACTGGAGTGTTTTTTATCTAACAAAACCCATGATTCATTTGAGAATATTTTGTATCTGTTTGCTTGCCAAATAGCTTTTTTCCAATCCCTAAGCTTAGCTTCAATTGCTATCATAGATGTACAAAGTAACTTTGGTTGACGAAGTTTAACATAGAGCCCATTACTTCTTTCTTCGCAATACCCTGCCTCAATGAATTTTTTAAGCGCTTTTTTTGACACAGCTAAAGAGGCTCCTGACATTTCAGCCAAAAGGTATACATCAAAATTTTGTCTATATGGTAGTGATTTTAAAGTATAGGCCCAGTCGTCTTGAATTTTTGATAAATCAAGTAATGAAGAATCACTTTTATAGTTAAATATTACAGCGTCCGCAATCCCATAACCACAATCAAATTCACGCTCAACTAACACTTTTTTGTGAGAAAATACATCAAGCAATTTTTCAAATTTATCAACTAGTTCTAATTCAGTTGTAAATGGCTCAGGTTTATCATCAAACACATAATCACAGCCTATTGTTTTAACTGATAAATCCATTTTTAAATTTTCTTGTTTAAAGTAAATATTTGAGGAGTTATTATAGGCTATTAAGCTATGAATTTCTATAAACCTAGTCACTAGTGAGTATCTTTATGTATACGAGCCCTCCAGTACGATGTCATGAGTATTTTCCCAAAAACAAAAGAGGGAGTGATTTTTTTGTTGGTGATCTACATGGCGAGTTTAAAGAGCTACAACAATTACTTAAACAAATTAACTTTAATTTCTCTAGTGATAGATTGTTTGCAACTGGAGATTTAATTGATCGAGGGAGCGACTCCCTCAAATGCTTGAAGCTTTTAAATCAAGATTGGTTTTTTTCTGTATTAGGTAACCATGAACTTTTTTTGTTGGAATATGATGATGATAATTTATATAAAAACATGATCTGGAAAAAAAATGGCGGGAGCTGGTTTCACTCCATTACAGATGAAGAAAAGATCTTATCAAGGCAGTTAATAGTAAATAATATGAAACTAACTTTAACTGTTAATACCCATATAGGGCTTGTCGGTATTATACATGCTGAGTACCCTTTTAGAACTTGGCCCAAGGAAGATATAAGTGAATTAGATAAAGAGCTTTTACATCAAGCACTGTGGGGAAGAAACATTATAAAGAACAAGTTAGTATTTTATACAAAAGGAGCTAAGCTAATAATTTCAGGTCATACTAGTGTCGCTCTTCCTGTTTTACTTGGTAATCAATTATTCCTTGATACTGGCGCGGGCTCTCCTCCAAATGAAAGCATTTACTCACCTCACTTAAGCATATGTGAAGTAAGTGAAAAACACCTAAAACTACATTCTTTAGGTTATGAGCCAAAATATATTTCAATAGATGGTTGAAATCCAATCACTTTATAGAGTTGTAATGATTTATTACATTTACAATACGGTTTAATAAAGGAATGAGTCCATTAAAACTGATATGTTTTTTTTGGGCTTTAATTATATGGTTTGCAAATGCGTCCTTACTGAGGTCTTTCGATTCGTCCCGATTATGGATGGAATTAAAGAACAGTCCATTTGTATGTTTTTTTAGTCTAGCATCGTCTCCAAAAAAGTATTCAATATCAGTGTCCTCATCATTGACTCCTCGCGGTGTAAAAACGACATATAGATTATTAATAACATGTATAAATTCAGCTTTTCTTACGTCTTTTTTAGGGTCTAAAGTACTAGGGAGCAAAGTTGTCTTTTTATTAAAACTTTTAGATTGTAATAAATTCTCTATTTGTTTAGGCCCATCATCATTATCTATAAAAATAATTACTGGATTTTGTGGCTTTGGTGCTTTAAAAACCTTACTTTTTACTGCATATGTATCGATAAAACCTCTTAGATAATCAGCTCCTCCATAAAGCTCTAATAAAAACCTTGTTCTTTTCGAATATTCTACAAATCTAATTAGTAACTCATACTGGTCCCCATCTGTTTTAACTAATTGTTTATATTGATCATGTAGCTTATTAATTGCAGACTTCAAATAGATATTATCGGTCTTACCTTCACACAATATAGTTGGCTTTTCATTAGCATAAAATAATCTGTAAAATAAAAATTTACTAAAAACGACCTCTCTTCCTGATAATAAACCATTTGTACGCTTACCGTAGCTCTTAAGAGAGTACTCTGGAATTAATGGGGGCTTTTGTCTCATTCGATTGTAATGATCAACTTGATCTATAAAGTTAAGCTGTCCCTCAAGCTCATTGATATTACCTTCAACTAACTTTCCACCTTTCTCTGTAGTAAAATGACCTTTATTAAATAATGAATTACATTTGGCTCTTGCTGTACGCCAATATTCTTTTTTCACACTTGGTTTTTTGTTGACAATTAAACCTGTCACTTCTTGTCTAGAATTCTTATATTGAATGCGAGTTTTTCTTTCATTAATACAAAATCCTGCATGCTTAATCGCTCTTTTAAGTCTTTTTCCTGCAACAAACCCATTGAGCTCATCACACATTATTTCCGGCGGAAACACGGATAATCTAGTTGAAAAAGTAATATCATCGGCATAACGCGTATATGTGCATTTGTATCTGTTAGCTAATGAAGCCAAGCGAATATCTAAATGATGTGTGATCAAGTTGGTGATTACGGGAGAGCATGGACTCCCCTGAGGTAACGTATTTTTGTAGCAAGCTATTTGGGCAATTACTGTTGCAATAGATGGTGATAACTCAAAATTTTTATTTTTTATAAAAAAACCTCTTACACGACCAAAGTTAAAAGAATCGAAAAAGTTTTCAAGATCAATATTTAACACATTCTTTTGTCCTAAATGCATAATTGCGTTAGTCAATATAGAACGTTGCCGCGTAAAGCCATGTGACAATGAGGGTTGTTTCATAGCTGCATTTGAAATTTTAACTTTCAAAACCTCAGCGGAAGAATCATTTTTCTTTGAGGTGTTTTTTTTGGGAGATGCTAACTGTGATTTCGGGTATTTTGATGCATTTATCTCATCAATACAGTCCATCAATAACTCAGATAGTTTTGATTGAAGACTTTTGAGATCTTCATTTGGGGCTGTTATTTTTCTTTTACCACCTGATTTTTTGTTTATTTCAAAGTGATGATATTGGTTCTCAGGCTTAATAATATACAAACACTTTGTAAGAAAAACAGGGCTTACATTCAAAATAGCAGCCAATTGAGGCTTAGTTACTGCACCCTTTAAATTCTTGAGCCTACTCAACATTAATTCCTTTTCAATAGTGGTTTATGGGCACTCCTAGGCACTTTCGTCAGGTAGCCTCATAATGATGATAATCTACTAATAGGCAGTTCTTTCGAACAATTTTTTCACAGATCGCGAGACGCGACCAAAAATCTGCCCATAAACCAGAATATAAACTAACATAAATACAGGTTTATGTTTATAGTTTTTTAGGCATAACCCAAAGGTGATAAATTTGGAGATAAAACACATTAAAGAATCTTAATACAATGAGTTACATGGTTTTAAATACAAAAAAACAGAACCATAATGTTGATTAGTAATCATAGTCAATTATGGCTTGGGTATAATGTGAGGCGTTCTAATTGTAGTAATTTTTATTGAATTATCGTTTTTACGCTTTAAGTGGTCAACATAATGTAAAAACTCGCCTTCTATCAAACTCACCCAAAAATAATTAATCCCAAGTGCAGCTGTATTCTGGCAATTATTTTGGACTATCTAACCGATATAATGCGTCTTATAAAGCAAAAGTATAAAATTTTAGAAGTTAAGTGTACTTATTTACTTAGCAGCTTAATTAATTTTTTCTTTTCTTCAGTTGATAGATTGCTTATTAAGCAGGCAAGTTCAGCTGACTCTGCACTATCACAAAATAGATAATTCAAAGGTACTTTTAGTTCATCAGCCATGCGCTGTAATGTTTGTATGTCAGGAGTGTGCCTGTCTTTTTCGTAATGGTTCATCCTGCTACTTGCTGAACTTTGATCCATGCCAATACGAATACCTAATTCTTTTTGAGTCATGTTCGCTCGCTTACGAGCTTCTTTAAGCCTGATTGGAATAGGGTTTGGTTTAGACACTTAGCTTTCATCTTGTTCACCTGAATAACTTAGATTGTCTAAGTTTTACTTATATTAGTATACTTAGCAATCCTAAGTTCTGTTGGTGACTCCAAATGATCAAAGCAATTAAGCTCAATGAAGATATCTATCATCTTTTAGTAGAAAAAAATTTTAACCATTTCACTATCACTGCACTGCGCAATACTTTGCAAGCGCTTAATGATACTTATAAAAATCCAGATGAGGCTAGGCGCTTTGTTTACAGGCAGGTAATGCGCTTGGTTAATAAAGGTTTGCTAGTTAGGGATGAAAACCCAAGCCCTAAACGGGCTCAATATAGTAAAACGCCGTTATTTAAAACATCAATATTCACTAGCGTAACAAATGACTCGATTACAAACCTTTCACAATCTCAAGTTATTGATAAAAGCTTTAACAATGAGCTTCATGAAGCTATAAAAACACATGAGTCAGAAATGGCTGTATTAGTTAGTGAGCTCGAAGAGTATAAGCGGCTTATAGAAGCAAACCCTAACTGCTATGATGCAATAGTAGTGTTTTTGGAAAAAGGGCAAGTACGTCTGCTATCAATTAAGGGAAGGTTAGCAGCATTGAATAACATCCAACAAGCTGTGGTTGAGGAATAAAGTTATTAAAAATTCTAAAAAACAACCTAACTTGCGCAGTAATGCATCTAATAAGTGCGTTGGCTGATTTAACTAGCTTGCATCAAGAGGAAACTATTAGAGATAGATGATGTATCTACAGGTTAATTAAGCTTGTGTTACTGTATTGTTAGTCAAGCTCTTAACTTCGCTAAATTAGCCTCCTCTGTTAACTACTTACAAGGAGCAGTAAATTATAACAGCTAGACAAGAAAGCTATCGAGCATTGAACCCAACTGATTTTCAGGATTTAATACTTGATGGTTTAAGGGGAATTGACCCCGTTAACTGAGATTGTTTATTGTGATTTTGCAGGCTTTCAATTTTTCTTTGTTCTTAATGAGTTCACTGGGCATTAATGGAATACTAGGGATGCCATTTAAGGTTGACCAAATTACTAGCTGGCTATCAAACTGTGATAAGCCTATGGAGTGCATTTTGTTTGCGATAGCAGCGCATGCAGCATTAATGTTAGTTAGTTTTTCTTGATCTAAACTTTTAATATATTTACTAGATTGGAGTTTAAATACTTCTGGTAATTGTATTACGATACTTTTTATAGAGGTAAACTCATCTGTATCTTTTGCACCGAGTGGCTTACCTAAGACTTCAGCGTATTTTGGCGCAGCTTTAAATTGTTTAAATACGGCTGAGACCGCTTTATCTGTATTAGACTCGCATATTAATCCTAACTTTTTGCCATCTGGGCAGATATGAATGTCGTAAAAGATGCTGGGTTTAGGTGCTTCTGCCGCGATCTCCCACTTTCCAACAACACCTCTCTCTGTACTGTCCCAACCTTCACCTTCTAAGGGGAGCTCAAGCTGGGCATAATATTTTCTTTCATCAGACCAATTTGCAAGATTGATCGAAAATGTGACATCTTCTTTTAAATCTTTTGAAAAGACGCCTTCAAGTGTTGAGTCTATTGCGGCTGCTTTAGCTTTAAAATCATTTTGATTAATGCTCGTAAGAATACCGGCTGTTGGAGCTACAAGATCAATAGCATTTACTGCTAAACCTAAAATAGCGCTGGACTGTGGAGCATTTTCTTCTACAGATTGAAGTCGAAAAGTGGTGCTTGCTGAAGTAGTGCCATTTGGGACTAAAAATAGTGGCTCGTGGGTATTTGAATAAGTAAGGCTTCTTAACCAGCTATTGCCTTCACTCCATGTGCTGATGTTTTCAATAGTTGTTAGCGGGATGGTGCTTTTATAATTGCCTGCAGAAAAAATTATGTTTGCATTAATGGATACTTTCTTGTTAATAAAAAATCGAGCAAAGCCACTCCTTTGTGAGTAAGGGTAAGGGGTACTTGCGCAATTATCATCATTACAATCATTTTGTGAATAGATAGGTAATATTTTTAAGCGAGTATATAAGCCATTCATCGGTATTGTGGATGCTGTTTCCTCTTTAATTTCTTCGATATTAGTGAATTGTAATACATCTAAAAACTGTACTTTAACAACTTTACTCTTCCCCGTACTTTCAGAGTCTGTTTTAGAGTTTTTATCAAGGGGAGTACTGCATCCCACAAGAATTAATGTCGTGACGAGCGTTAGGTTTGAGCTTTTTATTAAATCCATTTGAACTATCCTAAATTTTTTCTGTTTGAAATTTGTACTGCTTATAAAGTTAGTTCTTTTATTGTAAAAATAAAGTGAGCGCCAATAAAATTTTGTGCAGTATGCAAAATGAGATGTGCTCTCATATTTGGCAATAGAGGAAGGATATAAAAATAATTGTTTTTAAAATTGAGAGAAAAGCTCACCAGTATGATTGTTGGATTGAAAACTTTATATTTGGGTGCTACAAACGTAAATTATCAAAATCGCCAACTTTTCTTACGTTAGAAAGTTAAAATCGATTTTATGGTAGTGAAATAATTAACAAACAGATAATAGTGGAAGAAACATGGAGTTTAGTAAAAATAAAGCAAGCGAAGAGTCGCTTCAGTACACTGTATTTATTGATGGCGTACCTATAGGGCTAAAGCCAACAGAGCAAGAAGCTAACTCATTGATAGAAAAGCTTAAGGAAGACGAAAATTTAGCCAATAGACTGAAAAACAAAAAGTTATCTCAGCTAGAAAATTCTGACGAAGATTTTACTCCTTAGCTTTATAGGAATATAACTATGTTCAAAATTAAAGTTCTTACTCCAAGTGATAGCATCAAGTTTTGGTATGTGAAAAGCATTAAAAGAGGCAGTAAAAGCTTCGCAGGAACAACTGACATATCGGATGCAAAAACTTATAGAAAAACAAAACCAGTTAACGCACTTTTAGATTATTTTTTATCAAATGGCATAAACTATGTACTGCTAGATACAAACAGTGACTAAGCACTGAAAACTAAAAGGGATTTAATTATGTGGGCGGTTATAAAAGTAGATAAAGCATTGAAGTTTTATAACTTTCAGTCGCAGCAGTATGAGATTGTTGGTGATTTAAGATTTGCTCATGCAGGCGAGCTTGAAAGCACAAATGGAATATCTATGGCCTTTGGTGGTTTTACAAAGGTTGTTCTTGAGCATGAGCGTTGTGTTAAAACTTTACTGAAAGCTGGCCTTCCATTATTTATGAAAAAAACTGATGCTAGAGAAGCTGCAAAGGCTGTTAATTTAACTGGCTATACCTACATTCAATTTGAAGTTAGTAAGATCCAATTATAAAAGAGAAAGATCAATGAAATTATCCGAACTAATAAAGCAGCTACAAGAAATAGACAAATCTGTTCCTTTTGATTCTGAGGTTGTAACTGGTGGAGATTGGATGCCCCAGAGCATCACACAAGTTTACCATGAGCCACCGTATACATTCATTCAGTTCGAAGCATCATCTGAAGATATTGATGAATAGGACATTGGAACAATACAGGAGAATCTAATTATGGGTAAAGCCAAGCCAGTAACTATTGCAGGGAAACACTTTGATACACAAGGCGATGCAGTGAATTTTTTCAATAACCAGAAAAAAGAGTTACTACCAGAAGGTATGATGAAGGAGGGGAATTTTTTCGACGCTTTAAAAGATCTTTATGAACGTTACTGTAACAACTCGCCTGGTTATGAGTTGAACGGTCGCTTGATTGCTGGTTTCAGTGTTGAGTATGAAAAACGTATTGTAAATGGAGGCTGGGCAACACATCCATGTTATAAAACTCATTTTTCTAATGATGAAGTAAGACCATTCTCTATTAAAAAAGCTGTAAAGTCATTGTCAGACAACTCAAATTAAACATATTGAGAAACAGGGTATGAGCAAAACTAAACTCGTTCTTGAGTATTGTGAACGAACAAAAGACATAGAGTACTCAGATGAATTAGAAGAGCTGCTAGAGAAAGACTATATTGCTAATCGCGCGTTTTATACAGATAAAGTTTTTAACTTCCTCTATGTCCGTGAATCCATTTTTGGCGTGAGACCTGCTGAAAATATTGAACTTGCAAAAGTAACTTTCTCTAATGATTAGCTCTGGAGCGGTTTGAATAACTAAAGTATATTTTGTAAGTGTGAAACTTAACGTAGTTCACGGCTTGCTTTTCACTCTTTTTATTGTATAAAAACTTGAAAAGCAGGAAAAAGATGAAATTTTAAATAGTTAATATAAAACAATTATTTAAACATTTTATAAAAAATAACTTGTAACATTGATGCTTAGGGTCAGCTACTGGTTGATGAAGTAATCGAGCAAACAAAAATTAGTCAAACCAAAAAGCAAAGTATTCAACGCTTATTGATTAGTGATTTAAACTTAACTGCGGTAAAAAAATCACTCAACTCTATGCGGGCTAACCGTGATTTTATCCCTTTGAGTGTATCTGCTTTAGCGCGGTCTCGTGCTGATTGGTTGTTTGGTATGAATTTAACGCGAGCTTATACGCTAGCTGGGCAAAAAGCGGGCTTTGGTAATGTGTTGTCGGTTGGGCGAGTACAAACACCTATTTTAGGTTTAGTTGTAAATCGTGATAATGAAATCGCAAATTTTGTATCCAAACCATTTTATGAAGTACTTGCTCATCTTGTTACACCTGAGCAGCAATCATTTACTGCTAAGTGGATACCGAGTAAAGCGTGCGAACCATATCAAGATGAAGAGGGCAGAGTACTTAATAAAGCCTTAGCCGAAAATGTGACTTCACGCATTGCTAATCAGCCCGCAAATGTAACAGCGCTTGAGCAAAAGCAAAAAAAACAAGCCGCGCCGCTTCCTTATAACTTATCTGCTTTACAAATAGATGCTGCTAAAGCTTTTGGGATGCCAGCACAAAAAGTACTCGATATTTGCCAAGTTTTATATGAACGTCATAAATTAATTACCTACCCACGCTCAGATAACCGTTACTTACCGAGAGAGCATCACCAAGATGCACCTGCTATTTTAAAAGCGATAGCCGTAAATGGTGGGCAGTCAGTAGAGCTGGTAAATGAGGCAAATGCAAAACAACGTAGTAAATGTTTTAATGATGCAAAAGTGGCCGCTCATCACGCCATTGTGCCGACAGCTAAACAGTTAAAAAGTGTGAGTTTAGCCAATGATGAAGCAAAAATTTATCAGTTAATAAGTCGACACTATTTAATTCAGTTTTATCCCGACTACATTTACAACGAAAGTAAAGTAGAGGTAACCATAGCCGGTGGTTTATTTAAAGCAAGTGCAAAGCAAGATGTAAGCTTAGGTTTTAAATTGCTCATGGGTAAGTCGGAACTTAAAGAAGAAGCTACATTACCTTATTTAGAAAAAGGCATGGCACTTACTTGTACTAAAGGTGAAGTGGTGCAAAAGCATACATCTCCTCCGGCTCATTTTACCGATGCAACCTTACTTGCTGCTATGACGGGAATTAGCCGTTATGTAAAAGACCTGCAAATCAAAAAAATATTAAAAGAAACAGATGGCCTCGGTACAGAAGCAACGCGTGCCGGCATTATTGAGCTGTTATTTAAACGTCGCTTTTTAAAACGTGAGGGAAAAGCAATTAAAGCAACTGAAACAGGTCTGGCATTAATTAGTGTATTACCAGAGGGATTATCAAGCCCCGACTTAACTGCAAAATGGGAGTCGAGTTTAGGTGATATTGCACAGCAAGCAATGAGTTATCAGCAGTTTATACAACCTTTATTAGCCGATTTAACTAATTTTGTAAGCCAAGCGGCGAACTGCAATAGTCAGGCATTTGCACTGTTACCTAAAACGTCACCTAAAAAGCGCTTTGCCAAACGTACAAAAAAAGCGCCGTATAAAAAGTCGAGTTATAAAAAAAGCCCTGCGGTAAATTAATCGCAGGGCTTACATATAGCGTTGAAGGTTACTGATTGAATAGTGCCACAGCGGCGTTACTCATAGCCTTTATTCCTGTAGGCAGTGCTACTTTATAATCAGGCGCAAATTTACTTGAATGTAACGAGGGCAGTGTTTCGTTATTTTTTATTGCCTTGGCGTACTGTTGTTGGTTAACGCCACCTAGCCAAAATAAGGTGATAGGAATATTTTCGTCGGTGCGCCCATATAATCCAAAGTCTTCACCGGCCATTACCGCTTCTGTTTCGAGCACGTTTGCATCACCTATCGCACTTTTTATAGCGTTTCGAACAAGGTTAGTTTGTACTGGGTTATTGTAAGTTGATGGAATTGATTCATCTTCATGAACTTTCACTACAGGGTAGAGAGTTTCCTCAAGGCCTGCACTTTGTGCTATACCTGCAGTAATACGTTTAATTGCCGCTATTTGTGCGTTACGTATATCTGGATTGTAGCTGCGTAGCGTAAGTTGTAACTTAACTTCATCAGAAATAACATTGTGTTTAGAGCCACCATGAATGGAACCCACCGTTATCACTGAAGGCTCAAGTGGAGAAAGCTCACGACTAGTAATTGTTTGTAGTGCAAGTATCGTTCGAGCTGCGATGATCACAGGGTCGATAGTTGTATGCGGGTAAGCACCATGGCCACCTTTGCCTTTTATACTAATATCAACAGAATCAACACTGGCCATGGTGTATTCATTTTTCATTGCCACTTTACCCGCAGCAACGCTAGCGCTTACATGCAAAGCAATAATATGATCTGGTTTAGCGTATTTGTTAAATAATCCTTCCTTGAGCATTGCTTTTGCACCACCGCCTACTTCTTCAGCGGGTTGAGCAACCATCATTAAAGTACCTTGCCACTTATTTTTATGCGTAATTAATTGCTCAGCAGTACCAATAAAAGAGCTCATATGAATATCATGACCACAGCCATGCATAACGCCAACTTCACTACCTTGATCATTAATTGTGGTAATAGTTGATGCGTAAGTTTTGCCTGTTTGCTCTGTTATAGGCAGGCCATCAGTATCAGTTCTGATCATGACGGTAGGGCCTTGACCATTTTTGTAAATTCCGACTACACCATAGCCACCTACATTATCGGTTACGTCAAACCCTAATTTCTGAAGTCGTTCAGCGATTTTTTTACCTGTTTGCTTTTCCTTATATGACAATTCAGGTGATTGATGTAGGTCTAAGTAAAGTTTTTCTATTGCCGGCATGCTGGTATCAAGATCCAACTTAAGTGCTTGCGCATTCAATAATGGGCTGACTAATAAACACAATGCACTTACATACGCTAATTTCATATTTCCCTCACTACCTTCTATTGTATTTAAATGATTTAAACAGATGACTTGTAATTATTATCTTCATCACCATATAAAAACCTAAATAGATGAACATGGCAATAATTCAATGAGCAATATAGTTAGTCTTAACGCACAAAACCTTCAGCAAGTATTGGGTGAAACATCACAACAAAAGTTAGTACTACTTAACTTTTTTTCTCCACAAAGCCCAGAGTGTATTAGCCAAGTAGCTATTTTAGATAAGTTAGCTGCTGAATACAGAAACTATATAGTAGTCGCAAACTTAGACTGCGATGCAGAGCAGGCACTTGCCTCTCAACTTGCCCAACAAGTTGGATTGCAAACCTTACCTACTTTAGTGTTATTAAAAGACTCAGCTCCAGTTGATGTATTAGCGGGTGCTCAAACAGAAAGCCAAGTTCGTGATGCATTATCTAAACATTTACCAGCTCAACAAGACTTATTATTAGAGCAGGCTAAGCAAGCACTGATTAATAGCGACTTAAATGCCGCGTTTACTTATGCCAAACAAGCGTATGAACTTGATAGTCGAAATGCGAGGATTAAATTAGTACTGGCAGATATATGTATACAAATCCACAAACTCGATGAAGCCGCTGCGTTAATAGAAACAATAGATGTAAAAGAGCAAGATGCATACTTTAATAATATTAAGGCAAAATGTGAGGCCGCATTAGAGGCAACCGATTCACCGCAGATAAAAGAACTTCAAGAAAAAGTCGCTAAACATCCAAATGAACTTGATTTGCAAATGCAGCTAAGTAACCTTTTAAATGAAGCGGGAAGGAAAGAAGAGGCATTAGAAGCACTCTTTACTATCCTTAAAAAGGATCTTAACTATGATGAAGCCAAACCAAACTTCTTAGCAATAATCGCCTCTTTACCTGACGGCGATGCATTAGCCGCTAAATATCGCCGCAAGCTCTATAGTATTTTATATTAACGGCTAATTAGAACCTTTATAAAAGCATCTAACTAAAGATGCTTTTTTGTTTTCTACATTTAAAAAGAGGATAAATGCAGGGTTATCCACAGGGTTTTGTGGGTAACGTGTGTGTCTAGGTGGGGTATCTTTGGGGTAAAAATTAAATGCAAAAAAGCCTTTAAAAACGCTTGCGTTAAAATCGATTCGCCCTATAATGCGACCCCACTGAGACGGGGGACGGCAACGCTTAGCGAGGCACGAGTTACTTAGTTAGTCGAGTAAAACTTAGTTTCAAAAACTTTTAAGTTTAACAAAATTAAGTGTTGACAAAAAAATAGGAAAGCGTAATATGTGCAGCCCTAGCGAGATAAAGTTAAACGCTTTAATCGCAACGTTCTTTAACAATATAAAGCAATCATCTGTGTGGGCACTCGTACAGATTGAGTTCTAACAGCCAAGCTACTTCGCTCTTTATTGAGCAAGTAACGAGGCAAACAAATTTAGAGTCTCAATTGAAACTGAGTGACCAACAGAATAGTTACTTCGGTAATTATTCAGCACAGTCAATTCAATATCGAAAGATATTAAATAAATTCAGAATTCATTGAGCTGTCGAAAGACATAAAACTTTTTAATTGAAGAGTTTGATCATGGCTCAGATTGAACGCTGGCGGCAGGCCTAACACATGCAAGTCGAGCGGTAACAGAGATAGCTTGCTATCTGCTGACGAGCGGCGGACGGGTGAGTAATGCTTGGGAACATGCCTTGAGGTGGGGGACAACAGTTGGAAACGACTGC
>NZ_FPAR01000016.1:0-40203 GCF_900116475.1 Pseudoalteromonas sp. DSM 26666 | reverse complement strand
GATGATAGTGTAGCATTTGCTATGTGAAAGTAGGACATTACCAGGCTCCAAATTGAGAAAGCCCGACTAGAAATAGTCGGGCTTTTTTACGTCTGCAGAAAAGTAAAAACGTAGGTGAAAGGCATCAGGTAAAAGTAAAAGAATAAGCGCCTAAAGACTACTCTAACGCTGTGGACGACACCACGACATCTTGCAATAAAAGACCTGAGGATAAAGCCATTATGAAAATATATCCGTTTGGAGTAAGTCTGGATGATGAAGTGAAAAGTAAAGTTTAAAAACCGACTATGCTTGTGCGTAGTTTGATTTATTACCTAACCAGCGGTGAATAAGTGGGTCTATATGCTGAGGGTATTGCTTAAGCATTTGTTGTGCGATGGGCCTTACTTGATTGAGTGTTTGTTTATCGCGTGTTAAATCAGCGATTTTGAATTCGGCTAAACCGGTTTGTTTAGTCCCAAGTACTTCACCTGGGCCGCGTATTTCTAAATCACGCTCTGCTATAACAAAGCCATCGTTACTATCGCGCAGTACTCCTAATCGCTTCTGTGCAGTCTGAGAAAGTGGTGCATGGTATAAAAGAACGCAATGCGATGCGGTTGCCCCACGTCCTACACGGCCTCGTAATTGGTGAAGCTGTGCTAAACCTAAGCGCTCTGGGTTTTCAATAATAATTAGGCTCGCATTGGGGACATCAACACCGACCTCGATTACGGTTGTTGCGACAAGTACATGAATGTTCCCCGTTTTAAACTCACTCATAATGGCTTGCTTTTCAGTGGCTTTCATTCTCCCATGGACTAAACCAATATTAAGTTCAGGTAAGGCTTCTTTTAATTGTAAAGCACTGTCTTCAGCTGCTTGGCATTGTAATACTTCAGACTCGTCTATAAGAGTACATACCCAGTAAACTTGTCGACCTTGTTCATTACAGGCAAGTTTCACTCGACTAATGATGTCATCTCTGCGGGTATCAGGGATGGCAACAGTGGTAATTGGTGTTCTTCCTGGTGGTAATTCGTCGATCACTGAGGTTTCTAAATCGGCATAAGCAGTCATCGCGAGCGTACGTGGTATAGGTGTAGCTGTCATTACTAGTTGATGTGGATAACAATCACCAAAGCGCCCTTTTTCACGCAGTGATAAACGTTGATGAACCCCAAAGCGATGTTGCTCATCAATAATGATAAGTACGAGATTGTTAAATTTTACTTCATCTTGAAATAAAGCATGGGTACCCACAATCATCTGCGCTTCACCAGAGGCGATCATTGCAAGGGTATTAACTCGCTCTTTTCCTTTTGTTTTACCGCCTAGCCAAGCAACCGATATTCCAAGGTTTTCAAACCAGCTGGAAAAGTTAATTCCGTGTTGCTCTGATAATATCTCTGTTGGCGCCATTAATGCGACCTGATAGCCTTGTGCTATCGCAGTTAAAGCGCTCAGGGCTGCGACTAATGTTTTACCAGAGCCTACATCCCCTTGGACAAGTCGCATCATAGGGTAAGCGTGTTGCATGTCTGTTTTAATTTCTGATACTACACGGCTTTGTGCATTGGTTGGTGCAAAGGGTAATTGTGCTAGAAATTGCGCTTCTAATGGATTAGTGGGCTCAAGGGCAATAGCTTTAACTTGTTGTCCTTGCTCTCTTACTTTTAAGAGGCTGAGATTTTGAGCCAACAACTCTTCAAAAACGAGCCGTTGTTGTGCTGGGTGAGTCCCTTGTTCAAGCGCAATTATATCAACATCATTAGGGGGGCGATGCAGTAGCAATAACGCATCACTTAACGGTAGTTGCGATGGTTGCCATTGTTGAGGTAGTAGCTCTTCTACTGCGTATTTTTGAAGCAATTCTATTGCCTGTTCACTCAATGCCCTGATAGAGAGTTGCTTTAACCCCTCGGTTGTTGAATAGACTGGCGTAAGTGTTGATGATGTTGGTTGCTGTTCAAAAGTGTCGCTAATACTGTATTCAGGATGACTCATTTCAAAGCCAACACGTCCGCGACGTATTTCGCCAAAACAGCGAATTATTTTACCCGCGCTAAATGCGTTTTTTTGTGCTGCGGTAAAATTAAAAAATCGTAGTGTTAACCTACCTGTCCCATCATTTATTTGGCAAACCAGCATACGCCTTTTACCAAAGGTAATTTGGCTTGTTTCAATGGTTGCTTGAACCGTTACATGGCTATGTGCCGTAAGCTCACTAATAGCATAAATACGCGTTCTGTCTTCATACCTTAGCGGTAAATGAAAAAGCATATCTTGCACTGTGGTGATGCCTAGCTTTAAAAGTCGTTCAGCCATTTTAGGGCCTACGCCTTTAAGTTCTGTGATTGGGTATTGGCTTAAGCTAGGTTTAGACAAAGTAGGCTCAATTATTGTTATTTAGTGAGTTAAGTGTACTTATACACTGTATATGCATCAAGTATGTTTTAATGCCTGCCAAAACTGTTCATCCGCAACGATTTCGCCATGCTCATCAAGTGCGGGATAAGGTAAGTTCTTTTGCTTACACTGCCTTGCAATAATTGGGTGGCAGCCTTCAAAATACATTGGGTGTTTTATTTCTTCACTCAGCATATTTCTATCATATAACCCAGCTAACTCACGTTGACGTTGTGCTTCGAATAAGATTAATGCTGCTGCAACGGATACATTTAACGATTGCACCATGCCTTGCATTGGAATAATAATGTTTTGATCTGCATATTCGAGCGCTTTTTCTGAGATCCCCGTTTTTTCTTGGCCGACAATAATTGCAGTGGGTTTAGTGTAATCAATTTCTCTAAAATCGACGGCATCTTCACTTAAATGAGTTGCCAAAATTTGTACATCAGGGTTATGAGCACGGATACTGGCTGCGGCATCATCTATATTTCTGTGAAGGTGTGTGTCTAACCAGTTCTTACTGCCACCTGAGGTATTATTGGTTAGCCACTTTTGCTTTTCTGGCCAGACTGCATGCACATGATGGCAACCAACAGCATCGGCCGTTCTGACTATGGCAGATAAGTTATGGTGTTTATGTACGTCTTCTAAACACACGGTAAGATCGGTTTGACGACGTGAAAGTACACTTTCAATTCTTTGATAACGAGTTTGCTGCATGGGAGTCCTCTTTTTCGGCAAATTATACGAGATTTTTCACCTTAAGGCACCACTGTTCGGCTAATCGGGTTTTGTAATGAGATCAGGGTTTCGGTTGACTGAATAGCTTCTATTGCTTGTATTTTATTGATCAACACATCTTGTAGATGATCGATCGATCGAGTCATTACTTTAATGAAAATACTGTAATTACCGGTGGTGTAATATGCTTCAACAACCTCTTCTAATGATTCAAGCTTAATCAGAGTTTGTGGGTAGTCTCTGGCATTATTTAAATTAATGCCGATAAAACAACATACATCGTAGCCAAGCTGTTTGGTATTAATGGTTAATTGGGTACCTGTAATGATCCCCGCTTGTTTCATTTTTTCAATCCGCACATGAATTGTTCCTGCACTGACACCGAAACGCTTTGCTAATTCAGCATAGGGTGTACGTGCATTATCCATTAATGCATGCAGAATCTGTTTGTCTAGATTATCGATTTGATAATTTTCCATAGGTTTAGTTGCTTTGTATTGTTGTATTTAATGTTTTTATACCATTTTTTTAATGATTTTAATATCGTAAAGCTATTTTTGTTATGGGTTATTGAATTAAACCGTTTAATTGTTACGATAACCATATTGAAGCGCTACTAAGCGCTGAGTCGCCAATACAATAACTGGGAATGAGGCCAATTATTATGAGTTCACACTATGTGCAGCAGCAGCAGCAAATAAGTAAAGTTAAACAGTTTTTTTCACAGCAATTAGAGCAAAAGTTAGGCTTAATTGAAGTACAGGCACCTATTTTAGCTAAAGTAGGTGACGGTACTCAGGATAACTTAAGTGGACACGAGAACGCTGTTGCGGTGAATGTTAAAGCCATTACAGATAGCCGTTATGAAGTCGTGCATTCGTTAGCAAAGTGGAAACGTAAAACTTTGGGCGAGTATGGTTTCTCTAAAGGTGAAGGAATTTACACGCAAATGAAAGCGTTGCGACCTGATGAAGATTCATTAAGTCCAATCCATTCTGTGTATGTTGATCAGTGGGATTGGGAACAAGTTATTTGTGAAAGTACGCAGCGTTCTTTATCTACTTTGAAGCAAACGGTTGAAACTATTTACCAAGGTATTAAAGCTACTGAGAAATATGTTAGTGACAGCTTTGGTTTAACACCATTTTTACCCACAGAGATTACTTTTGTACATAGTGAAGCATTACGTAAAATGTACCCAGATTTTACAGCCAAGCAGCGTGAAAAGGCGATTACTCAAGAATATGGCGCTGTATTTTTAATTGGTATTGGGGGAGCATTGAGTGATGGCAAAATTCATGATGTGAGAGCGCCAGATTACGACGATTGGTCAACCCCGACATGCGAGCAGTACATGGGATTAAATGGTGATATTTTAGTATGGAACCCAGTGCTTGAAGACGCTTTCGAAATCTCATCGATGGGAATTCGTGTAAGCCCTGAAGTATTGCAAACTCAATTAAGTATTACGGGAGACGAAGACCGTTTAGAGTTTGACTGGCATAAGGCATTGCTAGAAAGTAAGCTTCCACAGACAATTGGCGGTGGTATTGGTCAATCTCGTTTAGCGATGCTGTTATTACAAAAACAACATATAGGGCAAGTGCAGGTAGGTGTGTGGCCAGCGCAAACCTATACAAGTGTAGACGGTTTACTATAAAAAGTTGGGGCTGTTACTAACAGCCCCTTATTATTAAGTTTTAAATTCAATTTCTATTTTATTATTTTCTAACTTAACACTACTCGGTGGGAAGTTACGGGTCGTTTTAAGCAGTTTATTGAAGATATGGATCTCTACACCCGAATGTAGAACGCTATTCACAGTCAACATGGCTTCATCGAGTAACGTATTCAGTTTTTGCTCTAAACCTGCTACCTGCTTTTCTAATTGTTCTGCTTGCTGACTATGGTGTAGCTGCGTGGTGCCAATTTTATTTATGAGTTCATTTTTTTTATCTGCATCTTTAATTAAATCTGCTTTTTCTAAAGCCGCTTGTAAACTATCAACTTGTTCATTTGTTGCTGTTAGTTCACTAAAAGATTTATCAATCTCTTTGGTCATTTCAGTGGCTGAAGCCGCTAAATTAATTACCATTTTAGCACCAGATTCATTACCTATCTCGCCGGCAATCAGTTTAGTGGCATCTAGAATTTCACCCCCAAATAGCTTTCCTTTAGGTAACTCTGATTGACCAATTTGTATTGTACTCTTTGCTTTCATTGAGCTGTGGCTAGCTTGACGTTCAAGCAGAATGTTATTAGCTTCAATGTAACAATATTGAGAGTGTGAGGCATGGACATCGCCTGCGCATATTATTCTACAAGACAGTGATTTATCTTCAGGCTTTTGATGGCCAATTACCCCTTGTTTTACAGTTATATCGCCTCCTGCGGTTAATTCGCCAGATTCAACCGTACCAAAAACGGTAATGTCGCCCGTTGCATTAATACGCATTCCTGGCTCTACATTTTTACTCACTATCACACTGCCTTCGAAGTCGATATGCCCTGTTTTTACCGACACATCGTTGACAGTAAAAATATCGTCAACACGCATGCCATTATTTATTTCAACCGGCACGCCAGCAATCGTAGAGAGTAATTCCATCGGATTATTTTTTGAGATTTCAGTGCCCTCACCTGCAATTAGAGTATGAACCTCTCCGGGTTTTGCAGGTAATACATCGCCTAACACGGTAAACCCTTCTTGGCCTGGTGTAGCGGGTTGTTGCTGTACTAGTAACTCACCTGGTTTTACACTTGCTAACTTACCAAAGTCACGCATATCTACACTGCCATCTTCTTTTAATTTAGGGGCTTTGAGACGATCTTTAAGTGTTTGAACCATTGCGTTAAATTTAGTTGGTTTACCGTCTATAGGTAAGCGCCCTTTGGCGAGTGGACCACTGACTACGGAGCCAGGTGGGAGTTCAGATTGCTTTTGTAAAAGTTGCTCTAAAAATGCTTGCTTATAACCTCTCGCAACGTGCGCTTTAACTAATTCTTTTTTAGCTTCATCAAAACTCAGTGTTGCTCCCCCTTTAGCAAGAGTGAGCGTGCCCGTGGCTAGCATTTTATCATCACTTATCTCCACGCTTAAGGTGGCATCATGACGTGTTGCAACAACTAAGATACGTTCAGGTGTTGCACTGCTGAAATAGTTATTTATGGCGTCATGATTGATTTCACACTCGCTGTAAGGCGATTGTTCAATTGCTTCAATGATAAAAGCAGCACTGGCGGGTGCAGATTTACTCGTATCGAGCAATACATTGCCATTATGAGCAAGCTTAAACACAAGTTATCCTTTTCTACTACTAAAGTAAGGTTTAATAAAATAACGTGATTACAGAGTGCTAGAATTTTAGTTTTGAGTCAAGAATTCATCAAAGTGTAGTTACAGATAGGAATAAAAGCTATGAGCGGCGCTCATAGCTTATAGAGGTTAGTTTGTTGAAGGAAGTTCCATAATGCCGTCTATTTCTACTTGTACACCTTTAGGTAGTGCACGAACGCCAATAGCAGCGCGAGCAGGATAAGGCTGTTTAAAATATTGGCTCATTACTTCGTTAACAATGGCAAAATTTGAAAGATCAGTAAGGTAAATATTTACTTTTACTAAATCTTGAATGGTGCCGCCAGCTTCTTCACAAACCGCACAAATATTTTTAAATACTTGGTGTGTTTGCTCGCTAAAGTCTTCAGATATAACGTCCATTGTTTCAGGGACAAGTGGAATTTGCCCAGATAAATAAACCGCTGTGCCCACTTTTACTGCTTGGCTGTATGTGCCAATCGCTGCAGGTGCTTTATCCGTTGATATAAATGCTTTATTCATGATGTTCCTATTTTATTTTTTACGATAGACTTTTTGTACATCCGGCATCACACGTATACGACGCATGATATTAGCGACATGGATACGGTTTTTAACTGTGATCCCTAAGTCTATCACGTATAAATTACTTTCTTTTTCATCGGTAGCTATTTCTACAATATTGGCCTGTGTAGTGGCGACCACATTGGTTAATTTAGCCAGCGCACCTTGGTGGTTAATAATTTCTACTCGTAAAGCCGCAATGTATTCTTTTTCTGGATTATCATCCCATTTTACGACTAGGTATTTTGAACGATCATTTTCCCAGCCACGAATGTTCTTACACTCTTGGCGATGAACTGTTAAACCTTTACCCTGGCTGACATGAGCTGTAATAGCGTCTCCAGGCACTGGACGACAACATTTTGAATAATTAACTAACATACCTTCAGTGCCAATAATGGTCGCTTTTGCACGTTTAGCAATATCGTTTAAATCATCGTTGTCGTTTTGTAATAAGCGTTTGGCAATCAGCATGCTCATTAAATTACCTGAGCCAATTTCTACCAGTAGCTCTAAGGTTGAAGAGAGTTCATGCTCCTCAAGCACTCGCGTAATATTTTCAGCTGGCAGGTTATCAAACTTGTTTTCACCTAGGGCTGAATCAAGTAAGCGACGACCTAATAATAATGCTTCTTCATGCTGTTGGCTTTTAAGGTAGTTACGTACGCCCAGTCGCGCTTTACCAGTAACAATAAAGTTAAGCCATGTTGCGTTAGGATGAGCGCCTGAGCTAGTAATAATTTCTATTGTTTGCCCAGTATCAATGGCTTTACTTAAAGGATAAGGTTTACGATTAACGCGTGCGCCTACACAAGTATTACCAACATCAGTATGAACGGCATAAGCAAAATCGACCGCAGTCGCGCCCATTGGCAGTTCAACGATGCGACCATCTGGGGTAAAGACATAAATTTCTTCAGGGAAGAGTTCGGTTTTAACGTTTTCAACAAACTCAAATGATGATCCCGCACTTTGCTGTAACTCTAGTAAGCTTTGCATCCATTGGCGAGCACGCTGCTGCGCAGTGTGACCCGCATTGTCGCCAGACTTTTTATACATCCAGTGAGCCGCGACTCCTTTGTCTGCCATGTGATCCATATCGTGAGTACGGATTTGAATTTCAACAGGAATACCATGCGGGCCAACCAAAGAAGTATGAAGTGATTGATAGCCATTAGTTTTTGGCACGGCAATATAGTCTTTAAAGCGGGTTTCAATTGGCTTATATAAGTTATGAGCAACGCCGAGTACGCGATAACAGGTGTCCATAGAATCTACCGCAATACGAAAAGCGTAAATATCCATGACTTCGTTAAATAGTAACTCTTTGTTGAGCATTTTTTTATAAATACTGTATAGATGCTTTTCACGGCCTGATACGGTGGCCTTTATGCCAGACTCCTCAAGGCGTGCTTCAATTTCTGTTTGAATATTTGAAATAACTTCTTTGCGATTTCCACGCGCTTTAGCCACTTCAGATTTAAGTGCACGATGACGCATTGGATACAGCGCTTGAAAACCTAAGTCTTCTAGCTCATTTTTTATATCGTGAATACCTAAACGATTAGCAATCGGCGCATAAATTTCTAGAGTTTCGCGAGCAATACGGCGGCGTTTATCAGGGCGAAGTGCGCCTAATGTTCGCATGTTATGCGTTCTATCAGCCAACTTGATTAAAATAACCCGAATATCTTGGGTCATTGCCATAATCATTTTTCGATAGTTTTCAGCTTGAAACTCTTTTTTATCTTTAAAGCTTAACTTATCAAGCTTGCTCACACCTTCAACGAGTTCAGCCACCGTTTCACCAAATATTTCAGCTAAATCTTGTTGGCTAAAATCGGTATCTTCAATCACATCGTGCATTAGTGCTGCCATGAGCGTTTCATGGTCAAGGTGCATGCTAGCTAATATTTGAGTGACTTCAACGGGGTGAGTAATGTAAGGCTCGCCACTTGAGCGAGTCTGACCTTCATGGGCCTCTCGGGCTACCACATAGGCTTTTTGAACTAGCTCAACATCGTCTGCTGGCAAGTATTTTGAGATTTTCTTTTTAAGACCTTCAAAAAGATACATTCACACTCCAATGTTCTCGTGAAGCAAATAAGTTAGGATAAGTTACGAATATACGATGAAAACAAAGGATTGCCAACGGCTATAGTTGAAATACTATGCCGTTAGCTAAATCAAACCGGGCGGTTGATTATTGGTTGCCACCAACAATGGCAGCAACAGCAGCTAGTTCTGCCGCTTCTTGGTGTTGTTGTTCTTCACGGTCAATAACATCCATTGAAGAATTATCAACTAAACCAAGTTCGATTTCACGTAAAGCAACAACTGTTGGCTTATCGTTCTCAGGATCTACTAGTGGATCTTTACCACCAACAGCAATTTGGCGGGCACGACGGGCCGCAACTAAAATTAAGTCAAAACGATTACCAATTGCATCTACTGCATCTTCAACTGTTACGCGAGCCATCTTAGCACTCCAAAATAATTTAAAAGCAAAGGCGTAGTTTACTGCACGCAGCAGGTTTCGCCAATAGCCAGTGGTTAATTTTTATCTGTTTTAGGGCATGAACACCTAATTTATCTTAATTTAGATTATTTGAGTAGCTCATTAATTAAAGTTTGATGACGTGTTGTTTGCGCTTTTAGCGTTAATCGCTGTGCAATAACAATACTTTCTATCTCACTTAAAGCAGTATCAAAATCATCATTCACAACAACAAAGTCATACTCATCGTAATGAGAGGTTTCTGATTGAGCTTGTGCCATACGCCCGGCAATAATTTCAGCTGAGTCTTGGCCACGGTTATTTAAACGTTGCTCTAACTCTTGCTTTGACGGCGGTAAAATAAAGATAGTTTTTACGTCATCCATTATTTCTCGAACTTGGCGAGCGCCTTGCCAATCAATATCTAAAAACACATCAATGCCAGCGGCTAACTGTGATTCAATGGCTTGTTTAGAAGTACCGTAATAATTGTCAAATACTTGCGCCCACTCAAAAAAGTCATCTTTGGCAATTAGTGCCTTAAACTCATCAACCGATACAAAATGGTAGTGTTCCGCATCGTTTTCACCAGGGCGCGGTGCGCGGGTAGTGTGCGATACCGATACTTTCATATCAGCATGTTTTTTCAGTAATGCATTTATTAAGCTCGATTTACCCGCCCCAGAAGGCGCAGATAAAATAAATAAGTTTCCGCGAGAGTGTGCCATTATTTTTTACCTAAAATGAAACAAGCACAGCTATTAAAAAGCCTGCCTTAATTGCACTATTGTACTTTATTTGATGAAGCTTACTCAACTGCTGCAGCATTACCAATAAAGATAGGCAGCTTTAAAGAGTGATGTATGAGGTGTTGGGTCATAGATTTTGAATCTTGCATAATGCAAATAGCGGTATTGCAACTTGCATATTTAAGCATGGTTAAAAATTAATATACTTTAAATTCATGGTGTTAAATTTTGGAATGAAGCCTGCATTAGTTAAGTTATATAACTACAGAGGGCGTACTTATGAAATTAACCCATCTCGGTAAAGTGTGCTTTATATTGTGGCCTTGCACCGTATTTAGCCAGCCATTTGATAATTGCCCCAGCCAGGCTTTTTTAATGCAAGATGCTAAAGCGCAGCTTTATGGTATCGATTTAGTGTCGGCTAAGCCGACGGTGTTGGCCGCGGCTTTAGCGTTTAACACTGGAGCTAACAATGAAAGCGTAAATGCTATAGGTTTTAATTATAAAGATCAGTACTTATATGGCTTTAGCCGCCAAGCACCAAAAAGTGTGGTGCAAATAGATAGCAGCTACCAAATGACTCGTTTAAATGTCACTGGGCTGCCAGATACTAATTTTTATGTAGGTGACATTCAGGTAACAGGCGAAGATACAAACCAACGCGCTGCTTATTATGTCTACACTCCTCGATTTGGTTTATACGAAATTGATTTAAACTCAGATTTAACCGCTGAAATTGCCGCACGACTTTTGCCAAATAGTGCTAATTGGAATTTAGGGATTTACGACTTTGCCTTTCATCCACAAAGCAATTTACTTTATGCTGTTGAATCGAATGGTGATTTGCATGAAATTGATGTTGCTAATAATACCACCACGTTTATAACACAACTCGATATTGGTGATGATACTGGCGCTTTTGGTGCCGCTTACTTTGATATTGACGGTCAGTTTTATTTTAGTAATAACAAAAGCGGAAAAATACATAAAGTTGATTTAAGTACCAGCCCCGTAGTTGACTATACCCCAATAGCCAACGTATTTACCTCTGGACCTAAATCGAGTCAAAATGATGGTGCTCGATGCGCTATTGCAGAAGTGGCGGTAACCGATAGCTCTATCGACTTTGGTGATGCGCCTTTTCCATACAATACCAGCCTAGCTCAAAGTGGCGCCAGGCATTTATTCGATCCTAATGGTACTGGCAGTAACCTTATTTATTTGGGTGAAACGGTCGATGGTGAAAATATTAATACGAATGACGATTTAATCAATAATCCCATAGACGACTCTGATGACGGGGTTAGCTTTGTTACCGCGATTGCTGCAGGGCAAGACAGTCAAATTATTGTAAATGCATCAGCAAATAGCTTTTTATATGCTTGGTTTGACTGGGATCAAAATGGTGGGTTTAGCGAAACTGAGCGCATGCTAACGAAGTACCCACTAAATCAAGGTGATAACAGTATTTTAGTTAGCGTACCAAGTAATGTTAAAGCCGGACAAACATGGGCTCGTTTTCGAGTAACCGATGGCTCTGAGGCATCGCTAATTACCGCCACGGGCGGGGTGCTAGGTGGCGAAGTGGAAGACTACCCAATAACCACATTTGCCAGTGCTATTTACCCAGGTGAAAACGATTGGGTAACGCTTGCTTATGAGGATAAATGGCCGTTTGCAGGCGATTACGATTTTAATGATGTGGTTGTCAATTATCGCACTACACAACTTATTGAAGGCAATGATGTGGTTGGCTATAAAATTGATGGTCAACTTGTTGGGGTAGGCGCTACTTATCACAACGGTTTTGCCGTTAGGCTTACAGAAACCATTAATAACACAACCAATACTATTTTAAGCAGTGAAATTGATGAGCCAAATATTATTTACACTATTAATGGAGAGCTGCAACTCGACTCGCCATTAGAAGCAAACCGTGAGCAGGCTATTTTAATTTTTATGCAAGATACTTGGCAGCATGTAACTAAGCAAGCAGGTTGCGATTACTTCAGAACTCAAAGCAATTGTGATGTAAACAGTAAGGTGACGTTTAGTATGACGATTCCATTAAAAGCCCCTAAAGCTAAATCAAGTGCACCAGGTACGCTACTCGACCCATTCATTTTTGCTGCACAAGGCTTTTACCACGGTGACTTTTTAACCGGTAAAGATGCCAGAAGTTGGGAGGTTCATCTAAAAAACCAAGCGCCGACAGAGGCCTTTGATAGTAATTTATTCGCTGTTAGTGGCGCAGATGATGCCAGCCAACAAGCCTCCGAGCTGTTTTTTCAAACTGAAAATGGCCTTCCATGGGCGATTGAAGTCGGTATGCAGTGGCTACATCCTCTTGAGGGGGTAGACATCACCACCGCATATGACCGCTTTGCTAATTTTGCGCAGTCGTCAGGTCAGCAAGCACCGCAGTGGTTTAACAGTTTCAACGCACCGAGTGTGGTTGTTAAAGGAGAACAGTAATGAAAAAATTAACCGTTATTTTATGCTCATTATCACTGCTAACAGCCTGCGGGGGCGGAGGCGATGAAAGTGCTGCACCTGCACCGACCAATGTGGCTCCTCCCGTTGCTGACCCAGTAACGCCTAAGCCTCAAGGAATGGCAAGCTTAGTTATTAATAATGACTTTAACTTATCAACAAAATTTAATTTAGCTATTGATGTAGCGCTTTCTAGAGGCGATGAAAGAGCGTACCTGAATATTTGTCAGAAAAAATCGAATACAGAACGTGCAGATTACAATAACTGTTTATTTAGGGCTCCTTTAACGCAAGGAACACTCACAACCACACTCCCTATGAGTCGGCAAGATATAACACTGGTGGCCGAAATTTGGTTTTATGACACCAGCACGCAACCACTTGCTTATACATGGCAGTTTGACTCCCAAACACAAAATCAAGTGTTTGAGATCAGATAGCATCAAGCGATACCGGCTGAACCGCTAAAACTAAAAAGTGAAGTAAAGAATATACCTAGGTATATTCTTTTTATTGTTAAAAAGAGGTGTTCATGATTAAGGCTATTATGAGTTGGCGTTATAATTTTAAACAACGCTATAACTTCGCTGTTATCGTAGCAATTGCATTAATGCTGATAGTCGCTGCATTTAATCCATGGCAATTTTATTACGCTGATTTATTAATTTCCTTTCGATTTCCTTTACTGGTCGCAGCGTTGTTTTTAGCATTGTTATTGGTTGCGCTTAAACAAGGATGGTTTGGGGGAGTCATTGCGATGATTTGCATCATAAATTTAAGTTCACTGGTGCCGCTGCATTCATTAGAAACAGCCCCCTCTGAGGCGGCAATAACGGTTAAACAAATTAACCTAAATTACAATAACCCCTATATAGAAATGCATCTAAAAAACTTACAAAACCAGCCATGGGATGTGCTTGTTTTGCAAGAGTTTAGCGATTTAAACCGGCATTTACTCACGCCGTTTTTAAATACAGCTAGTTTGTTTGGTTATCGTGAAGTAGAAGGGATCCCCTACGGTATTGTGGTTATTTCACGTTTACCGATTATACACAGGCAGCAAGTTAAATTGGATGGCGACAGATTAGGTTACATTAAGCTTAAACTGCTATTGAATAAGCGCCCCATTACTGCTTTTGTTGCCCATCCTCCTTCACCAAGAACTGTCGCTCATTGGCACAACCGGAATCGGTTATTATCAGCAATGGGCAATGCTAGCTCACAAGAAAGTGGACCTTGGTTTATTGCTGGCGATTTAAATATTGTTCCTTGGTCGGGCTATTTTAATTGGCCTAATGCACAAAGTTGTTATGCAGCTGCAAATGCGTATACCAGTTTTGCGCCAGCGGCAGTTAAGCATACGCTAATTACTGCCTTGCCTATTGACCACTGTATTTTTAATCAAGAGTTTAACTTATCTTCTTTGGATGTCAGTGAGTTTAAAGGTAGCGATCATAAAATATTAAGCTATACATTAAACTTAAAAAGTTAGGTGAAGTATTTAATTTTAGGCCAATACACAACAAGTAGCTTTAACGCTACTTGTTGTGTATTCGCGAAGTATTATGGTGCAGTGGTAAATGTGGTTTTTAAATCATGCAATAAATGACGTAAATTGCGCTTATGCGGGAATAAAGTAAATGCGGCCGTAGCAATCGAAAGTGCTTTAAATTTTGCGCCTATTTCTCGATAGTACTCACCGTAACATTCTAAAATACGTGCTTGGGCTTTTATTTGTGCCGCCATTCCTGCATCTCTCTTGCAGCGTGAAACAATTTCTTTCATCGCGTTGAGCCTGTTTTTACGATTCGCGGTAATAGAGCCTGCTCTCATTAAGTAATCCATGGCCACACGCGGCGAAAAAGCTACATCACCAATTCTTGCTAGTTTTAACCAGCAATCCCAATCACTTGCGCTGTTTAATACGTTATCAAATCGGCCGATATAATTAATGGCTGAACGTTTAACCATAACCGAAGAGGTACCAATCACATTGGCAAAAATAAGCAAGTCTATTGGCGATTTTAAGTTTTGGTATCCCATATTTCGTTTATCGACAAATTTTGAAAACTCAGGCCAAAAAGAAAAGCAATCCACAATAGGCTCATAATCTTCATTTACATGCATATAGTTAGTAAAGCTTAAAACACATTCGGGGTTTTCTTTCATATAACCTAATTGCTCATACAGTTTATCATCGCTCCAGTAATCGTCGGCATCTAAAAATGCAATATAGTCACCTTTAGCAGCGGCAATAGCACGGTTGCGTACATTAACTACGCCAGTGTTTTCTTGCTCTAAAATAACCAACTGAGGAAATGTGTTCTGCGCTTTTCTCAGCCAATCAACACTGCCATCGGTTGAGCCATCATCTACAACGATAATTTCTAGATTTACATTTTTTTGAGCAATAACACTACTCAGTGCTTTTGCTAAATACTGTTTGCAATTGTAGTTTGGGATAATAACGCTTATTTCTGTTTTCATGAGCTGTACCCTAGCTTCTATTAATTAACTGGGTAAGTACTACGCAAGTTAAGCGCCAATTATTTTTATAGCTTTGCGCGGTGTTTTTTGTCTAATGCTTTGCATTTTGCAATATATGTTCGCAAATTGACTGTAATCTTACCATTTTCAGTGCTTTTTAACCGGGCACGGTTCTTGCGAAATACTCTTTAGAATCTTTTGGAGTATTTAGCATGAAACATATAGGCATTGTTGTACCAAGCTTCCATATCCCTTCGGAAACCTTTGTGGTGACAGAAATAAATGCACTTGTTAAAACCGGGCATAAAGTGAGTGTTATCACGTTTGAAAATTTAAACAACAGTGCAAATCTCGATAGCAGTGTCAAAGTCATTATTATTAAAAAGTCTTTTGGTGCTGCGGCTAAATTTGCCGTGTTTAAACCGCTTGCTGTTCTTAAGACTGCAAAAATTGCTCTGCGCTTTACCTCAATCTCAGCCACGTCGCTGCTAGGATATGGGTTAAACATTGCAGAAATAATTAAGCAGCATGGCATTTCCCATCTACATTGCCACTTTATGCATGCGCCGCTGGCGTATTCCATTATTGCTAGCAAAATAGCGGGTATTAGTGTGTCTTCCATTGGCCATGGTCATGATGTGTATGTTAACGACACCGACCTCAAACTTAAACTTTCGCTATGCGACTTTTCAGTTGCTGTGTGTAAAGACATGGCGCAAAAACTAAGTAATTACAACGTAGGAAAAGTTGAGCTATTACATTGTGGTGTTGATTTAAGTTTATTTAGTGCCACCCCCAATCGACTTAATGAGTCGGTTAAATTGTTATTTATTGGACGCTTAGTTGAGAAAAAAGGACTGCAATTTTTATTACCTGCTATAAAAAAGTTAAGTAAAAAATACGCTATTTGCTTAGACATTGTGGGAGAAGGCCCACTAATGAATGACTTAAAGTTTTTATGCGAAGAGCTCGGTCTTGATAAAGACATTCGTTTTTTAGGGCGTCGCACGCCACTTTGGCTATCAAAAAACACCAGTAATTACTCGGCACTGGTTGCGCCATTTTGTGTGTCTAGCAATGGTGACAGAGACACTGGGCCTGTGGTTCTTAAAGAGGCTATGGCCAGTGGTATTCCTGTGCTTACTACCAAGCTTATGGGAGCAAAGGAGATTGTAAATGATTCAGTCGGCTTTAAATGTGAGCCCTCGAGTATTATAGGTTTAGAGACTATTTTAACTCAATTTTGTGAGCTCAATCCGTATGAAAGATATGCCAAAGGTGTTAATGCTAAGCGCTTGGTTGCAAATAAATTTAATGCCAGCTCGCAAGCTAAAAAGTTGTCATCTTGGGTGCAAAACTCTTAAGGATTAAAGATGAATGGATTTAAGCAAATAGCCTATTTTGGATTATCAACATTATTACTCAAAGGGCTTGGCTTTGCTTTACTCCCTATCTCAACTCGCCTTTTAAACCCGTCACAGTTTGGTGAACTTAATTTTTTAGTCTCTATTTCAGCGGTCATGTCTTTGTTATTGTGCCTAGGTTTACCTGAATTACTTTTTAAACAGCAAATGAAAAGCGTTGTTTGTAAGCAGGCCTTATTTAGGGATGCATTGATTTTATGTAGTGTGTTAAGCACTGGGTTTGTGATTGTCGTTGTACTGTTTACTTCTGCGTTGTTGGATTTATTGCCTATCTCTGTTAATGAAATAGATCTGCAATTATTAGCCGTTAACTTGGCATTTTCGTCGGTATTATCGATTGTATTTTGTTTTTTTAGGTATTACGAAATGGCTAAGCAGTTCTGTTATTTAGCTGTTTTACAAGGTGTAGGGCAAACTCTACTGACCATCGTGTTATTGTATTTAGGGTATGGTGTAACCGGCGTTATGCTCTCCGGTGCGGTGGCGAGTTTTATTGTGTTAATACTGTCGCTGTGGCAAATAGTACGCACGATTAATATTAGTTTTAAGTGTGTTGCATGGAATATTACGTCTAAAAATATGCTGTTTTTATTAAGCATTATTGTTTCTTCACTGTTTGTGTACGCTAATAATGGCGCAGAAAACTGGTTTATTGCAGCCAGTGTGGGTAAAGAAAAGCTTGCTCAATATTATGTCGCTCTGCAATTTGCAGTCATGACCTCGTTTACATTTGAACCAATCAGAATGTGGTGGTTTTCACGCCGTTTTGACGAGCTAACCTCAAGCCGCAGTCACTATGTGTTTTTATGTGAATTAAGCCTCGAAATTGCGATTGCCCTTTGCAGTATCATGCTACTTATAGCGCCGCACTTATTCACCCTCGTTTTACCACAAGGTTATTTACTTAATGCATGGCTATTACCTAGTTTAATACTCATTGTTGTGCTGAGGCACCATAGCGATTTACTTAATATTGGTTGTTATATTCACTATAACGGTTTGTTTGTGACTATTATTAATGCAGTGAGTGCTACAAGCGTATTAATTGCATTAAGTTTTTTAGTGCCAAAATGGGGAATATTAGGTGCGGTTGTATCGCTGGCGTTGGCGCAAACTTTAAAAACGCTACTGTTTGTAATTATTAGTCAAAAGCTAGAACACTTGGCATTTAAAGTACAAAGCCTGCTCCCCAGCTGGTTGTGCTTTATCCTTGTGTTTTCGTTAAGTGTGACGCAAGTGACTTACTACATTGTAGGGCAGGTTGCTGTGTTGGTGTGCTTGTTTGCGGTGTTATTTAAAAAGTATAAACACCACATCACGGGAATATTGCAACGGCTTTTAGCAAGGAAGGCGCATGGTTAACTGGTATAAAGAGCATTACTTATTAATAAATGGCTTAGTGATAACGGCGCTTATTTTAAGCTTGTATTCGTTGTTTGGGCCTATAGCTGCTTTTGCCTTGTTACTTTTACCATTTGCTGGCGTATTAGCCGTACGTATTAGTACTGTGTTTATTATCTTATTTATTCTATTTAGTTATTTTAGGATTCATGAAGCATTTGTGTTTTTAATGCCGCTTAAAATTCCTAAATTACTAGCGTTAGCCTCTTTACTGGCCATTGTCTGGCATTTATTTATTTCCAAAACATTAAAACCGCATTGGAGCTCAACCCATCTTATTTTTGTCATTTGGTTTGTGTGGCTTACCGTGTGTGTGTTTTCGGCTTCAAACCGCGGCGTTGCCATTGAGTATTGGTCTGGGGTGTTGGTTAAAGTTTTTATTATGGTGTTTGTGATCAGCTGGTGGCTAACGCGATTTTCTCACTTTAGTTACGTAAGACTCGGTATTATGATTTCTGGTGTGACCATTGCGCTGGTGGCACTGAATAACAAAATTAATGGTGTGGGGCTAGTCGAGGGCACCCGTGTCACTATTTCCCGAGAGTATCGTTCACAGCTTGGCGATCCAAATGACTTATCTTTAGTGCTGATGTTTCCCGTGTCTTTTTTAGCTGCTGAATTATTTAATACCTACAACAATCCATATCGACGATTATTTGCAGGCGTTGGTTTAATTTTGGCTATTTCAGGAGTGATAGCCACGCAAAGTCGAGGCGGGTTGTTAGGTATTGCTGCTATTTTAAGTTTCTTTTTATATCAAAAGGTAAAAAATCCAGTGATGGTGGCTGCGTGTGGAGCAGTTGCCATGCTCGCTATGATGGTATTTGCAGGTATTTCAGATAGACAAAGTGGTGGTGCTGCCGAAAGTGGAGTTGATGAGTCTGCTATGGGTCGAATATATGCTTGGCAAGCGGCAATAAACATGGCGCTTGCTAACCCGTTAACAGGCGTTGGAGTAAACAATTTCTTTGTAAACTATTATTTTTATAGCCCACACTGGGATGGCAAGAATCATGCAGTACATAGCACATGGTTTCAGGTTCTCGGAGAAACAGGCTTTGTTGGTATATGTATTTTTTTACTGGTTATCGCCAGTATTTATCGCAGCTTGTCTCGAGTATTTTGCATTAATAAGCTTAACTTTAATCCTGAAGTGACAGTGAATGCTAACGCGCTAAAAGCTGGTTTAATTGGTTTTATGGTTGCAGGCACGTTTTTAACCCAAGCTTTTACGTGGCCTTTGTATATCATTTTGTCGCTGACCATTGCCCTAGAAAAGCTGACTATCGATAGTAATAAGGATTCGTCTTATGGTGACCCAACTAAAGTATTGGCTAAAAAATAGTAACAGCCCCTCAGCAAGACGCTTGTTTAAGTTTGCAAAGTCGCTGCGTAATCCGCAGATCCCAGTTGTTCCTCTGCTGCACAGTGGGCTTTATCATTTACACCACGTTATAAAGCAGTTTGTTCATGAGCTACTGCGAATATTTTATTACACCCCATTATTTAAAAGCCAAATTCTAGGCAGTAAAAAGCGCTTATATTTATATTCGGGTATGCCTCAGGTACTTGGTAAATTAAAAATTGAATGTAAGAACGATGTCAGGATCTCGGGGATCAGTACTTTGTGTGGTCGGGTAAGTAACGAGCGTGAGCCGTTATTAAGTATTGGAAATAATGTTGATATTGGCTGGCAGAATGCATTTTCGGTAGGGCGAAAAATTATACTTGAAGATGATGTAAGACTTGCGGGACGCGTTTTTTTAGCCGGCTTTCCTGGGCACCCCATTGATTGTGAACGCCGCGCCAATTCTGAAAGTGATGATGAGAGCCAAATTGGCGATATTATTATTAAGCGCGGAGCATGGATTGGGACCGGCGTTACAGTACTTGCTGGGGTAACCATAGGCACGGGAGCCATTATAGGGGCAGGTAGTGTGGTAACTAAAGATATTCCCGATTTTACTATTGCCGCAGGTAATCCGGCTAAAGTAGTTAAAAACATAGCGGAGTGAACGGATGAAATTTATTGTTTTTGCAGAAGATTGGGGGAGCCACCCTAGTAGTACTCAGCATTTATTTTCAGAGCTTGCAAAAAAACAGCAAGTGCATTGGATTAACTCTGTGGGAATGCGCAAACCAAGCGTGAAATTAAATGATATAAAACGCATTATTAATAAATTTAAACAGCTATTTCAACGCTCAAAGAGCAGTAAAATAGCGACGCCTAAAAATATGAAGGTATATAAACTGCCTATTTTGCCATGGCACGATAATTGGTTAGTCCGCGGGTATAACCGTTGGGTTTTCTCTCGTAATATAGATGCTAATAAAACCAGTGAGCCAATTATATATTGGTTAAGCGTACCAACGGCGTGTTATCTGTTTGATAAAAGAGCCACAGACTCGCTAATTTATTATTGTGGTGATGATTTTAGTGCGCTGGCTGGGGTTGACCCTGTACTTATTGCGCCTTTTGAGCAGCAGCTGATTAAAAGTGCAGATTTAATTTATGTGATCAGTGAGTTATTAAAAACTAAAATGCCTGCTGAAAAAACTAAGTTACTAACACATGGCGTTAGCTTTGATTTATTTACGAGTAAAGTCGAAAAAGCCGCAGAAATTAGCGCTATTAACACCCCCATTATTGGCTTTTATGGCAGCATTAATGCCTGGCTTGATATTCCATTATTAATGGCGCTGGCCGCCACTAGGCCGCAGTATCAAATAGTACTGGTTGGCGATATTACTACTCCTATTTCAGCGTTGCTGCAGTTTAAAAATGTAACGCATATTAGCGCGGTTGAGCACAAGCGGTTGGTCTCGTTTTCAGCTCATTGGGATGTATCTATTTTACCATTTGTCGATAATGAGCAAATTAGAGCCTGTGATCCGCTTAAATTAAAAGAATATTTAGCGGTAGGAAAACCGATAGTCGCGACAGACTTTGCGGCAGTCAATCATTACCACTCGCATATTTTTATAGCCCAATCGCAGAATGATTTTATTGAAAAAATCGATCAGGCGTTGTCACTCAGTCAAGCCAAATTAAGCTTATTACATGCCGTACAAAAAAACATTGCAAAAGAACATAGCTGGCCGGCCAAAGCGCTTACTGTGATCAACGACCTACAATTGTTAAGTACCCCGATTAAGCCATAAATGTAATATTGGCGCGTCCTGTGCAACTACTCCATTAAAGAAGGCTATTTACGCTGTAAATTTTTATTTTGCAAATAGCCGCAAAGTTTCGCATAGCAATATGCAAATTAATGGGTAGTGATTATGTTAGTTAGAGAGCAAATAAAAAGGTTACTTTATTTAGCTTTGTACGCTGTTTACACCAGGGCAAAGCTATTTGTTTTGCCGTTGTTAATTGTACCCGTCGTAGTGATTGTATTAGCGGCAACGTCACAAAAACAATATACAAACCATGCCACTATTCTTATCGAAGAGTCTGCACTGCTTAATCCCTATCTAGATGATTTGTCGTTCTCGTTTGATTTATCAAATAGGATGGCAGCTTTACGCACTTTAGTGATCAGCCGTAAAGTTTTGATTGCCGTAGCAAAAGAAACTAATTTAGTTGCAGAAAATGCCTCGCCCGCAAAAATAGAAAAAATACATCAAGAGCTTTCACAGGCGCTTTCGTTGTCCTTGGTGGGTGATGAGCTAGTACGCGTTAACTTTATTTGGCACGACCAAACCCAAATGAAGGCGGTGCTAGAAAAAGTGGTAGAGAAATTTATAGAAAGTTTATTAGCCCCAACGAAAGCATCACTGGATACCTCAGAGCAATTTTTTTATCAGCAACTGGTTAGCCTAAGAGAGGAGTTAGAGATTTCTGAAGCTTCGCTTGCCAGCTTTAAAGCAAAAAACAGTAATACCTTACCCGCTGTTTTACACAGTAATAGGCAAACCTTCGATAAGTTATTAAGCGATCAACAACAAAAGTCCATTGTGCTCTCGGGTGCTAATGCCAAGCTTGAGGCACTAACTACAAAAATGGGTCAAGCAAACCCGATTCTAGGGCGCATAGAAGAGAAAATAATTACTGCAGAGTCAGAGCTAAGCTTTTTAAAAACCCGCTATACCGATAAACATAGCAAAGTGGTGTCCAAAAAGCGTGAATTACTTAGTATTAAAGCACGGCAGCAAGCGTTAATTGAAAATGGTAAAGGTCTTGATGCCACTAATATTGATCAGCTTTGGCAAATGGCTAATACCTTACCCAGTGGAAAAGATAATGAAAGTAATGTGCTGGTGTCACAAATACTCGCTTTAGAAGAAGCTAAAAATAACGTACTGCAGCACCAGCAAGAATACGACATGTTAGAGAAACAAGTGAATGAAGTGAGCGAGCGCTTACTAGTAACCAGTGATATAGAAAAACAACTCAGAAAGCTAGAGCGTGACTACGATGTTAAACAGTCATTATACAAAGACATGCTAGGGCGTTACGAAATGGCAAAAGTGACAGGGAAGCTGGTTAAGTATGAAGGTCCTGACAAAGTGAAAACTATTGAGCGAGCTTATAGCCCTACGCAGCCAATTAATACCTCACTCGTGGTGGCAATCATTGTGGGTATTGTTTTAGGTATATTTACCAGTACAACCTGTGTTTTTGTAGCCACCTTATTTGACAGTCACTTAAAAGATATTCAAACCATTGAAAAGCTATCGTCACTAGACGTGGTAACCATTTTACCCATTGTTGGCCAAAGCACATTATATGCTCCGGTTAGTCCATCAATACACGTCCTTAACAAGGGGAATTAACATGAACGTTTTACATTTAGTCCAACATTTTAAAATTGGCGGACTGGAAAAAATGGCCGTGACTTTAATGCAAAAAAGCCGATTTGCTAACACCAGTATTATCGTCTCTTTGGAGGGCACGGAGCAGAATGCAATAAATGAATGGCCAGCATTGTCAGCCTTTGAGCAAAAACTTATAAGCCTAAATAAAGCCCCTAAATTTGAACTAGGTGTGATTAAAAAGCTCAGTGGAATAATCAAACAACATAATATTAGCGTGATCCATAGCCATCATATTGGCCCGATGCTTTACGCTAGCCTTACCTGTTTAGTTAACCCAAGTGTTAAACATGTATCGACAATTCATGATGCGTGGTACTTAAAAAACTTTAAACAGCGACTAATTACAAAAGTGCTCAACAAGCTGACCAAAATACACTGGGTGGCTGATGCACAAGTGGTAGCCAATGAGTTTTATAACGAAACCGCCATTACAGCCGATAGCACTATTCTTAATGGCATTGATTTTCAGCAATTTAGTTACATAAATGAAGCTACAGCACGGATTAAGCTTAACTTACCGCACGATAAAAAACTTATTGGCTGTTCTGCTCGTTTAGAGCCGGGGAAGGGTCATTTAGATTTAATTAAATTACTCCCTGCCTTACCTAAAGAAATTGAACTCGTATTTGCTGGTAATGGCAGTTTACGTTTTTCATTGATGAGTGCTGCAGTGTCACTAGGGGTGGTAGAGCGAGTGCATTTTTTAGGAAATGTGCAGCATATGGAATTATTTTACTCGGCCATTAATGTCATGTGTTTGTACTCACAACGAGAGGGGTTACCTCTGTCTATTTTAGAGTCGATGGCATGTGGAAAAGTAATAGTGGCAACCGATGTCGGTGGCATTAGTGAAGTGGTCAGTAATAAGCAGGGTATTTTAGTAAAACCTAATGATGTATTTGGCTTAAAACTTGCCCTATTAAAAGCATTGGAAATGAAGCACGGGCAATGCATTCGAGAGTATATTCTCTCAATTGCGGATGCAAACAAAATGAGCGAAGCCTATGACCATTTTTATAATGGCTTAGCTTCATAAGGGGATTACAATGACTTTTTTACTGATTACATTGGCGATTTTGATTGTGTTGGTGTTGTACCATCATGTTGGTTACTTATTGTTATTAAAGCTTTTTAGTAACGATGAAGTGAAAATCGAATCAAACGCTACCCCGCCAACAACGCGCTTTGGTATTTTAATGTGCGCCTACAACGAGCAAGAACATATTCGTGAAAAGCTCTATAACCTTGGCTCTATGTTATACAGCACAGAGCAGTATGCTATTCATGTTTACCTTGATGGCTGTACAGACAAAACCTATGACGAGGCGATGATTGCTCAATCGCATCTTGCAAAGCAAAATGTAGTGTGTCATTTGCATTTTAATAAGATCAATAAAGGTAAGTCGTTTGGTGTTAATGAGTTAATAAAACTAACTAAACCAAATTACGATGTATTGTTGTTCACCGATGTTAGTGCATTACTCAGTGTGGATGTACTAAATAAAATTGATACTGATTTTAAAGACCCTCAGGTCAATGTGATCACGGGAGTGTATATATTAGATGACTTAGCCACCAAAGAGCAGCAACAGTATTGGCAATATCAAAATAAAGTAAAAAGTATGGAGTCATCATTAGGCGCTGTTATTGGCGTACCTGGTGCCATGTTTGCTATACGCGCTGAATATGCTCAGTTATTAGATGCGAGCACTATAAACGATGATTTTATTTTGTCGATGAAAGCACTTAATAAAGGTGGTAAAGCGCTAGTAAATAACGAGATCAACATTGTTGAACGTGAATGCGATGAACAAAGCCATGATTACGCCCGAAGAGTAAGGTTAGGCGCTGGCAATTGGCAACAAATTAAAATGCTGTCTGAGCTATTTAATCCAAAATTAGGCTGGGTAAGCTTTAATTATATTTCGCACAAGGTATTACGTGGCATTATGCCCATTATACTGGTACTGATTTATGGATTACTAATTTCTTTGGCGGTTTTTTCTAACGTGTTTTTAGCCAAAGTAGCCTGTATTACATTAGCCGTTGTACATGGCGTGGGTGCATTAAAACAGCTTTTGAGCATAAAGACTAAATGGCCAGTGATCGACAGTATTAACTATATTGTAGCGGCATACTTGTGTGCTTTTTGGGGGATTATTAAATTTGAACGCGGTGATTATAGTGAGCATTGGCAGCGCGTTCACCAAACTAAGCAGTCTAATAATCTTGTGATTAGAGCAGTAAAGCGCGGCATTGATATTTTAGGCTCTGCTATTGGCTTAATTGTTCTGTCTCCTGTAATGCTCATGGTTGCATTGGTGATTAAGTTCAGCTCTAAAGGACCTGTGTTGTTTAAACAGTTACGAGTAGGGCAAAGTGATGATGACTTTGTGGCACTTTTTAACGTATTAAAATTTCGCTCTATGGTGGTTGATGCAGAGGTTAAAAGTGGAGCGGTGTGGGCAAGTAAAGATGATCCGCGTATTACCCCAGTAGGGCGCTTTATTCGCAAAACAAGATTAGATGAATTACCTCAGCTGTGGAATGTACTCATAGGTGATATGTCGTTGATAGGACCTCGCCCTGAACGGCCTGTTTTTTATTCAAAACTTGAAAAAGATATTCCCTATTTTTGTCAGCGTACCTATGGCATAAAACCAGGCATATCTGGGTTAGCGCAAGTAATGAATGGCTATGATGAAACTATTGATGATGCGCGAAATAAAATTGGTTGGGATTACGCCTATATGTTGAGTACATCGTCTGCTCGTAGTTGGTGTTATATGGAATTGACCATTTTCTTTAAAACATTGGTTGTTATTTTTACCGGTAAAGGCCAATAACCCGCTTCGCATAATGCAATTGCACATCCAAAAAGCAATTGCATTATGCACCTCCATTTCAAAATTCAATCAAAAAATCAATAAATTTCATATTTTTCAAAGCGTTAAATTTGGCATTCTTCTTGTAACTGTCTATTTGAGTTCATACTTTTAATAGGTGATTAAAATGAAAAATGTAGCCAACAAAATAGATAACACCATTGTTACCATTCCTAATGACTTTTCGGGCTTTGCTGTTGATGAGCTAAAAGATCAGTTTGAGCTGCTCGTTGAGCAAGACTCAAATTGTGTTGTTTTAGACTTTTCTAAAACCGAATTTATCGACTCCTCAGGAATAGGTGCTATTGTTTTTCTATATAAAAGAATTGAAAAACATAGCAACAAGCTATCTTTACTTAATGTCACGGGGCAGCCGTTTAAGTTAATGAACTTATTAAGAGTGGATAAAACCATTCCATTTATTGATGCAGTTTAGCGGTTATCAGGGAGAGTTTTATGAAGGCGCGCATAGCAATTGTCATTTTCATGTTTTTAGGCGGATGTGCTTCTTGGCCAGATGAAGGACAAGGAGGCTTGGCTGAAAAATATCAAAACTATCCATTAGATGATCAACAGCTTGATGAAACATTTAACCAACCCGAGAGTGTGGTTAGAAGTGAGTTTGAGCACTTAGTACTTAAACTTGAATTATTAAAAGCGCAAGATATTAATGCCTGTATGCCAGCACAGTTATTAAAAGCCCAAATATATGAAAATCGTATTCGGCGTTTAATTGCAGCCCAAATGTGGGAAGACGCGGAGCACGACTTACTAATTCATTATCATGGCCTTAATCAATTAACTAATCACTTTGATACTGTTAGAAAGCTGACTAACTGTGCCGCGCCGACTGACGAACAACCCGCTTTAGTTAATGTAAAAAAGCAAATAGCAGAGTTATTAAATAGTGATAACCAATTTGCATTTAACGCCTTTGAAATAACCCCTAAATATGCCGTACGGGTTGCTCAAGCAGCCGATTTAATTAAACAACTAGAAAGTATTAGTATTTTACTTATTGGCCATACTGACTCAGTAGGCAGTAAAAATAGTAATTACGAGCTGGCTTTAAAACGCGCTGAAACTGTTAAGCATTGGCTGGGTGTTTATGGCGTGCCTACCTATAACATTACCACTTTAACCCAAGGTAGTTTAAAACCATTTAGTGAGTCGGAGCAAAGCGAGCAAAAACGCCATTCAGACCGCCGAGTTGAGGCTGTTATTTTAGATGCTAACGTGCAAAGTGAAGATAGTAAACACGTAAAGTCACTAATGAATTGGACTAAAATTATTGAAAAGAAAAAGGAGTAATGTATGAAACTTATTTTTGCTGTCTTCGTTTTTTTCTTTTTAATAACGAACTCTGCGTTTGCAGCGCAAGCCGATGAATCCATAGTACAAGCAGGTAATAAGCTGTTTTTGTATGTGCCAGGGGAAGTTGAATTTGAAACAACCTTTGAGGTCGACAAAAAAGGTCAAATTAATATACCTGAGGTGGGGCAATTTCAGGTAGGTAATAAAACGGTTGCGCAAATAGAAGCAGAACTTAAACCTATTCTTGCAGAGTTGTTTGTTGCAATAGATGACTTTTATGTGGAGCTCAGAAGCAGAGATATATTTATTAATGTTTTAGGGTATGTGATCACGCCCTCACAGGTGAGTATTCCCGATGATGGTAATATTCAAATGGTGATAGCTAAAGCTAATGGTCTAAGACCTGGCGCACAGCTCGATCGCTTACAAATAAGACGCAAAGATGAAGTTATTGAGTTTAATTATAAAGCTTATTTAGACTCCGGTGATATTAATCTACTGCCAACGCTTAAAAGTGAAGATACCGTGTTTGTGCCTGTCTCCCCACTTCTTGGTAACGTACAAATTGATTTTGATGCACAAACGCTTAGTGCGACAGGGGATGCAAGCGACAACAGTGCCATTACTATGCTCGGCGAAGTACATAATCCTGGTAGTTTTTCGTTTAAAGAAAATATGACGCTTCTAGATGCACTGATGCGTGCGGAAGGGGTTACTCGCTATGCGGATGTAACTAAAATTAGAGTGATCGTTGATAAAACTCCTGTTATTTTTGATTTAAAAGCCTATTTAGATAAACCTACCGATAACAACATGCCGCTACTAAAAGCGGGATCAACCATATATGTGCCGATTATGGTGGATGATGTAAACACCACAACGCGAACTGTTTATATTATGGGTGAGGTACAAAAGCCGGGTGCCTATGAGGCTGCCGACAGTACTAACTTTTTAGACATTTTAGCTAATGCAGGTGGGCCAACTCGCTTTGCAGAAACACGGCAAATAAAAATATTAACCCCTGCTGGAGAGAGCATACTTTTTGATTTGCAGGGCTATAGTGAGGGATTAATCACCGCAAAAGTGCCTGATTTAAACCCCGGTGATGTAATATTTGTCCCTGAAAAAACAGACGTTAACGAAAAAAGCTGGTTAAAAATTCCAACAAAACGCGCAATTAAAATTATAGGTGCTATTCAATCTCCTGGTCGTTATGAATGGAGTAATGAAATGGATTTTACTGATCTATTAGCGCATGCTGGTGGTCCTACTAAAGGCGCTAACGTAAACGATATTAAAATTTTGCGAAATGGCGATGTCACCCAACGATTTGATCTTGAAAAATACACCATTACTAACGGTGAAAGTGCGCTGCCGAGTTTAATTGCTGGCGATACTATTATTGTTGAAGAATTACCAGTAGACCCTGGAGACAATAAATCGCAATGGATACGTCAAGAGTCGAGCAAGTCTATTTATATCATGGGGCAAGTAGGCTCACCTGGGCGCTATGCGTTTAATGACAATATGCATTTTATTGATATTTTGGCAGCAGCAGATGGTCCTAATGGGAGTGCGGATATTCGTAATATTAGAGTAACGCATCGTAATGGTAATCGTGCTCGAGTGAGTAAACTTGATTTAGCGATGTACTTTGAAACTGGTGATGAAACGTTATTTCCTCATGTGTCACCAGGAGACACAATATTTATTCCAGAAAAAGATAAAGATTGGTTACGTACCCCTAAAGAGCGTGTTGTTCGCATTATGGGAGCTGTTCAAAAGCCTGGCCGTTACAACTTTGATGATACGATGTCTATTTTGGATGTGCTTGCTGAAGCGGGAGGACCGTCAAGTTCAGCTCTCATTGACAAAATAGTAGTCGTTAACCATTCATGCTGTAAAGAACAGTCGCGAATATTCAATCTTGAAGAATTTATTAAGTCACCAAATTCAGCCAATATCCCCGTATTAAGAGCCGGTGATACGTTATACGTACCCGATAAAGGCCAAGACCTAATTAGCCAATTTAAAGATAACTTCCTCGACTTTATAACAATTATTGCCTTGGTGGTGAGCCTATGAAACTTATACCAGGGCAGTACCATGAACTAGAAACCATTTGTAACACCTTGATTGACGATGAAGCACGCTGTGTAACGTTTATTTCCTTGTATGGTGGAGAAGGTTCATCAACCGCATGTATTAGTGTGGCTCAACGTTTACAAAGTCAAAATAAGTCGGTATTAGTTATTGATCTCAACCCCATTAGCTCGTTTCGTTTAGATAAGCAGCTGCCAACATTAACCAAGTTATGGCGCTTTGATGATATTTCATGTCAGCTTAGTGTTATGCCTTATCAGGGTATTGAGGTGCTTACCATCCATAACCTTGAGTCGATTGATTCTGCAAAAAATAAGCATGTTTTAAATGAGGCCGTGCTGCGGTTAAAACAAGAATATGATTATGTGCTGCTAGATATGTCGCCTGCGTTAAAGCTAAATCGTAACAATGTACCGCTGCATTCTTTAAGTTTATGTAGTGAGCTTACTCTGGTTACCGTGGCGTTAGGTATAAATAATGAAGAGTCATTATGCCAAGGTGTGGCAGAGCTTAAGCAAGCGGGTCATAGCAACATAAAGTTATTAGTAAGCCAACATAGCTTTGCCCCTTTAGGGGAGCGCATGTTATTACTTTTGCAGCGACACTCACCAAAGTGGCCAAGAGTATGCGCGTTTTTAACCAGCAAAATAAACAAACAAAAGTGGTTGTTTAAACATTACTGAGACCCTTATGGATATATTATTTGAGCGACGCTTTGAATTATTGTGGCCCACCTTAACGGAAATACGCCAAGTACTTAAACATGTGCTGGGCGCTTTATCGGTCACGCGAGATGAAGCCGATGCCGCAGGCTTAGTAGCAACAGAATACCTAACTAATTTAATTCGCCATAATGAGGGAGATGAGCAGCTTATTATGCTGCGTATCAGCCAAATAAATAACGATACTTACCAGTTAACTTTTGTAGATGAGCTTAAGCCCTATAATTTATTTAAACAGAACAACTCTTCATGGACGTTAGCGTCGGATGAGTTGGTAGAGGGAGGAATGGGGGTTGAGCTTATTCGCCATTACTTTGCCGATGCCATCTACGACACCCGTGCAGGTAAAAATTATTTCTCTTTTCCTTTAACCAATATCGATAAACGACCCAGCATTATTTATGTTGATGATGATGTCACTCAATTAGCATTAATGAGTGCCTACCTAAAAGATAAATTTAATGTCATCACCTGTGAAAACATAGACGCTGGTTGGCAGGCCATTTTAACCTCAGATGCCAGTATATTGTTGCTTGATCATAAACTTAAACAAGGAACATGTGAGCCATTACTCGAAAAGCTAAATAAATCGAATTTAAAGTCACAGTTATCAGTGGTGATGTTAACCGGTGATGATAGCGAAGAAGTGATCAGTAAAATTAATCGTTTGGGGGTTGATGATTATTTAATTAAACCAGTTAAAAAAAATAAGCTCTTACAAAGCATAGAGCGGGTAACGCACAGATTCGCTTATTTATCCTATCAAAGCACATTTGGGTTAACGCCCTCAAAAGTACTCTTGGGGCACAATAAAACAGCGCATATTTTTGGCTCAATTGGTGTGGGCAACGGGGGGGATTTTTTCATGCCAATTAACGATGAAGGTACGGCTTTTATACTGGGCGATATGATGGGGCATGGCTTACAAGCCCTCAAAGAGAGCTTTGCTATAAAAGGCTTCATTAGTGGCTTTTTAGCAACGGGGTTAGCGTATCAAGAAATGTTAGCGGCGCTGAATAATGCGCTTTATAAGCAACAATTATGCAAATCAAGCTTAGTGACTTTAGTGATCTGTTTTTTAGAAAATAATAAACTGTATTGGCTCAATGCCGGCCATCCTGCGCCGGTTATTATTAGTAAAAATGGTGACCTATCTCAGTTAAATGGCACAGGGCCATTACTTGGGCTTTCTAATGATCATCAATATACTTTGTATGAAACTGAGCTTGATAATGTTGAACATATCATACTTTACACCGACGGCTGGACCGATAACCGTTTCACCGACAAAGACGAAATGACCGAATTAAAAAAAATCATCCCCACGCAAAGCACCTCAGCAGAGGATTTTGCACACTCCTTATGGAAAAATTCACAGGTTGCCCTTTCTAAAGAAGTGGATGACGCATCATTAATAATCATTAATTGAATTTGATTTAATTGACTATGTATAGTTAACTTAATATTCATAAGTTAATATTTTTTATCAAAATAATTCTTAGCGAGTTGCTAAAAGGAAAAGGGTTATGCCACCAACAATACTCATTGTAGAAGACACCCAATCGCTCGCTATGATGTACCAGTCTTATCTTTTACCTACAGGTGTAAACACGCTGGTGGCTAACGATGGGGCAACAGCTCTTGATATTATAAACAAGATAAAACCCGATCTTATTGTGCTTGATGTCATGTTACCCGACATGAACGGACTTGATATTCTTGCCCAGCTAGAACCTGACAACTTTCCTCAAGTTGTTGTATTAACTGGGCATGCGACCAAAGAAATGGCTATTCAAGCGATCAAGTTAGGTGCCAGTGACTTTTTAGAAAAACCAGTCGAAGCAGAACGTTTTCGTATAACCATTAATAACACACTTAAAATAAAAGATTTAAAACAAACGGTTACTAAATATAAAAATATTTATGAAAATGGTCGTTACTTTGATTTGATTGGCAGCTCTAAGCAAATGCAATCGGTGTATCAAGTTATTAGCTCTGCTTCAGCGAGCAAAGCCACGGTATTTATTACCGGCGAAAGTGGGACAGGTAAAGAGCTCTGTGCACGGGCTGTTCATCAAGCCTCTAATCGTGTCGACAAGCCTTTTGTGGCACTTAATTGTGCCGCCATCCCAAAAGATTTAATTGAAAGCGAAATATTTGGCCACCTAAAAGGCGCTTTTACGGGGGCAATTGCTAATCGACTCGGGGCGGCAGGGCAGGCAGATGGCGGTACGCTGTTTTTAGATGAGTTATGCGAGATGGATGTTAACTTGCAAAGTAAGTTACTTCGCTTTATTCAAACGGGTACTTATCAACAAGTCGGCAGTGAAAGACAAGTAAAGGTTGATGTGAGGTTTGTTTGTGCCACTAACCGAAATCCGCTTGCTGAAGTTGAAGCAGGTCGATTTAGAGAAGATTTATACTATCGACTGCACGTTATTCCTATTGAATTGCCGCCACTCAGAGAGCGTGACAGAGATATTATTGAAATAGCACAAGCGTTATTTATAAAAATAGCCAAAGAAGAGCAGCACCCTTATAAAGGGATCACCGACGATGTAAAACAGTTTTTAGCGCAATACGATTGGCCCGGTAATGTTAGGCAGCTAGAAAATGTGATCCGCAATATTTTAGTACTTAATCCACAAGAGTGGATTGACGTATCGATGTTACCTGCATTGCCACAAAGCGTGCAAAAAGAGCCACGCAACGAGAGTCAAACTGGGCAGCTAAACACATCGGTACAAGTGCAAGAGTTTGAAGAGTTACCGCAGGTTGAAAGTGAAGTTAAGGCTTTGTGGGTCGCCGAAAAAGAATATATAGAACGAGTAATAAAAATATGTGCAACCAATATTCCTAAAGCTGCCGCTCTTTTAGATGTAAGTCCTTCAACTCTATACCGAAAAATTAAAGGGTGGGAAGAAAATTTATAACAATGTTTTTGCAGTATAAGCAGTTTGTAACAAAGCAAACTGTTTTTTACCTGAAAAACGCTCCTCAAGCATAGCGTATGCTGAGTGTGCCATTTCGCTTTTTTGCGTTGTAGATAAGGCAAGCAATGCTTCTATCGATTGTTGGCATTCTAGTGCATTTGCTGATTTCATTAAAAAGCCATTCACTCCATTGTTTATAATGCTAGGAATAGCGCCTACTGGACTGCTAATAACAATTTTATGATTGCTCATACTCTCTAGCAAGGTCATAGGCAGGCCTTCCTCTCTAGAGCAAATGAGTAAAGCATCAACATGTTGCCAAATAGCATCTCGATTAGTTAATCCATGATAATGAAGGTTGTTTATTTGGGGGATAGCGTTGCGCATTGGGCCATCACCAAAAAGGTGAAACTCCACTTGTTGATTTATCAGCATATTTTGAGCTAAGGCATAAAAGATATCAGGGCCTTTTTCATAAGATAAGCGGCCAACAAACCCGATTTTAAGTACCGGTTGTGCAAAATTAGTACTGGGAGGTTCGGTTATTGCGATGAAGTTTTCCAGTAATTGGGCGTTTTTTATTGTTTTACTAATTTTTTCAGACACTGCAAAGTTAGTTGATAGCCAACTAAGCCATAAATCTAATTTGTTATACAACCACATTTTTCCTGTACCAGCCTCTCCTGCATGGTAAGTGCTAACACAATGCTTATTTATAAGTTTACAGGCTAAGCGCCCTAAAATTCCAGCTTTGTAGCCATGGGTATGAATAACCGTATTGTGGTCATAGCTGCGAAACCGCATGATTAAACTCATAAACGAGCCTTGCAGAAAATCATACTGTATGCTTTGCTTATCAAGTAATCTATAAAATTCATTATTCCCATGATTTTTATAAAATAAAACTGAACAATTAACTCGATTTTTATTAAGCAGTTTGTGTAACTCTATAATGTGAGTCTCAATACCACCAATCATGGAAGAGTCTACAAACAATATAATCCGATTATTCACAACGAGCTCCAAAAGAAAATTATGATAGATACATCTGTAATAGAACAATTAAAATATGATGTTGGCGATAGCATGGCTATTGAGCTTTTAAACGTTTTTGTTGATGAGTCTAAAAAGTTAGTTGCACAAATGCTTGCCTCAACCAAGCCTGAAGAGATTGAACTGTATGCACATAGCTTAAAAAGTAGTGGCTATAGTTTTGGTGCAACAAGGTTAGCGCAAACGTGCCAATTGATTGAACAGCAAGTTAAAGTCAATGGCTTAGACACTGAAGTTGCAACACTTTTAAAATTAGCCGATGCACAGAGTAAAAAAACCTTTGAACACATGAACGAACTTATCCAAAACCATTAAGCGTGTTTCTCTGCATTAAAAGAGCTTTTTAATAACTCTGAAAATACATTTTTTAACTCATCAATATTATGTAAATGTTTACCCGTTTCCTTGCATTTCTCTCCCTGTTGTAAAATTTCGATAATGGCAGAAGGAGAAATGCTTAAATCGTATATTTTAGTGCCGAGCTTTTTTTGTAACCAATCAATACCGGCAATTTTTGTATGTTGCATAACACTGCTTTCCTGAGCCGTGTTTTCTATAAATATGCGACACGCAGAGGTTTGTTTTATCGCGTTAGTAATATCTGTAATTAAAAAAGTTGGCATAACGCTAGTAATGATACTGCCGGGGCCAATAATTATTAAATCGGCATCTAAAATAGCCTCAACAGTGCCAGGCGCTGGCGGCACAGCTTTTGATAAGTAGACTGATGTTGGTAGCTCATTTAAGGCATCAATCGCGCATTCACCAAATATTTTTTCACCATTATTTAGCTCGGCAATTAAATCTGTTGGTAAATCAGACATAGGTAACACAGTCTCTTTGTTCCCAAGCAAACGATTAAAAGACGCAATGGCCTCGGTAGGAGAGTGTGTTAGCTGGGTTAACCCTAATAGCGTTAAGTTTCCTAAGCAATGACCCGCCATGTCGCCATGCATAAATCTGTGTTCATACATAGCATGAGCCTGCGTACCTTCTCCGGCGAGCTGTACGCAGCAGCGTCTTATATCACCTAAAGCAATGCAATCCTGCTCATCTCTTATGCGTCCGGTACTACCGCCATTATCAGTAGTGGCTACAATCGCGGTTAAGTGATTACATAAGGGTTTGATAGCACTTAATACTTGCGCTAATCCGTGACCACCACCGATACACACTATTTTCATAGCTATGCCTTCATGTGTTTATTTATATTAATAAAGCAGAAATCATTCCATCCTGCCAAAAAAATAACTCAATGATTTATATTAAATTTTGTTCTATATTAATTAGTCATAACATCGATTTTGATATTCTTTGCAAAACGCGATGCATTTTAGCTGAGGGAGTGGGTATGCAACGTAATGAATTAATTACTATTACGCAGTTGCAAAGGCAGTTAGCGTTATTGCATCAGTGTGATGATGAAATTGATATTTTAGCGACTATCTCAGCGTTACTGCAGCCGCTACTGCGATACCAAGATTGCATTGTTTTAAAAAAAACACATCATCACTTCTTAACTGTTGGCACATCGAACATCGATTTTGATGAGAAAATATGGCCGCCATGCACTGCATTTTTACAGGCACTCGAAAGCGGTTATTCATTTAGCCATAACCCATCGGCAGAACAACTATTTGCTACGTCAAAAAAGATCAATAGCCGCGATATAAAAACAGCGCTGTTAATAGGAATTAACACAACAAGCGAGCAGTGCTTGTTTATTTTCACTCATGTGCATAACAAAAATAATGATGAGATTATAGTCTCACAGCTAATAAAGGTATTTCTTCAGCAAGCATTTCACGCTTTTTTACAGTTAAATAAATTACATGCCCACACTCAACAGTCGGTTTTATTGCTCGATAAATTTTCACAGCTTTCTACTTTATTTAAAGAATTAGCGAGTGAGTGGTTTTGGCGAACTGAGCCCGATATGACATTTACCAGCGTTAATAATCTTGAAAGAGAAGACAATACCTATGCGCAAATTTTTATTAATAAAAGCATAGAGTCTTTGCGCACTAAAAATGAGCAAAAAAATACACAAAAATGGCAAGCCTTCGCAGCATTATTGGCAGAGCATGAGGATTTTAGTGGGTTTGAGTTTGAAGTTAACTCACCCACTCCTTTATGGGTTTCGCTCAATGGCAAGTCACAATTTGACGAGCAAGGAAACTTTATTGGTTACTTAGGTATCGCTAAAGATATCACCATTTCAAAAGAGCGAGAAACAGCACTTGAAAATGAAAAACTAAAAGCAGAGGAAGCCAGTAAAACAAAAACAAAATTTTTAACCATTATGTCGCATGAAATAAGAACACCCATGAATGCGATTATGGGGATGATCGAGTTATTAATAGACACCGACCTGACTCAAGAGCAACGCCAATGGCTAGATTACGCAAATTCGAGTGCAGATATTCTGTATGGATTAATCACCGATGTATTGGATTTCTCAAAAATTGAATCAGGAACCATATTAATCGCCAACAAACCCTTAAATGTAAAACTGCTTATCGAGAATATCGTCGGACAGTTGCATATAATTGAAGACAGTGAAGATATTATTTTTTCAGTTTCGATTAATGATGATATTCCCACTTTTATAATGGGGGATGAGTTTAGATTAGGGCAGATACTGTTTAATCTTATTGGCAATGCGTTTAAGTTTACCCACTCAGGACACATTGCATTATGTGTAAGCATTGTCGATGACAACTTAAAATTCACTATTGAAGATTCAGGAGTGGGTATTGCAAAAAAAGATCTGGTCTTTATATTTCAGCCATTTCGACAAGTTAATGAAGGTATAAACAGAAAAAACGAGGGTGTTGGACTAGGACTGAGTATTTCAAAAAACCTAATCGAACTTATGGATGGCTCTATTAGTGTAGAAACACAATTAGGATTAGGTAGTAAGTTTACGATTTTACTGCCATTTAAAGAAGCCGCTATTGATGAAATTAAACCTGAATTCTCATCACAGCAGCCAGAATTATCAGTTCTCGTTGCCGAGGATAATAAAACCAATCAAGTACTCATAAAGGCATTCTTACAAAAGCTAAATCATAAAGTCACTATTGCTAATGATGGGGTAGAAGCAATTGAGTTTATGAAACTCAAACACTTCGACTTAATTTTAATGGATATCATGATGCCAACCATGGATGGATTAACCGCAACACAGCATATCCGTAATGAGCTGTTAAGTGATATTCCTATTTTTGCACTGACAGCCAATGCCTCAACCGATGACAAGGCATCGTGCTTCAAAGTAGGTATTAATAAAGTACTTACCAAGCCTATTAAGTTTGAAACCTTAAAAGCGTCTCTAAGTACGCTTTTATAAGCGGTAATAAAAAAGGGCATAATTACACGTAATTATGCCCTTTTTTTAATTTATAGCTTGTTACTCGATATTTTGTATTTGCTCACGCATTTGCTCAATCAGGACTTTTAGCTCTACAGCTGCGTTGGTGATGTCACTATTGATAGATTTAGATGCTAACGTGTTTGCTTCACGATTAAACTCTTGCATCATAAAATCTAAACGACGACCACAAGCACCACCTTTACTCAGGATTTTGCGAGTTTCTTTAACGTGCGACTTTAAACGGTCTAGCTCTTCGGCAACATCTTGCTTTTGTGCAAGATAAATCAGTTCTTGCTCAAGGCGTGACTCATCAATATTTGTTGTTAAATCTTCAAGCTTTTGTACTAACTTTTCACGTTGCCACTTAGTAATTTCTGGCATATGTGCTTCAACAATATCAACTTGCTCTAAAATGGCGGTTAATCGTGTAGTTATCATTTCTTCAAGGTTTGCACCTTCATCGCCACGCGCAGATTTAAAGTCTTCAATTACTTGGTCAAGACCACTAATAAGAGCTGTATTTACACTATCCATATCAATTTCTTGTGCTTCCATAACACCAGGCCAACGTAAAATATCAACAGGATTAATATCACCATTGCTTTGTTGTTGTACCCACTTAGCACTATTAATTAACTGCTCAGCAAGAGATTGATTAATTGATAATTCACCAACATGTGCGGGATTTGCGACAAATTTTAAGAAGACTTCTACCTTACCACGCTGTAAGTGCTTACGCAGACGCTCGCGAATAACGGGCTCCATGCCACGAAATTGCTCTGGTGCACGAATAAATGTTTCAAGGTAACGTTGGTTCACTGAACGAACTTCCCACGTGCCAGTGCCCCATTCGCCTTTAATTTCGCGACGCGCATAAGCTGTCATACTGTGGATCATGGATGATTTCCTACATTTTTAAATACAATAGTGTAATGATTATACCGTAACACTGCTTAAGCTCTAAAGAAAATTTAACCTACTGAGTGTTTTTTAAACACACTTTAATCTAAATCAACATGGCATCTGTATTCACATCCACATATAATGTGGCAAATTCAGAATTAAGGGGATCGTCAATGCGTCCAAGCGAAAGAACACCTAATCAAATTAGACCGGTTACGTTCACACGTAACTATACTTTGCATGCTGAAGGCTCAGTATTAGTAGAGTTTGGTAACACTAAGGTACTTTGTACCGCGACTGTTGAAGCTGGCGTGCCACGCTTTATGAAAGGCCAAGGTAAAGGTTGGGTAAACGCAGAATATGGCATGTTACCGCGCGCAACACACACACGTAATAGTCGTGAGGCAACGCGAGGTAAACAAGGCGGTCGTACAATGGAAATACAGCGTCTGATTGCTCGCTCTTTACGTGCTGCAATAGATCTAAAAGCACTCGGTGAAAACACAATTACTATTGATTGTGATGTAATTCAAGCTGATGGTGGTACACGTACAGCATCAATTAGTGGTGCATGTGTCGCACTCGTTGATGCACTTACTTACATGCGTGCAAAAGGGATGATTAATTCAAATCCACTTAAGCATATGATCGCGGCTATTTCAGTTGGCATATATAAAGGCCAAGCGATTAGCGATTTAGAATACCTTGAAGACTCTGACGCTGAAACCGATATGAATGTAATTTTAACTGAAACAGGTAAAATTATTGAAGTACAAGGGACAGCTGAAGGCGAGCCTTTCTCGTTTGATGAACTTGATGAGCTACTTACACTCGCTAAGCACTCAATTCGTGAAATTATAGATGTACAAAAACAAGCACTAGCATAAATAGGTAATCGGCGATGAAAGAATATCAAAAAGAGTTTATTGAATTTGCTTTAGAAAAGCAGGTATTAAAGTTTGGTGAATTTACCTTAAAATCTGGCCGTACAAGTCCATACTTTTTTAATGCTGGTTTGTTTAATACCGGTCGTGATCTTGCTCGCTTAGGTCGCTTTTATGCTGCAGCGCTTGAAGATGCGGCAATTGAATACGATGTATTATTTGGCCCAGCTTATAAAGGTATTCCAATTGCAACAACAACCGCTGTTGCGTTGGCTGATCATTACAACAAAGATGTGCCTTACTGCTTTAACCGCAAAGAGAAAAAAGCACACGGTGAAGGTGGCAGCTTAGTAGGTTCGGATCTTAAAGGTAAGATCATGTTAGTTGATGATGTGATCACTGCAGGTACTGCAATTCGGGAATCTATGGAAATTATTGCGGACAATGGCGCAGATTTAAGTGGTGTTTTAATCGCACTTGATCGCCAAGAAAAAGGTAAAGCCGAGCTTTCAGCTATACAAGAAGTAGAGCGTGACTTTAATACTCAAGTAACTTCTATTGTTAAATTGGCTGATCTAATCAGTTACCTTGAGAATCAAGGAACCATGGATGAGCATTTAGCGGCAGTAAAAGCATACCGAGATCAATACGGTGTAGCATAAGTAAGAGCCTCGCAAAAGCGGGGCTTTATTTTGTTTAAAACTTAGCAGAACTCGCACGAATAGTTAGAGCGAGTTAATTCTCATAGTCGAGTGATTAAATCCAACTATAGCCATAAAAGCATTAGCAGATCGTATAAGTACAGAGATTAATGTTCCATCGGATCAAGCTAAAGATATAAGATCTGCAGCGGTTGCTCTCCTATTGGTGATCATGATGATCATTCTTTACACATTTAAGGGCTACCTCACAGTTAAACGCTTAAATACCGCGTTTATTGTTAATAAATTGATAGTTATGTTGTGTTTTTAGTATCTATCGTTCAAATATCCAGCGAACAGACATTTATTTCAAGTTTTCTTCAAAAAAGGGTTGATCTGTTTTCGGATCTCCCTATAATGCGACCCCACTGAGACGGCAGACAGCAACGCTTAGCGAGGCAAGAGTCACTTAGTGAGTCGAGTAAAACTTAGTTTCGAAAACTTT
>NZ_FPAR01000004.1:46241-400396 GCF_900116475.1 Pseudoalteromonas sp. DSM 26666 | reverse complement strand
TCTGAAGGGCCGTTGAAGACTACAACGTTGATAGGCAAGATGTGGAAGTGGTGTGAGCCATTAAGCTAACTTGTACTAATTACCCGTGAGGCTTAACCATACAACGCCAAACGCGTTTTATGTGATAGTTTAAGCGAAGAAGTTAATATAACTAAAGTAGATTTACGATACTCTTTATTATCAGAATTCCAAATTTTAGTAAGCTCGATTAAATCGAACTTACACCAAATTTGCTTGGTGACAATAGCGTTTTGGACCCACCTGACCCCATGCCGAACTCAGCAGTGAAACGAAACAGCGCCGATGATAGTGTAGCATTTGCTATGTGAAAGTAGGACATTACCAGGCTCCAAATTTAGTCGAAAGACTTTAAATTTAAAAATAAATAATAAGAAAATTGAAAAGAATTTTCTTGGTGACAATAGCGTTTTGGACCCACCTGACCCCATGCCGAACTCAGTAGTGAAACGAAACAGCGCCGATGATAGTGTAGCATTTGCTATGTGAAAGTAGGACATTACCAGGATCCAAATAAGAGGAACCCGTTACAGCGATGTGACGGGTTTTTTGCTGTCTGGGATTTAATAAATAGCCAAGAGCCCATGCCGAACTCAGTGGTGGCCGTTCTCGTACATCCTTTGCTCCACGGCATTCGTATTCCTAAACAGCTCGAAGGCGAGCCCCGCACAAGGCCGCCCCGACACAATGATAGTGTCGCATTTGCTATGTGACTTTCTACCGCTGTGGGCACCATGACATTACCAGGATCCAATTAAAGAAACCCGTTACAGCAATGTAACGGGTTTTTTGTTGTCTGAGATAAGTAAAACATCAAACCAAGACTGTATATGGAACTTAGTAGTGGCCGCTCTTGCATATCTTGTGCTCCATGGCATTCGTATTCCTATACATCAAACAAAACAGCTTGGATCTAAACAAAAAAGTGGGATGTTCTATTGTATTGTCGCTATAAATTAGCGAACTGGCTCCAAATAACAGAACCACGTTACAGCAAAATGCTGGTTTTTTATTGTTTTAAATTTGAAGATGAATTACGCAATATCTTAAAAAAAGAGACTGCCAGCCAATCTCATCATGTATATGCTTCCTATCAGATTACTAATAACTTATAGACTTAACATTCTCATGCAGTTATAGATCCTACGTGTTAAAATTTGATTTTAACTTTGCATATTATTGAGGTGTCTATTGCCAACCAGTGATTATCAACGAGTGCTAAATGAGATAACTCAAGAGGTTAAACCTTTATTGAGCCAAGGTAAGGTTGCTGATTATATCCCTGCTCTTGCTGAAGTTGATCTTGAGCAGTTTTCTATTGCCATTTACACCACTGAGGGGGAGATATTTTGCGCGGGTGATTGTGAACAGCGTTTTACTATTCAATCTGTTTCTAAAGTAATGACTCTGACATTAGCGCTGCAACGTTATGGCGATGAACTATGGAGTAGAGTGGGTAAAGAGCCCTCTGGAACAGCATTTAATTCACTGACACAGCTTGAGTTTGAAAAAGGCATACCCCGTAACCCATTTATTAATGCGGGTGCCATAGTTACCTGTGATGCTTTATATAGTCGTTTATCAGCACCCATGCACTCTATGCTGGAAACATTTCGCGATTTATCTGGTAATCGAAGTATCGTAATAGATAAACAAGTGGCTAATTCAGAGTATGAGTTTAGGCATCGAAATGCGGCAATGGCACACTTAATGAAATCATTCGGTAACTTTGAAAATGAAGTGGATGATGTGCTGTGGTCATACTTTAATTTTTGTGCCATAGAACTTAATTGTATTGAACTTGCTAAGGCTTACAACTTTTTAGCTAATAAAGGGATAGATTACAGCTCTTCTAAACGAGTGCTTTCTAGCCGTCAAAATAAGCAACTAAACTCGTTGTTATTTACCAGTGGTTTATATGATGCGGCGGGTGATTTTGGTTATCGAGTGGGGATGCCTGGAAAATCAGGGGTTTCTGGGACTATATTGGCGGTATTACCGAATAGGTTTACTGTGGCAGTGTATTCCCCAGGATTAAACTCTTTTGGTAACTCGGTGGCAGGAATAGCAGCATTAGAGCTGCTATCTAAAAAGCTTGATATATCGATATTTTAAATACGCTGAGTGCATTGGGATTTTATTGATCCCAATACACTTGCTCTAAACAATCTTCTCGCTCTGGTAAGCCACGTGATAAGCGTGGAGAATGCTGAACCAGCACTTCGTAACTTGCACGGTTGGCGTATTTACTAATTTGAGCGAGCGAAGAGTAGGTAATCGCTTGTTGCTGATGTTTTGCTGAATTAGCAACGTTCAACTTATGATAAACATTCGCTGATAAGTCATGCAATACAGCGGCTAAAGCACAATCACCAGCGCCGTTGGTATTTTTAATCGAGTCAGGCCCGCCCATAAACGGAGCAGTATGACTATATGCCTTTATTGGGTTTTCACAGTCAACTTTACGCATTGCACGTGAAAACTCATAACGATTAAAATCAGGGATAGCACCAGGCAAAAGTGGATACTCTGTTTCGCGTTTGAAACTGTCATCAACAAAACCGGCCATAAATAAGCCTTTTTCACCGGCAGTACAAATTACTAAATCAACCCAGTCTAATGCTTTGTCGGCAGCTAGTAATGGATCTTCAAATCCAGTAATTGCTTGGCCTTCTTCTTCGTTCATAGCAAGGATATCAACATGCTTTTCTACAAAGTTAGCCCACCATGTCGGATCCTGCTCGATAAGAAACTTAGTACCGAGTGTTAATACAACCGGTACATCTGCATCGTTAGCATACTTGATTGCTTGCATGGTCGCTTCGGTCATGGTTTCATCGCCTTGAGTACGCATTAAATAAGCGCTAATCACTAATGCCGATGAGCCTTCGATTAGCTCTTTATCAATTGACTCAGGCTTTAGATAATTCATCAGGCCAGCACTAATGGCAAAGGTGCGTTCACCTGTTTCATCAATCAATGTGAAACAGCGGCCTATAGGACCATCTACAGGCTGTAAGTAGTCTAAGTCTACGCGACTTGAGTTATTACATAAGAAGCGATAAGCATAACTGCCTATTTTTATGTTTTCACTCATTACACCTAATAGCACCGAACGGTCATCAGCAAGTACGGAATAGTTGTGCATTGTGTTGCCAACGGTTCCGCCTGCGAATTCGTAATCGACCATGTCGTTCAGTTTTAAGCGATCGTATAAAGCATTGGTGATGTCATTATCTATAACTTGCGACATCCCTCGGCGCAATTGAAATTCATCGAGAAAAGCTTGGTCAACCTTAGCTTCTATATCAACAACGATTTGATCGATCCCCGTAATATAACTGCGGTGTAATCGCTCAGTGGCGTTAAGTTGATTGGTCAGTGGATCTTTGGCTTCCACTGGAAAATAATGTTTATGCCTGCGGCGTCCAGGAAATTTCATTTGCTACCCGTGTTGTGAGCTAAATAAAAAAAGCGTGAGATTATAGCGTAAATCCTGCCTTATGAGCCATGACAAACCACTTAAATTTGTTTTATTTTTGCAATAAAGTGATCAATGACGCATTTTATTGCGCTAAGTTGGTATAATTACGGCATAAAAAATAGTTAAGTAATAATAATGATAGAGCCATTAGACGACCAATATTGGATGGAACAAGCGCTTGTGTATGCAAAACAAGCGGAGCAGCTAGATGAGATCCCGGTAGGGGCTATAATTGTTAAAGATAATCAGCTTATTAGCGCAGGCTATAATCGCTCAATTACTGATAACGACCCGTCGGCTCATGCTGAGATGATAGCGGTACGTGAAGCAGGAAAAGTACTTAATAATTACCGCTTAATTGACTGTACTCTTTATGTCACATTAGAGCCATGCTCTATGTGCGCAGGTTTATTAGTACATAGCCGAATTAAACGCTTAGTATTTGGTGCAGCCGATGCTAAAACGGGTTCTGCTGGTTCAATTATGAACCTTTTACAAGAACCTCGTTTAAACCATCAGGTAGAAATAACGGGTGGGGTATTAGAAACACAATGTGCAGAGACTATTTCTAGTTTTTTTAAGCGTCGCCGAGCACAAATAAAGGCGGCAAAGCAAGCCGCTCGTAATAGTAACAGCGATTAGTCAGCTGCTGCTATTAAGGCGTCTAATTCAGCCATTTGCTGCATAGCAAACATGCGGCGGCGCCAAATTATTTTTTTATGTAAATTTCTTAACATCACTCGACGACGAGTGGCGGTTGAGTGCTTTATACAACGTTTAAGTTGATGTGTACGTCTACGTTTAAGCATGACTTATCCTTATGTGCTTGGTAATGACACAAAATTTTATACAATTAAGCCAGATTATTGAATAATTGATTACAAGTAAACAACTATTTGATTTTCTGATGTTCAGTTAAATACTAAGCAGCGTATTTATTTTTTTTCCTCAGCGGAATTACTCGTACGTTGCTCTGAATCATCTGGTTTAACGATTTTCTCTTCTGTTTCATTTGTTGAGGTAATCGGCGCCATTGCATTATTTTCATCAAGCCAAACAAGCGCATCGTAATAGCGACGTATATTATCAACATAGGTCACTGCTACATCACCACGAGCATAGCCATAACGGGTATTACGATAGTGACGTTTTTTTATTAACAATGGTAAGCGCTTTTTAACGTCAGCCCATTTATCAGGGCTAGCTCCCTGTTGCTCGGTAATAATACGGGCATCGTTAACGTGTCCCCAACCTACATTATAGGCGGCAAGTGCAAGCCAAGTACGATCCGGTTGAGGGATTCGATCCGGGACGCGTTTAATTAATTTTGCTAAGTATTGTGCACCACCGCGTATATTTTGCTCTGGTTCTAAGCGGTTTGTTACACCGACTTGTTTTGCTGTGCGTCTTGTTAGCATCATAATACCACGCACACCGGTTGGTGACTTAGCACGCGGGTTCCACATCGACTCTTGATAACTTAATGCTGCCAGTAAGCGCCAATCTAGGCTACCTGCATATTGCATAAACCAAGGTTGATATTTAGGCAGTGTTTCTTTAATTGCGTCTATATATGCCAAGGTATTAACGTAATTAAATTGGCGGACATGACCGAAGTATTTTTCTTCGAGCACATAAAGTTGATTATTTTGTTTTGCTTCACCAAAAAAGGGGACTAATAATGCGTATAGGGAATCATCATTCGACTTTCTTAGTATCCATGCAATTGAATCATTTCGGGTAACTGAAAAGCCAATACTCAAATTAGGGTGATAGCGACGAAACAGCGCTAAAGTATGAGAATCCGCTAAGGTGTAATCTATTTCGCCGTCAATAACTGCTTGCAGTAATTCTTCTTCATCAAACTCTTCGGTTTCATTCCAGCTTAAGTTTGGGTTGGTTTGTTGAATTTCTTCTAATGTTAATGAATGGCTACTTTTAGCGATAACGGTGAAGTTTCCGGTTAAATCATCAAAATCACGAGGGCGTTCACGGCCTTGTTTAAAGACTAATTTTTGGCTAATTGTTCTGTATGTAGGGCCATAGCGATAGCGCTCAGCACGTACTTTATTGTAGGTAAGACCTGAGGCAATTAAATCGAGGTCACCACTGTCCAAACGCGCAAACATTTCGGATAAATTAAAAAAGGGTACAATTTCAAGCTCTACCCCTAAGTAGTCTGCAAACGCTTGAGAGAGCTCAAATTCAAATCCTTGCTCCCCTTGAACGGCTTGATAGTAATTACTTGCACTGGCAAGTGTACCAATACGAATTTTGTTTTCAGATTTGATTTGGGCAAGCTGTGTTGATTGCTCTTGTGTATTACATGCACACAAAAGTATGACTAACGTAATGATTGTTATTAGCTTTATCTTCAACATATTCGCCTCTTTAGCATCGTATCTCCTGTTATAACAAAACTTACTGATTACGTCACTTATCGTTTAATCGCAGTGAGTAAAAAATAGGTGTAAACAAAAAGAAAAAGTTAATTTAATGAAAAGCGCATTTTTGAGTTAAATCTGAGAGTAATTTGGACTATAATACGCGCCTAAAATATCGTTCAATCCCTAACCCCGGGTGAAATTACTTATGTTGATCCTTCGTGGTGCACCAGCACTTTCAGAGTTCAGAGTTAATAAAATTTTAGCGCGTTGCCAACAATCGCAACTTCCTGTCACCAATGTATATGCCGAATACGCTCACTTTGCCGATTTAACATCGCCATTAAACACTGATGAGCACACCAAACTTGAAAAGTTATTAACCTACGGCCCAACAATTGCTGAGCATGCGCCAGCAGGTCAGTTGGTATTAGTGACGCCTCGTCCTGGTACAATCTCGCCATGGGCTTCAAAAGCGACAGATATCGCTCATAACTGTGGGCTTAAACAAGTTCATCGCGTAGAGCGAGGTATTGCTTACTATGTTGAAGGTGATTTAAGTGCAGAACAGTTAGCACAAGTTGCAGCACTTCTTCATGACCGCATGACTGAAGCTACTCACAGTAAATTAGAAGATGCCGCGCAGTTATTTCGCAGCGATGCACCTCGTCCAATGTCATCAGTTGATATTTTAGGTGGCGGCCGTGAAGCATTAGCCACAGCAAATATAGAGCAAGGGTTTGCGCTTGCTGATGATGAAATTGATTATTTAGTTGAAAACTTTATTAAGTTAGGGCGTAACCCTAACGATATTGAACTGTTTATGTTTGCTCAAGCGAACTCAGAGCATTGTCGTCATAAAATATTTAATGCTGATTGGACTATCGATGGCATTGAACAACCAAAGTCGTTGTTCAAAATGATTAAAAATACCTTTGAGCATAATCCTGAAAATGTATTATCTGCTTATAAAGATAATGCAGCCGTAATGAAAGGCTCAAAGGCGGGTCGCTTCTTCCCGAATGCGCAAGGTGAATATGCGTATCACCAAGAAGACATTGAAATATTAATGAAGGTTGAAACCCATAACCACCCAACGGCAATAGCGCCTTTTTCTGGTGCGGCAACAGGGTCGGGCGGTGAGATTCGCGATGAAGGTGCAACTGGTCGTGGTTCAAAACCAAAAGCGGGTTTAGTGGGCTTTACTGTATCTAATTTACGTATTCCTGGTTTTGAACAGCCTTGGGAAAGTGATTTTGGTAAGCCTGGCCGTATTGTTAATGCTCTAGATATTATGACTGAAGGCCCATTAGGTGGTGCTGCGTTTAATAACGAGTTTGGCCGTCCTAATTTATTAGGTTATTTCCGTACTTACGAAGAAAAAGTGACCAGTCACAATGGTGAAGAGGTGCGTGGTTACCACAAGCCAATTATGCTTGCCGGTGGTTTAGGTAATATCCGTGCTGATCATGTTCAAAAAGGCGATATTCCAGTTGGTGCAAAACTCATTGCACTAGGCGGCCCTGCAATGAACATTGGCTTAGGCGGTGGCGCTGCATCAAGTATGGCATCGGGTCAATCAAATGAAGATTTAGATTTTGCCTCTGTACAGCGTGAAAACCCAGAAATGGAACGCCGTTGCCAAGAAGTAATCGACAAATGTTGGCAGCTAGGTGATGCAAATCCAATTGCGTTTATTCATGATGTGGGTGCAGGTGGTTTATCTAACGCATTCCCTGAACTTGTTAGTGACGGTGGACGTGGCGGTAAATTTCAGCTTCGTAATATCCCAAATGATGAACCGGGCATGGCACCACATGAAATCTGGTGTAATGAATCGCAAGAGCGCTATGTACTCGCTGTCGCTGTTGAAGATTTTGATCGTTTTGAAGCTATTTGTAAGCGTGAAAGAGCGCAATATGCGGTTATTGGTGAAGCAACTGCAGAACCTCATTTAACGGTGGCTGATAGTCACTTTGAAAATAACCCTGTTGATTTACCGCTCGATGTTTTATTAGGGAAAGCACCTAAAATGCATCGTGATGTAACATCACAACAAGTGTTAGGTAAAGCGCTCGACGTTGAAAATATCAGTGCTGCTGATGCTGCAGAACGTTTATTACGTTTACCAACCATTGCTGAAAAAACCTTCCTCATTACTATTGGCGATCGTTCGGTAACAGGTTTAGTAGCACGCGATCAAATGGTGGGGCCTTGGCAAGTACCGGTAGCTAACTGTGCTGTAACCGCAGCAACGTATGACACTTACCATGGTGAAGCAATGTCACTGGGTGAGCGCACGCCTGCAGCACTACTTAACTATGGCGCTTCAGCGCGTTTAGCAGTGGCAGAATCGTTAACGAATATTGCCTGTGCAAACATTGGCTCTCTTGAAAATATTAAGTTATCTGCAAACTGGATGGCCGCAGCGGGACACCCAGGAGAAGATGCCGGTTTATACGAAGCGGTAAAAGCGGTGGGTGAAGAGTTATGTCCGGCACTTGGGTTAACAATTCCTGTAGGTAAAGATTCTATGTCGATGAAAACGACATGGAAGAACGAAGATGATGCTACAGAGCAATCTGTAACATCACCGTTATCGCTTATTATCACTGCGTTTGGTCGTGTTGAAGACGTACGTAAAACAGTGACCCCACAGTTACGAACAGATAAAGGCGATACATCGCTTATTTTAGTTGACTTAGGCGCGGGCAAAAACCGACTGGGCGCATCAAGCCTTGCTCAGGTTTATAAGCAATTAGGTGATACAACACCTGATGTAGATAGCCCAGAGCTACTAAAAGGTTTTTACAACGCAATGCAAGCACTTGTCGCTGATAGTAAGTTACTTGCGTACCATGACCGTTCAGACGGTGGTTTATTTACCACTATCGCTGAAATGGCATTTACCGGTCATACCGGTGTTACCGTTGACTTAGCAGATTTAACCGGCTCTGATATTGAAGCGCTTTATAATGAAGAGCTAGGTGCGGTCATTCAAGTTGCAAACAGTGATTTAGAGGCTGTAAATGCGGTATTTGAGCAGCATGGTGTTGCCGCAATTAGTCATGTGATTGGCTCGCTTAATAACGACGATAACATCGTGTTTAATCGTGGTGAGCAAACAGTACTTAATCATACTCGTACTGAACTTCGTACAATTTGGGCCGAAACAACGTATCAAATGCAAGCGCGTCGTGATAACCCAGATTGTGCTAAGCAAGAGTTTGACGCTAAGTTTGACGCAAAAGATCCTGGCTTAAATGTAAAACTTAACTTTGATTTAAATGAAGATGTTGCAGCTCCATATATTGCAACTGGTGCTAAACCGCAAATGGCTATTTTACGTGAGCAAGGTGTAAACTCTCATTTAGAAATGGCAGCTGCATTTAACCGTGCGGGCTTTGCAGCGGTTGATGTGCACATGAGCGACATTTTAGAAGGGCGCTTAACACTTGAGCAATTTAAAGGCTTAGTGGCGTGTGGCGGTTTCTCTTACGGTGATGTGCTTGGTGCGGGTGAAGGTTGGGCTAAGTCAATACTGTTTAATGACATGGCACGCGATCAATTCCAAAGTTTCTTCCACCGTGAAGACACCTTTAGCTTAGGGGTATGTAACGGTTGTCAGATGCTATCAACATTAAAAGAGTTGATCCCAGGTACTGAGCATTGGCCACGCTTTGTAACGAACAAGTCAGAGCGTTTTGAAGCACGCTTTAGCTTAGTTGAAATACAAGAGAATCCATCGGTATTCTTTAATGGTATGGCGGGCTCGCGGATGCCAATTGCGGTATCTCATGGTGAAGGCCATGCAGAGTTTGCAAACGAAGCAGCAACAAAAGCAGCACTTGCAAGTGGTACTGTAGCGGTTAAATTTGTTGATAACTACGGCAACCCTACAACGCAATACCCAGCGAACCCGAACGGCTCGCCAGAAGGTATCACAGGTATTACATCAACAGATGGCCGTGCAACTGTAATGATGCCACATCCAGAGCGTGTATTTCGTACTGTTGCTAACTCTTGGCACCCAGATGAGTGGAAAGAGGATAGCCCATGGATGCGTATGTTCCGTAATGCGCGTAAAAATGTAGGTTAATATACACACTAGATTCATGATCTGGATGTAAAATAAAAAAGGCTGCCTTGTGCAGCCTTTTTTGATTATAGTGATTAAAAAACATGTAAGGATAATATGTTTAAGCGCATTGGTTTAATTGTTGGCACTCTTTTACTGAGTCTATTATTACTCGGGTATGTATTTCGCTTGCCTTTACTACAATGGGCCATTGCCCCTGAACTTAAAAAAGCAGGTGTCACATTAAGCTGCCTCGATTTTTCAATTACCTCAAAGTTAAATATACATGCCGACACTGTGTGTTTAAATTACCAAAACCAACAATTACAACTCTCTGATATTACTGCAAATACAAAGCATGTCAGTGTTCAAAGTGCAATATTAACGCTCAATCCATTACCTAAAAGTGATAACGCTAATCAACCGGCTAAACAGCTTGAGATAGCGCTACCTTCAAATCGCCCACTCATTAATATTAAACAGCTTGTAGTAAACAGTAATCAGCTCAGTAAACCATTAAAATTTAGTGTATTAGAACCTGCGCTAAATCAATTTAATGTAACGGGCGATATAAATGCGAGTGCGATTTTAACCACCAATAAAATAAGTGGTCAGCTAGCAGTTGATGACATTTTGTTAAAACAGGTAATAAACACTAAAAACACCTTACTCGATGCTGTTAACTTTAATACTCAACAAGTGTTTAGTTTTGACGGGATTGAGCTTAAGTTGAACGGGGGGATTAGCGCTCAATTTGCTCATACGTTTGAGCAATGCCAATTTAATTTATTAACCACTGGCCAGATGGCTACTCGCTTTAATTTAAATAACCAAGCGTTAATCCTAGATACCGGTTCACTTAATAACAAAATTAATTTAACCCCTCGCTGTACTGAGTTAATTCCACCAAGTAAGTACGCAGATTTTGTAAGCAAACAAGTTGCTTTAAATTGGCAGGTTAAGCTTTCTCAAGCTCTTCGCATAGAACAAGGGGAGCTGAGTATTCCAGTAATCAATTTGATGAGTGAAGGTAATAAGCACTTTGATATTTTAATAACAGATACCGCACTCCCTATTAACGCTTTGCTTGATAATATGCAGGCAAAGGTGTCTGCTCAAATAAACACGCCAGATATAAACAGCATTAATATAAGCGCTCAGCTAAATGGTACTAAAGTTAAAGGTGATTACAACGTTGAGCTTGAAAGGCTACCCGCATTTATCCCTGTTACTGCTAATATGCTTAATTTCAGTGGTTACTTTGAATTAAGTGAATTTATTGACTCAAAACCCGTCGGGTACACACAGAGTAAATTTTCCGTTGCTAGCTTTGAAGCTTTTGATGTAAAAGCAGTGCATTATCAAGGTGGTTTAACCGCGAAAATGGATAAACAACTAAATGCAGAAATTACATTAACTAATCAGTTAAAAAATGCGGCATATAAAGAATTTAAACTTACCAATATAAATAATAGTCTCACGGCAAAAGCAAACCTAGGTGTAGGTGAGTTATTTGCTCATTTAACTGCGAAAACGCAAATTAAGGCTCTTAATAGCGCTGATATAAGACTGAATAATATAAAAATAGACTCGAGTGGATTACAAAGCCGTGCACTTAAAGCGTCGCACCATGCGTTTATAGATGATATTGAGTTGGTGGTAAATCATCATATATCGTCACAGGCGCATCCGTTTGAGGTGATTGTGCCAGCGCAAAGTGTGTTGCCATTAAACACCTTTATTAATCAGTTTTATCCACTTGCTAAGCTGACAAAAGGTACTTTTAACGGCAATATTAGTGGCGATGTCAATTTACAAAGGGCATCCTTTGATATAGATATTCGCCAATTAAGTGGACTTTATAATGACTACCTTGCAAGTGATTTTAGTAGTGTATTTAGCGGGGAGTTTAATTCAGGTAGGCTTAATGTAAAACCGACTACCTTTCATTTAAATGAGTTTAGAGCGGGCGCAGTTATCAAAGGCCTTAAAGGGCAATGGCTCGTCAATAACAATAATGTGCTTGTTAGTAATGTTGAAGGTAATGTGCTTGGCGGTACATTTTTATTAGATAACTATACGCTTGGACAAGAAACCCAAGTTAGCACTGTAACGTTTAATAATATTGATGCAAGTAAGCTGATCACCCTTGATGATAAGTCGGGTATTACTTTAACAGGACGTTTGGCTGGTACACTGCCGGTGAGCGTTAATAAAAATGGTGTGCACATTAGCCAAGGCAGTCTGTTTAGCCAAGGTGAGGGCAATTTAAAAATTAGCAATAATGCTGCATTTGATTCTGTGATGCAGCAACAGCAAGAGTTGCAACCTGTACTGGGGTTATTGACTGATTTAGATATTCAAAAACTCAATAGCAGCGTTGTACTTAAAAATGATGGTTGGTTAAAGCTTGGAGTTAATTTACAAGGTTATAATCAGCAAGCGCAGCAGCAAGTTAACTTTAATTACAACCATGAAGAAAACATATTTACGCTTCTACGGGCACTGCGTTTAAGTGATGAAATTACACAAAAAGTTGAGCAACAATTTTCACAAAAAGGAAATGGGCAATGAGACAGTCGTTATCGATAAAAGTGCTGCTCGCGTTAGCAGCAATATCAGCACTAAGTGCGTGCACGCATCGTGTTGAGGTGTCGGCTAAAGAGCCAATCACTATTAATTTAAATGTTAAGGTTGATCATGAAATTCGTGTCAAAGTAGATAAAGAGCTCGATAATTTATTTAGCGATGACAGTGAGTTATTTTAAGGAGCTAGAATATGAATATTAAAAATAAATTAAATATAGTAACCCTAATTAGTGCCGTTTGTATGTCATTTTCAGTTTGGGCTATGAGTTTAGATGAAGCTAAAAGCCAAGGCTTAGTTGGTGAAAACAGCTCAGGCTACCTTGGATTAGTTGTACAAAATACAGAAGCAAAAGCGGTTGTTGATGACGTTAACGAAAAACGTAAGGCACAGTACTTAAAATTAGCTAAAAAGAATAACTTGTCACTTGCACAAGTTGAGGCATTGGCAGCGGCAAAAACAATCGAAAAAACGCAAAGCGGCCACTACATTGAAGTAAACGGTAGCTGGGTCAAAAAATAAAGTTAATGGGTTAACTAAAGGTATTAAAAGCCGAGCTTATACGCTCGGTTTTTTACAGTTTTCTAATAATTGTTGCCAAAAATCAATGCCTTTTCGGCGTGCTAAGTTTATATTATGCTCAGGAATAGACTCAGGTTCGTCATAATTTTCAAGTGCTTCACTCATACTTGCTTCACGAATTAGGTGCAAGGTAGGAAACGGCGCTCTATTTGTGTAGTTGGCCGCATCGGTTTCATCGCTATCGGCAAATACATAATCGGGGTGAAAATTTGCAATTTGATATTTACCTTCAAAGCCTTGTGCAACCAATAGCGCATTTGCTAAATCGACTAAATCTAAAAAGTCTTCAAAGTCACTAAAACCGTTATCGAACATGATTAGCGTGGTTTCTCGTTCTCTCTCGCGGTCAAGCTCGATACATTGCTCAAGCATATCCATTACAGCATCATCGATAGTATTGGCGTTACTTACAATGTAATGAATACAGTTGTTTTCGACTTCTTTACGGGCAAACGGGCAAAAGTTATATTTTACAATAACGGATGAAACCCATTCTCGGGTTTGGCTAATAGCTATGTTAGTCACTGTTTTGGCTCTAAGTATTGATTAATAATAGTGAGTGTTTTTTTTATGGCGCCTTGGTTTTTAGCAACACATTGCGCAGCTTTTGTGCCGAGCGTTTGGCATGCCTTTTTATTTTGGCTAAAAGTAATGAGTTGTTGTGCCAGTTCATCTGCATTTTCTACCACGCATGCCCCTTTAAGCTTTGTTAACTCAGGATAGACATGATCAAAGTTATAGGTATGAGGGCCTGTTATTACACCAATCGAAAATGCGGCTGACTCAAGCGGGTTATGACCACCACGACGAATCAAACTACCGCCAATATAACTAACACTAGCCGCGCCGTATAAACACTGTAATTCACCTAGCGTATCGGCAAGTAAAACGTGTTCGTTTTGGTAATTATTTTGGCTACGACGACTAAAGCTTAAAGTACTTTGTGTGAGTAGTTCAGCCACTTTATCAAATTGCTCGGGGTGTCGCGGGGCAATAATCAATAAAGCATCAGGCTGCTTTTTTAACAACTGCTGGTGGGCATCGAGTATTAATTCATGCTCTATAGGGTGAGTAGAGCCTGCCACCCATATAAAACGTTCTTGGCTATTATAGTGCTGTTTGAGTGCGCTCACCTTTGTTAGTTGCTCTTGAGTAGGGCTAATATCAAACTTGATTGAACCTGTAACATGGCTTTTTGAAGGCTCAAGCCCAAGTGCAATAAAACGCTCTGCATCTGTTTTGTTATGACTGGCTAACGCAGTAATAGAGTGCATAATACGGTGAGTTAACTGCGCAACCTTTTGATAACCCTGCTGCGACTTTTCAGAAAGTCTCGCATTAACAACCAATACCGGGATTTTTTTGTTATGCGCATTAGCCATAATATTTGGCCACAATTCAGTTTCTAAAATACACAGTAACTGCGGTTTTACGCGTTTTAAAAATCGAGCAGTGGCAAAAGGAAAATCGATAGGTAAATAACTAGTAGCGACGGTATCTTTAAATTGTGCTGTTATTTGTGCGCGGCCAGTCGGGGTATTACAAGTGATCAGAATATTGAGCTGCGGGTGCTCATTTTGCAACGCTTTAATTAATGGCGTAGCTGCTATTACCTCTCCTACAGAAGCACAATGAATAACAACAGGTTTAGTGTTATTAGAAAATAAACAGCGGCGTACAAAACCAAAACGTTCTCTAAAATGCGCGCGATAACCCGAATTTTTTTTACCACGTAATACATATAAATAAAATATGATTAAAGGGCTAATAATGATTAGTGCAAGTGAATAAAAAGTGCGTGCCATACTGAGCTTTGTTTAAGGTAATTGTAGCTAGTTTATCGTGAAACGGCTTATTTCTAAACATACAAAGTATAAAAGTTGGTTTGAGTTCATTTACTAGGGTATAAACTAAATCAATGTCATTCAAATCACGCTATTGCATCAGTTTCATGATTTTAGGAAATGCTTATGGTTACTTTTATAACAAAAACGATTTCCATGCAGTAAGCCTTTGATTTTAGTTTCTGTGAAACATCTAATTTAGTTATATAGAGGTGATTTGGCTATAAAATTATGGAATAATGAAATTAATTTTTCCTGCCATTTCAGTTCCAAGAGGAATATCTCATGTCAATTATAGATTCAGTGGCAACCAGCTACCTAGAAAGTTTAAACCGTCATCAAGTATTGTTTGAAACAATGGAGGCGTATCATCAAGAGGTAATGCAGTTGCTAGAAGCATGTCATAGTGCTTTACAAGCTGGTGGTAAGGTGGTTTGGTTTGGTAATGGCGGCAGTGCTGCCGATGCTCAGCATTTAGCTGCAGAGTTTGTGGTGCGTTATAAATTAGAGCGAGGCCCATTAGCGTCTATTGCTTTAACCACAGACACGTCTATTTTAACGGCGCACAGCAACGATTATCATTTTGATACTGTGTTTGAGCGCCAAGTACAGGCGCTATGTAAACCTGAAGATATCGTGATTGGTTTAACTACATCAGGTACCAGTAAAAATATCAATTTAGCATTAGAAGCTGCTAACAAAATAGGGGCATTCACGGTTGCATTTACTGGCCGTGACGGCGGGCAAGTAAAAGATATTGCAAAGTTACCTATTATTATTAAAAACGACGAAACCGCGCGTATTCAAGAAGCACACATGTTTATTGGCCATTGGTTATGTGAAGCCATGGATATGGTTGTTGCGGAGCAGCAGTAATGGATTTATCTTTACTAAAGAACTTATCAGCAGCACGTATTTTAGTGGTGGGCGACGTGATGCTCGATCGCTATTGGTATGGTGATTCAGGGCGTATCTCACCAGAAGCGCCAGTACCCGTTGTTAAAGTAAGTAAATTTGAAGACAAGGCTGGCGGTGCGGCTAATGTGGCTAAAAATATAGCCCGTTTAGATGGTAAAGTGGGGTTGTTAGGCCTTATTGGCGAGGATGAAAGTGGGCAAATTTTAGAAAATATTTTAGAAGGTGAAAAAATAAATTCACAGCTTGTCAGCGTGTGTGATTTACCGACTATTTCTAAAATGCGTGTAATTAGCCGTCATCAGCAAGTGGTACGTTTAGATTTAGAAGAAACTTTTAACGAATCACATAGCCAGCTTTTATTGAATCGATTAGAGCTTGTGCTAAATGATTACGACTTTATAGTGTTTTCTGATTACAACAAAGGCTCGCTATCGCTGATAAAAGAGATGATAAGTGTGGCCAAAAAAGCAGGTAAAACGGTACTTGTTGATCCTAAATCATCAGATTTACAGTTATATCGCGGTGCTGATTATATAACACCTAATTTAAATGAATTTAAATTAGCAGGCGGGCAAGTGGGCTCAGAAGAGACGCTTGCAAGTAGTGCACGAAACCTCATTAGTGATGCGGGTATAACGGCGATGTTACTTACCCGTTCAGAGCAAGGTATGTCGCTTATAAATGCCACTGAAAAATATGATTTTGCAGCTCAAGAGCTTGAGGTCAGTGACGTAACTGGCGCTGGGGATACTGTTATTGCAACCCTTGCCGTTATGTTAGGTGCGGGCATGACTGCCAAAGATGCAGTCGAAATTGCAAACTTAGCAGCCGGTATTGTGGTAAGTAAATTGGGCGCGGCTACAGTTTCTCCAGAAGAGTTAAGCCGAAAACTGGGGCAATATTTACAAGCAACTGGCGAGCATTATCAAACCCCGTTTGATGATGTATTGCAGCATATTGAATTTGCTAAGCAAAATGGTGAAACGATTGTATTTACTAATGGTTGCTTTGATATTTTGCATGCAGGGCATGTGCGTTATTTAGCGCAAGCTAAAGCCCGTGGGGACAGATTAGTGGTTGGTTTAAACAATGATGAATCTATTGCTCGTTTGAAAGGCCCTGAACGCCCAATAAACCCATTAGATGAGCGCGCCATGGTCCTCAGTGCACTTGCCTCCGTTGATTGGGTTATCCCGTTTGGGAGTGCTGATGAAAATGACACGCCAGCAAAACTTATCGAGCAAATAAGCCCTGATATTCTTGTCAAAGGCGGCGACTATACGGTAGAACAAATAGCCGGTGCGGAGCATGTGCTGCGCCATGGCGGAAAAGTCGAAGTGCTTGAGTTTTTAGATGGCTGTTCAACATCAAAAGTGATTAGCAAAATAAAAAGCTAGTTAGTGAAATCAAAAAAAGGGGATAAACTGCAGTTTATCCCCTTTTTTAATGTTATTAATGAAACTAAAAGTTGTATTCGAACTTAGCAAATGCAGACGTATCGTTTTCTGCTCCATCGTTATTAGAGGCAAGTCCGCCAAGGGTTAAGCGCCCTCCCATGGCAAGCATTCTATAACGTACTTCAAGCTGCTTAGAACTAAATGCGGTTTTTGTGATTGAGTTACCTAAATCTGGATTATTAGGGTAACGATCGCGGTTGTCGCTATTGAAGTCAATATCACGCAGTTTTACTTGCCAATCAGTTCCGTTAGAAAGTTGCCCAAGTACAGTAAGTACTAGTGACTGCGTATCATTATCATAAGTAGAGCCGATAGGACGGCCATGATAGCGATAGCCTGATTGATAATCTGTGTGCTCATAATAGCAGTTTTCGGTCGTTGACCCCGCAGAGCAAGAGACACCTGTATCAATATATTCTAAGTTGACTAGTAAATTCTGCTCGTAAACGCGATGTGTTGTTTGTAAGCCAAATAAATACGCTCTATCTGCTGGTTTAAATTGTGAGCTCGCATCTTCACCAATGGTACTTGCATAAATAGCATAAGGTTGATTGAACAACGTATCAGACCAGCGAATATCAATACCGGCTAATTGATTACCAATTTTTGACTGTAACTGGCTATCACAATTACTGGTGCCATCAACGCATTCTGTATCACCGGCAATCATATCGATAAAGTCACTAGCCGAGCTTGGTTGTCCTTTCCCTGCCCATTGTGCTGTCCAGCTTAATGCTATTTCTAATTGTTGAACGGGGCGAAAGTTAACACGAGTGCTCCATAATAACGCATCAGGAATAACGCGGTTTGATTCAAGTTTAGCCATTTTTGCAGTAAAGCTCCACTGACCAATCCAACTCAGCCAAGGTGTTTCAAATGCACTGCTTTGTTCTCTGCTGATACTTATTGCAGGAAGTGGTTTGGCGTTACCAGACATAATTAGACTGTTATCAACGCCTGGTCCCCAAAACTGTTCAACCGCACCGGCTCTAAATATCCAATTACCCAAACGATACGCTAAATAGCTATCATCAAGTGAGGTATCATTGCAGTCAGTCAGTGCTTGCTCATTGTTAACTATATCGTCTGTTGTTTTACCGTTGACTAAGCAGTTTTTGCCATCACTGCGGTGATTAAGCGCAATTTTAGCTGCAAAGTTATGTCCTAGGTAAGCATAGGCTGCTGTTAATTCTGACTCTTGGGTATTCGTTGCACCAAAGCTGGTGGTCGCTAATGGGTCTGAGCTGGCAAATGCAGAAAGTTGAACACTATGTGAACCACTGTTTTCTGACTTATAACGATGTTTTACACGCAATAACGCATCTTGTAAGCGAGGTGATAATTGCTCTAGTCCGGCATTATCGATATCAGCAATAAAGCTTTTCCACATTAACGGGTAAGTCGTTACCGGGGCTAAAATAACACCTGCATCGGCGAGTTGCTGGATATCCGCTCTTAACCCAAAATCATCAGGTTTAACCCAGGGTTCAGCATAAACAGGGGTACTCATTGCACAAAAAAGCGAAGAAAGTATAAAAATTTTGTTTCGCAAAGCTCAGATCCTTGTGATTGAAATTGCCGGTAAGTTTAGCAATCTAAGCATCTTATTGCAGTAATTAAATCTAAATTGGTATGTTAAATCATATAGAAAAATGCTTACCATCTATCGCTAAAAAGTTGCCATTGGTATACTGCAGGTCAAATAAGCCAGTGAGATTGTAATGAGCAAAAAACGACTTTTATTTATTCCTGTGTCATCACCAGAAGGTATTGGTGAATATATGCGCTCATTACAGCTGGCTCAAACTTTAAAGGCTGAGTATGGCAAGCAGTTAGATATTCATTTTATCTTAAATAAGCATACGGCTTATGCTAAAAGCTGCCCGTTTTCTAGCTTACTCTTAAACCAATCGGCAACAAAAGAAAATACGCACGTATGTCAGTTTATTGATCAATACAAACCAGATGCGGTGCTTTTTGATTGCGCAGGACGCGCTGAGCAAATGAAAGCGGCAAAAAAAGTGGGTGCTAAAGTTGTTTTTATTTCGCAGCATGCAAAAAAGCGGGCAAAAGGTTTAAAGCTTAATAGGACTGGTCTTATTGATACTCATTGGGTTGTACAACCGGATTACTGTATTGAACCTCTTTCGTGGTATGAAAAGCTAAAATTGAGCATGTTGCCTTTGGCCTATCCTGCTAATGTTGGGCCATTTACAGTATTTGCATCAGCGCAACAAAAATGCGATGCACTAAACCGTTATCACTTGAAAGAAAAAGAATTCTTTATTGTTAACGCGGGCTCTGGTGGTCATACAGTTAATGGCGTAAATTGCGCAGATATATATTTTCAAGCAGGGCTTGTTATTGCTAAACAAACAGGCTTGAAAGGCGTGGTGGTATTTGGCCCTAATTACACTAAGTCGCTACCTAAAACCAATGAGTTAATTTGTTTGCCAAGCCAAGAGGGAACTGAATTTTTAGCCTTACTCAGTCAGGCTAAAATTGCATTACTGAGCGCGGGTGATACTTTACTACAAGCTATTGCTTTGCAAACCCCAACCATTGCTTGTGCTATTTCAAAAGATCAGAGTGATCGAGTCGCACGTTGTGCAGCCACTGGCGTTGTTAAACAAACTGAGCTTGATATTTTAGACATCACTCAAAAAGTGCAAGAGCTACTTACTGAGCCAAATTATAACAATACACTCAGCCAATATATGTTGTTAGAAAATGTACATAGCTTTGATGTTATAACGAATGGTGTAAAAGTACTGTTGCAGGGGAATAAGCTATGAATATTGTCATTGTAATTGACTCTCTTGTTGGTGGTGGCGCTGAAAAGGTAATGCTTACATTAGCGCAAGAGATGGTATTAAAAGACCACAATGTGACTATCTTGTCATTGGCGCAAAATATTGAATATGACATTCCAACCACTTTGAACGTTGAAAGTTTATTTTCAGGTCGAGCAACAAAAGTAGATCGATTTTGGCAGATAAAAAAGAATATCAGAGTGTTAGAGACATGGTTTGAGCAAAAGTTACGGCAACTTGGGTCTATTGATATAGTACTTTCTAATTTAGATCGTAGTAATAACTTATTAGCGCAGAGTAAAATAAAAAATACCCATTTTGTTGTTCATAACTCAGTTAATGCAGAGCTCGCTAGGCAAAAAAAACTAGGCCCACTTTCATACTTATATCTTAAAAAGAGTAAACAAAATCTTAATGGTAAATCACTGATCTGCGTGTCCAAAGGGGTTGAAGAAGAAATACAACAAGGCAGCTTAATAACCCCAAGTGCTATTACCACTATTTATAATCCATTCAATTTTAAAACAATCAATGATAAAGCTAATGAGGTGAATACAAATATACCCGATTCTCCCTATCTTATTCATGTGGGACGTTTAGCTAAACAAAAACGCCATGATATTTTATTTTCTGCATTTGCCAAGTTAGATAAAAAATACAAATTAGTGCTGTTATGTAACAAAAAAGAAAAGGCATTAAAGTTAGCCAAAGAATATGGTATTGAAAATCAGCTTATTGTTCCGGGATTTGTACAAAACCCATATAACTGGATAAAGCAGGCAAAAGCTTTATTGTTAAGTTCAGACTTTGAAGGGTTTGGTAATGTGCTAGTCGAGGCTTTAGCAGTAGGTACGCCTGCTGTCAGTACTGAGTGCCCTCATGGTCCAAGTGAAATACTTACGGGTGAACTAAGTAAATATCTAGTACCTATTGGCCAAGGTGAGCTCCTAGCGCTCGCAGTTAAGCAAGTGCTCGCAGATAACCCAAATGTAACCAACGCAGCTATTTTAGAAAAGGTGTGTGCCGATAGAGTAACAGAGCAATACTTAGCGTTAGCAAACTAGTTTTTATTAGGTTAACCCATTATGGTAGTGTTTATTTAAACTTTGCCAATCGTTTTCTTGCCAATGAAAGCTGCTATTGCGGCTTTGCTCTTTTAAAAATGAGCGCTGTAGGCGAGACATGTTGCTTTGTTGCCATTTTTTATCGGGTGTTTTTATTTCGCCGCGGTCAAAATCGATAATAAAAACGTTGCCACTGTCATCAAATAAAATATTATTAATATTTAAATCAGCGTGATACACCCCTTTATTATGAAATAACGCAATTGTGCTGGCTATTTTTTTTATTTCAATATCATTCAATGCGCGTTCAATCAGTATATCTAATACGCTTTTAGCGCCGCTAACTGCTTCAGTAATAATATCACCTCGGTAAATAAAACCATGGCGGCTCACTTTAGCGGCAATAGGTTTTGGTACATTTAAACCTAGCTCTATTAATTGTGTCATCAAGCTAAACTCTTTATAAACACGGGTATGTTCAAGCCCCCAGTACAAATACTGATCACTGAGTAGCTTTCCTATCAGGCCGCCACGCCAATAATGGCGCAACACAGCCGTTAAATCTGTGTGTTTAAAAAACCATGCGGTTGCACGTCCCTTTTTAGCGCCAACAATTTTTTGCTGTTGCTGCCAAAAGTCGGGGCTAAACCAATCTAGCGATATCTGCGTGCTATATTGAGGATGGCTTAAAATGACATGGTTATTTTTGATGTGTTGATTAAACATAGCTCATAGGATTCACTTTAATATGTGCATATATTAACGTGTTTTCAGGCTAAGGATAAGTACTTGCAATGACGCGATTATAATTTAAGATCGGGTTTTATTATATTATGCCCAAGGATACGTGTGACTTCAGCGCCTACTTACACTTCAATTTGTATTTTACGTCTTTCTGCTATTGGTGATGTATGCCATGCAGTAAGTGCGGTACAAGCTATTCAAAAAGCACACCCAAATGCCAAAATTACATGGGTGATAGGGAAGGTCGAGGCGATGCTGTTAGCAGATTTGCCTGGCGTTGAGCTTGTTGTATTTGATAAAAAACAAGGTAAAGCGGCACTGAAACAGTTAAAGCAAACCTTTAAAGGGCAGTGTTTTGACGTACTGCTTAATATGCAAGTGGCTTTAAGAGCAGGTTTTGTTGCTCGCTGTATTCCTGCCAAAGTTAAAATTGGTTTTGACTGGGCTCGTTCAAAAGAGCTACATAGTTTATTTATTAATAAACGCATTAAAGCCCAATCTCAGGCGCATGTTTTAGAGGGATTTAAAGGCTTTGCCCAAGCGATTGGTGTTGATGATTATGTCCCTGTATGGAATATGCCCTTTACCAACAAAGATCAAGCTAAAGCTGATGAGCTGTTAGGTGACGATTATTTATCAAATAAGCTATTTGTTATTTCGCCAGCAGCAAGTAAAGCACAGCGTAACTGGTTAGCCGATCGCTATGCTGCGCTTGCGGATTATGCACATACACAGGGGTTTAAAATAGTATTAACTGGTGGACCGACTGAACTGGAAATTAATTTAGCAAATAACATCATTAAACACTCTGATTCACCCATTCTGAACTTGGTGGGTAAAACAAAACTCAAAGAATTATTGTGCGTACTTAAGCGTGCAGACTTAGTACTGGCACCTGACACTGGCCCAGCTCATATGGCGGTGACTGTGGGCACACCGGTTATTGGCTTATATGCGCATTCAAACCCAGCGCGAACGGGGCCTTATTTATACCAAGACTACGTGGTTGAGGTTTACCATCAAAACTTAGTAAAGCAAACAGGTAAAATCGCCGAGCAATTGCCTTGGGGTACTCGTGTTAAAGGCGATGATTTAATGAGTCAAATAACCACCGATGCAGTAAAAAAAATGTTTGATCATGTTGTTAAAAAAGAGTCGCTGTTATGAATCAAGAAAACACTAACAAGGCGCTTTTTTTAGATCGTGATGGCGTAGTAAATGTTGATCATGGTTATGTGTTTAAAAGCGAAGAGTTTGAATTTATAGACGGTGTGTTTTCAACATGCAAAGCGTTTTATGATGTGGGCTATAAAATAATTATAGTGACTAATCAGTCAGGCATTGGCCGTGGTTATTATTCTGAGAGCGAATTTTTAGCCCTTAGCGAGTGGATGAAAGCGCAGTTTAGCGCTCATCAAATTGAAATTACGGACGTTTATTTTTGTCCCCATCATCCTAAAAACGCATTACCAGATTATTTAAAAGAGTGCGATTGCAGAAAACCAGCGCCTGGCATGTTACTACAAGGGATCAAGGAGCATCATATCGACCCTGCGCTTAGCATTATGGTGGGTGACAAATTAGGTGACATGCACGCTGCCATTAGCGCTAATGTACGTACCAAAGTACTGGTACGTTCGGGGCAAAAATTTGATGACAAAGCTGTAAACTTTGCTGACTATGTTTGTGACTCAATCAACGACCTTCCGGCTTTGTTTGCTGATCTAACGTAGTACACACCTCAAGCCTGTAAACTGGCAGCTTTTCCTGCCAGTTAGGCAATTTGCGACGAATGACAAACAGTGCAATTTGGCGCTTAAACTTTTACAATACCCGCATTATAAATAGCAGCAACACGTCTGCTGTTTAACCCGTTCAACCAAATGGAGATCACAGATGAGAGCATCTGCTTTTTTTAGCCAATTACAACAGCAAATCGAAGACGTTAAAGCGGAAGGTTTGTACAAGAATGAACGTGTTATCACTTCGCAGCAGCAAGCTCAAATTGAAGTGGCATCAGGCGAAAAAGTTATTAATTTTTGTGCTAACAACTACTTAGGTTTAGCTAACAGCCCAGAGCTTATTAAAGCGGCGCAACAAGGCTTAGATGACCATGGATTTGGTGTGGCGTCTGTGCGTTTCATTTGTGGTACACAAGATATTCATAAAACGCTCGAGAAAAAAATCAGTCAATTTTTAGAAACTGAAGACACCATTTTGTACTCATCGTGTTTTGATGCCAATACGGGGTTGTTTGAAACCATATTAGGTGCAGACGATGCGATTATTTCTGATTCATTAAACCATGCTTCTATTATTGATGGCGTACGTTTATGTAAAGCGAAACGTTTCCGTTATGCAAATAACGATATGGCTGATTTAGAAAAGCAATTAATGGCAGCCGATGAAGCCGGTGCTAAAACTAAATTAATTGCAACCGATGGCGTGTTCTCAATGGATGGCGTTATTTGTAACTTAGAAGCCGTATGCGACTTAGCTGATAAATACGATGCACTTGTTATGGTTGATGACTCACATGCTGTTGGTTTTGTTGGCGAAAACGGTAAAGGTACACCTGAGTACTGCAACGTGCTTGATCGTGTTGATATTATTACTGGTACCTTAGGTAAAGCACTAGGTGGAGCCTCGGGTGGTTATACCTCAGGTAAAAAAGAAATTGTTGAATGGTTACGTCAGCGTTCTCGTCCTTACTTATTCTCAAATTCGTTAGCGCCTTCAATTGTAACGGCGTCAATTAAAGTGTTAGAAATGCTTGAAAATGGCGGTGAGCTTCGCGCTAAGCTATGGTCAAATGCTAAATACTTCCGTGAGCAAATGGAAGCGGCTGGTTTTACCTGTGCAGGTAAAGATCATGCGATTATTCCTGTGATGCTAGGAGACGCCAAAGTAGCGTCACTTATGGCTGATAAGTTATTGGCTGAAGGGATTTATGTAACCGGCTTTTCATTCCCTGTTGTACCAAAAGGGCAGGCGCGTATTCGTACCCAAATCTCTGCAGCGCACAGCAAAGAACAGCTTGATACAGCCATTGCAGCATTTACCCGTATTGGTAAAGAGATTGGTGTTATTTAATTTTCTTGTTAAATCGCGGCTAAAGTCGCGATTTTTTAATTGAGTGTGAATTATGAAAGCATTATCAAAGTTAAAAGCAGAGCCAGGCATTTGGATGACAGATGCACCAAAGCCTGAAGTGGGTCATAACGATCTGTTAATTAAGATTCGTAAAACGGCTATTTGTGGCACCGATGTGCATATTTATAAGTGGGATGAGTGGGCACAAAACACCATACCGACGCCTATGGTGGTTGGCCACGAATACGTGGGTGAAGTAATCGACATGGGACAAGAAGTTCGCGGTTTCGAAGTTGGCGACCGTGTATCAGGTGAAGGTCATATAACCTGTGGCCATTGTCGTAACTGTCGTGCTGGGCGCGTTCACTTATGTCGTAATACAACAGGGGTCGGTGTAAACCGCGAAGGCGCATTTGCAGAGTATTTAGTGATTCCTGCATTTAATGCGTTTAAAATCCCAGATAATATTAGCGATGAACTTGCCTCTATTTTTGACCCATTTGGCAATGCAGTACATACCGCATTATCGTTCGATTTAGTCGGTGAAGATGTCTTGATCACCGGTGCTGGCCCTATTGGTATTATGGCAGCAGCAGTGGCTAAGCATGTGGGTGCACGCCATGTGGTTATTACTGATGTAAATGAATACCGCCTAGACTTAGCACGTAAAATGGGCGCAACGCGTGCTGTAAACGTCGCGAATGAAAAGCTTGAAGATGTAGCTAAAGAGCTGGGCATGACTGAAGGCTTTGATATTGGCCTAGAGATGTCAGGTGTACCAAGTGCATTTAATGCCATGCTAAATAACATGAATCATGGCGGCAAAATTGCCATGTTGGGAATTCCACCTTCAGATATGGCGGTCGATTGGAATCAAGTTATTTTTAAAGGCTTAGTGATCAAAGGTATTTACGGTCGTGAGATGTTTGAAACTTGGTACAAAATGGCCAGTTTGATTCAATCAGGGCTTGATTTAAAACCAATTATTACTCATCAGTATTCAATAGATGACTTCCAAGCTGGCTTTGATATGATGATTTCAGGTCAGTCAGGCAAAGTTATTTTAAACTGGGATTAAACGTAAAACAGTAAAAATAACGGGAAGGCGGCTTTTGCCGCCTTTTATTTTATTTATTAAAGAGATTTCAATGGCATTTAAACATATATCAATCGCACAAACCCTTGAACTACTTGATAAAGAAGATGTAGTGATTGCTGATATTCGCGATCCTAATTCGTATCAAGCGGGTCATATTCCGGGTTCAGAGGCATTATCTAATGCGAATATTGCCCAATTTATGATGGAAAAGGAGTTTGACCAGCCGATTATTATTGTCTGTTATCACGGTATGAGCTCACAAGGCGCTGCCAGCTACTTAGTAGAGCAAGGCTTTGAAGATGTTTACAGTATGGATGGCGGTTTTACTGCATGGGAAGCCGCTTACAAGGATAAAATAGCACGATGATAGAGCTAGGCAGCCTAACTAACCCTCGCGCTGCACAGGGCTTTATAGATTATTTAAAAAGCCAAGGGTTTAGCGGGCAAATTCGTAATGAGGATGGCCATACGCTTGTCATTAGTGTGGCACCTGAGGACTTTCATGCGGTGCAACCGTTGTGGAATGAATTTGCTAAAAACCCTAATCATGAACGTTATCAACAAGCGTCATGGCAAGTAGGCAGCACGCAATCACCATTAAAATATCAAGGCCAGTCGCTTAATTTAGTCGCGCGGTTTAAAGCCTTAAGTTGGCTTAATCAAAGTGTTAGCATACTGAGTATTATTGTTTATATTGCCTTTTTATTGGGTGCGTTTGAACCTATTTACATGGCGTTGCAGTTTAACCCTGCGTCACCACTTACTTGGTTAACCCCGGCTATAGTGCATTTTAGCGCCATGCATATCGTGTTTAATCTAATTTGGTGGGTTTCACTGGGTGACAATATTGAAAAGCAATGTGGTAAGTCGAGTCTAATCGGACTCTTTTTAGTTACCGCTTTAATAAGTAATTGGGCACAGTACTTAATGGTCGGTCCTAACTTTGGTGGGCTTAGCGGTGTTGTATATGGGTTGTTAGGCTTTTGTTGGATTTACAGCACCCTTAACCCTAAACAGCCTGCACTGGTTACAACTGCAATTGTTGGATTTATGCTGGTATGGTTAGTACTTGGTTTTGCAGATGTATTATTTGTTGGAATGGCTAATTGGGCACACTTAGGTGGGCTCGTTAGCGGTATGGCTTTTGCCTATACCGCTCAGCTTTTTAAAACAAAAAGTGCCTAATGATATAAATATTTAGTAAATAAGAGATCACGGATGATCTCATGCCCTGTTTCTTCTTTAAGAAGGCTCTTTAGTTTTTCTGCGCTTTTAAGGCGTATTTGCTCGCGTCCTGTTAAAGACTTTATTTTGTTTTCAGGCTCTTTAGATAATATCTCAACTAACGCATCACGAAGTAACGGCGTGTGGTGTTCCACGATTGCAATATCTGATGTTTTATTAAGCATTAAATCAACAGTGACACGTACATAGCCCATTTTTTTACTCGATGGGCCAATGTAGTTGGTAATAATATCTGGCTCAAACCCAAAATAACCGACAGTAGACTCAGCACGTGCCGATAAGCTAGTTAAGCTGACTAGAAGAATAAAAAGGCCTGTAAATACTGTTTTTTTCATTTCAAAAGCGTTTCCGTAAACTGGTTACAAATAGTTTATACTTATTAGTAAATAAGATACAGCAAGATGCTGTTATTTGTTGAGTTATGTAAAGGCACTCTGTACTCAAGTTTGGGATAGGCAATAGCGAGAGTCAAATGTTGATTAGCTTTTTATAATAACAGGGTGTGCTTGGTAGTGAGTAAATCGCGCTTTTTCAAATCTCTTAGCAATGTTATGATCTTGCTGATTTTTATCAAGTAGAGCTATTGTGATTACGTTTCCTCTTTCTTTATCTGCTGATTGGCAGAGTACTTCTCAAGTCTGTGGCTTATCTAGCGCTGAGCAAGAGTGGCTATTTGAACCGCATTCTTTAACGGCTAAATTAAAAAGCCAGTCGCAGCGTTTTGCTGTAAAGGTGCTGAGCGAGCAAAAAGTTAACCTCTCGCAACCTCAGCAAGCTTTATTAAGTAATGAGGTGAACACCGTACTTAACCGTGAGGTTTTATTGTTGTGTGATGACAAACCGGTTGTATATGCTCAAAGCTGGTTGCCAATATCAAGTAACAATACAAACAATCAGCTGCATAATATGGGTGAACGTCCGTTGGGTGATGTCATATTTCAAGACCCTGCGTTAAAGCGTACCGATATTGAAATTGCTCGCTTTGATGATAACCACTCATTGCAATCACTGGTGAGCGAACTTAATTTACCGAATCGCTCTTTACTGGGCAGACGCAGCGTATTTTCTTTACATGACTATCAATTTTTGGTCTGTGAGGTTTTTTTACCAGGAGCCTATTTATACTCATGAAACTAGCCGCTTTGTCTGTTAATCATATTCCCTATTACATCCAGTTAATGCGAATTGATAAGCCCATAGGCACCTTATTGCTACTTTGGCCAACTTATTGGGCACTGTGGATAGCGAATGATGGCTTGCCTAGCTTAACAAATTTTATTGTGTTCACCCTTGGGGTAATAGTTATGCGTAGCGCAGGGTGCGTTATCAATGACTTTGCAGATAGAAAAATTGATGGCTCAGTAAAGCGCACTTGTCAGAGGCCGCTAGCAACCGGAGCGGTAAGCAGTGGGGAAGCAATTAGTTTGTTTTTATTACTCGTTGTCATCGCTTTTATATTAGTATTATTGCTTAATACCAATACTATTTTGTTATCGTTTGGTGCGCTTGGGCTCGCGTTTTGTTATCCCTTTATGAAACGTTACACGCAACTTCCTCAAGTTGTATTAGGCGCGGCTTTTGGCTGGGCAATCCCTATGGCTTTTATGGCATCAACAAACTCTCTACCCGTGCAGGCATGGTTGCTATTTATTGCCAACATTTGTTGGACGGTGGCTTACGACACTATGTACGCCATGGTTGATAGAGACGATGATTTAAAAATAGGAGTAAAATCAACCGCTATTTTATTCGCCAGTTATGATCGCCATATTATAGCGCTACTTAACTTCAGCTTTTTTGCGCTGATGGTTTTAATTGGATTGATGAATCAAATAGGATTTAGTTTTTGGTTGGGATTAGCTGTTGCAGCAATGTTACTTGTGTATCAACAGCGTTTGATTCATTTACGCCAGCGAGATAATTGCTTTAAAGCATTTTTAAATAACCATTACGTAGGACTGGCTATTTTTATTGGTTTATTATTTTCTTACCCCGTTTTTGCTTAACGGGGTGGGTCGATAATGCCACTAATTGACGCGTTTTTTCTGAACCAACCAGCAATCGAATAGCGGTTATCAACAGCAGGAAGTACTTCATGTACAAAGCGTTCGCTTTCAAATAATACCAAAGTGCCTGCCGTGGGTTTTATTACTATTTCTATGTCTTTACTTTTAGGCTTGTAAATAACTAGCTCTCCACCTTTCTCTGGAGAGTTCAAATATAATACCGTAGTAAAAACACGGTTTGAACGACCTTTAAATGCATCTACATGTTTTTTGTAAAAATCACCCTGCGTGTATTTTGCATAGTGACATTCATAATCAAACAAGCCCATGAAAAAGTTACGATTAAGGGTAGTGCGAACAGCTTCCATTATTTGTTGATAGCTAAGCTGTGCATTTGAGCTGCCATCAAACCAGTAGGTTTTATCTTTACGAACGGAATCATCAATTTGTAAATTGTTTAATCGTCCAATACCGGCAAGGCTAAAGTGAGGATTTATTCTATAGCAATCAGCCATCAACTCGGATATTAAGTCACTATCAATGGCGTTTTCAATAATGGCATAGCCATGCGTTTCAATGTGCTCTAGATAAATTTCAGCAGCTGTAAAGTTATTCATTAACGCTAGTCATAATATAAGGGAGCGTTAGTGTAGTGAAAAAAAACTTTAATGCCACTAATTTATAGTTGTTATAAAACGCATGGAGTCATTTTTTATGCTCTTGAAACTTTCTTAATTAGCGAGAGTAGGTGGTCAACATGCTCACCTGCCTCTATCTGCTTGCTTGTTTGCACCACAAGTTGTTCATGGCTAATATCGTTATTCGTTTTAAGCTGGATTAAGTTATGGTTTTCTGCCACAGAGCTGGTGTGTTCAATACCTGCAATAGCAAAATGATCTGACTTTTCAAGTCCAGCCATTACCTGCTCAATACTACCTACTTTAATAGTTGAAACTTTATTTAACGAGTCTATTACTTCATTAAGCATTGATTGCACTTGTTTTGACTGCGAAAAACAACTGAACATTGGATAGCTTTCGAGCTCTTTTTTACTAATATCGCTTTTATTTGCTAAAGGGTGTTGTTTTGAACAAAATAAAATAAGTTGATCAGGTAATTGTATATCGCTACCAATGCTATTGACTATTTGCGAGCATACACTAATGTCAATTTCCCCTTGAAGCAGTTTTCTATGAAGCTCAGTTTTATTTTGCAGCTGCATTTCAATTTTAATATGCGGGTACTGACTCAAAAATTCGCCGCATGTGATTGGTACTATGCTGCTGGTTGTTGTGGTGTAGCCAATCACTAATTTTTTTTCTTCTGTGCCATTAATTGATTGAAAAGCGCGATGCTTTATTTGTTCTAACTCATTGAGCGTATTTTTAGCAAAGTCGAGGAAAAGTTCGCCTGCTTGAGTTAACTTAACCGAGCGAGTAGAGCGGGTGACTAGTTCGTAGCCAAGCTCCGTTTCAAGAGTTTGAATGCTACGGGTTAATGCAGATGTGCTAATTTGGGTTTGTTCAGCAGCTTGCCTAAAATGACGAAGCAGGCCAAGTGCTACAAACTGTTCTAATTGTTCAAATCTCACTATATAGTCCTTTTTTATAGGTAAGCTAGGGGAATTACAGATTTAATACTGACTTTATATCCCTACAGATCAGTTGAAATAAGGTTTTTAACCACTTATTAAGATTAACTTTCTTTTAATCGTATTTAAAGAGAATAGTTGCAAAATGTTGTTATACCTTTGGGTAATGTTAAATTACTGTAGTGTTTTATTATTGACCAAATTTATGCAATTTTATAACAACTTTACTAAAGTCTCGTTTGGTTAATTGCTGTTTTTGCTTTTAGGATTAGGCTCAATAAAGTTTTTACTAACTCGGTTACTTAAAGGCTTATTTTCAATGTTTTGTAATTCAATTTCTATGGCATCACAAGAAATATGAATTTCAAATAATGAAGTAAGCAAAGATAAGCTCAAGCAGCTTAAACTGACACCAAATAAAATAATGCCCGTGGTATTAAATTCTATAAATAATGCAAACATAGATAACGTACATAATAAAAAAGAGGCCACTCCGTATACTTGCATGGTCCTTATTAGTTTTATTCGCTTTCTAAGATTAGTTATTTGCGCCACTACAACAGGACGAATAGACTCACCTTCACGGGCATTCAATTCTCGTATTAGTTGCGCAAGTACTAAAAATCGGTTTGTATAGGCAAGTAATAACAATGAGATGGCTGGAAAAAGTAAACCTGGGGTAGTTAGCGTCATAATGTGTCCTTAAATCATATTATTTGCTTTAGGTTACGCGGGCTTATTGTACACATAAAGTAAATGAGGTGGATATTGCAAAATACTAATAATAGCCAATCAAATGTAACATCATTTGATTGGGTGACGCTTTATAATGCAGAAAATAGTTTAGAGGCCAATATAATAAAAGGACTGATTCTTAATGCGGGAATTGAGTGCCAAATAAAAGGTGAAATACTGCAAGGCGCAATGGGCGAGATCCCATTTGAACAAACACAAGTAAGTGTGCAGGTTTATGCGATAAAAGAGCGCCATGCACGTGAAATATTGGTAAACTATCAGCAAGTAAAACAATCCGCTCCAGATTGGGTGTGCCCTAATTGTAATGAGCATAATGGATCAACATTTGATTTTTGTTGGTCATGTGGGACCTTAAAGAATGACAAAAGCGAATAATTTTCAGCGTATTAGAGAGTTAAATTATTTACAAAAAGCGGTATTGGCCAGTGCGTTAATAGAGCGTATGTTGCCTAATTATGGGCTGTTTAGTGAGGCTACCGGCTTTGGCGATGAGGTTATTTTACGCAATGCTTTAAATGTATGTTGGGAAAAAATACTCCTTCCTAAAAGTAAAATTGATTTAGAAAAGCAAGTTGAAAAAATAGAACCTAATGTTCCTGAACTTGCCGATTTTGATATGTTTGGTACCTATCCTGCAATCGATGCTGCCACCTCATTACTGAGTTTAATGCATGGCCTTTTAGCACAAGATGAGCAAGAGTTTGTTAATGTGAGTAAAATATCACAGGCCACCGTAGCTCGCTTTATTGAGTACCAAATGACGGTTGAAGGTGATGTTGCCGATAACAAAGCGGTGCGTGAACACCCACTGATGCAATACGAAATAGAGGTATTAGGTGAACTAATTGATTTTGTAGAAGCAATGGGGCGTATCACTGCTGAAAATGTGAAAACATTGAAAAAGCATGTCCTTGCTGATGGCCAAACTAACATTGGTTTAGCACTGTAAGTTATTTGTTTTAAACACCTTGTTAGGTGGCAGGAGAATTAACAATGCGAATTTTAGGCATTGAATCATCATGCGATGAAACTGGTATTGCTATTTATGATGACGAAAAAGGGCTGCTAGCCCATCAATTATATAGCCAAGTAAAAGTACATGCAGACTATGGTGGTGTAGTACCTGAACTTGCCTCGCGCGATCACGTACGTAAAACATTGCCTCTTATTGATGCGGCATTTGCGCAAGCGGGTTGTGGGCCTGAAGATTTAGATGGTATTGCTTATACGGCAGGGCCAGGTTTAGTAGGGGCTTTGTTAGTAGGTACCTCAATTGGTCGCTCTTTAGCATATGGCTGGGATATCCCAGCGGTTGCAGTGCACCATATGGAAGGGCATCTATTAGCGCCAATGCTTGAGGAAAACGTCCCCGAGTTCCCATTTATTGCCTTACTGGTTTCTGGCGGTCATACCATGATGGTAAAAGTTGCTGGTATTGGTCAATACGAAGTATTGGGTGAGTCGGTAGATGATGCTGCTGGTGAAGCATTTGATAAAACAGCCAAGTTACTTGGGCTTGATTATCCAGGTGGCCCTCGTTTGGCTAAAATGGCTGAACAAGGTGTTGCTAAGCGATTTGTTTTTCCGCGTCCAATGACAGACAAACCTGGCTTAGATTTTAGCTTTAGTGGCCTAAAAACCGCCGCTTCAATTGCTATTCGTGAAAACGACAGTGATGAGCAAACAAAAGCAGATATTGCTCATGCATTTCAAACGGCCGTTATTGATACTTTAGTAATTAAGTGCAAGCGCGCATTAAAACAAACCGGTATTAAGCGCTTAGTAATAGCCGGTGGCGTAAGTGCTAATACGCAATTACGTTTGCAATTAGAGCGTGTGATGCAAGGTATGAAGGGCGAAGTGTATTACCCTCGTACTGAGTTTTGTACTGATAATGGTGCAATGATAGCGTATGCCGGTATGCAGCGTTTAAAAGCGGGGCAGTTTGCTACGCTTGATATGAAAACTAAACCGCGCTGGCCAATCGATAGCTTAGAAGCAATATAGTTAACCAGAATTCAGGTTAGTTATTACTTCTTATCATCTGTAGGGGCTTGTTTAGTCCCTACTTTTGGTTCTTCCCCTTTAAATAAACGCACAATATTAGTGCGATGCCTAATAATGATCAGTAGCGTAATAAAGGTCACCGGTAAGGTATATAACGGTTTTATCCACCATGTGTATAAAGGGGCTAGCGTAACGGCCACTAACGCGGCAAGTGATGAGTAACGAGTAATCGCGACAATCAGCAACCAAGTACCAATCAATAACCCTCCTAAAGAAAGCCCTATCGGTAGTAACGAGCCAAATGCAGTTGCAACCGCCTTACCTCCCTTAAAACTAAAGAATAACGGGTACATATGCCCTAGGCATGCAGCAACGGCGATTAAACCAAGCTCTAATGGCTCGAGTTTTAAAAAATAAGCGCCCCAAACAGGGATTGTGCCCTTTAAAATATCGAAGACTAAAACTAAGCATGCAGGAAGTGACCCGCCTAAGCGGTAAACATTGGTTGCACCTGGATTATTGGAGCCATGCGTGCGTGGATCGGGGAGTTTGAATAGCCGCGACACTAAAATGGCCGATGAAATCGAGCCGAGCAAATAGGCTAAAACAAACATTAAAATGACTAACACGCGCTTCCTTATTTTTTAATCATTACTTTTAAGCTATTATTGGCGTCAAAATTTACGGGCTTCTTAAATTACTCGCAATTTTGTAACGATTCTATTGTAGAAGTAATTTTAGTATATTTAAACACTGATTAAAGTATATACAGTATTAATTTGATTGATACAATATGTAATTAACTCAGTGACTTGTTACAGTCATTTGGAGTATCAATGGACAAGGTATTTATATCACAATTGCATGTCGAAACGATTATCGGGGTGTATGATTTTGAAAAGAAAAGTAAACAAAGCCTGTACTTTGATATTGAAATGTTAAGCGACATCAAGCCCGCAGCGCAAAACGACGATATTAACTTGGCACTGGATTACGCTAAGGTAAGTGAGCGTGTTATCGAACACAGTACGGCTAAACCGGTAGAGCTTTTAGAAACACTGGTGGAGCAATTAGCGCAAATCATTTTAACCGAATTTAATACCCCACAAGTGACAATAAAAGTAAGTAAGCCCGCTGCAGTTGCACAAGCGCAAACCGTCGGTGTAGAAATAACGCGTAACAAGGCTCTTGCTTAAATGGCGCAAATATTTATTAGTTTAGGGTCAAATATTAATAAAGCAGAGCATATCAGGCGTGCTTTAGTGGCGTTAAATAAACACTTTAAAAATACACAACATTCTTCGGTATTTGAAAGTGAAGCGGTGGGTTTTGCCGGTAATAACTTTTACAACTCCGTACTCGCTGCCACTACCGAAATGGCGCTTGAAGATGTGTGTGCGTTATTAAAACAAATAGAGCGCGATAATGGTCGCAAAGCAAATGATAAAAAATTTAGCCCGCGCACCTTGGATCTCGATTTACTCTTTTACGATGATGTCATTTGCGAGAGCCCAGCTCAACTACCACGTGACGAAATTACCAAAAATGCCTTTGTATTACAGCCTTTAGCAGAGGTGGCTCCTGATTTTTATCACCCTGTAGCAAAAAAAACGATTGCCCAAATATGGAATGCATATAACAACCCTCAACAAAAACTATGGAAGGTGGAGTTTTCTAACCCATGAGTATTATAGAAATAATTGTTTTAGCCCTAATTCAGGGATTTACTGAATTTTTACCTATATCGAGTTCTGCACACTTAATTTTACCGTCGCAAATTTTAGGCTGGGAAGATCAAGGCTTGGCATTTGATGTTGCCGTTCATGTAGGAACGTTAATTGCTGTTGTTATTTATTTTCGTAAAGAAGTGGCCGATATACTCGGTGCTTGGTTTAAATCGTTTGGTGCGCAAGGTACAACAGATGACAGCAAACTAGGCTGGTGGATAATTTTAGGTACTGTGCCTGCCGCTATTTTAGGGCTATTGCTAAAAGATTTTGTTGAACTGTATTTGCGCAGTGCGTGGGTGATTGCAACCACAACCATCGTATTTGGTTTGTTGTTATGGTACGCCGATGCTAAAGGTAAGCAAATAAAAACAATTTATCAGCTTAACTGGAAAACCGCACTCATCATTGGCTTTGCGCAAGCCGTTGCGATGATCCCAGGGACTTCTCGCTCAGGTATTACCATGACCGCGGGTTTAATGCTGGGTATGAATAAGCAAAGTGCAGCCCGTTTTTCGTTTTTGCTGGCTATTCCGATTATTTCAATGATGGGCCTTTATTACACAGCAGAGCTAGCGCTTGGCGATCATATTGTTGATTGGACTGCTTTATTGTTGGGTGTAGTGCTGTCGTTTTTATCAGCTTATGCCTGTATTTTTATGTTTTTAAAAGTGATTGAACGAATGGGTATGCTGCCATTTGTTATTTATCGTTTGTTATTAGGCATCGGCTTAATATTCTTTTTAATGCTATAAGCCATTAATCTTTAAAAAGCCTCCCACCGTGGGAGGCTTTTTTATTTGCGCCAAACATCGCATCGGCGCTGTCTTGCCGAAATACCAAACATCTGCTGCAAATTTACCTAGAAAGCTCAACAGACCCTGATGGTAACTTGATCTAAATTTTGGCATTATAGCACCATTAAAGTTCGCCTTAGAGCACATTCCGCGCAGGATGAAAGGATAGTAAATGCATATACATATTTTGGGTATTTGTGGCACATTTATGGGTGGTATTGCCGCTATAGCTAAATCATTAGGTCATCACGTTACCGGGTCTGATCAAAACGTTTACCCACCAATGAGTACCCAATTAGAAGAGTTAGGAATCGAGCTAACCCAAGGCTATGATGTATCTCAACTAGAACCGGCACCCGACATAGTCGTCATAGGTAATGCTATGAGCCGAGGGAATCCGTGTGTTGAATATGTATTAGATAAAGGCTTGCCTTATACCTCAGGCCCAGAGTGGCTTAAGCATAATTTACTACAAAAATCATGGGTGCTGGCGGTGGCAGGAACCCATGGTAAAACAACGACTGCCAGTATGCTGGCATGGATATTAGAATATGCAGGTTTAAAACCAGGCTTTTTAATTGGCGGGATCGTGCAAAATTTTGGTCTTTCGGCTCGGGTTGGGCAAACGCCATTTTTTGTAATAGAAGCCGATGAATACGACACCGCCTTTTTCGATAAACGTAGTAAGTTTGTTCATTATTTACCGCGAACACTCATTTTAAACAATCTTGAATTTGATCATGCTGATATTTTTGAAGATTTAAATGCGATTAAAAAACAATTTCACCATTTGATACGTACACTACCGCAAAGCGGGAAAGTATTGTGGCCAAAAGATGATAAGGCTCTGAGCGATGTTATAGCAAAAGGGCTGTGGAGCGAGAGCGAAACATTAGGCGATGATTGGGATTATCAGCTACTTAAAGCGGATGGTTCTCAATTTAATGTGTTATTAAACACGCAACTGCAAGGTGTAGTTAACTGGCAGGCAATTGGTGAGCATAACGTTAAAAATGCCATGATGGCCATTGCAGCAGCGCGCCATGTAGGAATAGCTATTGAGCACAGTATTGCGGCTTTAGGCGAATTTATCAGCCCAAAAAGGCGTATGGAGCTTAAAGCGGATATAAATAACATTAAAGTGTATGATGATTTTGCCCATCATCCTACCGCGATACAAACAACGCTTGCGGGGCTGCGCGCCAAAGTGGGCAATGACAAAATTATTGCGATTTTAGAGCCGCGTTCTAACACCATGAAAATGGGAGTTCATCAATTTACATTGCTAGACTCATTACGCGATGCGGATGAGGTGCTACTGTTTGAACCAGAAAACTTAAGCTGGTCGCTCAAGGAGCAAGCAGAAAAAGCCGGTATGCAGTGTTTTGATTCTACAATCGCCATTATCGAAACAGTGCTTGAAAGTATTGAGCCAAATCAACATGTTTTAATTATGAGTAATGGTGGTTTTAATGGCCTTCATCAACAACTTGTTGATGGCTTGGCCAATAAATACAGCGGAGAATAATGTGCAATTTAAAGATAAAATCACCTTAGCATTTAGTGGTGCATCAGGCGCTCCATATGGATTGAGGTTGCTAGAAGTGTTGCTTGAGCAGCAGTTTCAAGTGTATGTGCTTATTTCAAGTGCCGCGCGGGTAGTCTTTGATACCGAATCAAATGTTAAACTATCAGCAAATGAAGACAAGGCCACAGAGCAATTAAGTCTGTTATATAACGCAAAACCTGGGCAGTTAAAGGTATTTGGTAAAGATAATTGGTTTAGTCCGGTAGCTTCGGGCTCTGCAGCGCCGAAAAAAATGGTAGTATGTCCATGTAGCGCAGGCTCTGTGTCTGCCATTGCAGTCGGCGCATCAGATAATTTATTAGAGCGCGCCGCCGATGTGGTGATAAAGGAGCGAGGCCAGCTTATTTTAGTGCCACGCGAAACGCCATTTAGTGAAATTCATTTAGAAAACATGCTTAAATTATCGCGTTTAGGTGTAACAATTATGCCTGCAGCACCTGGGTTTTATCATCAACCGCAAAGCATAGAAGACTTGGTTGACTTTATGGTTGCGCGAATTTTAGATCATTTAAATATTGAACATAATCTCACAAAGCGTTGGGGTTATGGTGAGGGTAAGAAATGAATAAGCAAAATATTGCTTTAAATATTGAAGGCCTTACCAAGGTTTACAAAAATGGGGTAGAGGCAGTAAAAGGGGTTGATTTACAAGTTCACGAAGGTGACTTTTTTGCATTACTTGGCCCGAATGGGGCGGGTAAATCAACCACTATTGGGGTAATTTCTTCACTGGTTAATAAGACCAAAGGCAAAGTTGAAGTATTTGGTCACGATATTGATACCGACCTTGAAGCGGCTAAAGCGAATTTAGGCCTAGTACCACAAGAGTTTAACTTTAGTCAGTTTGAAACGCTGAGCCAAATACTCGTTAATCAAGCAGGTTACTTCGGTGTACCGCGCGGCGAAGCACATAAACGTGCAGATAAATACTTAGCGCAGCTTGGATTAATCGAGAAAAAAGATAAGCAAGCGCGTACCTTATCTGGTGGTATGAAACGCCGTTTAATGATTGCACGTGCCTTAATGCATGAGCCCAAATTACTTATTTTAGATGAGCCGACAGCGGGGGTTGATATAGAGCTTCGCCGTTCAATGTGGGACTTTTTAAGGCAAATTAACGAACAAGGTGTGACCATTATTTTAACAACCCACTACCTTGAAGAAGCTGAACTGCTTTGTAAAAACATCGCCATTATTGATACCGGGCGAATTGTTGAAAACACCACGATTAAAGCCCTGCTTGCTAAATTAGACAAAGAAACCTTTGTATTGGATTTAAAACAACCGTCTAAACCCGTAACGCTAGATGGATACAAATTTACTATGGGGGATGACCACACCATTGAAGTTGAAGTGGCTAAATCTCAAGGATTAAACGCGGTGTTTACAGCATTGACTGAACAAGGTAATACCGTGCTGAGCATGCGAAACAAAGCGAATCGATTAGAAGAATTATTTGTAGGTTTATTAGAGCAAGGGCGGGGCGAATAAATGTTTAAATATGGCGTAGCCTTAAAAAGTATTTGGATTAAAGAGTGCATTCGCTTTTTGCGTATTTGGGTGCAAACCTTAGTACCGCCAGCGATTACGATGAGTTTATATTTTGTTATTTTTGGTAACCTAATTGGCTCGCGTATTGGTGACATGGGCGGTTTTAGCTATATGGAGTTTATTGTCCCTGGCCTTATTATGATGTCAGTTATAACTAACTCTTATTCAAATGTTGCCTCTAGCTTTTACTCAACTAAGTTTCAAAAAAGTATTGAAGAGTTATTAGTTGCACCTGTGCCTAATTACATCATTGTACTGGGTTATATGGGCGGAGGTATGACCCGTGGTATTATGGTTGGTTTTATCGTAACGTGCGTTTCTTTATTTTTTGTAGATATACAAATACATAATATTTTTGTGATTATAGCCACTGTTATTCTCACCTCGGCGGTGTTTGCCTTGGGCGGGTTAATTAACGCTATTTATGCAAACAGCTTTGATGACATAAGTATTATTCCGACCTTCATTTTAACGCCGTTGACCTATTTAGGCGGGGTGTTTTATTCAATCACTTTACTGCCTGATTTTTGGCAAATGGTGTCGCAAATAAACCCAATTATTTATATGGTTAATGCATTTAGATATGGGTTTTTAGGTGTTTCGGATGTAGATTTATCGGTCGCAATGGGTGTGTTGTTGGTGTTTATCAGCGTCCTATTTACTTTAGCACTGACGCTAATTAAAAAAGGTGTGGGGCTAAGACACTAATGAGCGATGCAAATTCACGTAGTATTGTATCTAATCAAGCGGGACTTCATGAAAAGCTTGATGAAATAGTTAATAAACACTTACAGGCTGAGTTTAAAAAGCCAATTACAACGCATACGCAAACCGCATTTGATGAAGTTAATGCTAAAGTGCAAGCCTTTAATGGGCCGCTTATTTTAGACTCCTGTTGTGGGGTCGGGGAGAGCACCGCTAATTTAGCAAAACGTCATCCTGAAGCGTTAGTCATAGGCATTGATAAGTCATCTCATCGACTTGATAAGCATGATGTTGAATATAAACAAAGTGAAAGTGGTCAATACATTTTAGTGCAAGCTGACTTAAATGACTTTTGGCGTTTAGCGGTGGCTGCTAATTGGCAGCCTACGCATCACTATTTGCTTTACCCTAACCCTTGGCCTAAGTCTAAACACATACAAAGGCGCTGGCATGGGGCGGCTATATTCCCGTTTATTGTAAAGTTAGGCGGTTTACTTGAGGTGCGCAGTAATTGGGATATTTATGTTAAAGAGTTTGCCAGAGCGCTTGAATTAGCGGGGCATCCATGTCAAACCGGATTGTTTGAGTCAGACGAAGCAATTACCCCTTTTGAACGTAAGTACTGGGCCAGTGGCCAGCAAAGCCACCGGCTTGTTATAAATCTTAAATAGCTAATTGTTGCTTAAAGTGAGTCACATGTGGCGTTGGTTTACCAAGGTAACTACCTTGCATCAGCGTCACATTTAGTTTATTGAGTAGCTCGGCAACCGTGTTATTTTCTACCGCTTCAACAACCAATTCAAGTTCAAGCTGCTGGGCTATATCAGCAATATAGGCGATAAATAGTGACGTATTTTCATCATTTACCAGTTGCTTGGTGATCGCACCATCGAGTTTAATACCATCTACCTCAATCTTTAACGTATTGAGCGTATTAATAAACTCATTACCCCAACAATGCATCACGATTTTTGCCCCTTTACTTTTCACCATCGCAATAAATGATTTTATTTCATAGTAGTGTGTAATGACCTGCGACTCTAATATTGAAATAGTAATGTTTTCAGGGTTGGGGTAGCGATGAAGCTCATACGCTATGTGATCATAAATAGTGGGATCTGCAATATTTTCAGCGCACACAGTTAACCCCCAGCTGATTGCTGATTTGCGAAAGCGCGAAATGCATTGAGTAAATAAGGTACGTGTTAACATCCCATCCATACGCAGCCTATTTACTGCATTAGAAAAGGTATCAGGGGTTAAAATCTCCCCATGTGAGGTCACTATTCTTGGTGAGCAGTCATACCTAATAATGGCATTGGTATTGGTATCTATAACAGGTTGAAAATAAGGAACAACGCGATGGGCATCAAACGCTTCACGAATTTCTTTTGCTATTTCTACATTGTATAAATACAGAGATTTAGCGTCGTTAATCGCTTCTGAGTAGTTAACTATGGGTTGAACACCTTGCCTTGATTGCAGCAAAGCAATGTGGGCATTCTTAAGCAGTAATGACTTATTCCCTCTTGCGACTCCAGCGTTGAGCGTAATATAAATAAATGGGTCTGTAATAAAAGGTGTATTTTTATTATGGGATTGAATAATGCTGTAAAGCTCATCAAAAGGTGTTTCTTTACTGGTTAAAATGGCCAGCTTGTTGGTCGCAATACGATAAATACGTGATTGCAGACGGTTTTGCTGCTTAAAGTGACTGAGTAGTTTTTTCATCACTTCATCGGCTGTTTTTGTGCCAAAAAAACGACTGATACTATCAATTTCGTTAACCAAAATAATCGCGATTTGTAGATGATGCTCATTACTTTTTTTTAGCTGCTTTTCCAAGGCAATATGATTTTCAAACCCCGTAGCATGATCCCTCATTAGTGAGCGGCGTACCCCAAAACAATAAAGAGTATAAACCAATAACAATATGAACAGTACGCAACTAAAATGAAGCAGGGCTTGATTCAAACGTGTTATTAAAGCCGTATTGATTTTATCGACGCTAATATCAGCTGCAGTTAAATAGGTTCTGCCATTTTTTGCTATATGAGGAATATACACCGTTTTAGAATGACCACGATGCGCCGTTGACACTTCAAAAATAGGGGCCGTTGATAAAAATGCCGCCATATTAATTGGCGTCGCTTCTGGGTAAAGATCTAAATACTGGGTAACTTTACCGTTATTTTGATCATCTTGGGTGTAACTGGAGGCAGTAAAATAAATATTTTCATCAATTAATATCATTGAATATAAATAATCTATATTTAAATCATTGGCTAAAGCAGAAAGCTGTTCGGCCTTATTTTGATAGCTTGCAAAGCTGATTTCTTGCGATGTTTTGTCGTGGTAATCACTACCTAAAATATACTTTACGCTGGTGGCTGCATTTATTAAGCGATTGTCAATGCTGCGCATTACATCACTTTGAATGGCAGAGTAAGTGTAGTAACCATAAATGATTAAGCTGACCAAAAAAAAGACGGTTCCAAGCGCCAACCGTGTTAATTTTAGATTTCCTTTGAGCATGTATTATCCTTATTTTTGTTGATTTTATTATACTTAAAAATTATAAATGCCCAATATTTTAATTACCCTTTGTACTAAATTTAAAAAATAGTGAAATGTTATCTATTTAGTATTGTCTTTTATGGCTTAAAACGAGACATTTTTGTCATATTGCAGTAAAGTTAGCGCAATTTTTTAGAAATGCCGTTGCTTAAAAAACACCTTATATTAGCGTGTTTTACAAACTAACAGGTGTTTTAGTCACACACTAGGTATGAAGATGGATCAAAAGCGTTGTGCCGTCGCCTCTAAAGAAAGCCTTAAACGGATATTCACCGTTCCAGAGGCGCCAGACTCAACTTTGAGCAAAATAGAGCTTGAAATTTCGAGTAATTTAGCAGGTTTCTTAAACGAAAATATCGCGGCAATTGAAAAACCATTACATGAAATAGAAAAAGATTTTCAATCGGCGGCAATCCCTGAAGAACCGACGTTTGTGTCTTGCTATGCTCAAGATATTATGGAGCAGCTGGTTGCTCATTCTGTTCATACCGCAGCGCCAAGCTTTATTGGCCATATGACATCGGCTCTGCCTCATTTTTTACTACCGTTATCGAAATTAATGGTTGGGTTAAATCAAAACCTAGTAAAAATTGAAACCTCGAAAGCGTTTACCCCATTAGAACGTCAAGTTTTAGGGATGATGCATCATTTAGCTTATAGCCAAAGTGATGGTTTTTATTCTAAATGGATGCACAGTGCAAAAACTTCGTTAGGGGCATTTTGCTCTGGCGGCACCGTGGCAAATATTACTGCACTTTGGATAGCTCGAAATCGCTTATTAAAAGCGGATGGCAATTTTAAAGGCATTGCTGCACAAGGTTTAGTTGCAGGAATGCTTCACTATGGTTACAAAGGGCTGGCAGTTTTAATTTCTGAACGAGGTCATTATTCGCTTGGTAAATCGGTTGATTTATTAGGTATTGGTCGTGAAAATTTAATTGGTATTAAAACTTCTGCCGATAATAAAGTCGATGTTAGTGCAATGCGAGAAAAAGCGTTAGAGCTTGAAGCACAAGGCATTAAAGTGATGGCAATTATTGGGGTCGCAGGAACCACTGAAACCGGTAATATTGATCCACTTGAAGATATGGCTAATTTAGCACAAGAGATTAATTGTCATTTTCATGTTGATGCAGCGTGGGGCGGAGCAACTTTACTGTCTAATACCCATAGGCATTTATTAAAAGGTATTGAGCATGCGGATTCAATTACCATTGATGCGCATAAGCAAATGTATGTGCCGATGGGGGCCGGTTTAGTCTTATTTAAAGACCCTGCTGCAACTGATGCCATCGAGCATCATGCTGAATATATTTTACGCAAAGGCTCTAAAGATTTAGGCAGCCATACGCTTGAGGGAAGTCGCCCTGGGATGGCGATGTTAGTGCATGCTTGCTTACGTGTTATTGGTCGTAAAGGCTATGAAATGCTTATCGATCGCAGTATTAAAAAAGCGCGTTATTTTGCTGATTTAATAAAAGCCGATGAAGATTTTGAGTTAATATCAGAGCCAGAACTTTGCTTACTGACCTATCGCTATGTACCAAAACAAATTAAACATGCGATAGCCCAAGCTGATGCACAAACCCGTTTAGACATTTTTGCCGCGCTTAATCGTTTTACTGCCAGCATGCAAAAACGCCAACGTGAATCGGGTCGCTCATTTGTATCGCGTACGCGTTTAACGCCAGTTCAATATGATAACCAACCAACCGTGGTATTTAGAGTGGTACTTGCGAACCCGCTTACCTCAGGTGCTATATTAAAAGAGATATTAGAAGAGCAGAAAGAACTGGCACAAACTGATCCGGTGTTTAAAAAGTATTTACGAAAATATATGTAATTACATCTACAAATACAATGACAAAAAAGACGCGATTAAGCGTCTTTTTTGTTACTGATTAAAAGCAACTCGCCTTTATAAGGTTGCTGATAATTTGTTGAGAAGGTTTGATTTTTTCCATTGCTAAAAACTCATCGGGCTGATGCGCTTGGTTAATAGAGCCTGGTCCCATTACGATGGTTTCACAACCGAGTTGCTGTATAAATGGCGCTTCGGTACAGTAGTTAACAGCCACTGCTTTTTGCCCTGCTATATTTTCGGCTAATTTGACTAACGCGCTATCTGTGCTTCCCGTAAATGCTGGAATTGGCTCATGCAAATCAATTACGCTCACAGAGTTAGGGTATTGCTGGTTTATATCGTAGGTTGCATCAAGTACCAGTGCTTGAAGCTCTTGCACGCTTAAACCGGGGAGAGGGCGCATATCAATGTGCATTTCACAGCAGCCACAAATTCGGTTGGCATTGTCACCCCCATGAATATTGCCTAAGTTGAGTGTTGGATAAGGAATTTCAAAGTGATTTATTGAATATTTATTCTTAAGTTGTTCTTTTAAGATCAGTAATTTTGTAATCACTTTATGCATTACTTCGATGGCATTAAGACCCCGTTCGGGATCAGAGCTATGTCCTGAGCGACCAACGACTCTGATTGCTGTAGTCATATGGCCTTTATGGGTAAATACTGGTGTCATATCAGTGGGTTCACCAATAATACAGCGATTTGGCTTTAAATTTGGGTGCTTACAAATTTGCTGTGCGCCAGCCATAGTGGTTTCTTCATCGGCGGTCGCTAATATTAAAATAGGTTGAGTTTGTTGCTTTTCATCAAGCTCACTAATAGCTTGCAGTACAAAAGCAAAAAAGCCTTTCATATCAATACTGCCTAAACCATATAATTTGTTATCAAGTTCAGTTAATTTAAATGGGTTTTGATTCCAGCGGCTATCATCAAATGGCACCGTATCGGTGTGCCCCGCAAGCATTAACCCGCCATCGCCTTGTCCGCGTTTTGCTAATAAGTTGTAGCGGCCTTTACCACCTTCTAACTCTATTATTTCACAGGTAAAACCTAAGCTTTCACACCACTGAGCGAGTAGTTCAATCACGCTTTTATTGCTCATACACAAATGCTCTTCAATAGCGCTAATAGAGGGGGCAGCAATCAATTGCTGATACATCGAGATAAATGACGGCAGAGACATAAAAAAATCCAAAATAAGTATTCAATTTAATTGCATAACAATATAAAAGTATTTATGATGAATATCAATTCACTTTTTAAGCATAAATATATTAAAGTTACGCCATGAAAATAATACGACGATAGTTATCACTCATTAATTTAATCAGTTTAGCTAGGTTGCAACCTAGTGTAAGTCAATAACATGGAATGTAGTCACTAATTTTAGATAAAGAGTAAATAATGAACGTAGTAATTATAGGTGCCAGCGGTTACAGCGGCGCAGAATTGGCTAGCTTAATTGCCAAACATCCAGCATTAACATTATCAGCATGTTATGTATCAGCGCAAAGCTTGGATAAACATAAACTGCTCAGTGAATTATACCCTGAGCACTTAGGGTTACTTGACTTACCTTTGCAACCACTTGATGAGAGTGCATTGAGTGATATAGCTCATTCAGCAGACTATGTGTGTTTATGCACTGACCATAAAGTAAGTGTTGATTTAGCCCCTCAGTTTTTAGCGATGGGCAAAAAGGTATTTGACTTATCTGGTGGTTACCGTCTTGAAAGTAATGAAGATTACGTCACTTATTATGGTTTTGAACACCAGCATCCAGAGCTCCTCAATGAAGCTGCATATGGCCTTGCAGAGTGGAATAGTGAGGCCATTGCAAAGGCGCAGTTAGTCGCTGTAGCTGGCTGCTACCCAACTGCCGCATTAAACGCATTAAAGCCTCTTCAGCAAGCTGGGTTACTTAGTGATGAGCGGATTATTATTAATGCTGTATCGGGAGTAACTGGGGCAGGTCGTAAAGCAAGTATTGGCACGCATTTTTGCGAAGTATCGCTTGCTGCTTATGGTTTGTTTAACCATCGTCATGGGCCTGAAATACAGCAGCATCTTGGCCATAACGTATTATTTACCCCTCATTTAGGTAATTTTCCTCGCGGTATTTTAGAAACCATTTATGTACAGCTAAAACTGGGTGTGACTAGTGAGCAAGTAACTAAAGCGTATCAAGTATTAGCGGATGAGCCGTTAATTCGATTGCTTGGTGGCAAAACTCCCTCAATTAAAGGGGTAGCAAAACAACCCTATGTTGATATTGCGTGGCAGCAGCAAGACTCACAATTAATAGTGATGGCAGCGATTGACAATTTACTAAAAGGGGCGGCTGGTCAGGCTCTGCAATGTATTAATTTGTCAATGGGCTTGCCCCACACTACAGGTCTAGTGGGAGCGTTTAAATGAGCAGTAAAACGTGGGTTATTAAACTCGGTGGCGCAGTACTCAATACTGAAAATGCCGCTAAAGCGCTTTTTGAGGTTCTTAATGAGCAACATGATGCACAGTTTGTCATTGTTCATGGCGGTGGCTCATTAGTTGATAGCTGGTTAAAAGAGGCGGGTTTTGCCAGTGCTAAACACCAAGGCTTGCGTATTAGCCCTAAAGAACAGATGCCTTATATTGTAGGAGCATTAGCGGGAACAGCAAACAAACAATTAATGGCGCAAGCAATGACTGCTGGGCACAAACCCGTTGGCTTGAGTTTATATGAAGCCGGAATAACAGCATCACAAAAATTAAAAGCGCTAGGGCAAGTAGGCCAATGCCATAGTAATGATGATTCTATTATTAATGAATTACTCAGTGGCGGGCGTTTACCTATAGTCAGCTCCATCGGTTTTGATGAACAAGGGCTTTGGTACAACGTCAATGCTGACGAAGCAGCAGCAGCGATTGCGAGTAATTTAAACGCCGAACTTATTTTTATGACAGATGTAGAAGCGGTGCTTGATGCGAATAAGCATCAACTACATCAACTTGACACAAAACACATTGATACTTTAATTGCAGAGGGAGTAATTGTGGGCGGGATGGAGGTCAAAGTTAAGACCAGTCTTCACGCTGCCCAACATTTACGACGCGGTGTGTACATTTCCAGCTGGCAAAAGCCAGAAAACTTAACGGCTTTGCTGCAAGGCGAGCACGTCGGAACTAAAGTGACACCATAGGTTGAATATGTTTAAAGATTTTATAACGGGTCTAGAATTAGACCAACAAGGCGCCCTTAATTTATTAAAATTAGCGCAAGATATTAAAGAAAGCCCTGCAAAGTATAGCCAAGTGTTAGCTGGTAAGTCAGTGGTTACTCTGTTCGAAAAGCAAAGTTTACGTACGCGTTTATCGTTTGATATTGGTATAAACCGTTTAGGCGGTCATGCGGTTTATCTAGATCAACAAAACGGCGCGATGGGAGCTCGTGAATCAATAAAAGATTTTGCCTTGAATATTTCAACTTGGGCTGATGGGATTGTTGCCCGGGTTAATCAGCACAGTACGTTAACTACCTTAGGTGAGTATTCGTCTGTTCCTGTGGTTAATAGTTTGTGTGATTTATATCACCCATGCCAAGCCTTAGCTGATTTTTTAACGCTTCAAGAAGTGCACGGTGATGTTAGTCAGCTAAAGTTGGCTTATTTAGGTGAAGGTAATAACGTAACGCATTCACTGATGTTACTTGCAGCAACTTTAGGTACTGATTTTGTTGCTGTGACGCCAAAAGGCAGTTCGCCCGATTCGCAAATTCTTAAAAAAGCGGAGCAAATTGCCGCAATGAATGGGGCGTCTGTGATGGTAAGTGACAGAGTTGAGGCTGCGGTAGGTGCTAACGCAGTTTACGCTGATACCTGGGTTTCTATGGGAGACACCACACCGCTTGAGCAAGTGAAAGAAAAATACATGCCTTATCAATTAAATCAGGCATTACTTAAAAAAACTGGGGCTACCACGGTATTACATTGCCAACCGGCACACCGTGAGTTTGAAATTACCTCTGAGGTAATGGATGGCCCCGCATCAAAAATTATTCAACAAGCAGAAAATCGTATGCATGCGCAAAATGCTCTGCTTGTTACATTATTAAATCCAAATTTTGTTAAGGAACACCTATGAGTTCAATTAAAAAAGTCGTTTTAGCCTATTCAGGTGGTCTTGATACATCGGCTATTGTGCCATGGTTAAAAGAAAACTACGGCTGTGAAGTTATTGCCTTTGTTGCCGATGTTGGCCAGGGCGCAGAAGAACTTGAAGGCGTAGAAGCAAAAGCCATTGCATCGGGGGCATCTGAATGTTACGTAGTTGATTTGAAAGATGAAATGGTAAGTGATTACATTTACCCAACACTTAAAACAGGCTCTATATACGAAGGAACCTACTTGCTAGGTACTTCTATGGCACGTCCAATCATCGCCAAAGCCCAAGTTGAAATTGCCCGTAAAGTGGGGGCAGATGCACTTTCTCATGGCTGTACGGGTAAAGGTAACGACCAAGTACGTTTTGAGTCATGTTTTGCAGCACTGGCTCCTGATTTAAAAGTGATTGCGCCATGGCGTGAGTGGGATTTATCAAGTCGTGAATCATTGCTTGATTACCTAGCCGAGCGTGATATTCCGTGTTCTGCATCAGCAACTAAAATTTACAGTCGTGATGCTAACGCATGGCATATCTCCCACGAAGGCGGCGAGCTTGAAGACCCTTGGTGTGAGCCAAGTGAGCAAGTATGGACATGGACTAATTCACCAGAGCAAGCGCCCGATAAAGCTGAGCATGTCACTTTATCAGTTGTAGAAGGTGAAGTGGTTGCTGTAAACGGCGAACAATTAAAGCCTTACGACTGTTTAGTTAAACTAAACAACATTGCAGCTCCGCATGGTGTTGGTCGTGTTGATATTGTAGAAAACCGTTTAGTGGGCATGAAATCACGCGGTTGTTACGAAACACCAGGCGGTACAGTGATCATGGCGGCGCTTCAAGCAATTGATGAGCTCGTACTTGATAAATCAAGCCGTAAATGGAAAGAGGTACTCGGTGGTGAATTTTCGCATTTAGTATACGACGGTCGTTGGTTTACGCCGCTTAAAGATTCTATTTTAGCCGGTGCAGAAGCGCTTTCTACGTTAGCGACAGGTGAAGTGGTACTTAAACTTTACAAAGGGCAAGTAACAGCGGTTCAGAAAAAATCACCTAACAGTTTATACAGCGAAGATTTTGCTACTTTTGGTGAAGACGATGTTTATGACCAATCGCATGCAGAAGGTTTTATTCGTTTATTCTCACTATCAAGCAGAATTTCAGCATTAGCTAAAAAGTAATTTTTTATGCCCCTTGGAATTAAGGGGCTATTATCGGGTTTGGAGAGATTTCATGGCATTATGGGGCGGGCGTTTTTCTACGGGTCCAGATGAAGCGTTTAAACAATTTAACGATTCACTTCCCTTCGATTATCAATTAGCAGAGCAAGATATTATTGGCTCTGTTGCATGGGCTGGCGCACTTGAACAAGTGAACGTGTTATCTAATGACGAACACCAAAAGCTGGTATCGGCATTATATGAATTACTTGAAGAGGTAAAAGCAGATCCACACGCTGTTGCCACCTCAGGTGCTGAGGATATTCACTCGCATGTTGAAGCCGCGCTAATTGAAAAAGTGGGTGATTTAGCTAAAAAATTACACACAGGCCGAAGCCGTAACGACCAAGTTGCTACCGACTTTAGATTATGGTGTCGCGATACTGCTGATCATATTTTAAAAGCGATTGCACAACTAAAAGCTGAATTTATTAGCTTGGCTGAACGTGAGCTTGGCACAATATTGCCAGGGTATACGCACTTACAGCGTGCACAGCCGGTGTTATTTAGTCACTGGTGTATGGCTTATGTAGAAATGTTAGAGCGTGATGAAAGCCGGTTGCAAGATGCCCAAGCACGAATGAACTATTGTCCACTCGGCAGTGGCGCTCTTGCGGGAACTGCCTATCCGATTGACCGTCATACACTTGCACAAGGGTTAGGGTTTACAGGCGCGACTAAAAACAGCCTTGATGGTGTATCTGATCGTGACTTTGTGGTTGAGCTATTAAGCTGTGCGTCTATTTCTATGATCCACTTATCGCGCATGTCTGAAGACTTGATTTTTTATAACTCAGGAGAAGCTGGGTTTATCGAACTGGCTGATAATGTTACATCGGGCTCATCTTTGATGCCGCAGAAAAAGAACCCAGATGCATTAGAGCTAATTCGTGGCAAAACAGGGCGGGTATTTGGTGCGTTTAGTGCAATGATGATGACTCTAAAAGCACTGCCGCTTGCCTACAATAAAGACATGCAAGAAGATAAAGAAGGCATTTTTGACGCTATGCCAACGTGGCTTGCGTGTATTCATATGGCGCAAGCGTGTATTAAGGGTGTAACAGTTAAAGCAGACAAAACCTTAGCAGCGGCAAAAGGTGGCCACGCAAATGCAACCGAGCTTGCTGATTATTTGGTAGCCAAAGGTGTACCGTTTAGAGAAGGGCATCATATTGTTGGCGTGTTGGTGCAATTAGCTATTAGTGAAGGTAAAACGTTAGAGGAGCTTTCACTTGAGCAGTATAAATCAGTAAACCCAGTGTTTGAAGATGATGTGTATCCGGTACTTGAAATTGATGCCTGTATTAAAGCACGTCAAGCACTTGGTGGAACCTCATTAGAACAAGTAAGTAAAGCGGTGAAAGACGCGAAAAAAAAACAGCAAATAACAGTTCGTGATGCAAACCTAGATGACGTGGAAGCAATCGCTAAACTCGTACAACACTGGGCAACAGTCGGCGAAAACTTACCGCGCGCTAAAAGTGACATGGTGCACTCAATTAATGAGTTTGCTGTAACCGAGATAAACGGTCAGGTATCAGGTTGTGCTTCATTATACATTTACGACACTGGATTAGCTGAAATACGCTCATTAGGTATTGACCCTAAAAGCGCAGTAACAGGCCAAGGGCGAGAGCTAGTAGAACATTTATTAGTAAAAGCCAAAAAATTGGCACTCAATCGTGTCATCGTTCTGACTCGTGTACCTGACTTTTTCGAAAATCAGCGGTTTAGTTTCTGTAATAAAGAGAGCCTACCTGAAAAAGTCATGAAAGATTGTGAGTTATGTTTACGTAAAGAAAACTGTGATGAAGTCGCAATGGAATATATGTTAAAGCCAAGTAATAGCATGGAGATCCCTTGTAAAAATGTGGCTTGAGCAATCCCTAGGATAAAAAACGCACGGTGACCCCGATGCGTTTTTTTTTGAGTAAAATAAAATAATTTTTAAATTAACATACTATTAATTTAAAGTTGGCATATCGGTTGCATTTATAGTTCTGTAGTGTGTTGTTGAGTCAATTAATCAACGAAGGCAATACGTTACCGCAGTTATTTAGTAACTGCTCCAGGTGGTGTGATTTAAATTTACGCCAATAATAAAAATTTAATACTCATAAGGATTAATCACATGCAAATTTCAGCTAATAGCCAAGTGCAAATGCAAGCATACAATAAAACGCAACAATTAAAGCCTGCAATGGAACAAACTGCTAGCCCTAAAACCCTACAATCTGATACAGTAAGTATCTCTAAAGAGGCTATGGCTGCCGCAAGCGGCGCAGATCTTCACCGCGTAGGTGGGATTGTTATACCTACAAGACCTAAATGATACTAAAGGTTATGGATGTTTTTAACTGAGTTTTTTGGTTTATTTTCTTTATCAGCTTTCTCTATGTGGGGATTTCTTATGGCGTTTTTTTTTAACGCCTTTGTGTACTCATTGAACACTAAAAGAAACTCCACTCTCTTTGTCAGCTCGTTTGTGATGATGGTCTCTTATACCATTTCAGATTACTTCCTCACATGGTTATCTATTCGAACAGCAAATTATCTCGATTGGGCACTTTATGATTTGGCTACTATAGCTGTATTATTTATTGCCTATTATTTCATTAAAAAGACCTCATCGTCATTTTTATATCTGATAGTTGGTTTGACGATAAACTCACTGCTCTTTCTACTAATGTATATAGATGTATTTTTATTGAATAATAGAACTGCATGGATATTCTGGGATATTTATACTTTTACGATCAATGTGGTTGATTTTATAATGATCATAGCTTTAATAGTAGACCGTGATTTCCTTGGCTTACACACCCTTAAAAATAAACTCATTTCATTATTCAAAACGTCTGAGCTTAACCAAATCCAATAAATGTATTATGTAGACTTATTTTTAGCAGATTATATTGATGCATTTATACAATGGGGCTTTTTAATGGTTTTGTTGTACACATTTGTATCGAGTATAAATACAGCTAATAAATTACTGGTCTATTTAGCTTCAATAATGTTCTTTTCTTACCTTATTGGTGACTTCCTTTTAGTTTTCAAAAACGTTTACCTTAACTGGATTTTTTTTGATTTCGCTACAGTTTGTATTATTTTTATAATAACAAAAGCTTCAAGCTTTGAAAGCGATGTGGCTAAAAACTATATTGTTAGTGGCTTATTGATTAATGCTTGTTTAACGTATGCTATTTACATAGATCTTTATATAAACTGGAACTCAGATCCTTGGTGGTTGTGGAGCCTGTACTCTATGGGGGTTAATGTTGTTGATTTACTAATGATTATTGCTATTTTTATCAATAAAGACTTTTTAGGGCTAATGAAACTTAAAGGTCGTTTATTTAGATCACGCGCTGAGTTTAAAAGCCTATAATGACAGATTTATTATGGCTACTTGTTAAAGTTGGCGAGAATTTAGGTAATTTTATATTGTGGTTATTTTTAATCGCTTTTCTATATAATCTTTCTTCGAGCATTAATAAACAAGATAAAAGCTTGCTGCATATTTCATTGATAATGATGATTTCTTATTTTCTAAGTGCATTTTTAAGCCTCGAAACTTCAACTTATAAAGATTATTTCATATTTGATCTCACAACTATTTTTACACTTTTTTTGTGGCGAAAAATCACGTTGCAAAATACACCTATTGCTTTTTATTACTTAATTCTGGGATTGGGTGTTAATACCTGTTTATTTTTGGGAATGCATTATGATGTTCAAGTTAAAGGAAACATTGATTATTGGTGGTTTTGGGCTGCATATGGGTTTGGCGTTATTCTATTTGATCTTATAATGGCATTGGCACTATTTATCAATAAAGATTTTTTGGGCTTAGTGAGGCTTAAGAACGTTCTGTTTCCATCAAGAGCGAAGCTACCTAGCGTAATGTAACGATACGCTAGGTGTTGTGTTTAATGCTTGGTTTTCCCGAGCCTTGATTGCAGCGCCTTCATTACTATGGTGTCAACAAACTCACTCACATCCCCGTTATGGCGTGCTACTTCTTTTACTAGTGTTGATGATATAAAGGTATTGCGCTCGGCGGGCGTTAAAAATACGCTTTCTAAATCAGGGTTTAAACGGCGGTTCATATTCGCGAGCTGAAACTCGTAATCAAAATCAGAAACCGCTCTTATGCCTCTGATCAGTACATTAGCATTATGGTCACGGGCTAAATCGGCGAGTAGCCCTGAAAAGCCAATGACTTTTACGTTATCTAAATGGCTTAAAATCTCATTTGCTAAATCAACGCGTTCTTCTAAAGTAAAACACGGTTTTTTACTTGGGTTATGAGCAATAGCCACAATAACGGTATCGAACATTTTAGCCGCACGCTGAATTAAATCAGTGTGGCCGTTGGTAAGAGGGTCAAATGTGCCTGGGTAGATTGCGGTCACTTTCATAATATTTACTGTGTTATTATTTTTAGCCGTAGTGTAGCAGTGTTTAGTGTGCAAAGCAGCCTTGTGAGTAAATTGTATATAACTGCAGCTGCGCAGTGTTACAAATGCAATGATTTGTTTATACTAGGCGGATTATTTTAATGCAGCATCGTATTTTCGAAAATTGAGTAATGAGTATATGAATACCAAGGATAAAATAATTCAAACTAGTATTTCATTGTTTAATGAACATGGTGAAAGAGCAATATCTACTAATCATATCGCATCGAGTTTAGGTATGAGTCCGGGTAATCTGTACTACCACTTTAAAAATAAAGAAGACATTATTCGCCATATATTTGCACTTTATCGTGACCATTTAAGTACTCATTTTAAGCCGGTCGATCAAGGCGACGATGCTTTTGAACACCTAGGTCCTTATTTAGATTCGCTATTTGAATTGATGTGGCGCTATCATTTTTTTTACGACAACCTTGGCGATATTCTCGCTCGCGATAGTCATTTAAAACAGGGTTACATTGATTTTCAGCAAGAGTTACTTGAGCAGGTGCGTAACATCATTTTGGCTTTACGCGACAGTGAAATTATTGCCATTGATGAACAAGATGCTATCGAACTTGCTCATACGTTAAAATTAACGGTCAGCTTTTGGACACCCTATATGAAAGCAAGAAGGCTTAGTGGTGTGCTGGTTGAGCAAGATATTTACCCTGGTATTGTAAAAGTACTGACTTTATTTAAAGCCTACAGCACCGAAAAAAGCGCAAATAAAATTAATCAGTTAAGAGACAAGTACGCACTTTTAGCAAATGCTGCTCCCCAGAATCCTTAAGCCCGTTAAGTTGGTTAGTTCCTAGGCGCTAAATTTTTTGCTATAATCCGCCGCGCCCAATACCTGGGTGCGCGAATTCCCGCAGTCTAAGAGTTAAACTATGCTTAAATTTATCGTCAAACTTCACCCTGAAATAGCCATTAAAAGCCGTTCAGTCCGTAAACGCTTTACTAAAGTGTTAGAAAATAACATTAAAATTGTATTGCGTCGTGTTGACGAAAAAGTACAGGTACGTAATAACTGGGATAACATTTCAGTTGTAACAAAACTTGACGATGCTCAAACTCGCCTTGATTTTATCGACAGCTTACAACGTATACCTGGCATCGTGCAGTTTATTGAAGTGACTGAAACAGACTTTAAAACGATTGATGACATTTATCAAAAAACTATTGAGCTAGTTGGTCACACTATTATTGGTAAAACCTTTTGTGTCCGTGCTAAGCGCATAGGTCAACATGATTTTACTTCAACTGAGCTAGAGCGTTACGTTGGTGGCGGGCTTAATCAACATGTTGAAGGGGCTCGAGTAAAGCTAAGTCGCCCAGAAGTAACGATTCGTTTAGAAATTAAAGACGAAAAAGCCTACATAGTAACGCAAACGCATTTAGGAATGGCGGGCTTTCCACTGCCAACACAAGACGATGTATTATCGCTTATGTCTGGTGGGTTTGATTCTGGCGTTGCCAGTTATCAAATGATCCGTAAAGGTGCTCGCACGCACTTTTTATTCTTTAATTTAGGTGGCGCTGCTCATGAAATTGGGGTTAAACAAGCGAGTTACTATCTATGGAAACAATACAGCTCTACTCACAAAGTTAAGTTTATTACTGTTGATTTTGAGCCAGTGGTTGCTGAAATCTTAGAAAACGTTGAGAACAGCCAAATGGGCGTTGTCCTTAAACGTATGATGATGCGAGCGGGTAGTGCCGTCGCTGAAAAACTAAATATTCAAGCATTGGTTACGGGTGAAAGTATAGGTCAGGTGTCTAGTCAAACCTTAGCTAACTTAAGTGTGATTGACCGCGTAACCGAAACGCTCATTTTACGCCCACTTATCCAACATGATAAGCAAGAAATCATCAATATAGCGCGCCAAATAGGCACTGCAGAAATGGCAGAGACGATGCCTGAATACTGCGGTGTGATCTCTAAAAAGCCGACAGTTAAAGCCAAAATTGAAGTAATTAAAGCAGAAGAAGAAAAGTTTGACTTTGATGTGTTAGATACCGTTATTGATAACGCCCGTGTTATGGATGTGCGCGATATTGATGTTGAGGCTAAGCAAGAGCTTAAAGAGGCAGAATCAGTTACAGAGTTACCAGAGGGGGCGGTTGTTGTTGATATTCGCTCGCCTGAAGAAGAAGATGCGGCGCCGCTGGAAATTGAAGGTATTGAAGTTATCCACTTACCGTTTTTCCGCTTAGCAACAAAGTTTGGCGATTTACCTAAAGGTAAAGATTATTACTTATATTGCCAAAAAGGAGTAATGAGCCAATTACAAGCGCTTATTCTTCACGAAGAAGGCTTTACCACTGTTAGAGTATATCGTCCTTAATGGCTTAATATATTAGATGCGCGGATTTAGTCCGCGCTTTTTTTTGCCAAAATTTCAGTAAGTAAGGCGTCATTATAAGGTGTTGCAATATGGTGCAGTTTTCCTTGCTCACTTATATAGCCACAAATCGCCATGATCTCTGTTTGTCTATTGTGCATTACATCTTGATGCATCGAAGAGTAATTTTCGGCAGTTAAACTCATTACTTTGTAAGCCCGCTCTAGGGCATCTATAAGCTTAATATTGAGTTTTAGCGCGGTTGCAATGTGGCATGCCTCAGCTAATAAATTAATAATTGCACTACTGTATTGCGGTGCACGTAACTGACCATTTTTTATATTGTGGTGAGCGGTTAATGGATTTATTGCAATATTAACCAGTAGCTTTTCAAACCGTAGTTGTTCAATATTGTTACTGACAATTAACTGCGGAATAGTGTGTAATTGCGCACTAAGCTGTTGAATATTTTGAATAGCTAGTTGATTACAGCCCCCTAATACACTTTGCCCGTTTCCGGTATGTTGCACAATATTAGGGTTTGACTTAAATCCAGCCATGCTGGTGGTTAAAAAGTACAATGACTGCTGCTTTGTTAGTTGTTCATTTAATTGTTCAACATTACCCATGCCATTATGACTCAGTATAATATGGGTATTATTGCCTAGATAAGGTTTTACTTGAGCATAGGCTTGTTGCACTGCAAACGCTTTTACCGTGAATAAAACAATATCAAATTCAGGAGTTTGAGATAACTGCTCTTGTGAGATAAAAGTGGCGTTAATTTTTTCAGACGCAGCGTTACTGTGGCTGTAAAAGCGAGTATTAACTGTGCCTTTTCGAGTAAGTATATATATAGCGTGATGCTTGGCTAAAAAATGGCTAAATAACAAGCCAATAGCGCCATCACCTACAACAAGTATGTTAGCCATAATGCTTCTTTTTACGCAGTGTTAACAGGGCTTTAGCTAAAAAGTAGCTCGCTGCACCAATAAAATCGGCAACAAAATCGGCCAGTGATGCTTGTCTGTAAGGAAGGCTATCTTGCATAATTTCTATTGCTGCACCGTAACCAGCGAGTAATAGTATTTGTGCATATAATGGGAGTTTAAACGCTTTATCCATAATAATGGCAAGTAAAAAGAAGATACCAAAATGCGCTACTTTATCAACATGCGGAAATAAGTTTGCCGCGCCCTTTACCTCTTTAGCAAATAAGAAGGTAAACGCAACAATACTAATTAAAAAAATTGCTTGGTAAACACGCCTTGTCACGAAAATTCCTAAAATCGTATAAAAAAGAAGCCTCAGTATATCAAACTAATTTAGTATCGCACCTGAACAAAATGCAGAAAAATGTAAAGATTTATCATTTTAACGTTATAATTGCGGCATAAAATTAAGATTAGATAGTTAGGAGAACGCTATGCCTTCATTTGATATTGTATCTGAAGTAGAAATGAACGAAGCAAAAAATGCGGTTGATAACGCCAACCGTGAACTAGAAACGCGATTTGATTTTAGAGGCGTTGATGCATCAATAGAGCTAAACGATAAAACAATTAAATTAAAAGCTGAAGCAGATGCTCAGGTAATGCAGTTATTTGATATTTTAGCGAGTAAAATCTCTAAACGTGGGATGGATGTTGCAAGCTTAGAGCTACAAGATATTTCTCGTGCGGGCAAAAATGTTTTTCGTAACGTTGCACTTAAACAGGGTATCGAAAAAGACATGGCTAAAAAAGTAGTAAAAGCCATCAAAGACTCTAAAGTAAAAGTACAAGCGGCCATTCAAGGTGAAGAAGTTCGCGTAACAGGTAAAAAGCGTGATGACTTACAAGCGGCTATGCAAGTTGTACGCACTGCTGATTTAGGTCAACCATTTCAGTTTAAAAACTTCCGCGATTAATTTATTGCCTCGAGCTCGGCACTATAGGCGCTGAGCTCAAAGCAACATGTATTTAGCCAAACACGTTATATTGTTTGGCTTTTTATTTTTGGATCTATGATAATTATCGAACCCCGAACCCCGAACCCCGAACCCCGAACCCCGAACCCCGAACCCCGAACCCCGAACCCCGTATCCTGAATCTTGAATCTTGAACCTTTGGATTTTTAGATGTTTAGACGTCCGTTGACTTTTTTTAGTAAACAGATAACAATAGCAGCCTATTTTCAAGGTGCTTGCTAAACACTTCAATGGTGTGATTTTTTTAGTAGGATAATCGGGAAGTTGGTGCGTTTTCATTGATGAAGTCAATCCCAACACTGCCCCCGCAACGGTAAAGTTATGCTGTATTAAATTATGGTAACTGAGTCCGGAGACCGGCCTTGATTTAATCTTACTTACTAACATCTTTGCGGTGGGCAAAGATAGGGGACATGATGTTAAATAAAACCGCACTGGGTGTGGCCATTTCGGCTGCACTCTCTATTTCTGTATCTGCTGCAGAACAAACCATTGAAAAAATAACCGTTACTGCGAATAAGTTCGAACAACCTATAAATGATGTATTAGCAAGTGTGGCAGTTATCGACCGCGCTGATATTGAAAAAGCGAATTATCGAGACTTACCTGCAATATTAAATACCATAGCTGGGATAGATATTGTCCGTAACGGCGGTTTAGGTCAAAAGGCAGATATATTTGTTCGCGGGGCCAGCGCTAAATATACCTTAGTACTGGTTGATGGCGTAAGAGTGAGCGATGCAAGTTCAGGTAGTGTGTCACTGACGAATATTCCAGTTAACAGTATCGAGCGTGTTGAAGTTATTAAAGGGGCAAGAGCTGCTATTTATGGCTCTGATGCGGTAGCCGGAGTAATTAATATTATCACCCGTAAAGCCTCAAATAACTCGCTTTCGGCTACTTTAGGCAGCCATAGCTACAGTAATTATCAGCTTGCTGGTGGGCTTGTAAAAGAGGGGCTTAGCTTTAATTATAATTTAGGCTACGAAGAGACGGATGGTTTTGATGTTACTGGCAAAGATCCAGCGGCTGAGTACACAAAAGATCATGATGATGATGGCTACAAAAATAAAAACATTGGCTTTAATTTAGCTTATGAGCTTGCTGAACTAGGCCAATTGAGCCTGCAATCTCAGTATAGTGAAGGCGAAGCACAATATGATAATGCATGGGGTAACGATGCCTACGACTTTGAAAATTACACCGCTAAGCTAGGCTGGAACAAAGCCTCAGATATATATAGCCAAAGTACTTCGGTGAGCGTTTCGCAAGAAGAAAATACCCAAACAGGTACCGATGTGCAGCAAGTGTATAGCACAGAGCGTGTTGAGTTTGAATATCGAGGGCTTTATACCCTTACTGAAGAACTTGATATATCGGGTGGCTTTAATTATTTATCTGAGGATTTATCAAACTCGTCAGCAACGTCATCAGAAGAAAAACGCGATAATAAGGCGTTGTTTATAGGCGCGTTTTATAGCCATAACAAATGGTTAGCAAATGCGGTTGTTAGAACCGATGATTATGACTTCCATGGCCGTGCAAACACTTACAGTACAGGACTTGGTTACAAAGCAAATAACTATGTAACACTACGTTTAAATCACGGTACTGCATTTAGAGCTCCTTCGTTAATTAATGCGTTTGTGACTAACAGCCCGTACTATTTACCAAACAATAATATTAAACCTGAAGAAGCCTTAAATAATGAGCTTGGTATAACTTTAGAAACCCAATGGGGCCGTTATGATATTGCTATTTTCGATAACCGTATCAATAATTTGATTAGTAATAATTATGATGCAGACTCAGGTAAATATATTGCCACTAACATAGATAAAGTATCTATGCAGGGATTTGAGCTGTCGGCAGAGTTTTCAGCGCTAGGCTTTGAACACTCGGTTAATTTTAGCTTTTTAGACGCTACAGATGAAAAAACGAATACCGATTTACCACGTAGACCTTCTGAATCGTTTAATTATCAACTCGCTAAAACATGGGGTGATTTTGATGCCAGCTTGGATATGCAATATCGCTCATCGCGTCCTTCGATTGCGTATTATGACTCGGAGCTCGCTGCTTATACGGTATTTAATATAGCAGCCAATTACCAGTTGCTAGATAATTTGTCGTTAGCTGCTCGAATAGAGAATATTACTGATAAAGAATATTTTACTGCTGCGACGGGCTTTGCTGCCAGTGGTAAGCTATTAGGTTATAACAGCGCAGGAAGAACTTTCTTTGTAGGGGCAAATTATCAGTTTTAGTCACTTATCCTAGTTGCCAGGAACAAATAGCCCAGCTTATTGCTGGGCTATTTATTAAAAGCACTTTATTCTGATAAAAACTCGCTAAATTCGGTTTCAAACTTATGTAATTTGGGTGCAATTAAAATACTGCAATAGCCCTGCTCAGGATTTTCATTGTAATAGTCCTGATGGTAGTGCTCTGCGGGGTAAAAAGTGGTTGCTGGGCTCACCTCAGTCACTATAGGTTCGCTAACATGACTTTGCAGCTCTGCAATAACTGCCTGTGTTTGTACTTGTTGTTGCTCATTATGATAATACACAACGCTGCGGTATTGAGTGCCTATATCGTTACCTTGGCGATTTAGTTGTGTGGCATCGTGTAGGGTAAAAAACATCGCGAGTAAGGTTTCAAAGCTGATAACACTGGCATCAAATTCAACCTTAATAACCTCTGCATGGCCACTGTTGCCAGTGCAAATAGTTTTGTATGTTGGGTTATCAGTATGTCCACCAGTATAACCAGAGCAAACACTGAGTACACCTTTTACACGCCTAAATGCTGCATCAATACACCAAAAACAGCCGCCGCCGAGTGTTGCTACTTGTGTGGTCGAACTCATAAGTACTTCCTCAATTGTTAGGGATATGTGCACTGAATAAAGCGCCGTAACAGCTAGTTACGACGCTCTAAGTGACTTAGATCTCTTTAAGCGGTTTTTCAGCGGCTTGCTTATCAAGTTTTTGTTGTAAAAACTCAGGTGATTGTGTGTTTCGCGCTAGTGCGTAATAAGCGGCTGGCACCACAAACAGAGTTAGTATGGTTGCCACCGTTACGCCAGTAAATACTACCACACCAATTACCATTCTACTTTCCGAGCCTGGACCGGAAGCCAACACCAAAGGTACGGCACTCATAACCGTTGTTAGGGAAGTCATAATAATAGGGCGCAAACGCTGTGTAGCCGCTTGTAAAATGGCCTCACTAAATTCTACGCCTTTATCACGTAACTGGTTGGTAAATTCAACAATCAGTATACCGTTTTTAGCACTTAACCCTATGAGCATAACAATACCTATTTGGCTGTATATATTAAGCGTTAACCCCATACTCCACAGCCCAAACATGGCACCCATTAAACCAAGTGGCACAGTTAACATAATAACAAATGGATGCATAAAACTTTCAAACTGAGCTGCCAGTACTAAAAAGGTCACGGTTAATGCCAGCATAAACACATAGGTCATGGCTGAGGCACCTTCATAAAACAATTGCGACTCACCTTTATAGTCAATGGCACCATCTATGTCGTTTTCCTCTGCGGCAACCTTGTTTAAAAAGTTTAGAGCTTGTTCTAGCGTGTAACCATCAGCGAGGTTGGCACTTAAAGTAATTGCACGCATTCGGTTATAGCGGTTTAAACGCGAGGCGGTGGCTTCTTCTTTTAAGCTAATAAGGCTATCAAGAGGAACAAGTTCTCCGCTACGTGATTTTAGGTAAATATTTGAAATATCAGTCGGGTTGGCAAAGTCTTGTTTTGTGCCCTTTAAAATTACATCGTATTCTTCACCGCGGTCAATAAAGGTGGTTACACGGCGTTGGCCAAGCATGGTTTCAAGTGTACGACCCACATCAGAGACTGATACGCCTAAATCAGCGGCTTTATTTTTATCAATACTGACTAAAAACTGAGGGAAGGTTTCTTTATAATCATGATCAATACGCACTAATCCAGGGTTTTTCTCAGCGCGTTTAATAATTCTATCCCGCCAATCGGCAAGTTGAGCATAATCATTACCTTGCAAAACAAATTCAATAGGGCGAGATGAACCACCTCCGCCAATACCACGGCGCATAATAGCAAATGCACGAACGTCGGTGACCTCTTGCATTTTGCCGCTTATTTCATCCATGACTTCCCATGTTGAGCGTTTGCGCTTATCCCAATCAGCCATACCAACAATAGCCACGCCGCCACTGCCACCCCAACCTGGGACTCGAACAAGCACTCGACTTAGTTCGCCAGATTCAGAATAAGGCATCAAGCGCTCTTCAATTTTTGCCATATTAGCTGCGTTATTTTCATAACTTGCCCCTTCAGGGCCATTCATAAGCACAAAGAAGGTGCCACGATCTTCTTTTGGCGTGAGCTCTGAGGGTATTTGTAAAAATAATGAATAACTAACAAACCCAGCCAAAACTAAGCTCAGCATTAAGCCCCATTTACGGGTCATGTTTGACGCTAAAGCGTTACGGTATCCATTTTCTAATTTAGTAAAAAAACGGTCCATAACTTGGCTAAACTTACTTTCTTTTTCAGAGGCCTTTAACACTTTTGAACACAGCGCCGGAGAGAGTGTCAACGCAGTGATACTAGAGAAAAACACGGCAGCACTTACTGCCATAGCAAACTCTGTAAATAGTGCGCCAATTCGTCCTTCCATAAACACTAATGGTACAAACACGGATATAAGCACTAAGGTGGTGGCTATAATTGCAAAGCCCACCTCACGTGCGCCGCGATAAGCTGCCAATAAAGGCGGTTCACCAAGTTCAATACGGCGGTGAATATTCTCTAGCATTACAATGGCATCATCGACCACTAAGCCTATTGCTAACACCAGTGCTAGTAGAGTTAATAAGTTAATTGAATAACCCATTGCTAATAAAAACATGAAACTACTGACTAGGGCGACCGGTACTGTGACCGCGGGAATAAGAGTGGCGCGAATGTTACCTAAAAATATAAAGATAATAAGCACGACTAACCCCATAGAAATTGCTAAAGTTTTATAAACCTCATTAATTGACTCTTTAATAAATACCGAAGAATCATAACTGTCTTCTATGGTGGTGCCTTCAGGTAAATTACGTTTTATTTTTTCCAGTTCACTGCGGGCGTTATCAACCACAGTTAGGGTATTGGCTTTGGCTTGTTTAACAATACCCATACCAATCATATTACGGCCATTTCCTCGGAATAAACTTTCATCATCGGCGGCTTCTAGTTTTACGTCAGCCACTTCGCCTAGACGCACTAAATAACCATCTTCACCTCGTTTAATAACTAGGTTTTGAAAATCACGTTGGTTTTTATAGCTGCGGGCAGTGCGAACGGTAAAATCACGATCAACTGATTCAATTTCACCGGCCGGAAGTTCTACATTTTCACTACGCAGTGTTTGCTCAATATCACTAGAGGTAATACCACGGGCGGCCATCGCTTGGCGGTTAAGCCATACTTTCATGGCATACTTTCGCTCCCCCCCAATGCGCACATTCGATACGCCATCAACAACGGCTAATCGATCTACAATAAAACGCTGTGCATAATCAGAAAGTTGCAATGAATCCATGGTTTCGCTGTTAAGTACAAACCACGCGATAGGGCTTTCGTCACTATTTGATTTTGATACTTCAGGAGGACGCACTTGTTCGGGTAGGCTATCAAGTGCACGCGCTACACGTTCACGCACATCGTTGGAGGCATCGTCTATGTCACGGCTAATATTAAACTCAATGGTAATGTTTGAGCGGCCATTACGACTCGATGAGTTAATACTTTTAATACCTTCAATGCCCGAAATACGATTTTCAATAACTTGCGTTATTTTTGTTTCAATAATTTCGGCAGATGCACCGGTATATTCAGTACTAATATTTACAATCGGTGTTTCAATATCTGGATACTCTCGCAAAGGCAACATGCTAAAAGCAACTAAGCCAAATGTGAGTAACAGTAAGTTAATAACAATCGCAAAAACGGGGCGTTTGACGCTAGTATCGGTAATTTTCACGTGTTACCCCTTAACGCTTACTTTACTACCTGAGCGAATTTTAATTATTCCCTCGGTAACAATTTGCTCGCCATTACTTAACCCTTTGTCTATCGCAACCCAGCCATTATTTCTACTTGCAACATGTACTTCTTTACGGTTTGCTATGCCATCTTCAATTTGAAAAACGTAATGCTTATCTTGCAGAGGAATAATGGCCTTTTCAGGCACCATCAGCGCTTGGTTACTGCTTAGCTCTAGTGCAGTTTTAAGCAACATACCTGGGCGAAGTAAACCCGATTTATTAGCAAAACTGGCTGTTACTTCTACACTGCGAGTGATTGAGTCGATACGTGAGCTTATATGGGTTACTTTACCGCTGAAGGTTTGATCAGGGTAAGCATCGTTTTGAGTGCGAACAATCATTCCGTTTTTCAATTGAGCTAAATACTTTTCAGGCACTTTAAAATCAACTTTTATAATACTAATGTCATCGAGGGTTGTGATCACAGTACTATTATTAATATACGCACCCACCGATATTTCGCGTTTCCCCAGTAACCCAGAAAAAGGCGCGGTGATGGCCATTTCATTGAGTTTGGTTTTAGCACTTTCAAGTTGTGCTTCGCTGGCATCAACGCGAGCGAGTTGTTCTTCAAGCAATGACTTGGCCGTCGCTTGCGAGCGAGAAAGCTCGGTCAGTCTGGCTAATTGACGTTTTTCTTCTTGTAAATTAATGCTAAGTTCTTTTACTGCAAATTGTTCTTGTTGGTTTTGCAGTTGTACTAATTTTTGTCCTTTGCTGACCAAGTCGCCATCTTCAAAGTAAATGCTAGTGACATAATCGTTTTGGGCGCTTTTAATGTAGATAGCCTGATTAGCACGAGCACTGCCAATGGCTTCAATCATAATTGCGTTTTCTTGCGATCTTACCGTGTGGGCAGAGACTTGCGTTGTCATTGCCGAGTAATTGGCTTGCTCGCCCTGTGATGCGGGAAAATACAAATAAACGCTAAAAATTATTAGTAACGAAATAATAAATGGAAATAAGGCTTTACCTGATTGTTTAGAGTGCATTGTTTTCATACCTGAAAATAGATTATAAGTATTGTACGAAATCAGGACAAAAAAAGGCGGTTATGTATCTCATTAATTTGTGCGTTAAGCGTAAAAATAACTGATACTTAGTCATTGCGCATATTTAACAGTAATAATGGGAGTTAATTGATGAGCTTTAAAACATCATGCAAACGCTGTTTAACGCTGAGAAAGTTAGTATTGTGGGCTATTATTATGTTTATATTTTATATGGCGTTTTTTCAGTATGGCTAATATAAATAAACAAATACTAAATTACCGAGCGCAAGGCGCTAAAAATGGAATTGAAATATTAATGGTAGGCAGCATTGGCTTGATTATTATCATGCTGTTTAATTTATTACGCCCAGGCGAAATAAGTATTATCGAAATTTTTTTAGTAAGTTTATGTATTGCTGCAATTTTAATTGGCTTTTTTAAAACACAAGAACCTTTTTATAGTATTATTTTAACTGAGCAGCAATTAATATATCAGCATAAGTATGGACAATGGCATTTACACCCAGAGAATTTGCACCATTGTGGTATACCTAAGGTTGATAATGGCATTGATTACCTTGAGCTTAATGCGATTGGTATTAAGTTAAATGATATAGATTCATTCTTGTCTGCTTTAGCTCCAAGAATTGCGGGTAAATTGTTGATAGAGCAGCGACATTTCTTTATGCAAGTTGTTCAAAAAAATTGCAAAAATGGGCATTGCCCATCAGAATGGTTAGTTGAAGATAATAAATATAGGTCAAAAAAAGGAATTGACTATAATGGGCTTATAGCAATGTTTGCTAATAGGGCTAAGCATCTTCAGCTTCTAACAGGGTATGACTTACTGTTACCAGCCAGTGTAATAGAAAGTGATATTTGGGAATTTAGCGCAAATTTAAATAAATGGAAGCGCGATCCCTCTCAGTTTATAAAGTCGCAGTGTGAATAATAATATAAGCACTCACTGCGGGATTAGGAATAACTATGAGCCAAGACAGATCTTTCATTAAAAGTGGTCGAAACACCATAATACATAAAGACAGAAAACTAGATTTAGTGATTGTTAATGGTGAGACTCACCCTAAAATTAAAGTAACAGGTAATGGTCTTGAGCCATTTAAAGAAGAACTGCCAAAAAACCGCCGAGATGCAAAAGAGCGTTACCTCGACGTTGTTTATATTACTAGTGCTGATGTATTTAGCGAAGAAAAACAATTGTTGTTTATTCAATCCTTAGATGGCCGCGAATATAAAGTAGATTACAGTAAAGTTGGCACTAAATTATTTGTTCGTATTCATCAAGATAGCTATTTATAATTTATAATGGCATTTTTTTTGCTTAATAGTTTTATTAGATAATTTTAAGACAAAAAGGTGCTGAGTATGAGAGCAATTTCGTTAATACCACTTATGTCATGCTTGCTTTTGGCTGCATGCGGAGGGGGAGGCGGTGCTGATAACAGTGATATAAAAACATCAGTATTTGCAGGTAACGATCTTCAAGTTGTAGAAAAATCAGAGTTTACTATTTCTGCAAAAGGCTCTCCTGCAGATGGTACATTTACTTGGCAGCGTGTAAGTGGCCCTATTATAGATGTGTTTCCGCTTGAAGGGGCTGAACAAACCATTACTGCACCAGATGTAAAGTCTGACAGTGAACTGGTATTAAGAGTTAGCTATCAAACCTCAGATGGCAGTTTAGTGAATGACGACTTGAGTGTTTTCATTGCCTCTAATAATCAGCTTCCTCTTGCTGTTGTTACTCAAGTTGCTCCTGCAAACTTGCCCTCAGTTTATAAGGATACTGTAACCCTAAGTGGTTTAACTTCCACAGACCCAGATGAAAATGGCGAAATTAGCAGTTATTTGTGGCAATTATTGTCAGGGCCGGATTTAACAATTGATAGCTATACCAATCCAACGCTTAGTTTTTCTCATCCATTATTAGAAAATAACACCAACTTAAAATGGCAGCTCACCGTAACGGATGATGAAGGCGGAGTATCTGCATCACAATTTGATATGATCCTTAATAAAACAGCTCAAGTGATTATTGCCGATGCAGGCGCTGATCTAACAGTAGAAGAGTTTGATAAGGTTATTTTAGATGCCACTGCAAGCGAAGCGGCAACTCAATCTTATCAATGTATGTGGCAACAACTTACCGGTAATGCAGAAACCCTGATTGAACCGAAGTCATGTACTGCCAGCTTTTTTGCCTCTGATATTGATTTAAATGCAACGCTTAGCTTTGAAGTACAAGTTATGGACTTAAAAGGGCGCACCGACACAGATACCGTATTTATTGATGTAACACCCAAAGCGCTTGGGTTAATAAATGATACAGGGGTAGGAGAGTGTTATAACAATACTCAGCGAATTAATTGTAATAATGATGAATTTCCAGCTCAAGATGCTGATCTTGGGCGCGATAGTTTTGCCAATCGTTTAGGTAAAGTGGGTAAAGGGAATCTGGCTTTTGATTACACCAAACTTAATGAGTTTGCCGATGAGCTTCTCGATGATGCGCAAAACTTTAGCTGTATTCGTGATAATACTACCGGCCTTGTTTGGGAAGTAAAAAGCCCTTATTCCGGGGTGTTACCAAATACCACTTTACGTGATGGGCAAAACCGTTACATTTGGCAAGGAACTGTCAATAGCGGCGATGTAGCGGGTAGTGATAATACCACGTGCCCGAGCAATACTGATTGCGGATTACAAACCTATATTGATGAAGTTAATGCGCTTGATTTTTGTGGTGGTAGTAACTGGCGTTTACCCACTTATACTGAACTTTTAGGTTTAATTGATTACGGTAAACAAGGGCAAAACGTATTGATAGATACTGCATTTTTTCCTAATACACCATCGACTAACACCGAAGGGCATTTACGCTATTGGACCTCACAGACCGCGGTTGATGGTGCTAGTTTATCTCAGGCTTACACTATCGATATGATGGATGGCAACGACTTAGCCTATCCAAAAGATAATGCCGCTTATGTGCGCTTAGTTAGAAATCGTTAAGGTGATTATTATGAAATTAATTAAAGTCTCTATGTTATTAGCCTTGGGATTATGCCAGTCACTTGCAGCGCAGCAGTGTTATGAAGAGGTAGCGACTAGCGATGATACCGACCGATTTGTGATTAATATTGATGGCACTGTGTCAGATACTAAAACAGGGCTAATGTGGCAGCGCTGTAACTATGGTCAAGTTTATAATAGCGAAACAACTAGCTGCGATGGCGATACTCAACCATTAAATTGGCAAGCTTCACTTAAAGGCGCACTTAATGACACCACGGCAAATTATAACGACTGGCAAGTGCCGAGTATTAAAGAGTTAGCTAGTATAGTAGATCACCGTTGTACCGATCCAAGTATTAATGCGGGTATTTTTTTAGCAACGCAGTCGCAAAATTATTGGTCTAATACCTCGGGTATTAGCAATATAAATTCGGCATGGGTTTATCAATTTTCCAGTGGTTTAAATAGCTTACATGCTAAAACAAGTAACGTATATTTACGCCTAGTACGCTATGAGAAGTAGTTAATTAATATATTAGCGAATCTAAAAATGCTCTTTTATTTACGGTTAGCCTTTTTATTTACACTATTTTAATAATAAAGCCTGGTTGTAGTTGTCACCCAGGCTATTTTTTTGCCATTATAGGCCGTGAATTAACGACCAAGGACTATAAAGGTGTATTTAAGCTATTTTGGTTTACAAGAAAAGCCATTCTCAATTTCGCCTAATCCCCACTACTTATTTTTAAGTGAACGCCATAAAGAAGCATTAGCGCACCTTACCTATGGACTAGGTGAAGACGGTGGCTTTGTGCTGTTAACAGGTGAAGTGGGTACAGGTAAAACCACCATAACACGTAGTATGTTAGAGCGACTGCCTGAAAATACCCAAGTAGCCATGATCCATAACCCTGCGTTATCAGAACTTGAACTGTTAGCCAGTATTTGCGATGAATTACAAATAACTTACGACGCCAAAAATGCCACGCTGAAGAGTCTAACGGATGTGATTAAAAAGCACCTTGAGTTTAATAATAAAGCGGGGGGGCATACTATTTTAATTATTGATGAAGCACAGTTGCTTGCCCCCGATGTGCTTGAACAACTTCGCTTATTAACCAATATCGAAACGGATCATAAAAAGTTATTACAAATAGTATTAGTAGGGCAGCCTGAGTTACAGGTACTTCTAAAGCGAAATGAGTTAAGACAGCTGGCACAGCGTATTACAGCCAGGTATCACTTGTTAGCGCTAACACCAGGGCAAACCATTGCTTATATTCAACATCGGCTACATATTGCAGGTTGTGACAAGAAAATATTTTCAATGGAAGCGATGCAAATGGTGCATCAGCTAACTGGCGGTGTGCCACGATTAATGAATCTGGTGTGTGAACGCGCATTAGTAGGGGCATTTTCCAAACAACAAGAAATTGTTGGCAGTGATATTGTTAAGCAAGCAGCGAGTGAATCTTTACCTATCGACTTTATTGCCACAAATAATAAGGTGAGTAAAACAGGTTCGATTTTGCCCTATAGCGCTGCTGCGTTAATGCTTTTTGGTGCAGGAATTGGCCTGTCATTTATTCTTTAGTTAGGTGATTCATGTCTTATTTATTAGATGCGTTAAAGCAGTCAAAGCACGATACCATGAGCGCAGAGCAATATGACTTGCAAGCGCAACAATTAAAACAACAACATCAGTTGATGGCCTATCGTCGAATTAGTTTTTTACTCGCCGGAAGTTTATTGGCGACGGGTATATTGACCAGTGGCTTTTTTGTCGGTAAGTGGCTGCAACAAGAAAATGTAGCCGTAAAAAATGAGGTTGTTCAAAATGACCTTAGTCAAAAAGACTCAGCAGTAGTAGAAAAACCAACAAGCCCAAAGGAAGTACAAAAAACGGTTGCTCAAGCAGTAACAACCCCTCAAGCGCCCCTTGTTACAACTGCGCCTAACAATTCTGTGCCACTGGCAGGGCAATTGGTTTATGTACAAACCCCAACGGGTGTACAGCAAATGTTGCTTACGCCACAAGGACAATATTTACCTATGAGCGTTAATCAAGCGTCTCAAGGGCAAACGCAAAATTTCTCGGCGCAGAATAACGTTTCATCTAGTTTTCAATCACCGAGCAGCCAACCGCAAAGTGTACCAACTCAGCCAACGAAAAGAACACTCAGTGCCGATGAGTTGAGTAAATACAAAGTGTTAGGTAAACCACTTAATCAAAATGTGTCTGCTCAGCCAGAATCAACCGCTGAACTAGATACGGTTCCCGACACGCTTAAAAATGCGTTTGCGCAAGCCGTTAATGACACAGAAACAACAGCCGACTACGAAGTAACTCAAGGCTCTCGTCATTCATCACGGGTACAACCCGTTGAGCTACTGCCTGATGGCCTACAAAGTATGTTGCCAAGCATTAAATATCAGGCACATATTTATTCGTCGACAGCAGATAAGCGCTGGATAAAACTCAATGGCAGAGAGCTATATGAAGGGGAGTCTATTGGTGCATTGAGGGTGCTAGAAATAGCACCGGATCAGAGCGTACTTGATTTTGATGGCTATGAGTTTAGCTTAAAAGCCCTGCAAGATTGGCCACAATAGTGGCCAATTAACTAAAGATAGAGTGCTTATAAAAGCCCTCTAAATCTATATTATATTCTTTGGGTTTCACTGCTGATTCAAGCGTGTCTTGTGTTCTTTTGCTTGATAAGTCAATATCTTGAACTTCAGTGTAACGCCCATGTTTGGCATTAAAAAACGTTTTTACGACTGGTTTTAATGGTGTTGCAGGGTTACTTTGGGTCACCAGCCCCACTTTTTGGCTGGAAAGTTTTACCAGCGTGCCCACAGGGTGAATACCAATACATTGAATAAATTTATTAAGTAGCACGCCATCAAAGCTATCTGGGCAACCTTGTTTTAATATTTTAAACGCCTTAATTGGCTCCATACCCGCTTTATAAACGCGTTCAGCGGTTAATGCATCATATACATCAACAATAGAGGCCATACGAACATATTGGCTTATTTCATCGCCTTTCTTACCAAAGGGGTAGCCTTTACCATCTAAGCGCTCATGGTGCATACCTGCGATATCAACAGCAATCCCCGTTAATCCTGCGTCTTCTAGTATTTCTTTGCTAAAGCGCGCATGATTTTGCATCACTTTAAATTCTTCGTCACTGTAGCGACCTGGTTTGTTGAGAATCGCGTCAGGTATTTTTATTTTTCCCATATCATGCAATAGGGCACCTGTTGCAAGTTCTTCAATGATTGGTTTTTCAATATTGAGATGTTTTGCAAAAATACTCATTAAAATAGATACATTTATCGAGTGCTCTAATAAATAGGCATCTTTTTGGCGCATTTGCGTAATGCACGCCAGCGCATCTTGATTTCTAAAGACGGAGTCAATAAACCCGCTAGCCAGCTCCCTAAAAGGAGCAACATCAATAGTGCGGCCAGATTCTATATCGCCAAATGCTTTGGTTTGTAAGTTTTTTGCTTCATCATAAAGCTTTTTAGCTTTACTCATTTCTTGCTCAGCGCTGTGGGTTATTAACCATGGATCGCGCTTTTTGATTTCGTGCTTAGTAGCAGGCGTTGGTTGTGTTTCAGATTCTTCAGAGGTGAGCATTTTATCAGGATCGATTTCAACCTCTAAAATGCCAGATTTTATTAATTTATCAATTCCACTTTGAGTTTTAACCCAGCCTTGGTTTTTTATTCTAATATTGCCAGTTTGCTTAACAACTTTTTGTACAAACATACCAGGTTTTAGCTGTGTAGTCGGAATGGTTTTCAAAGTGAACTCTAATTAACAAATATGATTAGAGAAAGTAACAAATAAATTCACATTTAGAAATAAAAAAAGGCATCAAATTGATGCCTTTTTAATTAAATGATGACTATTTTCTATTCATCATCTTCAACAAGCGTCATCAACGAGGTGTTACCGCCTGATGCCGTTGTATCGATACTGATTGTTTTTTCAGTAATTAAGCGCTTAATTAGCGTGTCGTAATACTCTGAGCTGATCACTGGCAGTATTGCGCCTTTACGTTGTGCAAGCTGTTGGCTGAAGTAGCCTAAGCGAGAAGAACGTGCAGCAACTACCGCACCCGCTAGGTGAGGGTGTGCCAATATAGCTTGTAACTGGTTTGGTTTAGCTACTTGGAAAACACCTTCAGCAACGCCGGTTGCAATAAACTTATCTCTAAAGGCAACCGCTTCGTCGTAAAATATTTCAGATGCAACAGTAATTACCGTATTACCAGCCGCTAGTGCGGTAATAATAGACAGTGCCCAAAAGTTAAATGAGGTGCTTTTATCTGCGTAACAAACCACACAACCCCGAGCTTCAAGGTGAAGTGTATTCGACTCACCTGTTGGCCCTGGCAATGTTGTATATTTACGCATGTGCTTTTCTAAGCGGTTTAACTGAGCGCGAGCATCGGCAAGTGTTAACGCTAAATCGTCCGCGAGGTCGTCAATAATTTCAACCGTCGCTACTTTCGCTAATAACTGACGTACCGCAGAAACACGATCATTCAGTGGCGTTGCACGCCAGATTTTTTCATCGCGCATAGAGTTAACCATCAGCTTTTCTACTTGCTCATTTGCGCCACTGTAGTGGTGTAAATCAAGCTCATCTGGCGTTAGGTTAGTCATTTGTACGTTATCTGGTGAAGCTTTTTCTTTTATTAGGCGTTGTAGGTAGTTTGGTCCACCGGCTTTAGGGCCAGTACCAGAGAGTCCACGGCCACCAAACGGTTGCACGCCAACAATGGCACCAATCATATTACGGTTGATGTATACGTTACCTGCACGCGACATTTTCGCTAAATGTTCACAACGTTCTTCAATGCGAGAATGAATACCCATTGTTAAGCCGTAACCCGTGTTGTTGATTTGGTCGACAACACTATCAAGCTCACTCGATTTAAAGCGGATAACATGCACACACGGGCCAAATACTTCACGTTTTAATACCGATAAGTCTTTAATTTCGTATAAACGTGGTGCAAAGAAAAATGCGCCATTTTCGCTGTTATCAGGAATTTTACACTCATAGTGAAGTGTTGCATTACCCTTGAGGTATTCAACATGGTCGTTGAGTGTTTTAAGCGCTTTTTCATCTATTACTGGGCCTACGTCTGTAGAGAGTAATGATGGGTCGCCAATATGCAACTCAGCAAGTGCGCCTTTAAGCATATCGATAATGCCATCAGCTACGTCTTCTTGAATAAAGAGTACGCGTAATGCTGAACAACGTTGACCTGCACTTTGGAAACCAGAACTGATAACATCATCAACAACTTGCTCAGGAAGCGCTGTTGAGTCAACAATCATACAGTTTTGGCCGCCAGTCTCTGCAATTAAAGGCACCTGAATATCGTTACGTGCTGCTAATGTTTGCGAGATAAGCGTGCCCGTTTCAGTTGAACCTGTAAACATAACAGCTTGAATACGCTCATCAGGAACAATGGTTTTACCTACTTCGCTACCGCGAGCAATGACAGGTTGTACAACGTGCTCAGGTAAACCAACTGATAGCATTAATTCAATGGCACGAAGTGCGATTAAGCTGGTTTGCTCTGCTGGTTTTGCAATAACCGTGTTACCGGTAACAATGGCCGCTGCAACTTGACCCAAGAAAATAGCGAGCGGGAAGTTCCATGGGCTAATACATAAAATAACACCACGGGCTTCAAAGCGCTCATCTTGCGCAAGCTCTTCTGCACGGGCTGCGTAGTAACGACAAAAATCAACGGCTTCACGTACTTCATCAATACCATCTTGTGCTACTTTACCTGCTTCTTTAATACAGATAGCAACAAGCTCATCGTGATGGCGCTCTAAAATATCAGCAACGCGACGTAATAAATTGGCGCGCTCTTTTACCGGTGTTTGTGACCATGATTCAAATGCGGTTTCAGCGTTGGCTAGCAACACTTTCATTTCATCGCTATTTTGTAATTTTATATGGCCAATAATTTCTTTATGGTTTGCAGGGTTTTTAACTGCCAGCGCGCCCTCTGGTACTTGGCTTTCATCAATTAAGTGCTCTTCAAACCAAGTGTCTAAATTTTCTTTAAACGGGGTGATCACGTTAATATCAGTTAAGTCCATACCTTTTGAATTGGCACGTTCTTCACCGTATAAATCAATTGGCATTTTTATCTGTGTGTTGTATTTATTACGTAAACCTTGCAGTGTTTCAACAGGATCTGGCAATAATGCTTCAACCGGTTGTGTGGTATCTACAATGGCATTTACAAATGACGAGTTAGCGCCGTTTTCTAGTAAACGACGCACAAGGTAAGCAAGTAGGTCTTCGTGTTGGCCGACCGGTGCGTATACGCGGCACTGAATTTTTTCTTCATCAACGATTTGGTCAAATAAAGATTCACCCATACCGTGAAGACGTTGGAATTCAAAACCTTGGTTATCACCTTTGGCCACTTCTAAAATAGTCGCTGCGGTGTAGGCGTTGTGTGTTGCAAATTGCGGGTAAAGTACATCACGTGCTTCAAGCATTTTAATCGCACACGCTTTATATGATACATCCGTGGTTGCTTTACGGGTAAACACCGGGAAGTAATCTAAACCATCTTGTTGTGTGGTTTTGATTTCTGTATCCCAGTATGCGCCTTTTACTAAACGCACCATCATTTTACGACCCACACGAGTTGCTAGGTCGGTTAGCCATTCAATAACAAAAATAGCGCGTTTTTGATAAGCCTGAACCGCTAAACCAAAACCTTGCCAATCGCCTAAATCGTCATCGCTAAATACTGCCTCAATAACATCAAGAGAAATATCTAAACGGTCAGCTTCTTCAGCATCAACAGTAAAGCCGATATCGTATTTTTTAGCGGCAAGGGCTAGTTCTTTTAGTTTTGGAACGATTTCTTCCATTACACGCTCTCTATGAGTGAACTCATATCGAGGGTGAATAGCCGATAACTTTACAGAAATACCTGGGCTTTTTATTGGACCACGGCCATTTGCGGCTTTACCGATAGCATGAATCGCATTCATGTAGCTATCAAAGTAACGCTTGGCGTCTTTCATTGTGCGAGCACCTTCGCCTAGCATATCGTAAGAATATACATAGCCTTTTTGCTCTTTTTCAGCAGCACGCTCAATCGCTTCGTTAATGGTACGACCCATTACGAACTGTTTGCCCATTATCTTCATAGCAAAGTTAACAGACTTACGTATAACTGGCTCGCCTAAACGACCAATGGTTTTTTTGAGTATGCCAAACTGTTGCTCTTTAGTCTTATCGTTATAGTTAACCATTTTACCGGTTACTAATAATCCCCAAGACGAGGCATTAACGAATAAAGAGTCACTACTACCTAAGTGAGAGCTCCAATCGCCGTTTGCTAATTTATCACGTATTAATGTTTCTTGAGTTGCTTTATCAGGAACACGAAGCAGCGCTTCGGCTAAACACATTAATACCACACCCTCTTCACTCGATAGTGAAAATTCATTTAATAGCGCATCAACACCGCTTTGACCGTCTTGGTCTTTACGAATGTTTAAAACTATTTGGCGAGCTCTTTCCCATGCACGGCTTCGTGCTTTAACACCGACTTCTGCAAGTGGTAAAATGTGATCAATAACCGCATTTTCATCTATACGGTAGAAGTCACGGATCTTTTGTCTGATCGGACAAGTCGTTGTTAAATCGCCATTGAATAACATAAGCAACCCTCAGGAGTGTTAAGACTTAGGGTAATTGTTAATTACCGCTAAATGTTGTTGGTGTAAAGCGTGCATTCTAATTAAAATCCAGCAGAATATGCTGGTTAATTTTGCCGTTTTACGATAATTTACAGGGCATATTATTAACTTATCCATATAAAATACTGATATGACTAATCCGAATAGATTACGCCTGCTTGATCGTATCGATATATCAATTTTAGACGTTTTGCAGCGCAATGGTAGAATTTCAAATGTTAACCTCGCAAAACAAGTGAATTTAAGTCCTAGTCCTTGTTTAGATAGAGTTAAACGTCTGGAGCAAGAAGGCTACATTGAGGGATATTTTGCAAAGTTAAGCGAGGAAAAGCTCAATCAAAGCTTATTGGCGCATGTGCAGGTATCGTTAGTCACCTCAAATACAGCGGTATTTAAAGTGTTTCGCGAACACATTCTTAAAATTAAGCAGGTTGTTGAATGTGACATGGTAGCGGGTGGTTACGACTATTTATTAAAAATTCGTGTCTCTAATATGGACGAATACAGAGAAGTATTAGGTGATTTGGTCGATATTCCGGGAGTGGGTACACACCACACTTACATGGTAATAGAAAAAATAAAACAAGATCCTGGACTGCGTTTAGATATGTAACCTTTGAGTACATTATTGCAGGTATAAAAAATTGTAGGCATAAAAAAAGCATCTTTTTGATGCTTTTTTATGCCTGCAATATAGGTGGCGCTTACGCCCAACCTTCATAGCGTTTTCTGCGCGATAACACAATAGTTAAAATAATTCCTAAGAACAAACCTAAAAATGCAATAGCACCACCATAAGTGAGTAGCTGACGCTTTTCTTTAGCACTGGTTGCTTGCTTTAATTGTTGTTCTTGAGCAAGCGAGTCTTGTAATTGACTTATTTGTGCTAACAGCTGAGCATTTTGTTCGGTTAGCTGTGAGTTTTGTTCTTGTAGTTCAGGTAATTCTACTTGCGCTTGGCGTAATTTATTTTGCATAGCGCTAATTTCGCTGTTAAGCGCTTGATACTGCTGCTTTAAACCAGCTGATTCGCTGATGAATTTAGCCTCTACCCAGCCTTCACGGTCTTTATCATCTTTAACTTTTATAAAACCGTTTTGTTCATCAGATAATAAAGTCAGTTGCGTGCCTGCATCTATAGAACCGAGTAAGCGATAGTCTTTACTGGCGCCTGAACGCATAAAAGTATACAAGTTATCGATTATATAAGCTGTTTTAGCATTAGTAGGCGGCGTTGATTGAGCTTCCTCTGCTTGGCTCATAAACGGGGCGGCTGTTAAAAGCAGCCATAGTAAACAGTGTTTTAGCATTTATCTACCTTGTTAATCTAGCAGTGTCCGTTGTGAACGTGATTTTTATTTCGCATAAGTATATAGATAGTATGGATTTAATAGTTTAATAGCAAGATAGATATTGTAACCAAAGCATTTTGCTTGCGTGTTTATGACTAAAAAATTTGCAATATAGGTCTGCTTTGTTTATTTTGAGCACTTATTAATTTTAAGGGTAATCCGCAAGCCTAATGGATACTGAGATAGAACTGAAGTTTTTGGTATCAGATGACGTCATTCCACTGATCCCCTCGTTAATTACTCAATTTGCAAAAACAGTCACAAACAAGCCTTCTAAAAGTTTGCAAAATGCTTATTTTGATACGCCAAGCAGAGAGCTGAGAGCACTCGATATTGGTTTTAGAACGCGTTGTACAGACGAGCGCTGTGAGCAAACAATTAAGCTTGCAGGAGACGTGGTGGGGGGATTACATCAACGTCCAGAATATAACCTTCCCATAGAAACACACCGACCTAATTTAATGGCGTTTGATTCATCAATTTGGCCACACGGCATGCAAATTGATGTTATATCACAAAACCTCTACCCTATATTTAGTACTAATTTTATCCGCCGTACGTGGTTAATTGAAACGCAAAATGGTGCCAAAATTGAAGTGGTATTAGATAAAGGTGAAGTGGCCGCCTCGGGTAAAGTGGAGATTATTAGCGAGCTTGAAATAGAGCTCGTCGAAGGTAGCCGGGATGAGCTATTTGCTTTAGCAGATAAATTAATAAGCCAAAACAGTGTGCGCTTGGGGCTTTATTCAAAAGCAGCAAGAGGCTACCGCCTAGCGGATAACACACCGTTACAACCGAGTAAATCTATCGGTTTTGTTAAACTTACTAAGCAAGCCACTCAAGAGCAAGCACTTATTGAAGCCATGGGCTTTGGTATTCGCTTTGTGCAAAAACATGAGCAATGCTATTTTGATAAGCCAAGTTTAAAAACATTAAAACGTGTGACCGACGGTATTAGTTTAATTCGTCATAACTTTTGGTTATTTGATGATATTGTCAGTAAAGACAGCACCGAGCACCTCAGAACGGAGTTAAAGTGGTTATTGAGTGAATTAGCATGGGTTGAAAATGCCATTCAGTTAAAAACTTACACTTCTAAGCGCCATGCTTTTTATAAAAAAATAAACAGTGCGCCCGCCTTAGCTCAAGTTATTAACGATTTAAAAGAGTTACAACCGAGTATTGATGATATTTTTGCGCTTTTTCATAGTGCGCGTTACAACCGTTTATTGCTGAGCTTAACAACGTGGCTGATAAATAAGCAGTGGCGTAAAGACTGGAGCCAAGCAGAGCTACAAAACGCTGAGCAGCCCGTTATTGATATTGCTCATCGTTTATTTGATAAAGATTGGAAAAATTTACACCGCTTATTGCCTAAAGAGCAAAGTTTAGCGGGCAATGATTATTTAAATTTTCGTACTCAGTTAGAAAATAGCTTACTCAGTGGTAACTGTTTAGGTGCACTGTTTAATAAAGATGAACGATTAGAATTTAGGCTTCCTTGGCTCGATATTTCTCATGGCATGTATGAGCTAAGCACGCTTGATTATTTAAAACAGCTGTGTGGCGGGCAAGAAGATGCTCAATTAGCAAAAATACAACTATGGTTGGAACAAAAGTCTGACTTTTTAGTCAGTGCCATGGAGCAAAGTCGACACGCTTCATTTGATACAGAACCGTATTGGCTTTGATGGCTAAGCACTTTTGCACGCTTAACTTGTTGCAAAAGTGCATTATTCTATCGCTTTTGTGTTTTGTTACAAATGTGTATTCACAGCCCTCTTGGCAGCTTTACGAGAGTAAACAGGGGGTGAGTGTTTATTTTCAGCGTTTGAGCGATGATACCTTGAAAATGAAAGCTGAAACGGTGGTTAAGAATACCACAGCAGAAGATTTAATCGCCTTACTCAGTGATACCGATGCTGCTCCCCGCTGGATAGAAAATATTGCTAAAGTAAAATTACTGAGATATTTAAGCCCCTCAGAAAACCTTGTTTACAGCTTTATTGACTCCCCTTGGCCCGTTGCAAATAGAGATTTAGTCACGTATTCGTGCTATACAAAACGCAGCGCGTTGCAAACTCAACTTAGTATTCATGCCCGTCCTGATTTTTTACCTCAAACTAAAGGGGTAGTAAGAATAAGCACATTAGATGCGACGTGGTTACTGACTCAGCAAGCGAATAACTTGCATATTGACTATCAGGTTTATGCGTTACCAGGCGGAAATATACCCAATTGGCTAAATAACCGAGTCGCTCTAAAAAGCACCTTTAACACGCTAATAAATCTAGCTGAAATACTCACGACAAAGCAGTACACAGCAAAGCCAACCGTCATTCGCACCGGTAATTGCACGCATAGCTAATGACCTCAGTTATATATAAAAAAAAGTGACCTGAGTGGTCACTTTTTTAATTGTTATAAGCGCATAATCATTAGTATTTAGCGGATTCACCGTCTTTAGGTATAGACTGTTTTATAAACTCGCGTAAATCGTTGTTAGAGCTTTCTAAATCTGCATGACGTAGGTACATCATGTGGCCACTGCGGTAGCCTTTAAAGCTTAATCTATTTTGCATTTTACCACTTGGATCTAGTTGCCACATTGTGTATTTAGCATCAAAGTAGTTTGTTGCACCATCAAAATAGCCAGCTTGAACCATCACATTTAAATACGGATTTTGAGCCATAGCTAAACGCAAGTTTTCACCAGTATTGTTTCCGCTTCTATCCCATGGGTGAACGTTACCAAATAAGTTATATTTGATGTCGGTTTTGTAATTAAGCTCTTCACGCAGGTAGTAGTTAATTGCAGGGGTAAAAGAGTGCAGCCACGATGTAAGCTCTGCCCAGTAATCTGGTGATTCACCGGCATCGCGCTTATCAATCCCTAAATAACGAGAATCCAGTCGACCAACCATTTGTCCGCGTTCACGTAATAGCTCTTTCCAAAAAAATTGTGTCGGGATGTCTAAGTTATTTTGGCTAACAAATGTTTCAGATAGACCTGCATATTTGGCCATTTTTTTAATAATACGACGTTTTTCATCTGGGGCAATAAATCCGCCTTTTGCAAGCGCGGGAATGAGCTCATTAACGGTAAACTGTTCCACTTCAGGTAATAGCTCGTCTAAGTCTTTAGCTTGTAAATCAGCGTTTAATGCCTTGTGGTACCACGCTGTAGCTGCAAAGTAAGGTAAGCGGTTAGCGGCTTTTACAGGACCGTCGCGCTTAATACCAATATCGGTAGGTGAAACGAGTACAACACCGTTAATGTACATCCATTGACTATTTTGTAGCTCATGCGCTAAGCCTGATACACGAGTGGTACCATAGCTTTCACCAATTAAAAATTTAGGAGAGCGCCAGCGTTCATTGCGAGATACAAAAGTATTAAGCCACTCTGCTAGATATTTTATATCGGCATTCACACCAAAAAATAACTCTTTTTGTTTATCCTTTGGTAGAAGGTTACCATCTTTATCTTCAACGACACGCGAATAACCCGTGTTTACAGGGTTTACGTAAACGATGTCGGCTACGTCTAAAACCGAATAAGGGTTATCTTTAACACCGTAAGGTTGAATAGGGTAGCCTTCGTCGTCAATTTTTAAAACGCGTGGGCCGGTGTATGCTAAATGCATCCAAACTGACGCTGAGCCTGGGCCACCATTAAATGAAATAAGTAATGGGCGCTTTGTTCTATCATCGACCTTATCGCGCGTGTAGTAAGTGTATTGAAGGGTTGCGATGGCGTCTCCCTTGTCATCCCATACCGGTTGTGTGCCAGTTGCTACTGTGTAAGAAAATCGTTCATTATTTATTTTTGCTTTGTGCTGGGTAACCACTTTACTGTCAATATCAATGCGACGTTGATTATCGGCAAACGAGGCGCTACTTAGGGTGAGCGCAATAGCGGCAATGGGTAAAAATAGACTTCGACTAAATTTCATAAGTGACCCTTTTTATTTTATGTACTGCAGTTATAGCGATATTTGAGTAAAAAACAAAAGTAATGAGACTAGCTGCCGATAATAATCGTTGAGTTTATGTAATTAAGATTAATCTGATCACAGCAAACAGGCGAAATATGCTTGATGTGTATACCGCACTGTAAGTTTAAGGCGATTTAAAAATTTAATTATTAATTAAGTTTCTTAAATCATTGGTCGCTTATTTGTTTCTATATGGATGATTGAAAGTGATTTCTTTTTAGGTTTATAACCTTAAAGAGTGGGCGCAAATAAAAGGGAGTTTATGCAACGCGTTTTAATTGTTGAAGATAACATTAGAGTACAGCAGATATTTAAGCACATTGCTGCTCAATATCTTGATGTTTTGGTTGATTTTGCCTCGTCACTTACTCAATGCAAACAACTCCTGAGCCAAACAAGTTACTCACTCGCCTTAGTTGATTTGCCACTTAGTGGACAAACCGATATGGATGTTGCTCGCTATATTTTATCGCAAGGTATCCCTACGCTATTAATGACAACGCAATTAGAAGAGCCCACGCGCTTAAAAATGCTGGAATTAGGGATTATTGATTACATTATTAAAGATAACCGTGACTCTTACCTTTATGCCATTAAATTTGTAGCACAGTTACTGCGTAACCAAGGGCGAAAAGCGCTAGTTGTTGATAATTCTTTATTGAGCAGTAGCTTGGTTAAGCAAATGCTCGAAAAACAGTTATTTGATGTTATTACTGCTGATAATAGCGCTCAAGCATTGCATATACTTAACCATAATAGGGCAATTAAGTTAGTCATTACTAATCATAATTTAACTGATATGAATGGGTTTGAATTAATTAGAGCAATTCGAAATGTTAAAAGTCGTGAGCAATTAGCCATTATTGGTCTGGCCGATGTATATAGTTATGGTGTTGCCACGCAGTTTATTAAATCGGGTGCAAATGACTTTTTAACTAAGCCCTTTACTCATGAAGAGTTTCATTTTCGAGTGGTAAAAACTATGGAATCGCTATGGCTGGGTGAAGCTATAAGAGCTGATTTATCCCTCGACGCGACTGAGTAAGTCATTATGCTTAAAAAATTAATTAGTACTTAGAACGTTGTGCAGCGGGTCACTAGAGATGACGTCTTGCTTTTAACCACCTCGCACCAATGCAGTATTTTGCATAAAAAAAGCGCACCTAAATGGTGCGCTTTTTTGTTTTATATATTATTTATTTTTTTAAGTTTATGTTTTTATTATTAATTTAAAAATGGCACAAAGGTTGGATTGTATAGAGGAAATACAATAACAAGCTAGCGTCCTAAGGGGGCCTTTGTGAAAATGATCAGTGCAATAATAAAGCCATTCAAACTAGATGATGTGCGTGAAGCACTCGCTGATTTAGGCATCGAAGGAATGACAGTGGTTGACGTTAAGGGATTTGGACGTCAAAGAGGGCATACTGAGTTATACCGTGGTGCTGAATATCAGGTTGACTTTATACCTAAAATTAAACTTGAAATTGCTACTCGTAGTGAAAATTGCCAACGCGTTGTAGAAACCATTACCAAAGTCGCTGGAACGGGCAAAATTGGTGACGGCAAAATTTTTGTTTACGACCTAGACCAAATCGTCCGTATTCGTACTGGCGAGCTTGATGATGATGCAATTTAAGGGGGCAACATGGAAAATACAATTATAGAGCTGAAGTTTTCGCTCGATACGTTTTACTTTTTAATGTCTGGCATCTTAGTCATGTGGATGGCAGCCGGTTTTGCAATGTTAGAAGCGGGTTTAGTGCGCTCTAAAAATACCACAGAAATTCTAACTAAAAATATCGCGCTTTATTCTATCGCGTGTACTATGTTTTTGTTGATAGGCTACAACATTATGTACGTAGATAATGTTGAAGGCGGCGTTATTCCTTCGTTTGGTGGGCTAATAGGTAGCCAAGCGGCAGATGCTAATCATTCACTAGAATCTGACTTTTTCTTCCAAGTAGTGTTTGTTGCAACGGCCATGTCTATTGTATCTGGCGCCGTAGCAGAGCGTATGAAATTATGGGCTTTCTTAGTGTTTACAGTAGTACTTACAGGATTAATTTACCCAATTGAAGGTTACTGGACATGGGGTGGCGGCTTCTTATCTGAATTAGGCTTTGTTGATTTTGCAGGCTCTGCCATTGTACATGCAACGGGTGCGGCTGCAGCGCTTGCGGGTGTAATACTACTGGGTGCACGTAAAGGTAAATATGGTAAAAATGGTGAAATTTACCCAATTCCAGGTTCAAACTTGCCACTTGCTACATTGGGTACGTTTATTTTATGGATGGGTTGGTTTGGCTTTAACGGCGGATCACAGTTATTAATTTCAGATAAAGAAAACGCAACAGCGGTAGGTCAAATATTACTTAATACCAATGCTGCTGCAGCTATGGGGGCAATTTCAGCCTTGTTCTTATGTAAACTTTTATGGGGCAAAGCCGATTTAACCATGGTACTTAATGGTGCACTTGCAGGCTTAGTGGTTATTACTGCAGACCCATTATCACCATCACCACTAATGGCGTGTTTATTTGGCTTACTAGGTGGCTCATTAGTGATACTTAGTATTGTCGCACTGGACAAAGCGAAGATAGATGATCCCGTGGGTGCTATTTCTGTTCATGGTGTGTGTGGCATCCTAGGTATCGTGCTAGTACCTGTTACTAATGCTGAGGCCAGCATTGTTAATCAGTTGATTGGCCTACTATGTATTATTGGTTTTGTGTTTATTGCTTCATTCATTGTATGGGCAATCCTCAAGCAAACCATGGGTATTCGTGTTACCGAAGAAGAAGAGTTAAACGGTATGGATCAACACGATTGTGGTATTGATGCTTATCCAGAGTTTGTATCAGTTAGAAGTAATTAATTAAAAGTATTGTGTGTTCAATCAAAGCCCTACTCTGTTAGGGCTTTTTTGATTTCAGGGGAGGTTAATTTTTCAGGTGCTAGAGTAATGTGATAAGCTCCTCGCGTTAAATTAACCTTCGGAATATATTACACTTAAATGGCTGAAAAAAAGAAAACATCGACCAGTAAACCCTCGACTAAGCGCGCTACTAAGTCATCTAAATCATCGGCGCGAAAAAGTGCGACTAAAAAAACTTCAAGCACCACAAAACGGCCACTTTTTAAAACGTTGTTTTCTATTTTTTGGAAACTGAGTCTGGCGACGTTTATCGCCATTGCACTTTATTTTATTTACCTTGATGCAAAAATAACTCGCCAGTTTGAAGGTAATAAATGGCAACTTCCGGCACAAGTATATGCCCGCTCAATGACTTTTTTTCCAGGCCAGTTTTTATCAGAGCAAGAAGTTTTATGGGAGCTTAAGCGCTTAAACTACACGGCGGTTAATCGCTTAAGCCGGACTGGGCAGTATATTAAAACAGCCAATAGTATTAAGATTTTTCGTCGTGACTTTGAATTTTATGATGGTTTAGAGAGCGCTCATGTTATTGAGTTGCGTTTCTCTGGAGAGAAGGTAGCCAGTATTAAAGATAAGTTTGGCCGTCGCTTAAACACTGCCAGATTAGAGCCTGTACAAATAGCCCGTATTGGTAATGACTCAAAACAAGATAGAGAGTTTGTACCATTAGATAAATTTCCTGACATGCTTAAAAATACCTTATTAGTAGTTGAAGACCGCGATTTTTATGATCATCACGGTGTATCGGTATTTTCAATTTTACGCGCTTTGTATACCAATATTCGCGCAGGGCGCACCGTGCAAGGGGGGAGTACATTAACCCAGCAGCTGGCTAAAAATATTTACCTTACCCGTGAGCGTTCGTTAGTCCGTAAAATTAATGAAGCCTTTATTGCGCTTATTCTTGATTACCGTTACTCAAAAGATCAGATTCTCGAAGCCTATTTAAACGAAGTGTACTTAGGTCAGTCATACAACCAAGGGGTACATGGAATGGGGCTGGCCGCCGAGTTTTACTTTGCCAAACCTGTTGATGAACTCGAGTACGACCAAATTGCCTTGCTGGTGGCTATGGTTAAAGGCCCATCTTATTACAATCCTAGACGTTACAAAGAACGTGCGATGGAGCGTCGTGACCTAGTGCTGCGTTTAATGGTCGATAACAAACTTATTTCTACTAAAGAGTATAGAGCCTCGTTAAAGCGCGCAATTGATATTGCACCAATGAAAGCCAGCTTGCAAAAGTCTTATCCAGGTTACTTAGAGTTGGTTAATCGCGAGCTTAAACAGCTACTACCCGATCAAGACGTATTGGATGCGGGTGTGCGTGTATTTACCTACTTTGATTTACAAAAACAAACCGCGATGGAAGAGTCGATTCAGGCCAGTTTACCTTATTTAGAAAGACGTCCAAATACCAAAGAGTTAGAAGCGGCGATGATCTCCGTTAATGTTGAAAAAGCCGGTGTATCAGCGTTAGTCGCTGGACGTGATGTACGCTACTCAGGATTTAACCGCGTGCTCGATACCAAACGAAATATTGGCTCATTAGTTAAACCTGCAGTATATTTAAGTGCACTGCAGCTTCCTCATTATAACTTAGCGACGTTACTTGATGACTCGCCTGTTCAAGTCAGCAACGAGGAGGGTAACGTATGGCAGCCAGAAAACTTTGATCATCAATACCGTGGTGCTATGCCTCTTTATAAAGCATTTAGCCACAGTATTAATATACCGGCAGTTAACTTAGGGCTTGATGTAGGCGTCGATAAAGTGGCTAACACGCTCAGAGGGTTAGGAGCTAAAGGTTATATTAATGAATACCCATCGTTGTTATTAGGGGCTATTGAAATGTCGAGCTTTGAAGTTGCACAGCTTTATACTACGATTGCAGCAGACGGTGAATACAGAGAGCTGACGTCTATTTCTGCGTTAACCGACTCTGTTGGTAAAGTACTTTATAAGCACAAAGTAATTAACGAGCAACGCTTTGATAAAGATGCTATGTACATGACCAAATATGCTATGAAGCGAGTAACTAAAGATGGCACCGCTAAGCGCTTAAACTTACATTTTCCGTCAATCCAGTTGGCAGGTAAAACAGGCACCAGTAATGAATTACGCGACAGCTGGTTTGCTGGATTTGATCAAAATACAGTAACGGTTGCATGGATAGGCCGTGACGATAATAAAAGCACCGGCTTAACCGGCAGTGTTGGCGCGCTTGAAACCTATATTCGTTATTTAAAACCGCTAAACCCGCAAGCAATTGCCGATACCCGTCCGCCTTCAATTAGGTGGGCATTTGTAAACGAGCAAACTGGGAAGCAAGCACCACCGGGCTGTGGCAAAGTGATTCAACTGCCACTTAGAGCCAGTGAGTTTAAACCAAGACCAGAATGTATTCGTTAAATAGTAAAAACAAAAAAAGCCCGAAAGGGCTTTTTTTATGGGTAAGCGTTTTTAAAAACTAAACGTTATAGCTTAGCAAAAGCGCGCTCTGCTGCTTCAATCGTTGCTTGAACTTCTTGCTCTGTGTGTGCAGCACACACAAAACCAGCTTCAAACGCTGAAGGCGCTAAATAAACCCCTTCTTCAAGCATTAAGTGGAAGAACTTTTTAAAGCGCTCTAAATCACATTCAGTGGCTTGTTTGTAAGTAGTTACTTTTTCTGCATCGGTGAAGAAAAAGCCATACATACCGCCAGCGTAGTTAGTCGTTAAGGCAATACCTGCTTTTTTAGCTGCGGCTTCAAAGCCTTCACAAATCGCTTTACTAATGGCTTCTAACTTATCATGCACGCCAGGAGCGCTTAGTAGTTCGAGTGATTTTAAGCCTGCTGCCATCGCAATAGGGTTACCTGAAAGTGTACCCGCTTGATAAACAGGGCCTACAGGAGCTATGTAATCCATGATTTCTGTTTTACCACCAAACGCGCCTACTGGCATGCCACCACCAATTACTTTACCTAAACAGGTTAAGTCTGGTTTGATGTTGTAATACGCTTGAGCGCCACCAAGGGCGACACGAAAACCTGTCATTACTTCATCAAAAATAAGCACGGATTGGTATTGATCACATACTTCACGCAGTCCTTCTAAAAAGCCGGGTACTGGTGGAATACAGTTCATGTTACCGGCAACTGGTTCAACAATAATACACGCGATTTCATCGGCGTACTTGACAAAAATCGCTTTCACTTCTTCAATATTGTTAAACGAAACGGTGAGTGTGTGCTTAGCTAAATCTTCAGGAATACCTGGAGAGTTAGGTACACCCATAGTTAATGCGCCAGAGCCGGCTTTTACTAATAATGAGTCTGCATGGCCGTGGTAACACCCTTCAAATTTTAAGATTTTGTCACGACCAGTAAAACCACGGGCTAAACGAATTGCACTCATTGTTGCTTCAGTACCAGAGCTCACCATGCGTACTTTTTCGATTGATGGTACTAGCTCTTTTACTTTTTCAGCCATTAAAATTTCAGCTTCAGTAGGCGCTCCGTAGCTTAAACCATTTTCTACCGCGTCATGCACTGCTTGTTTAATTTCAGGGTGATTGTGGCCCATAATCATTGGACCCCAAGAGCCTACATAATCGATGTAACGGTTGCCATCAGCATCAAATGTAAACGCGCCCTGTGCTTTAGTAATAAACAGCGGAGTACCACCTACACCATTAAATGCACGCACTGGCGAATTTACTCCACCAGGAATAGAGTCTTGAGCTCGTTTAAATAAGTCTTGGCTAATTGTCATGAAAAATCCTATTGTTTTATCACTTTAAAATTAAAGCTTAGCTGTCGCGTTTGCGGCTAAACCAAGGAACGCTTACTTCATACTGCTCGACTTTGTTTTCTACGCCGAGGGTTAAAGCAAACAGTGCCATACGAATGAGTACACCATTTTGTACTTGGCGGAATATCGCTAGATTGTCGTTAGCATTTAAGTCGTTATCAAGTTCGTTTGCCTCTAGGCGACTATCGCGAGGAAGCGGGTGCATTAATACTGAATTAGGTTTGCAATGAGTATTATAAATAGACTGGCTAATTCTAAATCCACCACGATACTTATTAGCTTCTTCTTGTGATGGAAAACGCTCTTCTTGGATTCGTGTTTGATAAACGATATCGGCTGCTAAGTTACCTTCCATTTTATCTACCAGTTCAATTTTATGACCGGCATTTTCAACCGCAGATAAAATTGAGTCAGGCATTTGCAAGCCATTAGGGGCAACCATCGAAAACTTAATGTCTTTGTAATGACACAGTAACTTAGAGAGTGAGTGAACAGTACGGCCATATTTTAAATCACCGACTAGCGCAATATGCATACCATCGATATTTTGATCGAAGCGGTTAAGTTCACGCTCAATAGTTAGTAAATCAAGCAGTGCTTGGGTAGGGTGCTCATTGGGTCCATCACCACCGTTTATTACTGGTACGCTGCAACCTGTTGCAAATTCAGCTACCGAGCCTGAGTCAGGATGGCGCATAGCAACTGCATCAGCATAAGCTGAAATAACACGTGCGGTATCATAAAGTGATTCGCCCTTAGCAAGCGCAGAGCTTTGCATGCCGGTGGTTTCACGAACTAGTCCACCGAGTAAGTTAAACGCAGTGCCAAAACTAACACGAGTACGTGTACTGGGTTCAAAAAATAGATTTGCTAAAATAGCGCCTTCAAGCACGTTGGTCCGCTTTTGTTTTTTAGCGTATGGCTCCATTTTTTTTGCCACAGCAAATATGCGTTCAATACAGTCTCGGTCGAGTTGATTAACAGAGAGTATATTTTCACCTTGGAAACTGAACATGGGGTTATTCCTAGTTATTCAAAAAGGCGCGATAATCCACAAAGGAGCACGCAATCGCGCGTATTATACAAACTTAGTATGCGACTTGGCAGCGTAATTTATAAGCCTTTGCTAAAAGCTTGGCTTAATAATCGCCAAAGCGACAATAACGAGTAGCGCTAAAACAGGTAGCTCGTTGAAAATGCGATAAAACCGATCGCTTTTGGTATTTCTATCGTGTTTAAAATCAGCTAACAATTTGAAACAGTAGCCATGATAAATATATAAAATAATCACCAGCACGAGTTTGTAATGCAGCCACATGCTGTAACGAAACCATTCTCGGCCGTATTCAACAATAGTCAATACGCCAAATACTGCGGTAAGCACCGCAAAGGGTGTAACAAAATAAAGTAGCCGACGTTCCATTACTTTTAGCATTGAGTTACACGATTTTTCTTCACTCATAGCGTGATAAACAAAAAGTCGAGGTAGGTAAAAAATACCGGCAAACCAAGCAATCATAAAAAATACGTGCAAGGTTTTGTAGATTAATAATGCGCTCATATTGTTCTCATTATTGTTAAAGTAAACTGTTACGTATGGTTAAAATATGGTGGATTTGATCCCACCTTAGTAATCCCATAATTTGTTGATTATCTAATAAGTTATATACATAAAGTGCACCACTGCGTTTATCATTCAAAATTTCAAATGCATCTGCAAGGGTGGCTTGGCTGCTAATACCTTGTAAGCTAATGTATTTTATATTGACCGCCTGATCAGACATTAAACTTAAGTCATATTCAGCTAGGCGATAACCATTTTCTTCATCAAATACAATTAATGGTGTTTGACTGTCCATGGCATCTAGACTGTTTTTTATTTGCTCTTTATCGTCGGAGTAGAGCAGTTTAAAGTCTTCATCCATGTCATCCATCACTCCTACTTTCTGTAAGGCTTCAGTGGCGGGAGAGACATGATAGGGAAGCCCTTGAAAGTCTAATTGCTGTAAAAATATGGAGCGGTTACCAAATACCTGTAAAGCTGTAACGTAGGCGGTAGTAATGACGATCATCGCAGGCACAATAATTTCCGGTGACGAGGTCAGCTCCATTACGGTGGTCAGTGCCGCTAAGGGGGAGTGTAGTGTGGCCGCTAATAATCCTGCCATGCCCAGCACCCCGTAAGTGCCGGCTATATCGGTGCCGGGGCTAATAAATTGAGCAAAAAATGCCATTAAAGTACCGGTTAAAACGCCCAGCCCAATAACCGGACCTATCAACCCACCAGGAATACCTAAGCCAATAGCAAATAAGGTGGCTAATAACTTAGCAATTAAAATAGTGGTGAGTAGTTGAATATTTTCAGGTGACTCAACCGCAATAGTGATAGCGCTCATACCCGAGCCCATTGCTTGTGGAACTGCATAGGCAATTAAGCTGGCAATACACCCTGCAATCATTAAACGTGGAAACATACTAAGTGGTTTAAAGGTTTTAATAATTAACATTAAATTCTGATTAAAAGCATAAGCCACCGCGCCTAATCCCATGCCGCATAAAATTAAATAGGGGTAGTGCCACCCACTTAAAGGGGCAATGGTTATTAGCGCAAGTTCTGAGCCTTCACCAAATACAAACTGTGTTGCTAATGCGCCGGTAACGGCTGCAAGCATAATCGGCACAAAAATATGCACTTTGTATTCTCTGAGCACCACTTCCATTACAAAAATAACCGCAGCCAGGGGGGTGTTGAACGATGCAGCAATGCCCGCGGCAACACCACAACCACTGAGGGTACGCATAGCGTTGTGGGGTAAGTGTAGTTTATTTGCTAATATGCTTGCCCCCGCTGCTCCCATATGAACTGAGGGGCCTTCGCGGCCAACAGAAAAACCGCTGATAAGTGCCAGCGCGCCGCCTACAAACTGGTTAACCGTATTATAAAGTGGCATTTGCCCGTAATGACGTTTTATTCTGTGTATTACAAAAGGGATACCCAAGCGGTAATGTTTAAAGCCGGTAAAAGCCGCAAATGTGGCTATCAGAAGTGCAGCAATCAAAGGCATTAATACCCGTTCTAGGGTAGGGAGAGTAGTAAAGTCGTCAGGGGTTTCTAAAAATAAGCTTTGAAAAAATAAAATGGTTAGGCGAAACAGTATAATGAAAAATGCAGCAATTAATCCGGCACTTACGCCCAATAAGCATAATTGTACGGATGTTTTTGGTTTTGCTAATCGACGTCTCAGTCGCTCAAGCCACATGCTTTATTTCCCCGTAGCATTTTTAGGCGTCAAGTTTATCAAAATAGTCTAGGGAAGTCCTTGAGATTTTTAACAACCGATTAATTTAAATTAAATTTATAGTATATTGATTCACAGAACAGATTAAACGCGCATTGTTTTAATTAAAGCTTATAAACGCGAGCTTACTATACTTGATTAAAACACTCAGGTATTAGATAATCTGGTGCATTAGTATAAAGGTATTGAGGGTTATAAAATGTCTGAAGAATTACCCATTAAGTTTAGCGACGCAGCCGCTGTGCGTGTTAAACAGTTAATCGACGAAGAAGAAAACCCAGATCTAAAACTGCGTGTTTATGTCACAGGCGGTGGTTGTTCAGGTTTTCAATACGGTTTTACTTTTGATGAAAAAGCGAATCCTGGCGATTTAGAAATTGTTAAAAACGGGGTTACCTTAGTCATTGACCCAATGAGTATCCAGTATTTAGTTGACGGTGAAGTAGACTACACCGAAGGGTTAGAAGGGGCACGCTTTTTTGTCTCTAACCCTAATGCCACAACAACGTGTGGCTGTGGCGCTAGTTTTAGCGTGTAAAGATACCGTTATTTGAAAAAAAACCGCTTAATTAGCGGTTTTTTTATGTGTTTAAAATCATAACTCAGTTGGTCTGTATTCTGTTATTTGCATTATTAACACAAAAAAACCAAGTACGAATGCAGAGAAAGCTAAAATATAGATAAAGCCTTTTTTACCCTGTTTGATTGGAATTGCATAATGGCGTAAAAAAAAGTACCAGCCCAAGCATAAAATAATAGGCAGTAAAAAAAGTAGTCTAAACATGATTTAGCCTTTTTAAACAAATAATAAGTTAATAATAAACGGCTTATATTTAAATGAAACAAAAAAGTTATAAAATATTTAACCTTATTCAGAGTTAGTAAATATTTGTTGTTAAACTTTAATCGCATAATTACTAATTAATCATTCAGATCAACGATGAATGGTATATAATGTATCCAAGAGTGAAACGGGCAAGGTTTCATTTTTCACAATAATAAAGTGTTAATACATATTTGAGCGTTTTTATTGGTTGAATTGTAAGCGTTTACACTGCGCTTTTGTGAGTGGTTGTAGGTTTACAGTGTTGGCGATTTTAAGCGCTTAGCTATATGTATATTTAAACAACGAGTAGGAGTTGTATATGATGGGTAAAACCGTATCTTCGGAAGAAAATGCAAAATTAACAAAGTGGCTTAAAACTAAGCGCCATGAAAAAGGCTACACCATGCGCAGCTTAGCGCAAATCTTGGGTACGCCACATTCTTTTATTGGCAAAATTGAAAATCAGGAACGTCGTTTAGATGTAATTGAGTTTGTTCGCTACTGCAATGCATTAGAAGTCGACCCGTATGAAGCATTAAGTTTAATTAAAGCTGACTAACGCTTTCTTTTTGGCTGTAATCGTAAAGTTAAATTAGCGTCTACAGCCAATACTAGTGCAGGGATGCATTAGGTATTTTTATGATAATTTTGCTCTAGTGAATATAGTTTGTGCCTAATTAGAAATAAAAACACTAATGAGGGTAAAACCATAAGCGCAGTTAATACAAAGAACAATGACCAATTCCCCATTAGCCAATCATCAATAACCACGCCACTGTAACTCGATAATAACGTACGCCCTAAATTACCCAATGATGCCAATAGCGCATAATGGGTGGCACTAAATGCTCTATCACACAGCATAGATATAAAAGCAACCATTGCCACTAAAGACCAAGCTTGGGTAAAGCCATCAACTACAATTGCCATTGCATATAAGTGCTCTTGTGGACCAGCTAAGGCAATCCAAGAAAACATTAAGTTAGATGCTGCCATGGCTACGCCACTAATAAATAAGCCTTTCACAATGCCATATTTATGGTTAAAAATACTGCCCAAAAAGGCAAATACAATGGTGATTAACCCCGTGCCGAGTTTTGAGTAATTTGCTATTTGCGTATTACTAAAGCCAACTTCTTTATAAAATACAATCGACATCCGCGCTAAAAATGCTTCACCAATCTTAAATAAGAAAATAAACGCCAGCAGCGCCAACGCGGTTTTAACGCCATTTTTAGCAAAAAAGGTTTTAAACGGATCAACCACGGTAACGCCTAGCCATGCGAGCGTTTTTGTCAGTGGTGTTTGTTTAGTTGCGGCGAGTTTTTCAAGATAAACACGTTCTAGTTCGGCATGTACGGCTTCGCGATTTGATTGTGGCTCTTTAGCCCAAAATACACAGCTAATTAATAACAGCATAATCGCGGATAAAAAATAATACACCTGTGGCCAGTCAATATTTGGCATATCAGCCATGTAAAAAGGCACAGCTCCTAATAAAGCATAGCCAGTCCACCAACCTGAGGTGGCCATTGCAGCAGCCGCGGTGGCTTTGTGAGATTCATTTTCACTAAGGGTGTCTATTCGAAAGGCGTCAATTGCAATATCTTGCGTGGCAGAGGCTATAGCGATTAACAAGCAAAGTGCGGCGGCAACCGCTAGGTTTGCTTTCAAATCAAGTCCTGCAAGTAGCAATGTGCCAAGCAAAATAAAGCTTTGGCAAAACAGTATCCAACTACGGCGCTGACCAAGCCAATTATATAAAAAGGGCAGTTTAGTGCGGTCGATTAAAGGTGACCATAAAAAGTTGATGCTGTAGGCACCAAACACAATGCCAAATAGGCCAATCATGCTGCGGCTCAAACCTTCATCTTTAAGCCATGCCGACATTACTGAGCCAATTAATACCCACGGAAAGCCACTGCTCATTCCAAATATAAAAACATTAATCAAACGTTTATCTTTAAAATAAGAAAAGTATTCGCTAACAGAAAGTGTGCTATTCATAGGGGCTCATTGGCTTATACAAAGAGCAGCTAAGGCTGCTCTTATTAAAAAAGTTATAAAGGAACTTGCTCAAGCACCTTAATATTTAATATAACGACCGGTTTTTCGGGTACAAAGTTGTAGCCAATTTTGTCATTAAATCCGGTTTTTACAGCCATGATTTTATCGAGTGTTTCATAGCCTTCCATCACACTGCCAAACACTGCAAATCCCCAATCACGGCCAGGGTTTAAATGATCGTTATCATCCATATTAAAAAAGAACTGACGCGTTCCTGAGTGTGGTTCACGGTCTTGATAAGCCATCGCAATGCTATACATATCGTTTGTTAAGCCGTTACCGCTTTCATTAAAAATAGGGTCGTTTTCATGTAGGCCATCGTAATCTTTATCATAACCACCGCCTTGAATTACAAAGTCACGATCATTTTCTACGTCGCGCTCTACACGATGAAACACACTGCCTTGATAGCTTTTATCCGACACGTACGTTAAAAAATTATTGACCGTAATAGGAGCTCTTGAGCGGTCTAATTCAACCACAATGCTGCCCAACGATGTCACAATTTCTACCCGAGGAAAAATGTTATCTTTTTGCACAAAACGACCCTCTTGAGCCGCTAAGCTACTAACGCTAAATAGTAAGCTTACGCAGATTAAAAAAAGTTGCTTCATTGTTAACCTTCTAAAAATGCAATTAATTCTGGGTCAGATACAATGCGGGTAATTAACTGTTCAGTCAACTTATTGAGCTGACCTTCAACTTTTGCCCTATCGTGACCAAGCGGGCCAGATAAATTAGCATTACCGCTGTAGCGTTTACTAAAATTACTGGTCGGGCGAATCACCCGCACTTCAAATTCAATCTTGGCTTCACTGGTATGGCTCATTAGCGTTTCTGTAACTACCGCTTGCAGCGTGTGAATATCTAACTCAAAACGCAATTGCGCTAAATTAGAAATGCTGGCGCCATTGCGACTCAGCGCACTGTCTAGCGCACTTTTAACCGATTCAGTAATACCCGTACTGGCAATGGTTTTGGTTTTGCTCGATTCAATCAGCTTTAAGGTTGCACTGTCACCACGTAAATCAATCACGCTGGTGTTTAAGCTGCTGTTTATTGAGCTTATTTGACCACTTTTATACACAGGGTTGAGAATAAGCTGATTAGGCTGATTGGCACATCCGGAAAAAACCACTAATGTACAACAGCTCAATAATGCTTTTAAGAGTTTCATTTATAACGTCCCACTATTTTTAGTTGCGCTAAGTACCACAAACTTTTTATTAGAGCCTAATAAAGTACAGTTACCAAACATACGGTTTAGTTTGTCATGGTAATCTAGATGGCGGTTACCAATAATACGCAGCTCGCCACCTTCTTTTAATGTGTCTTTTGCTTGCTTGAACATTTGCCATGCTATGTGGTCGGTAACCGCTTGTGCTTGGTGAAATGGCGGATTACACAATACAATATCAGCGCTTTCACGTTCAAAGTCAGTTAAACAATCATTCTCTATAAAGGTACATTGTTCAAACTTGTCTTCCATGTTGAGCTCAATGTTGAGTCGAGCTGATTCAACCGCCATATATGACTCATCAACAAAGCTAATATGGGCATTAGGACAGCGCGCTAATGTCATTAAACCAACTACGCCATTACCACAGCCTAAATCAATAATATTTTTGGCTTTATTTGTTTGTGGCAAATAATTAAAAAAGAATCGCGCACCAATATCAAGTGAATCACGTGAAAACACATTGGCATGATTGCTTATTGTAAAATCAGTGCCTTCGAGCGGCCAGCTCACTGGGAAATCTACACCTTTATAACCGCCAGCGGCTTGGCTAATAATTAAACGTGATTTTTTTACTGCGAGACTTGTTTTCGTCTCACCAATAAAATCTTCAAATGCTTTAATCGTAGAGTTATGCACGTCTTTAGTTTTTGCAGCACCAATAACAGGTGTACCAGGTGCTAGCACTTCGCTTAATTCAGATAACTGATACTGTAAAAAAGCCAACGTGCGTGGTACTTTTACCAACACTAGGTCTACTTGCTCAGGTAGAGCCGATAAACTATCAAGCTGGCTAAACGCAGTTGTTGCGATTTTGTTTTGCGCTAAGTTATAAGCCGCCGCCTGATGGCTAATATATGAGTCGTTTACTGAACAAACTGTTAATTGTTGCTTGCTAAAGTAACAGCTAAGTGCACCAAAGCTGTCGTTTAAGATCAGCAATGAGCGACAATCAGGGTAGTGTTCATTAACATAGTCAATGAGGTATTCGTCTGCTGAATCCCACGCTTGTAAGCTGCGGTTTTTTTGATCCAAAGGAAAGCGTTCAAGAGTAAAGGTGTTATCGCCGAGCGTAGCTTGCGTAGTCATAATAGTTTAATGATCGGTAATCAAATGATAGGTAAATTCTAACATGCAACCGCCAAACGCCAACCCCCAACTGTTACCAAATGGCTTTTCTTATCAAAGTAGGGTGCTTAGTGCGCAAAAAAGCCTCGATTTATTTTATTATTTGCAGCAAAACTTAAATTGGCAACAACCAAATATCACGGTGTTTGGCAAAACTGGGCCAATACCAAGGCTGCAATGTTTTATCAGCGAAGAGAATCTTGAGTACGGCTATTCTGGGCATAAACTCGATTTAGAGCCTTGGCCAGACGTATTACTTGCTATGCGAACACGATTAGAAAATCACCTACAGCAACCGTTTAATTCAATTTTGGTTAATTATTATCGAGATGGCCACGATAGTATGGGCTGGCATAGCGATGATGAGGCGCAGCTAGGGCCTGAGCCTACCATAGCCTGTGTATCGCTTGGCGCAGAGCGATTATTTAAACTTAAACACAAAGTAAGTAACAGCATTACTAACATTAAATTACAAAGTGGTAGCTGTTTAATAATGAGCGGCCAAAGCCAACAAAATTACCAACATGCATTGCCCAAACAAACAACGCTTAAACACCCTCGAATAAGTTTAACGTTTCGCTATATTAATAATAGTTTCAGTTAAATAGCATTAGCCATGGTATAGCCGCAGTTGTTATAGTAAGGACATAACTGAATTTTGAGGATGGTTTTTATGTCAATGCAAGAACAAATACGTAACAAGCTAGCCGATGCGATTGCGTGCAAGCATTTAAATGTGATCAACGAAAGCCATATGCACAGTGCAGGCACTGAATCACACTTTAAAGTGATTGTAGTCAGTGAGGAATTTGCTGGTAAGCGATTATTGCAGCGTCATCGTGAAATTAACGAAATTTTAAAAGATGAGCTGGCAAATCATATTCATGCGCTTGCGATGCACACTTACACCCCTGAAGAATTTACCGAGCACGACGGCGAAGCGCCGCAGTCACCTAATTGCATGGGCGGCTCAAAAATTGGATAACAGGTAATAGTGGATTGGTTTGAGCAGTGAGTAACTGATCAGATCAGTTTTTTTTGTTTTAGCCTTTAAACTAGCGCTAATTTTTATTGTAAAAGATATAGGATGATCAATGGTCATTAAGCCTAAAATTCGCGGATTTATCTGCACCAATGCACACCCAGTAGGCTGTGCAGAGCATGTACAAGAACAAATTAATTATGTTAAGCAGCAAGGGGCATTAAAAAATGCACCTAAAAATGTATTAGTTATTGGTGCGTCTACAGGTTATGGCCTAGCGTCTCGCATTACCGCTGCATTTGGCGGTGGCGCTAAAACATTAGGTGTTTTCTTTGAAAAAGAAGGCACTGAGCGTAAAACAGGTTCTGCGGGTTGGTATAATACGGCGGCGTTTCAAGCAGCCGCTGAAGCTGAAGGTTTATGGTCAAAAAATATTAATGGTGATGCGTTTTCTAACGAAATTAAACAAAAAACAATCGACACCATTAAAGCTGAATTAGGTAAAGTTGACTGTATTATCTACAGCTTAGCGTCACCTCGTCGAACTGATCCAAATACCGGCGAAGTGTTTTCTTCAACGCTTAAGCCAATTGGTAATGCGGTAACCACTAAAAACTTAAATACATCAAAGCGTGAAATTGATGAAGTAACCGTTGAAGCGGCGAACCAAGACGATATCGACAACACTATTAAAGTAATGGGTGGCGAAGATTGGGAAATGTGGATTGATGCACTTAAAGACGCTGATGTACTCGCAGATAACTTTAAAACCACGGCTTACACTTATATTGGTAAAGAACTAACGTGGCCAATTTACGGTCATGCAACAATTGGTAAAGCCAAAGAAGATTTAGACCGTGCCACTGCTGCTATTAAAGCTGCTACCCAAGATTTAAATGGTGAAGCCTACGTTTCATCGCTTAATGCGGTTGTTACTCAAGCAAGCTCTGCAATTCCAATTATGCCACTTTATATTTCTGCCTTATTTAAAGTGATGAAGGCTGATGGCACTTACGAGGGCACCATTGAGCAAATTCATGCGCTATTTAGTGAGAACTTATACGGTGATTCACCTCGCTTTGACGAGGGCGGGCATTTATTCCAAAACTATAAAGAACTGGAAGATGACGTTCAATCTCGCGTTCAAGCCATATGGGATAGTGTAGATACAAACTCAATTGATGAGTTAACCGATTATATTGGTTACCATAATGAATTTTTACGCTTGTTTGGTTTTGGTATTGACGCGGTTGATTATGAACAAGATGTAAATCCTGTTGCACCTATTGCCAATATGATTGACTAACTTGTCGCTGATAGCGCATTTTTGAAAAAGTCGCCTTGTGCGGCTTTTTTGTTTTTTAGCTTTGATTTGAAAAAATATTTGCTAATTGTTGGCTAATTTACCACTTTGGTCTAGCTTGTATTTTATTAATTGTTAATTACAAAACTAAATAAACGTTTCTCTCGTATAATTTTCATAAATACACTCGCATAGTCAGCCACAATAATGTTAAAATCAAAGCAATATGTGAGGAGTTTTACTGCGCTGCTTGTTTGGTATTTATAGCGAGTCATTTTATATAGCTTGCAATAATACAAATAGCGGCGTGGTTAGTACGATTTTTCAGTTTCTTTCCGTTAATGTAGTGCAAGTGCGTATGATCAATATAAAAAAAGGTCTGGATTTACCCTTAGAGGGCGCACCTCAGCAAGTTATTCATGATGGTTCTACCGTCAAACGTGTAGCTGTGCTAGGTGAAGAGTTTATCGGTATGCGTCCAACCATGCATGTTCGTGTGGATGACCAAGTCAAAAAAGGCCAGGTACTTTTTGAAGATAAAAAGAACCCAGGCGTATTATTTACTGCACCAGCTTCTGGTACAGTAAAAGAAATTAATCGCGGTGCTAAACGTGTTCTGCAATCTGTTGTTATTGAAGTAAACGGCAGTGAGCAAATCACCTTTGGTTCTTTCTCGGAAACTGAGCTTAACAGCTTAGACCGTGAAAAAGCTAAAGAAGTACTAGTTCAATCGGGTCAATGGGTAGCACTTCGTGCTCGTCCATTTAGTAAAGTAGCGGCATTGGATGCAAATCCGAGCTCTATTTTTGTGACAGCTATCGATACCAATCCACTTGCTGCAGATCCTGCAGTAATTATTGCTGAAAATGCGAAAGCGTTTGAAGCAGGTTTGGCTGTTGTGTCACGTTTAACCGATGGCAAAGTATTTGTTTGTAAGCAAGCAGGTAGTCAAGTTCCTAGTTCACCTATTGCTCAAGTAGAAGTACATGAGTTTGGTGGCGTGCATCCGGCTGGCCTTGTTGGCACTCATATCCATCACCTTGACCCAGTATCTGCTAGTAAGCAAGTTTGGCACATTGGTTACCAAGACGTTATTGCGTATGGTCACCTTTTCCTTACTGGTGAAATTTACACAGACCGTGTGATTTCGCTTGCAGGTCCGCGTGTTAAGAATCCTCGTTTAGTGAAAACACAATTAGGTGCTTCACTTGATGACTTAGTTGCAGGTGAATTAGAAGACGGTGATAACCGTGTTATTTCTGGTTCTGTACTTGCAGGTGCTACGTCGTCTGGCGTTCATGCATTTTTAGGTCGTTACCATGTTCAAGTATCTGTATTACTTGAAGGTCGCGAAAAAGAATTTTTTGGCTGGATTGCACCAGGTAGTGATAAATTCTCTGTAACGCGTACATTCTTGTCTCACCTTACACCGAGTCGTTTATTTAAAATGACAACGTCTACGGGCGGTTCAAAACGTGCCATGGTTCCACTTGGAAGCTATGAGCGTGTTATGCCACTTGATATTTTGCCAACGCTTTTATTACGTGACTTATTGTCTCGTGATTTAGACAGTGCAATTTCATTAGGTGCGCTTGAATTAGATGAAGAAGATTTAGCGTTATGCACCTTCGTTTGTCCTGGCAAATACGAGTACGGCGCAGCCCTACGCGATTGCTTAACTACGATCGAGAAGGAAGGCTAAAATGGGCTTAAAAACTTTCTTAGAAGATATCGAACCGCATTTTGAACCAGGTGGTAAGCATGAGAAATGGTACGCGCTGTATGAAGCCGCTGCGACTATTTTTTACACGCCAGGTTACGTAAACAAAGGTTCAACTCACGTTCGTGATAACATCGACCTAAAACGCATGATGATTTTAGTGTGGATGGCGACGTTTCCTGCCATGTTCTTTGGTATGTTCAACATTGGTCATCAAGCGGCAATCGCGCTTGGTAATGGTTTTGAACTAGCTAACATTTGGCAAGTAGGTTTATTCCAGTTATTAGGCGGTGAGTTAACCGTTGATGCTGGTTGGGGCGCAAAAATGTTCTACGGAGCATGTTTCTTCCTACCTATTTATGCAACAACCTTTATTGTCGGTGGTTTTTGGGAAGTATTGTTTGCTTCTGTGCGTAAGCATGAAGTAAATGAAGGTTTCTTCGTAACCTCTGTATTATTTGCATTAATCCTGCCTGCAACGATTCCTTTATGGCAAGTTGCGCTAGGTATTACTTTTGGTGTAGTTATCGCAAAAGAAATATTTGGTGGTACAGGTCGTAACTTCTTAAACCCTGCGCTTGCTGGTCGTGCGTTTTTATTCTTCGCATACCCTGCACAAATTTCAGGTGACACAGTATGGACTGCCGTAGATTCATTCTCTGGCGCGACTATGCTTGGTCAAGCGTTTGCTGGTACGTTAAATTACGCGACTGATATTGAGCTTTGGTGGAATGCGTTTTACGGATTCATTCAAGGTTCTATGGGTGAAACGTCTACACTAGCTGTACTTATTGGTGGTTTATTCCTAATTTACGTGCGCATCGCGTCTTGGCGTATCGTGCTAGGTGTATTCCTAGGTATGGTAGTAACCTCATCAATACTAAATACTATTGGTTCTGAAACCAATGCTATGTTTGCTATGCCTTGGTACTGGCATATGGTATTAGGTGGTTTTGCATTCGGTATGTTCTTTATGGCAACTGACCCTGTATCTGCTGCATTTACTGATAAAGGTAAATTAGCATACGGTGCGCTTATTGGCTTTATGGTTATCATGATCCGTGTTGTTAACCCTGCATACCCAGAGGGCATCATGCTAGCAATCTTATTTGCTAACTTGTTTGCACCTTTATTCGATCACTTTGTAGTGCAAGCTAATATCAAGCGGAGGTTGGCACGTAATGTCTAGTAATAACGAATCAATTGGCAAAACGCTAGCTGTTGTTGTCTCATTATGTTTAGTGTGTGCAGTTATTGTATCGCTAACATCTGTACAACTACGCCCTCTGCAAAAAGCAAATAAAGCAAAAGATATTCAAAGCAATATCTTAGCTGCTGCTGGTATTGGCAAAGTTGATAACGTTGCAGAAACGTTTGAAGCTAAAATCGAAACCCGCTTTGTTGATATGCAAAGTGGTGAGTTTGCTGAGCCGGTAGAAGATTTCGACTTTGAAAAAAGTAAATATGATGCTGATTTAAGCAAGTCTCTTAAAGAAAATGGTATTAAGGACATCGCCGGTATTCAACGTATTACCAAGCGTGCGCCTGTTTACATCTCTAAAAAAGACGATGGCTCTACTGATGCAATCATCCTTCCTATTCAGGGTTATGGTTTATGGGGTTTAATGTATGGTTTTATCTCGCTTGAAAGCGATGGCGAAACTATTAAAGACATTATTTTCTACAAACATAACGAAACACCTGGTTTAGGTGGTGAAATTCAAAACCCACAGTGGACTGCAACGTGGGAAGGTAAAGAGTTACCAATCCAAATCGTTAAAGGGACTGCAGCCGGTGATGAGCACAAGATCGACGGTCTTTCAGGTGCTACATTAACGTCTAATGGTGTTGACCATGCAGTTGATTTTTGGACTGGCGAAAATGGCTTTGGCCCTTTCCTTGCGAAAGTACGTAAAGGAGCATTGAACTAATGGCTGATACTAAAGAAATGAAGGCGGTCCTATTTGGTCCAGTTTTCGCTAACAACCCAATCGCATTACAAGTACTTGGTATTTGTTCTGCGCTAGCGGTAACGTCTAGCTTAAAAAATGCATTAATCATGTCAATCGCATTGACCTTGGTAACTGCATTCTCTAGCCTTTTTATCTCGACTATTCGTAACCATATCCCATCATCAGTACGTATCATCGTACAGATGACGATTATTGCATCATTAGTAATCGTGGTTGACCAAGTACTACAAGCTTTCTCTTACGCTACGGCAAAAGAGTTATCTGTATTCGTTGGTCTAATCATTACTAACTGTATCGTAATGGGTCGTGCTGAAGCTTATGCAATGAAGTCGCCGCCATTAATGTCTTTCCTTGATGGTATTGGTAATGGCTTAGGTTACTCTGTAGTGCTTCTTACTGTTGGCTTTATTCGTGAGTTATTCGGTAAAGGTTCACTGTTCGGTGTTGATATTATTCCATTAGTACAAAATGGTGGTTGGTACCAACCTATGGGTCTATTGATCTTACCACCGAGTGCATTCTTCATCATTGGTTTATTCATTTGGGTACTTCGTACTTATAAGAAAGACCAAGTAGAAGCTAAAGCGTAAGGGGCGATAAGTGGAACATTATATTAGTTTATTTGTAAAAGCCGTTTTTATTGAAAACTTAGCGTTAGCATTCTTCCTAGGTATGTGTACTTTCTTAGCCGTGTCTAAAAAAGTAACTACATCAATTGGCCTAGGGGTAGCGGTTATTGTTGTATTAGGTATTTCAGTACCGGTTAATAACTTGGTTTACCATGCGGTATTAGCACCAGGTTCACTTGAGTGGCTTGGTTACCCAGAAGCGGATCTTAGCTTTTTACGTTTCTTAACTTTCATTGGTGTTATTGCTGCACTGGTGCAAATTCTTGAAATGGCATTAGATAAGTTCTTCCCACCGCTGTACAACGCATTAGGTATTTTCCTACCACTAATCACAGTTAACTGTGCAATTTTTGGTGCGGTAGCCTTCATGGTTGAGCGTAACTATAACTTCGGCGAGTCTGTTGTTTATGGTATTGGCGCTGGTGTGGGTTGGGCGCTTGCAATTACATTACTTGCAGGTATCCGTGAGAAAATGAAGTATTCAGACGTACCAGATGGTTTACGTGGTCTAGGTATTACCTTTATCACTGTTGGCTTGATGGGTCTTGGCTTTATGTCATTCTCTGGTATTTCACTGTAATAATAGCGAGGTCAATCATGGATATTTTCTTAGGCGTTGGTGTTTTTATCGCTATCGTTGTAATACTAGTTTTAATCATCATTGGTGCTAAATCTAAGCTAGTTGCAAGCGGTGACATCATCATCGGAATTAATGGCGATCCAGACAAAGCCATTAAAACATCAGCAGGTAGTAAGCTATTAGGTGCACTATCTGAGTCAGGTATTTTCGTATCTTCTGCATGTGGTGGCGGTGGCTCTTGTGGTCAGTGTCGCGTTCACATTAAAGAAGGTGGCGGTGATATTCTGCCAACTGAACTTGACCACATCTCTAAAGGTGAAGCACGTGAAGGTTGTCGTTTAGCGTGTCAGGTTAATGTTAAAAATGACATGGAAATTGAACTTGAAGAGTCAATTTTCGGTGTTAAAAAATGGGATTGTGAAGTTATCTCTAACGATAACAAAGCAACGTTCATCAAAGAACTTAAGCTACAAATTCCAGATGGCGAGTCAGTGCCGTTCCGTGCGGGTGGTTACATCCAAATCGAAGCGCCAGCTCACCATGTTAAATACGCTGATTTCGATATTCCTGAAGAGTATCGTGGCGATTGGAACCATTTTGGTTTCTTCGACCTGGAGTCAAAAGTAGACGAAGAAACAATTCGTGCTTACTCAATGGCTAACTATCCAGAAGAAGAAGGCATTATTATGCTTAACGTGCGTATCGCTACGCCGCCGCCAAGAAACCTAAGCCTACCATGTGGTAAAATGTCATCGTACATTTGGTCACTGAAAGAAGGTGATAAAGTAACTATTTCTGGTCCATTTGGTGAGTTCTTCGCTAAAGACACAGACGCTGAAATGGTATTCGTAGGTGGTGGTGCAGGTATGGCACCAATGCGTTCACATATCTTTGACCAACTTAAGCGTTTAAACTCTAAGCGTAAAATTAGTTTCTGGTATGGTGCGCGTTCTAAGCGTGAAATGTTTTATGTTGAAGATTTTGACGGCCTAGCTGAGCAAAACGATAACTTCGTTTGGCATACAGCGCTTTCAGATCCGCAACCAGAAGATAACTGGGAAGGCTACACTGGCTTTATCCACAACGTGTTATTTGAGAACTATCTTAAAGACCACGAAGCGCCTGAAGATTGTGAGTTCTACATGTGTGGTCCTCCAATGATGAATGCGGCAGTTATCTCTATGCTTAAAGATTTAGGTGTAGAAGAAGAAAACATCTTATTAGATGATTTCGGTGGCTAATACCCAAACTAAATAAATTTAGTTAAAATACCAGCCTCATAGCACTAAGTGTTATGAGGCTTTTTTATATCAACTGACTGAGTTTGGCTTTACCGCTGATTTTAGTTGATACTCTATTTAACCTTTATAAGTAGGCTATTATGAATCGATTAAGCACAGTTAAAGGCGTGGTAGCCTTATTTTTAATCATATCCACGTTACTTATCACCGGTTGTGGCAATTCACAACACAACGAAGAAGCTTACCTTGAAGGTAAAACGATGGGGACAACTTACCACATCAAGTTTTACGCTGATCAAGTAGACCCTCAAGCAGTACAAGCAGAAATAGATGCGGTTTTAGTTGATATTAACCAGTCTATGTCGACCTATATTGAAGAGTCAGAAATAAACACCTTTAACCGTTTAGGTGCTAATCAAGTAATGCCAATTAGTGATGACTTTAGAGCGGTTATTGCAGAATCTATACGAATTGGTGATTCAACTAAAACACTCGATGTGACTATGGGGCCGCTAATCGATTTATGGGGATTTGGTCCTGATAAAAAACCAACAAAGCGCCCAACGGATGAAGCACTGGCAAATATGGTCAGTAACATTGGTATAGATAAGCTGGTCCTTAATGAGCAAGGGTTAGCTAAAACAGTTGCTGATTTAGAGCTGTCGTTTTCGGCTACCGCAAAAGGCTATGGTATTGATAAAGTTGCTGAGCTATTACAAAGTAAAGGCATTACAGATTACATGGTTGAAATTGGTGGAGAACTGCGTATTGCTGGTACAAAACCAGACAATCAAGCATGGCGAATAGCAATCGAACAACCTGATGCAAATCCGGGCGAGCGCAAAGTACACCGCGTATTAACACCGGGTAATAATGGTATTGCCACCTCTGGCGATTATAGAATTTTTTATACTATGGATGGTGAAACCTATACGCACCTTATTGATCCGATGACAGGTATGCCAATTAAGCACGATTTAGTCTCTGTTACTGTTTTACACCCAAGTGCAATGACGGCGGACGGTTTAGCGACTGCTTTAACGGTAATGGGTATGGAAAAGGCACAACGCTATGCGCAGCAGCATGATTTACCTGTGTATTTAATTGCGAAATCGGCACAGGGGTTAGTCACCTATTCAAGCCCTGCGTTTAAGCCTTATTTATAGTCTTTAGGTTTATATCCTTATCATGAGGGTATATAATGCAATAAGCTCAGATATGATGTTTGGGCTCATTTTATTGCTGAACAATAGGGGCTAAGCAATGTCACTTTTTTTTCTAACCTTTGGCTTACTTATTTTAATTGTCGCTGCAATGGCGATAGGCATGATAGTACAAAGAAAATCGATGGCGAGTAGCTGCGGAGGCCTAGGCTCTGTAGGTATTGATAAAGCATGTGATTGCGATGATCCATGTGATAAACGCAAAAAGCGTCTAGCCAAAGAGCAAGTATGGAAAGAAAACCAAATTCTTTAAATAGGGTATCCCTGTTTAAACAAAAAAACCTCTCGTAGCTCACTACGGGAGGTTTTTTATTTATATCGGCATAAATAAATCACCAGCCGATAAAATAATCGTGTTTTTATCTTGAACAGAAAATTCTCTTTGTTATACTCATGCCCGAACTTTCAGTAAGTTTTGAAAGTTCTATTGATGCGGATCAAAACTAGCTTGGCAAAATAGTGCTAATGCGTTGAGACTGTATTTCATGTCACTGTATAAGGCTTTACGGCTGCAACCTTTTTTGTTGCCACGGTGTACACCGAATTTTGTTATTAGTCATTTTAATAGGTTAATGTTTTTGAACTCACTTTCTTTGTTTCATACCAGCGCTTTGCTTACTTTAGGTAAGTCAGTGTTGCATGAGCGCTTTAAAAAAGCGAAAAAGGGCGTGAGTGTGGCTGTAACATTATTAGTTTTTAATGTCGTTATGTTGCTTAGTGGCGCTATTGAGGATGCCTTTAGGCTTGAAGCATTGGTCAGTGATGGCTTTTTTATAGAGCCATTATTACTGACAATTGCCGAATTTTTAGCTCATCCCATCTTATCGTGTCAGTTACTTATTGGCCTTTGTTGGCTATTGTTCCACATGTTTCCAGCGCGTCGTGCTGGAATAATCCTCCGTAAAGCAGCCTTTGCTTTTAGCGAGGCTAAAGTTCAGCAACCAGTGCAAGCTGCGCATGGTTGTCGTGCTCCACCTAGCTTTACAGGTTGTCTGTTTACCCATTAATTTTATGGGTATAGGTTACACCTGTGGTATCTAATTATTTATTCTTGCTGTAAATAACGATTACTTTCATTGTAGCTTAGTGTTTTTTACACACTCTCAGCCAACCACACCTCACCCAAGTTAATTTTTATTGCGTTATATTAATGTGTTTAAAAAGCTGGGTTGGTTCTGCTAGGTGTTTATTATTAAGCCAGTGGTCAATACTTCATGCTTGCATTCGCTCTGCATTATTGTAATTCAATCTTAATTAACTTGGGTTTTTATCAAATATCGTTGCTAAATATTTTTGGCAGCTAATAAAAACTCTTTAGGTTTTAGGATAGTCCCTTGTTAATTCGTAACCTTTTTAATATTGCTTTAGCTAGTATGGCGCTGATTTTATCAGGCTGTAATGGCGGGGTACTCGACCCAAAAGGGCAGATAGGTATTGATGAGAAAAATCTGATCATCATCGCCACTGTGCTTATGTTGTTAGTTGTGATCCCCGTTATTGTGATGACTTTATATTTTGCTTGGAAATACAGAGACACACAAAACCATGAAATTTACGCACCAAAATGGGCTCACTCTAATAAGATTGAGGCTGTTGTATGGGCGGTTCCTATTGTTATTGTTGTTATTTTAGGTGTGATCACCTGGCAGTCAACTCAAGAGCTTGACCCCTATAAACCGATAGAAGGTAAAGGTGAACATCTTACTGTTGAAGTGGTGTCACTTAATTGGAAATGGTTATTTATTTACCCTGAACAAGGTATTGCCACGGTAAACGAATTGGTATTTCCTGCTAATGTTCCGGTTGAATACAAAATCACGTCAGAAAGTACCATGAACTCGTTTTTTATTCCTCAGTTAGGTAGTCAAATCTACTCAATGGCGGGTATGGAAACTAAGCTGCATTTAATTGCTAATGAGCCAGGCACGTTTAAAGGCTTTTCGGCTAATTACAGTGGTGCGGGTTTTACTGGTATGAAATTTAATGCCATCGCAACGCCAACAAAAGCTGACTTCAACCAGTGGGTTGAACAGGTAAAAACTAACGCTAATAACCTTACTCATGCCAATTATGTTGAGCTTGCAAAAGCAAGTGAGAACAACCCAGTCGCTTACTATGGCAAGGTTGATGACGGTTTATTTCATACCATAGTGATGAAATACATGCAGGCGCATGGCGATATGAATAAAAAACATCATGCCATGGGTAAACATCAGCAGATGAGTAATGAGCATCAAGCAATGGGTAATCATTCAATGCCATCATCACACAGCCAGGGCGAGGAATAATCATGTCGTTTTTAGGTAAATTATCTATAGATGCAATTCCGTTTCATGAACCTATTATCATGGTTACTATGGCGGTGATTGCTGTTGTCGGGCTTATTATAGCTGGGCTAATAACAAAATATAAAAAATGGGGTGTGCTTTGGCGTGACTGGATCACCTCGGTTGATCATAAACGCTTAGGCGTTATGTACATTTTATTAGCACTAATCATGCTGTTTCGTGGTTTTTCTGATGCCATTATGATGCGTGCGCAGTTAGCGCTTGCTACCAGTGGCGCGCCAGGCTATCTGCCGCCAGAGCATTACGACCAAATATTCACCGCTCATGGCGTTATTATGATCATCTTTATGGCGATGCCATTTATGATTGGTTTAATGAATATTGTTGTACCACTGCAAATTGGTGCCCGTGATGTGGCTTTTCCATTTTTAAATAATTTAAGTTTTTGGTTTACTGCCAGTGGCGCCATTTTAATAAATTTATCACTTATATTTGGTGAATTTGCTAAAACAGGCTGGGTTGCTTACCCACCGTTGTCGGAGTTGACCTTTAGCCCTGGGGTGGGGGTCGATTATTATATTTGGGCCTTGCAAATATCGGGGCTCGGTACGCTATTAACCGCTGTTAACTTTCTAGTGACAGTATTTAAAATGCGTGCCCCTGGTATGACTCTGATGAAAATGCCAATTTTCACATGGGCATGTACGTGGGCAAATATCTTAATTGCGGCATCATTTCCAATTTTAACCGCAGTGCTCGCCATGCTAACGCTAGACCGTTATTTAGATTTCCACTTTTTTACTAATGAAGCAGGCGGTAACGCCATGATGTATATCAACCTGTTTTGGGCATGGGGTCACCCAGAGGTATACATTTTAGTATTACCTGCTTTTGGTATCTTCTCTGAAATAGTGTCGACCTTCACTGGTAAACGTTTATTTGGTTATAAATCGATGGTATATGCCAGCGGTGCCATTTCTATTCTTGGCTTTATTGTATGGTTACACCACTTCTTTACTATGGGTTCAAGTGCCAATGTAAATGCCTTCTTTGGGGTAATGACCATGGTCATAGCTGTGCCTACTGGGGTTAAGTTATTTAGTTGGTTGTTTACTATTTACCGTGGTCGCTTGCGGATTACAGTGCCCGTATTGTGGACGCTTGGTTTTATGGTTACCTTCAGTATTGGTGGTATGACGGGGGTATTACTAGCAATCCCTGGTGCCGATTATGTATTGCATAACAGCTTATTCTTAATTGCTCACTTTCATAACACCATTATTGGTGGCGCAGTCTTTGGCTACTTAGCTGGTTTTGTTTTTTGGTTCCCCAAAGCAATGGGCTTTAAGCTTGATGAACGTTGGGGTAAAGCATCATTTTGGTGTTGGTTAATCGGTTTCTTTGTAGCCTTTATGCCATTGTACGTACTTGGCTTTTTAGGCATGACACGTCGCTTAAATCACTCAAATAATCCTGATTGGAATATCTGGCTTTATATTGCTGCAGTGGGCGCCGTGATTATTATGTTCGGTATTATTTGCCAAGTTATTCAGCTTTATGTGAGCTTTAAAAACCGCGAAGCGCTTGATGATACCACCGGCGATCCTTGGAACGGTCACACCCTTGAATGGTCAACGTCATCACCACCACAATATTATAACTTTGCTGAAATCCCGCATGTTGATGATATTGATACATGGACTGATATGAAAGAAAAAGGCCTAGCTTATCAAGGTAAATCTAGCTATAGCCCAATTCATATGCCAAAAAATACCGCATCGGGTGTGCTTATTGCTGCGAGTTTAACGGCGTTTTGTTTTGCCATGATCTGGCATATTTGGTGGCTAGCAGGGCTTGGTTTTATTGGCGCGATTGCGCTGTTTATTAACCGTGCTTACACCAGCGATGTAGATTACTACGTGCAAAACGATGAAATATTACAAATAGAAGGCGCGCATATTGCCAGTAATACGAAGGAGGTAAGCGCATGAGTACGTTATCTGCAACTCAAGGCTATGTAAATTTAGAGCCTCATAGCGTAAGTCATACGCATGAGCATCACGATACCTCTGGCGATACAATCTTTGGCTTTTGGCTTTATTTAATGACCGATTGCCTTTTATTTGCTTCATTTTTTGCAACCTACGCAGTGCTTTATATGAACACCGCAGGTGGTGTATCGGGCAAAGATATTTTTGAGCTTGATTTTGTTGCCGTAGAAACTGCGGCGCTACTTATTAGTAGTATCACTTTTGGTTTTGCCATGATTGCCGCTCAAGGGCAAAAAAAGGCGCTGACGCTTGGTTGGCTCGCGGTCACTTTTTGTTTAGGCGCGGTGTTTATTGGCATGGAAATTTATGAGTTCCATCATTTAATTGTTCATGGCAATGGCCCACAGCAAAGTGCTTTTTTAACATCGTTTTTCTCATTAGTGGGTTTGCATGGTTTACATGTAACTGCAGGCCTTATCTGGATGAGCATAATGATGATAGAAGTGATCAAGCGCGGTTTAGGTAAACAAACCGTCACGCGCCTAAGTTGCTTAAGCTTATTTTGGCACTTTTTAGATATTGTGTGGATTTGTGTATTTACTGTTGTTTATTTAATGGGAGCAATGTAATGAGCCATAGCGAAACGCATGCTTTAGCGCAAATGCAAAGCCAACATCATGATCAGTCACACGGCAGTGTAAAAACCTATCTTATTGGTTTTGTCTTGTCAGTGATTTTAACGGCCATTCCATTTTGGATGGTGATGGAGGGCGATTTTTCAAAAGTCACCACGCTTTGGAGTATCGTTACTTTTGCAATCGTGCAAATTTGGGTGCATTTAAAATACTTTTTACACCTTAATTTCACCACCGATGAAGGCAAAGCGAATACCTTTACCTTCTTGTTTAGCGCGTTGATCATCGTCATGGTGGTTGGACTGTCTGTTTGGATCATTTATGAATCAAACGCAATGATGATGTATTAGAGGTTTCAGATGTTTCGTCGTTATTTAGCTGTTACTAAGCCAGGTATTATTATGGGGAATTTGATCAGCGTTGCCGGTGGTTTTTTACTTGCCGCCCGCGGTGATATAGACCCATGGTTAATGTTGGTTACCTTGGTTGGTTTATCGCTTGTTGTTGCATCGGGATGTGCCATAAACAATGTTATTGATAGAGACATTGATGTTGCTATGGCACGTACTCGCTCACGTGTAACTGTAACGGGCGAAATGTCTGCAAAAGCCGCTTTAAGCCATGGCGTGTTATTAGGGCTAATTGGCTTTGGCTTATTAATCGCCTTTACCACGCAAGCGGCGGTATTTTTTGCCGCCTTTGGCTATGTCATTTATGTAGGGGTGTACAGCCTCTACATGAAACGCAACTCTGTTTACGGTACCTTTATTGGTAGTCTGTCGGGCGCAGTTCCACCTGTTGTTGGCTATTGCGCCGTTACGGGTGTGTTCGATATGGGTGCATTAATACTGTTGGTGATGTTTAGTTTGTGGCAAATGCCGCACTCATATGCGATTGCTATTTTTCGCTTTAAGGATTACCAAGCCGCTAATATTCCAGTATTGCCCGTGGCGCAAGGTGTTAACAAAGCTAAGCGCCATATTGTGCTTTATATTGCAGTATATGCTTTAGTCGTGATGCTATTGCCAATTAGTGGTTATACCGGTGCTGCCTTTATGGCAGTTGCCTGTATCACCAGTTTTTGGTGGTTACTCATGGCACTTAGAGGGTATCGCTACAACATAGACACCACCCGTTGGGCACGCCAAGTGTTTGCGTTTTCAATTATTAATATTACCGCTTTGAGTATTGCCATGGCGGTAGATTATCAAACAATTGCGCCACAGTTAGTGGCGCTAAACTGATCTTATCTGATCAATGAACCGAGTTAATTCCCAAAGTTAACCAAAGGCTCTGAGCATTGCGAGGAGCCTTTTTTCGTCCCTAAAACAAGGCTGCTATTGAGTGCTTATTGGCATCTACCAGACTTTGTTTTATTTTATCTCTTATAGTGGCTGATTTATTTTGACTGAGTTTGAAGTTACCTTGCCAGTGAATTGGCGTAAGCTCTATAAAACTCAGGTGCTGGTACATTGTATTGCGATGCTGCTCAGGCACTTCATCAATTTTCCACTCAGGCTCAAATGTTTTCTCAAAATGACTAGTGAGGGTTCGCATTACGAGATCCTTTTTTAGCTCATCTTTAATAATATGTACTTTTGCAGTCACTAACACCGATGCGTAAAGCCAGCTAGGCAATGTTTGATTATCCGCATAGGAGGGTGATAAATAGCAATTGTCACTATTAAAGAGTAAATTCACCTGTTTATTATCAAGCTTTGATAGTGGATTATACTTTGCTACATGTGCAATAAACATATTTTCTAAAGAGTTGAATAACATAGGTACATGACAAATGTTATTTAATTGACTATTTGAGCAGGGCATAAAAATTGTTGCTAATGGAAAGTTATTAATAAGCGCATGCAATTGCTCGGTATTTTTTTGCATAAAGTGCTCGGGTGGGTACATTATAATAGCTCCTCAAGTCGTAACTTTATAGCTGGCCATTGTTCGTCAATAATGCTGAATTTTGCGGTGTTGCGATATGAACCATCTTCTAGGCGTCGGTCTTTTTGGGCGATTCCTTCAAACTTAGCGCCTAAACGGGCAATTGCATTGCGTGATTGTTGATTGTGCTCATGGGTATTAAAGCTAATCCGTACTAAATTAAGCTGATTAAATGCATATCTCAGAAGTAAATATTTTGCATGCGTATTTACGTATGTCCGCTGTGCAGTGAAGCTAATAAAGGTATGGCCAATTTCAGCGCTTAAATTGTCACTGTCTAACCTAAATAAACGGGTTGTGCCAACAACTTGCTGTGAATGTTTATCAATAATGGCAAATACCACTTGCTCGTTTTGATTAAACTGCGCGCTATTTGTAAACCATTGCTCCAACTTAACTTGAGTTTGTGCGTAATTACTTAATACCCACTGCCAAATTTGTGGATGTTTACCTGCTTGATATAGACCCTCGAGATGTTTGAGTTTAAGTGGCTCTAAGGCAACCTTGTTGGTTTGATGAATTTGCGTTGTGAACATTATAAGCCCCATATTTTGCTATTTATTCATAACAAATGTACGCTTTACTGGTTTATTAAAAACAACCAGAATTTAATTTTTACCTATACCAGTTTAGAAGGTGTTATGCAGCCACTTAATATAAAGCTCACTAGCCAGAGTAGAGCTAAATACCTGCAAATTGCAGATGCACTTAGGGAGTCGATTATAAAAGGGGATATTCTCGCTGGTAGCAAACTCAGCTCTGCACGCGATATGGCACAAGCATACGGATTAAACCGCCATACGATAATGAATGCTCTACAACTTCTTGTCGCAGAAGGGTGGTTGGAATCCTATGAACGATCAGGCTACAGCGTTACCAATACATTGCCTATTCAAAACAGTATAAACACAGTTCAGTCTCAAGAATTGACTCCTAAGCCGTATCGATTTGCTACCACGCTTACGGCACCAGAACCTACAATGGATTTAAATCACTATGCTTATAACTTTGCTGGAGGCTTACCCGATTTAACACGTTTCCCCTATAAAGAATTTAAACGCTCCGTAAGTCATGTGTTTAATCATTTAGATACCAGCCAATTTCACTATGGTAATGTGGCTGGGGAGCCTAATTTAAAATCGCAAATTAGTCATTATTTACACAAAGCACGAAACCTAAAAACAGCCGACATCCTTATGTGTAATGGCTCTCAAGAAGCGCTTTTTTTAGTATCAAAAGCCTTTATTAATAAAGGCGATTATGTTGCAACCGAAACCTTAGGTTACCCGCCTGCTCGCAAAGCATTTTCAGCGTGTGGTGCACAGTTAGTTGATATAAAACAAGATGAATACGGTTTGTGCGTTGATGACTTAAAAGCCCAGCTCAAACGTGTAGCCATCAAGTTACTGTATTTAACGCCGCTGCATCAATACCCAACAACAGTGACGCTGTCACCAACCAGACGAATGCAAATTTATCAGTTATGTTATGAGTATGGGGTAATGATTATAGAGGATGATTATGATCACGAGTTCCATTATCGTTGTCAGCCTTTACAGCCTATGGCGGCTGACGATCCTGCCGGAATTATTATTTATTTGTCTACGTTTTCTAAAATTATGTTTTCCGCTGCGAGAATAGGTTACATCTGCGCAGATCCTAAAGTAATTGCACAGTTAACAGCATGGAAGCAGTTAATGAACCATAAAAATGATGTAGTTATGCAGTTAGCTGTTGCCCATTTTATGCAAGAAGGTGCGTTTGAGCGCCATTTAAAACGTATGACCAAACATTATAAACAGCGTTATCAAGCAATGGATAAAACATTAACGTTATTGCAATCACGAGGTTTGCCAATTGAGTATAAAAAACCTGATGGTGGTATGGCTATGTGGGTTAATTTAAATGAACCGGTGGACCAATTAAAGCAAGTACTGCAAAGTAAAGGTGTGTATATACAGGTTGAGCCTGAATTTTACTTTAAAGACTCAGAACGTAGCTTAATACCTAAGCAACATAGTTATGTACGTTTAGGATTCGCTGGGCAATCAACTTTGGCGATGCAAACTGGACTTGAATTGATTGCTGAACACGTTTTCAAATAAAGCTTATTTACTCAAGCTTTCAGCATCATAAAACATCGGTTTCAATGTGCCACAATTTATAAACTTATAATTGAGCTCACCAGCAGAGGGCACTTCAGTTGAGGTGCGAAACTTTTGTAAACAGGCACCACTTAAATCAACAAACATAATATGATGATAGCTTGGTGGCTGAGTTATTTGGTGAATATAAATACGCTCATTATTTTTTAACGTAACCATATCGTACTGCTGCCATTTTGAGGCTGGGCTTAAATCAGTTAGTTCACGAGTAAATAACTGTTCGCTAAGCTCTATTAATTTATCACTGTAAACTAAGCTACCTCCTTGTCTATAATCTCCAAGGTACACATCTGCGGTAATCGCGACTTCTTCGCCTCGCATTAAGCGTTGAATGTTAAACGGTTTGGGTTTTACTGTAACTAACTCAGCGTCACGGACTAAATCTAAAAATGGAATATCAGATACATCTACCTTGTACATAACATGCATATCATAAGGAAGCTCAAAGCTTGGAATGTTAATGGCGTATACACTTGAACCCTTATTAACTAATACCATGGCATGCTCTGCTTCATACTTGGGGTTTAATGGCGGAAGTTCTGGTGGCTCTTCAGTGTCTGCGTGGGCGCTTATTGGCACAATAAAACTAAAAAACAACAATATAAAAGTGAATAACCGCATAATAACCTCAATCTACTTATAAGCTTAAAGTGTAGCTTAGTTTATGTATTTTTTATTTAAAAACTGGCTGCTTGCTCAATAACAATGCCATGGCGCTTTGCTAGTCGCTGATGATCTCTGTCATAACCTCCGCCAATCACAGTGGCCACCGGGGTGTTATTTGCAAGACAACGCTTAAGCACTAAGTGGTCGCGCTTTTCTATTCCTTGCCAACTAATATCCAGTTTACCTAAGCCATCCTCTTGCCAAATATCAACGCCAGCATCATACAAAACCAGATCTGGGTTAAGCTCGTTTAATAAAAATTGCAGGGTATCGTCAACAATACCTAAGTATTCAGCGTCTTGCATATTATTGGCTAAACCAATATCTAAATCGCTAGGAGACTTTCTAAATGGGAAGTTTTTCTCACAGTGTATTGAACAGGTAAACGCATAAGGTTGATGAGCCAGCATGGCTGCCGTGCCATCACCTTGGTGAACATCTAAATCAAAAATCAGTACGTTAGTCACTTCACGGTTTTGAATTAACGTCTGTGCGGTAAAAGCTAAATCGTTCACCATACAAAAACCCGAGCCAAAATCACTGTGGGCATGGTGAGTGCCACCCGCTAAATGGCACGCAAGCCCATTTTTAAGTGCTAAGCGCGCAGTTTGCAGTGTCCCTAATGGGGCGGTAAATGTGCGGTTCATTAGTGCTTGTGACCAAGGTAGGCCTATACGGCGCATGGCTTTTTCATCTAGGCGGTTATGCCATAAATCGTGAATGTAGTTTTCACAATGTACTATTTCTAACTCTTCAACACGACCATGTGGTGGCTCTAGGATATTGCTGCCAGCAAGCCCAAGGGTTTTAACATGCTGGTGTAGCTGTGCAAATTTACTCATTACAAAGCGGTGTTTGGGATCAAAACTAAACGAGTAATTAGGATGATAAACTAAAGGTAGATTGGGATTTAAACTCATATCTGCGTCGTTTAATTATTTTTGGTTATGGTAATCAACTTCACGCAGTGCGTCTATTTATGTTTGGTAAATAAGCGTTTCAAGCTCGCGGTGTAATAGTGTTTCATCAGCAAGGTTTAGTTCAACCAAGCGCTTTAAATGCGTAATGCTGTCTATATCAATGTTATGACATTTAAGACCAATATGATTTTCTTCTATATGACGAATAACCACCGGCATTTTTATTTCAATATCGCTTTGTGGCAAGGTAAAACGTAATATTGCTTCGTCATTTTTGTTGCATGTAAAGGCATCGCTTTTAGTGATCAGTGCACCATGTAAAGAAATATCTAATAGGGTACATGCATACTGGGAGCTAGCCGTTTCCAATTGCGCTGCTGTAGAGAACATAATACGAGAAAATTGCCGACGGTTTTGCATAATAATCTTATAAAGTTGTTATTTATAATAAGCATAGCTGGTAATGCTCAACACGCCAATTTGCTCAAAGATAAAAATAGCTCGCATAAAAAAGCCCCGCATAAAATGCAGGGCTTTTAACTTACTCACTGTGGCTGTTAGCCAATTTTTTTGTACTTAATACGCTTAGGCTGTGCAGCTTCTGCGCCAAGGGTCTTTTTAAGCCACTCTTCGTACTCAGTGTAGTTACCATCAAAGAAGTTAATTTGGCCTTCGTCACGGTAATCTAAAATGTGTGTAGCAATACGGTCAAGGAACCAACGGTCATGCGAGATACACATGACACAACCAGGGAATTCTAAAATAGCATTCTCAAGGGCACGTAATGTTTCAACGTCCAAGTCATTGGTTGGCTCATCCAGTAGTACTACGTTGCCGCCTGCTTTTAACAGCTTAGCTAGGTGTAAACGGTTGCGCTCACCACCTGAAAGGTCTTTAACAAACTTTTGTTGATCGTTACCTTTAAAGTTAAAACGGCTAACATAAGCACGGCTTGGGAACTCAAAGTTACCAATTTTTAGTACATCTTGGCCATCAGAGATTTCTTGGAATACCGTTTTGCTTTCGTCCATGTTGCCACGGAACTGATCAACAGTTGCCAGTTCTACTGTTTCACCAATGCTGATATTACCGCTATCTGGCTGCTCTTCACCGCTTAGCATTTTGAATAGCGTTGATTTACCTGCACCATTGGCACCAATAATACCCACAATAGCGCCTTTAGGCATGCTAAAGCTTAAATCATCAATTAAAACACGGTCGCCAAAGCTTTTACGTAAGTTGTTTACTTCTAATACTTGGTCACCTAAACGTGGGCCAGGTGGAATAAACAATTCGTTGGTTTCGTTACGTTTTTGGTAATCAGACTGTTGTAGCTCGCTAAACTGTGCCATACGTGCTTTTGACTTAGCTTGACGACCTTTAGGGTTTGAACGCACCCACTCAAGTTCTTGTGCAATTGATTTTTGACGTGCTTTTTCAGATTTTTGCTCTTGCTGTAAGCGGGCATCTTTTTGCTCAAGCCAAGACGAGTAGTTACCTTCCCACGGAATACCTTCACCACGGTCAAGCTCTAAAATCCAGCCAGCAACATTATCAAGGAAGTAACGGTCATGCGTTACTGCCACAACGGTGCCTTCGTAGTCATGTAAGAAGCGCTCTAACCAGGCAACCGACTCAGCATCTAAGTGGTTAGTTGGCTCATCGAGAATAAGCATGTCTGGCTTTTCAAGTAACAAACGACAAATAGCAACACGACGACGCTCACCACCCGATAGGTGCTCAATTTTAGCATCCCACTCAGGTAAACGCAGTGCATCGGCAGCACGCTCTAATACGTTATCGATATTATGACCATCATGCGCTTGAATAATCGCTTCTAATTCACCTTGCTCTTTTGCCAGTGCGTCAAAGTCAGCGCCTTCCATTGCGTATTCGTTATACACTTCGTCAAGGCGGTTAAGGGCATGTTTTACTTCACCCACAGCTTCTTCAACAATTTCACGAACTGTTTTGCTTTCGTCCAAAACAGGCTCTTGCGGCAAGTAACCAATTTTAGTGCCTGGTTGAGGGCGAGCTTCACCTTCAAAATCTTCATCAACACCTGCCATAATGCGTAGTAATGATGATTTACCAGAACCATTTAGACCTAGCACACCAATTTTTGCACCAGGGAAAAAATGCAACGAAATATCTTTTAAGATAGTGCGTTTTGGTGGCACAACCTTAGATACTCGACTCATCGAGAATATAAACTTATCAGGTAAAACCATGGAAGAAGCCTTCAATAATAATAAAAATTTCAATGCTGTATTGTAGTGGCTCACAGGTGAAACAGTCAACGAATGGGGCTCTTTTAAAGTACATATTCAATTTGTACAAACCGCGTGAATAAATTTCATTTAGACATCTATACATCTAGAGGTTGATATTTTTGACATTCTGTTCATAATGAGAGCGTATTAATTCTCGGTTTTTATGAGCAGGAGCTTTAAGAATGCCAATTACAGTAGAAGACGAATTGCCAGCTATTGCACGTTTACGTCATGAAAACGTGTTTGTAATGCCAAAAACGCGTGCAAAAACGCAAGAAATACGCCCTATGCGTTTGGCTATTCTTAATCTTATGCCTAATAAAGTAGAAACCGAAGTACAGTTTATTCGCTTGTTGGCTAATTCTCCGCTGCAAGTAAATGTAGAGCTACTGCGCCTTGACACGCATCGTAGCAGTAGTAACTCAGAGCAACACTTAGATACCTTTTATCGTTACTTTTCAGAAGTGAAAAACAATAATTACGATGCACTATTAATTACCGGTGCGCCGCTCGCGCATTTAGAGTATGAAGAAGTGGCGTATTGGGATGAGCTCAAAGTGATTATTGATTGGGCCGAGCAGCATGTAACCTCTACCTTGTTTTCGTGCTGGGCTGCCCACGCGGCTTTATATCACCGTTATAATTTAAAGCGCGATTTAAAAGACAACAAACTCTGCGGGGTGTTTACCCATCAATGCTACTTTGCCCATGGTGCACTTACCCGCGGCTTTGACGATACCTTTTTAGTGCCGCACTCACGTTATGGCCACATAGATATAGATAAAATAAACGCTTGTGAAGAGCTGGTGGTATTAGCGGGCTCTGAACGAGTCGGGGCGTATTTACTTAAAAATAAATCGGGCAGCCAAGTGTTTATTACCGGCCACCCAGAATACGATGCCGACAGTTTAAAAGCCGAATATGAGCGCGATTTACAAAAAAGTCCCGATGCGCCAAAGCCCGAAAACTATTTTCCTGATGACGATGCCAGTAAACAACCGTCTAAAACATGGCAAAGCCACGCGTTTTTACTGTTTTCAAACTGGTTAAATTATTACGTTTACCAAACCACACCCTATGATATTAACTTAGTTAGCCAAGACGTAAGGACTAACAACTATGCCGAATAATCCTCAAAACAATAAGCATCAAGAGCTGAGCGCTGCGCTCAAACAGCGCATTTTAATTTTAGATGGTGCAATGGGAACCATGATCCAAGCGCATAAGCTTGAAGAGCAAGACTACCGTGGTGAACGTTTTAAAGATTGGCACGTGCTTATTAAAGGCAACAACGATTTATTAAGCCTAACCAAGCCTGAAATTATTACTGATATACACCGCAGCTTTTTAGCCGCCGGAGCCGATATTATCGAAACTAACACCTTTAACTCGACCACCATTTCGATGGAAGATTACGACATGGCGAGTATAAGCCGTGAAGTTAATTTAGAGTCAGCTAAGTTAGCCCGCGCTGTATGTGACGAATTTAGCGCTAAAACCCCAGAAAAACCGCGCTATGTAGCAGGTGTTTTAGGGCCAACGTCTAAAACGTGTTCGTTATCGCCGGATGTAAACGACCCCGGCTATCGTAATATCACCTTTGATAAGTTAGTGACTGCTTATGTTGAGTCGACCCTTGCGCTTATGGAGGGCGGTGTAGATATAATTTTAATCGAAACCATATTCGACACGCTTAATGCAAAAGCGGCATCGTTCGCGGTAGAAGAAGCGTTTGAACAAGCAGGGCGCACATTGCCAGTGATGATTTCAGGCACTATTACCGATGCCTCAGGCCGTACGCTTTCAGGGCAAACAACCGAAGCATTTTATAACTCTATTCGCCATATTAAGCCGCTTTCAATTGGCTTAAATTGCGCCCTTGGGCCAGATTTACTGCGCCAATACGTTGAAGAGCTATCACGTTTGTGCGAAACCTTTGTCTCTGTTCATCCTAACGCGGGCTTACCCAATGAGTTTGGAGAATACGACTTAGAAGCAGACGACATGGCAAAAGAGATCATAGATTGGGGTAAATCGGGCTTTATTAATATTGTTGGCGGTTGCTGCGGCACTACGCCTGCGCACATTCGTGCCTTTGCCAAAGGGCTTGAAGGCACAGCACCACGAAAATTACCTGAGCTTGAAGTGCGTATGCGTTTATCAGGCCTAGAAGCCTGTAACTTAAATTAGGAGCCGCCAATGACCCAACAAATTGCAGTATTTACCAATGTCGGCGAGCGTACTAACGTAACTGGCTCGGCCATGTTTAAACGTTTGATCATGGAAGAAGACTACGAAACAGCCCTTAATGTAGCTCGCGAACAAGTAGAAAATGGCGCCCAAGTTATTGATATCAACATGGACGAAGCCATGCTGGACTCAAAAGCGGCCATGGTGAAGTTTTTAAACTTAATTGCCTCAGAGCCTGATATTTCTAAAGTACCTATTATGGTCGACTCCTCTAAATGGGAAGTAATAGAGGCAGGCTTAAAGTGTATTCAAGGCAAGGCCATTGTTAACTCCATTTCACTCAAAGAGGGTGAAGAGCCGTTTATTCGCCAAGCTAAAATTATAAAACGCTTTGGTGCCGCCGCTGTTGTAATGGCATTTGATACTGACGGCCAAGCCGATACTGCAGACCGTAAGTTTGAAATTTGTGAGCGCAGCTACCGTATTTTGGTTGATGAAATTGGCTTCCCGCCAGAAGATATTATATTCGACCCCAACATATTTGCCGTTGCTACCGGCATAGAAGAGCACGACAACTACGCCGTAGAATTTATTGAAGGCACCCGCCGTATTAAGCAAAACTTACCGCACTGTAAAGTGTCGGGTGGGGTATCAAACGTATCGTTCTCGTTTAGAGGTAATAACCCAGTACGTGAAGCGATTCACTCGGTGTTTTTATACCATGCTATAAAAGCGGGTATGGATATGGGCATAGTAAACGCAGGGCAACTTGCGGTTTACGACGACATCCCCGAAGAACTTCGTAAAGCCGTAGAAGATGTAATTCTTAACACCGACCCCGGTGCGGGCGAGCGCCTTGTTGAACTTGCGCCTAAATATTCAGGCATGGCACAAGCTGAGCGGGTAGAAGATTTAGAATGGCGCACTTGGTCGGTTGAAAAGCGCCTAGAGCATGCTCTAGTAAAAGGCATAACCACCTTTATAGATGAAGACACCGAAGAGTGCCGTGCTGGCGCCGATAAACCTATTCACGTCATTGAAGGGCCACTCATGGATGGCATGAACGTGGTTGGGGATTTATTTGGTGCCGGTAAAATGTTTTTACCCCAAGTGGTTAAATCGGCTCGTGTGATGAAGCGAGCCGTGGCCTACCTTGACCCATTCATTGAAGCCGAAAAAGAGGAAGGCGCCACCAACGGTAAAATTGTTATGGCTACCGTAAAAGGTGACGTGCATGACATAGGTAAAAACATTGTTGGCGTAGTACTACAATGTAATAACTACGAAGTAATCGACCTTGGCGTAATGGTGCCAGCAGATAAAATACTGCAAACCGCGATTGACGAAAAAGCCGATATTATAGGCCTTTCGGGCTTAATTACCCCATCGCTTGATGAAATGGTACATGTTGCCAAAGAAATGAAACGTCGTGGCTTTGAGCTACCGCTCATGATTGGTGGGGCAACCACCTCAAAAGCGCATACCGCAGTAAAAATAGAGCCGCAGTACGACAAAGGCGTAGTGTATGTAAATAACGCCAGCCGCGCCGTGGGTGTGGTGTCTAATTTATTATCAAAAGAGCATAAAGCAGAATTTTTAGCTAAAACCACCGCCGAGTACGACAAAGTACGCGAACAACAAGCACGCAAAAAACCGCGCTCAAAACCAGTTACCATACAGCGCGCCCGCGATAATGCTGCAAAGCTCGATTGGGATAACTACACACCACCCGTGCCTAAAAAGCTGGGCGTGACCGAGTTTAAAAATGTATCAATCGCGACTCTACGCAAATACATAGACTGGACGCCGTACTTTATGACCTGGTCAATCGCCGGTAAATATCCGCGCATAATGACCGACGAAGTAGTGGGCGAACAAGCACAAAGCTTGTTTAAAGACGCCAACGACATGCTCGATGAGCTTGAAAAGTCAGGCACTTTGCAGCCATTAGGTGTTATTGGCTTATTCCCAGCTAACCGTGTGGGCGATGATATAGAAATTTACACCGACGAAACGCGAAAAGAGCTATTAACTACCTCATGCCATTTACGCCAGCAAACCGAAAAAACCGACTTTGCTAACTACTGCCTAGCCGATTACATTGCGCCAAAAGGCACACCCGATTACTTTGGTGCGTTTGCGGTAACAGGCGGTTTAGAAGAAGACGACCTCGCCGACGCGTTCGATGCCAAGCAAGACGACTACAATAAAATAATGGTAAAAGCGGTTGCTGATAGGCTCGCCGAGGCCTTTGCTGAATACTTGCACGAACAAGTGCGTAAAGAGTATTGGGGTTATGCACCGGATGAAAACCTGGGTAACGATGAGTTAATCCGCGAAAACTACCAAGGTATTCGCCCAGCACCGGGTTACCCAGCGTGCCCAGAGCACACCGAGAAAAAGAAAATTTGGCAACTACTCGATACCGAAAAGCGCATTGGTATGCAGCTCACCAGCTCATACGCCATGTGGCCAGGTGCTGCGGTTTCGGGTTGGTACTTTTCACACCCACAAGCGAAATACTACGCCGTTGCTGCAATACAGAAGGATCAGGTAGAAGACTACGCTAAGCGAACAAATATGACGCTCGCAGAAGCCGAAAGATGGTTATCGCCTAACTTGGGGTATGAGCCGGAATCATAGCGAAGCGGTCAGTTTTTAGCTGTCAGCTATCAGTAAAAAAAAACGAGCTCAAAGTGGCTCGTTTTTTTTAACTTGCATAAGGGCAGCCGATTGAATTCATATAATAAGGCTATTCAAGTGTGATTAGTGATTTTTATTGAACTGGATTAATATTAGGTAAACGGTTAGGAGTTCCTATAAAGTAATGGTCTAGCTGTAGTAATTGGAAACTACTATGTTTAGTAGCTAAATATAATTTTTTAGTTATCTAATTATCGAGTGAATTATTAAGTTTTTTTAAAATAAGGATTAGCTGTTTTGAGGGGTAAAATTAAGGATTTTTGGAATAGGAAAAAATTTATATTAATCACATTTTTTGCTCTTGCTGTTACTTTTATTGGTGTTTACGAAATTCTCTATCACTCTAATCTACATTATGATGTTTGGCCTGATTTAGGTAGTTGGGTTGGTGGTGTAGGTACTATTTATGCTGTATTTATCGCAATTATTGAGTACAGGAGTCGTAAAAAGGTTGATGGGGCATATGAGAGGTTTGAAATACTGAGTTGTGTAAAAGGAGAGTATTTTCACAGTTGGATGTATTGTACTTTGTATCAACTAGAAACCAAAAGCTGCTTGGAGTCATTAAGAAGTTCTTCAAAAGACAAGCAAGATATTGCCTTGGGAAAGTGGGAGCGTTCTTTAAAATCGACACTAGAGTATTATCAAAAATTTATAAGCGCTCATAGTAAATTGTCTAACTTAGTTATACGTCTAAGGTTTTTGTCTCCGGATAAATATAAAATATTAGAAGGTGATTTTGAAAATTTGTATAAATTAGCAAATGATGTTGAAAAGCTTATGGATACTATTGATCAGCGGCGATTTGATAAAATTGATCCTAGCTGGACGTCAGAATTGAAAGTTTTATCAGATAATATAAGTAAAAAAATAATTATGATCACATTTTAAATATTCAGTATGATAATGAATGGTTGGAATATTTAGAAGGCATTCAAGAAAATGTATTTAACCTTCTATTAAAAAAGTTAGAAAATCCAAAGTTATAATTTAGCAATATAAGGCTATCAAGAGCGTTAAGATACATTACTTTTTTATAAAGTAACTTCCTACCTTATATTTTCACTTAGTGTCAGGTATTACCTGCCTTTATACAATGCATTCTCAGTAACTTTAGATAAAGGACTACTAATGAAGTATCTAAACTACTTATTACTTTTCCTATCTCTACTTTTCACATCTAACATATTTGCGCTTGAGCAAAAGTATCACAAGAATGTTTTACCTGTTATTGCTGCTTTTAAAGCACATGATAAAACTGCGATTGCTGCGCATATTCGCTACCCTTTAAAAAGACGATACTCATTGCCTGATATTAAAAATGAAGCTGAGTTTATTACCCGTTTTGATGAAGTGTTTGATGAGGAACTTGTTACTATTATTGGCAGCTCTAATATTAATACCGATTGGAATAAAGTTGGTTGGCGCGGCATTATGCTAAATAACGGCGTAATGTGGGTAGATACAGACGGCAAAGTTATTGCCGTGAATACACAAAATACCACTGAGCAAGCACATGCAGAAAAGTTAATCGCTCAAGATAAACAATCACTCCATTCAAGTATTAAAACCTTTCAAAAACCAATACTTGATTGGAAAACAGCTAACTATCGTGTTCGCATTGATAATTTAGGCGATGGAAACTTCCGTTATGCGTCGTGGAATATGGATAAAAGCCCAAGGGATAGGCCTGATATCGTTTTAATTCATGGTGAGATAACGTTTAGTGGCAGTGGCGGTAATCACAGTTATACGTTTAAAAACGGGCGCTATAGTTACATATTACACGTTACTGTAATTGGCTGTGATACCTCACCACCAGGTTGGCTTGAAGTATATAAAAACGATAAGCAATTGTTATTTGAAGACGTTGTAAGTAAAGGTTAATACAGTAGCGAAAAGAGTACATAGTTACTAATGATTAAACAGAATTAGATATAAAATATGAAAATAGAAGATATAAAACTTAAAATTGAAAGCTCTGAATTTTATAAAAACTATAATGTTAAACAGTTGATTAAACTGGTTATTGATTTATATGAAAGCTACAGAATTGAAAATACTATTTTAGAAAATGACGGCGATATGCTTCTTTTTCAGTGCGGGGAAGATAGCCTAAGTAAAGACTACTTTATTGTTGATATTACACGCCAAATTATTCCTGATTTAGACGACATAGATGAAGCTACAGATGCTATGCAGCAACTTAGTACGACTTTTAAATTTTTACCAAGCGAGGCTGCATTTGCGCTTTCAACAACGAGTCAGTGGTGTTCTGCGTTAAATGAGGTTGATAGTCTTAGGGCGTTTATTGAAAATAGTGATGCTTTTCAATGGGCTATTAAAAATGATGTGGTAAAAGTAGATATTGAATTATCTTATATATAAATATTAAAACAATAATTGTAGTCGCATAAACTACGATAATGAAATTGGTTGTGCAATTAGCTTTTTTAAAAGGATTTACATGAATAAAAAAACTTCAAACTTAGTCATTATATTTTTATCTGCATTCATTACATCGTTTGTTAGCCGCTATTTAACTGATTCAATAATAAACCTAAAAGATCTACCTTTTTATATGGAGTTTTTACTTTTCCTAGCTATTTATTTGGTAATTTATTTCCCACTAAATTGTGTATTCGAAAAATTCGTTGTTAAGTCAACATCTGATAGTTAGCAAAACAGTAAGGCAGAATGAGTCAGAGGGTTCGCTATACAAGGCTTTACAGGTATCTTTGCTTATTCTTTTGTCGCATATCTGTGTAGTAATCGGCTTGCTCTTAACCACTTTTAAACTAGGCAATTTTATGAAAACGATTGGCATGCTCGGAGGTATGAGTTGGGAGTCGACAGCCAGCTATTACAAAGCGTTAAACCACGGTGTTAAAAATGCGTTAGGTGGGTTGCATAGTGCTAAAATTTGTATGGTGAGCGTCGATTTTGCAAAAATTGAAACGCTGCAGCATCAGGGCGATTGGCAACAAACAGCCACTATACTCACCGAGGCGGCTAAATCTGTAGAGGCTGGTGGTGCCGACTTTTTACTTATTTGTACCAACACTATGCATAAAGTGGCCGATGAGATTGCCAGTAATATTACTATTCCTATTTTGCATATTGCCGATGCCACCGCAGAGCAACTAAAACTCGATAATATTTCGCGAGTAGGGTTGTTGGGCACGCAATTTACAATGGAGCAAAACTTTTACAAAGAGCGTTTAACTAATAAGCATAACATTGAGGTATTAATACCTGAGCCTAATGAGCGAAAGCGAGTGCACGAGGTTATTTATTCGCAGTTATGCCAAGGGATTATTGATGACGATTCGCGAACTGATTATGTGCGTATTATAGAGCGCTTATTTGCACAAGGCGCACAGGCTATTATTTTAGGCTGTACTGAAATCGCCTTGTTGGTAAAACCACAACATACGCAGGTTCCGCTTTACGATACCACCAAAATACATGCCGAGGCAGCAGTAAAACTAGCGCTGGCTAAATAAATAAGATTGAGCTTAATTCTGTAAATAATCACTTCGTTATGCTTGCATACAGTGATGCTGAGAGTAAAGTAATTTGGGGGTAGAGGTGAAAAAGCTTACTATTTATTTGTTACTTTTATTATCTGTTGGATATTCTGCAGTTGCTTTATATTCGCTTATTAATAGTGATATTGAAGATGTTATTATTTGCAGCACTGATGAGAATACTCATTACATCCCAAGTGACGCTTGTGAATATTACTTACTTAATTATAGAGCAGATAAGAGTGATATTGAATCACTTGAATCAGGCGCTGGTCTAGCATTTTTATTTGAAATTAAAGATATAGATAAGCGCGATGCTTATATCGAATACTTTATTTCTAAAGGAATCAAAGTAAATACGTTAAGTCACATAGATGGTTTATCACCTCTACACTCGGCTATTTTGCTTAATGACTTTGGTTTAGTGCAACTTTTAATGGATAAAGGCGCGAGTATTACTATTAAAGAAAAATCACATGGGCTTACACCTTTAGAGTTTATTCATAAACTGAGTGAAAAAAATGCTCAGATAGATAGGCAGCTGATATCTGAACTTTTGACGTCGATTTCAAATAATAAACAGGCTGGTTAATTCAAAGAATTACCGAATATGTTAAATCTAGTGATTCTATTATTTACCAACAAAAAACCGCCAATTGGCGGTTTTTTATTAGCAAGTAAAGCTGTTAACACGCTTATATTAATGACCTTTCTCAAAGTCATTTACTTCGCGCTCGGCTTCCTCTTTCGACTTACCGTATTTTTGCTGAATTTTACCAACAAGCTCGGTACGGCTACCTTCAATTTTATCTAAATCATCGTTGGTAAGATCGCCCCATTTTTGCTGCGCTTTACCTTTAAGTTCTTTCCAATTTCCTTCGATACGATCGCTATTCATAATTAGCTCCTTATTAAGAGTGATGATTTTTCATTTTAAAAGTGTTACTAATAAAATGATTTTTAACGTTCACTTATAAAGTTGCAAAGGCTATACCAGAAAGTAAAATGTTTAATTTTATTTATATATCAACTGGTTATGATTTTTTGATGCGTAAAGTTTTTTTAGCTGGTGGCGAGCTTTATAAAAATTCTGCAGGGTGGCTTGTAATTATTTCAGGGACTGTTACTTCAGGGGCTGTTACTTCAAGGGGGATTATTGCAAGTACACTGTGCTGGTTTTTATAAGTATAAAAAAAGCGAGCTATTAAAGCTCGCTTTGCTGTTTAATAAAGGAATTAATGTCTAAAGCTTGGCATTAGCGCAGGAATGCCTGGCAGCATACCTACCAGTGCCATTACACTGGTTAATAACACAAACATAATAAGTGGGATGACCCAGCGACTCATTCGCGATAAATCAGCACTTCTTTCTTTACAGCCAATAAGGCCTAAGTTATCCAAAAGCATAGTCAGTGACCAACCAAATGCAGGGTTTACTAAGCTTGAGGCAAACACCACAATAGCTGCCGACTGCGTGGTTTTACCTTCACGCGTCATTTCCATACCCGCTTCAAGTAGTGGAATAAACACCCCTACAATTAAGGCAACACATAATACTGGCTGCCAAATAGCTAAGTCCATTGGATAGCCCCAAACACCCGCGATAATACAAAATAACGCAGTTAAAATAGCGCCTGCAGGAATAGGGCGTTTTGCAATAGCAGCAGGAACAATGTAAGTGCCCCAAGATGACGCAAAGTTAGCACCGCCTAATAGCGAGCCAAAGGTTTGTCTTGTTGATGCGCTAAGCATGGTATCGTCAATATTCATTTGTACTTTTTCAGTACGCTCTGGGTAACTAATTTTTTGAAATACTTGATGGCCTAAAAAGTCAGGCGACCACATAGCAACCGCTAAAACTGCAAAAGGAAGTACAACTACAAAGCTTTCAGCGGTTGGTAAACCAAGCATCCAACCAGTGTTTTCCCCCCACCAGTACATAGGGTTCATGTTTGGTAAGCCTGGAGCCGTATGAAACTCAAACGGTGCGCCCAATGCAAAAGCAGTAAAACCACCAATTAAACAGCTCAGTGGCACGGCTAACCAGCGTTTTTTGTAATGCTCCAATAAAGCATAAAGTAAAATTGTGGCTAAGATTACGATAAAAGCAATATGGGTCATTTGAATTTCTTCAGCCCATGCAAACAGCTTTTTAACTTGTGAAATGGTACCCACAAAGCCTAAATAGAGGAGTAGGCCACCACACACCCCTTTACTGGTGAGCTTGGCCATGAGGCTGCCGCCTTTACTAAATGCTAATATCAATCCAAAGGCACCTATGAGTAAACCAAAGGCCATAGGGTGTCCGCCTGCGGCAACCACAATAGGAATTAATGGAATGAGTGGGCCATGAGTACCGGCTAAATTAGCGGTCGGTAAAATAAAGCCCGAAAATAGTAAAATAAATAGCGAAACAATTAAAAGTTCGTAGCGTACGTTTTCAAGTACAAAGCCATCACTTAAACCCAAAGGGCCTGCAAACGTGGCAGCAATGGCTGCAACCATCACAACTTTACCTATAGTAGCGGCCATCGCTGGAATGGTGTCTTCAAATTCAAAGCGATAATCTCTAAATGGTAAATTTGGACGCCAGCGTTTTGGCTGCATAATTTGCAGTTCGTGCTCTAGGTAAGCGTCGCGGCTTTCAAACTCAGAGCTGGGCTTATGAAGATTTTCATAGCTATCGGACACGGTTTGAGTATCCGCTCCTGGTATAGCATCAGATGAATTATCATCTAGCGGCTTGGTGGTCATGACTTCTCCTGCAACTTAGTTGCTAACTCAAAATAAAAATACAGCTTTTACAAAGCAAATGAACATTGAGTGCGCAGGGTAAAACAGCTTGCTACAGATTGTAATTAGGCAAAAGGTCGTGCATAGCCCAGCTTAACGCTTTGTAAGTGTTAACAAAAATAGCAAAGGGATATGTTGTAACTGGCTTGTTAAATCTAAAAGATATTTAAATTCAATGTCTTATGTTTTTGTTTTTACAGTGTGATCTTGCCATGTAAAATAGCAAAAAGGTCATAAAATCAGCAGATTCAGCAGCAATCATTCTTTAGTCTAATAAAGGTGGCGTTAGCCGCTATTTGCTTATTATAAATACAATTAGCCGCAAAGTTGCACAAAAGCTAACAATACTAAGCTTTAACGGAACGACTATTTTTGGACTCAAGATAGGATTTTGAAAGGTAATAATAGGAGTAAAGTAAAAATATGGCGTAAAGTGACTAAACAAGGAAAAGCCTTTATGGAACGTAATTATAAAGGCATTTCTGGGTACGCTTGTTTGTTTTCACCGCCAGTTAAACGCTGTAACAACCGACGTTGGCTTGAGAGTAATTGCCCTGAGCGTTCATTCATTATTTTGCAGGTTTTGGTTTTTAGCTCAAGCTGGTGTAATAATTTTGTGGTGAGCGAGTTTATATCAGCAGGCAGCAACGCGGTTAATTGTGCTAAGCCTTCTTTGCCACCTTGCAGGCCTAAACTCACCAAAAAGCCATCGCGCTGGTTATGCGATTCATTTAAGCTTTCTAAAAAGCCAAGCATTTTTTTATTGTGTGTTTCTAGTTGCACATTACGTTGGCTTAGCAATTCGTATTGCGTTTCAAGTAATTCAATTAATGCGTCTAGCTTAATAATGTCTTGTTGCAGACTTACAATATACTCTTTTACAGTTTTCATTTTTTATGAAGTTCAACCATAGCGTTAACGGTTTCATCAATATTAATTTTAAATTCACCACTGGCAATTGCCGCTTTCATTTGGGCTACTTTATCCATATCAACGTCTGGCTTTGCAGCTAAATCTTGAAATGTTGAGTCTATTGATTTACTTAATGCACTCACTGAATTTACTTGCTCTTGTTTAGCCGCTACAGGTTGTTGCTCTGGTTTTGCATCCAGTGATGAACGCTGGTTTGTTTTTTGGCTTTGCTCAACCGCAGTGGTTGTTATTGCGCTTATATTCATTGTTTGTTACCTAATTCGTTTATCGAATTTATATTGCTTAGTTTATATCAGCGACCAAGTACAAGCATTACTTAACTTTTATTTCGACATTTTTTAAAATGCCGCCTCTGCCACACCTTGCGCAATTACTCTGCCCTGAACTACTTTTTTTGATGATAAATTTTTTACATTAATAACCTCACCAAGCTGACCATCTTCAAGGGCAATGGCTTTAACATTGGCTGAGAAAGTGGCGGTATTTATTTGCAGTGAAATATGCTCATTTTTATTGATTAAATACTGCTTTTCTAGGTATCGGTTGGAGATCACCGTGCCTTTATCAATCTCGCGTTTAACGGTGAGTCCAACTAGCTGGTCAATACCTGTTTCGCCTTGATGGCGGTGCTTACCTAAATCCACGCTTTTATATTCTAAGTCTTGCTTATTAAGCACTTTACCTCGGTTTAAAGTGTGCTTGGCAGCTACTAGGTTTATCCACACACTTACTTTGGCACTGGCCCTAAAACGCCAAGCAGGCGATGGGCAAGATACAGAAATACTTACTCTGCCTGCGGGTGGCGTGTGACTTTGTGAGCGAGTGATTTGCAACTCATCACAGTTTAGGTTTTCGCTACCTTTAGGAATAAATAGCTCTATGTTTTGCTGCTGACTCTGCGAATTAATCGAGTGCAAATAGCTATTTATTTCACTGTGTAAAAACTGCCGAATTTCTTTATCAAAATTAATGGGGGTGGCCATAGCATGAGCTGGCAGTAGTCCAATAGTTAAAAGTAAGCGGAAAAACCAACGCTTCCCTTGGGGAAGTTTAGCTTCCGTATGTTGGGCTGTTTTTTGCTCTTTTTTTATATAAGTCATTGAAAAAATATACTTTTAAAAGTTGGCATAAAGGTTGTTATACACAAGGTAGAAAGTGTATGCGAAGCGCGAAAGCATACAAGAAACAAAAATTAGAGGCAACAATGGAACTATTTGATAAAGCGTTAGGTGTTCACCCTTTTTCAATGAAATTAAGGTTAGACAGAGCAGAAATCATTGCCAGTAACTTGGCTAATGTTGACACGCCAGGGTTTAAATCTCGAGATGTAGATTACCGTCAAATTATGCAAAGTGTTTCATCCAGTTTTTCGCAAAACAGAGAGGTTGATTTTGCTGGCGTACAAACAGATGAACTTAAATATCGCGTTCCTTATCAACCATCAAGTGATGGTAATACTGTTGAGTTAAATATTGAGCAAGCAAAATTTGCTAGCAACAGTATGGATTTTCAAACCAGTTTGACCTTTTTAAATATGAAAATAAATGGCTTACATAAAGTTATTTCAGGGAAATCATAATGTCTTTTAATTCAATTTATGACGCTAGCGGCAGCGCCATGCGCGCTCAAGTTATTCGCCTCGATACCATTGCATCTAACTTAGCTAATGCCGATACCGCAGCCGGTTCAGAAGCCGACGCTTACAAGGCACTTAAACCGGTATTTTCTGCTTTGTACAAACAAACTCAAGACAGCCAATCAATTTCAGCCTCGGTTGATGTACTGGGGATCACTGAGTCAAACCGTGCGGTAGAGCAGCGCTACGAGCCAAATAACCCAATAGCTAACAACGATGGTTATGTATTTTACTCCAACGTAAATGCACTTGAAGAAATGGCCGACATGATGTCTGCAAGTCGTAGCTACCAAACATCTGTTGAAGTTATGGGGCGTGTAAATAGCATGCAGCAAAGCATTCTTAAGTTAGGACAATAATTTTATGCAAGTTAATTCAGCCGTTCCAAGCGCTGCAGACGCCACAAAAAATACCACGAATATTGCCGGTAATAGTTCTGCAGATGAAATGTCGACCATGTTTTTAGAGTTACTCGTTGCGCAAATTAGTAATCAAAATCCATTACAGCCTATGGATGGCACCCAGTATGTAAGCCAGCTTGCAGAGTTTTCGAATGTTGAGTCGTTACAAAGCATTCGCCAAAACACCGCCGATGGCTTGGATTATGTCAGCAGCTTAGCGGTACTTGAAGCCACTAATATGGTTGGTAAAACGGTTGATGTGCAAGCAAGCAGTATTGCCCTTGAGCAAGATGGCAGTGTCTCAGGCATGGTTAATTTAGGGGAGCCCGCAGACTCTGTCACTGTACAACTTTATAACCAAGATGGTGAGTTAGTTGAAGAAAAACAACTGCCTTATTCAGGAGTCGGTTCGCTGCGTTTTGAATTTGAAAACCAAGAAGCCGGTGCGTATGCAGTTAGAGCGTATGCCACTACCGCAGAGGTGCCAAAGCAGCTTGATACTTGGTTAAGCGGTGAGGTTGAGCGTGTTTCTGTAGGTAAATCGTTAGAAGATATTTTATTGCAAGTCGATGGTTTGGGTAATTTTGGCATCACTGAAATTAATCAAGTGGCATAAATAAGAGGAATAAATAATATGTCTATGTTCAATATAGGATTAAGTGGTCTTAAAAGTACCCAAACAGGATTAGAAGTAACCAGTAATAATATTGCTAACTCGGGTACTGCTGGTTATAAAAATAACACTGCAGAATTTGCCGCGGTTTATAACGGTAGCCAACGCGGCGGTGTAAAAGTTGCTAATGTTAAAGAAGATTTTGTTACCGGTGGTGAAATTGTGCGCACTGGTAATGCGCTGGATATCGCTATTGATGGCCAAGGGTTTTTTGCCATATCAGAAAACGGCCGAACGGCTTACACTCAAGCTGGCCAGTTTCAGTTAGATAACGACTTAAATATTGTTAATGCCAACGGCGGCAAACTGCAAGGCTTTGGCGTGTCTCAAGTTGATGGTGGTGATCCGACAATTGTACCGGGTGTATTAACCGATTTAAAAATTGAAGCCTCAAACATAGAAGCGCAAGCTAGTACAAACATTAACTTTAACGGTAACTTAAGTTCTTCTAGCGATGTGATTGCTTATCCAACAGCTCCTGCGGTATTTGATCCTAAAGATGGTAGCCAATATAACTTTTCTCAATCTACCGAAGTGTTTGACTCATTAGGTAATAGCCATGTGATGACCCAGTACTTTAACCATACGGGTAGTAACGAATGGCAAGCGATGTTTTTCTTAGATGGTAAACCCCTTACTCAAGGTCAGCTCTCAGCGCTTGGTGCGACGACAGGTTCTCAAGCTATTGATGATGGTGCGGGTGGTTCAATTAACGCCGGAACCATTACACTTAACTTTGATACCGATGGAAAAATGGTGCCGTTTTCAGGTGATTTAACGGCGGTTGATTTAGAAGTGCCTATTACTTCAACACCAGGAAATGCAGAAATAACCAGTGGTGCTGCAGCGTTAAATATCGCACTTAAATTTGATGGCACTACGCAGTTTGGTTCAAGTTTCAGTGTTAACGAAAATGATGCCAACGGCTATACCTCAGGAGCGTTTTCTGGTGTGAAAGTTGAAGACGACGGCCGTGTATTTGCAACATTTACTAACGGTGAATCTAAATTACAAGGCCAAGTTGTACTTGCTTCGTTTGCGAACGTTGATGGTTTAGAGCAAGGCAGCAATACCGTGTGGTATCAAACTGAAGAGTCTGGCTCTGCACTCTACGGCGAGCCAGAAAGTGGCTCACTGGGTAAATTGCTATCGGGTTCATTTATGGGCTCAAATGTTGATATTAGTGAGCAGCTGGTTGGCTTAATGTCATTTCAACAAAACTACCAAGCCAACGCAAAAACCATCAGCAGCGCTGATGAAATGATGCAAATTTTATTTAGTAACACCTAAGGAAGCTGAGCGTGGAAAAGTTAATTTATACCGCTGTTTCGGGTGCTGAACTTAATAATACCGCCTTACGTGTTGCTGCAAATAACCTAGCAAATGTTAGCACCGTAGGTTTTAAAGCCGACTTAGAGCAAGCGCAATCAATGATGGTACAAGGCGAAGGCTTTCGTACTCGTTACCACGCGCAACTAACACCAGTAACTACTGATTTATCGTCAGGGCCAATCATGGATACTGGCCGTAATCTTGATATAGCACTGAGCAACGGCGGTTATTTAGAGGTGATGGATGACAACGGTGAGCCTGCTTATACCCGTGCGGGTAACTTAGTGGTTGATGCCGATGGCTTTGTTACTGTTAATGGCCGTCGCGTGCAAGGTGACGGTGGCGATATTCAACTTCCTGAGTTTGGTGATATTGAAATTGGCTCAAACGGCATGATCAACCTAACCCCCATTGGCGGTGGTGTAATTGCAGAAGATGCGCAAATTAAATTAGCCAGTACCGATGCAAACTTAATCAAAGGTGCTGATGGCTTACTCAGAGCTAACGATTTACAGCCTCTTGAGGCCGACGAAACAATCACAGTAAGAACCGGTGCTTTAGAAGGCTCTAATGTGAATGCCGTGGCTGAAATGATCAAAACCATGAATATCAGTCGCCAATTTGAGATGAATGTAAAAATGATGAAGTCTGCTGACGAACTAGCAACCAGCGGAAATAAGCTCATCAGTGGACGTGGATAAACAGGAAGCCAAACATGAATTCAGCATTATGGGTGAGTAAAACCGGTCTTGCAGCGCAAGATTTAAGAATGACAACAATATCTAATAACCTCGCAAACGTGAGCACTGCCGGTTTTAAAAAAGACAGAGCGGTATTTGAAGACTTATTTTACCAAGTACAAAAACAACCTGGCGCGCAGGTAGATGAGCTTAATCAGCTGCCATCTGGGATTCAGGTGGGAACCGGTGTGCGTATTAACGGCACGCAAAAGCAATTTACTGAAGGCAGTTTTGAAACAACCAGCAACCAGTTAGATGTGGCCATTGCTGGGCAAGGTTTCTTTCAAATTGAAAGCCCTGACGGCGAGTTATTATTTACCCGTAACGGTCAGTTTCAGCTTAACTCTGAGTCATTACTGGTAAACAGCAACGGCTTACCATTGGCACAAAATATTGCGCTGCCAGAGGGCACCACTAAAGTGAGTATTGGCACCGACGGCACCGTTACTGCGGTAGTAGGTAAGGATGCGCAAGCGGTTGAGTTAGGCCAAATGTTAACGGTTAACTTTGCAAACCCTGCAGGCTTACAGAGCTTAGGTGGCAATTTGTACCGCGAAACAGCGGCATCCGGTGAACCTGTTGAGGGGATCCCTGGCGAAGATGCTTTTGGGGGCTTACAACAATTTACTATTGAAGGCTCAAACGTGAGCGTCGTTGATGAAATGGTCAGCATGATTGCCGTACAGCGCGCTTACGAGATGAACGCTAAAGTAGTCTCTGCGGCAGATGAAATGCTGCGCTTTATAAACCAAAACGTATGATTATGATGAATAAGTTAACATTATTTTTGCTGCTTTTAGGTGTTGCTGGTTGCAGCAACACTCCATCAAAAACCCAAATGGTGGAATGTGAAGTGGTGTATGGGGAAGTGAAATGCCCACAAAATACCACTCAAAAATCAGTTCAAGACTATGAAATAAGCCAAGATGCCTATGCACAGGGTTTGAATCAGCAAGATGGTAGCTTATTTCAAGATAACTATATGTTTTCTTTGTATGCAGATAAACGTGCTTACCGGGTTGGCGATATTTTAACTGTGGTGCTGAACGAGCGTACGCAATCGAGTAAAAGTGCCGATTCGAGTTTAGATAAAAGTACCGACTTGGATGTTTCGGTGCCAGTAGCAGGTGCACTCAATGTAGCTGATTTTAATTTGGGTATAGGCTCGAGTGCTAAGTTTGACGGTGAAAGCAGTGCCAGCCAGCAAAACTTCCTCAGTGGCGCTATTACTGTACGGGTTAATCATGTTTTATCTAATGGGTCGCTGGTTATTAAAGGGCGTAAGCAAATTAAGCTCAACCAAGGTGATGAATACATTGAAATTGAAGGGTTGGTTCGCCCAGGCGATATTGATGTAAGTAACCGTGTTTCGTCGCTTCGTATTGCTGAAGCGCAAATAAGCTATACCGGCAAAGGCACATTGGCTGATGCGAATCGTCCAGGTTGGTTTACCACTTTATTTACCCGATTCTTAAACCCGTTCTAAGGGATTACTGAGGTTTTAATGAAATATTTACTATTAATGCTAGTGTGCTTTTTTAGCCTATTAGCGCCTGCAACTGTGACCGCCAAAGCACGTCCATTATTAGATATTGTTGATGTGCTAGGTGTGCGAGAAAACCAACTCGTGGGTTACGGTTTAGTAGTGGGCTTGCCGGGGTCGGGTGATAAAGCCCAAGTAAAATTTGCCGGCCAATCGCTAAGTAATATGCTAAAGCAATTTGGTGTCTCTGTAGATGAAGAGCGATTACCAAAATCAAAAAATATAGCGGCTGTTGCTGTCCATGCTACGTTGCCGCCTATGGGAAGCCCAGGCCAAGCCATTGATGTAACTGTGAACTCATTAGGCGATGCAAAAAGCTTACATGGTGGCAGCTTAATGTTGACCCCGTTAAAGGGGGTTGATGGCAAAGTGTATGCGCTAGCACAAGGTAATTTAGTGGTGGGTGGTATTAATGCCAGTGGTAAAAGTGGCTCCTCGGTGACTGTTAATGTGCCTACTTCAGGGCTTATTCCTAATGGTGCAATTATTGAGCGCAGTGTTATGGCTATGTATGAAAGTCAAAGCGATGTAATTCTTAATTTAAAAGATCCAAATTATCAAACTGCCCGCAATGTTGTACGTGCTATCAATAAAGTATTTGGGCCTGATGTAGCTACTGCTGAAAACTGGGCGCGCTTAGTGGTTAGTGCGCCAAGCGATGCCAATAGTCGCAACACGTTTATGTCGATGCTACAAGATATTACTGTAGAGCAAGGCTCTGAGCGTCCTAAAATCGTATTTAATAGTCGCACCGGTACTGTCGTAATGAACGATACTGTACGGGTGAATCAGGCTGCGGTTAACCATGGCAATTTAACCATTACCATAAGTGAACAAGAGCAAGTGTCGCAACCAGGGCCGTTTTCAAATGGCCAAACTACGACCACGCAATCAAGTGATATCACAGTAGATCAACAACAAAAAAATATGCTGTTGTGGCCTGAAGGCACCTCATTAGATGAAATTGTAAAAGCGGTAAATGCACTTGGCGCAACGCCAGCCGAGCTTATGTCGATATTAATTGCACTTGATAATGCTGGGGCTCTAGAAGCCGAGCTATTAGTTATTTAAAGGAAATAGCCATGAAAATAGAGTCATCAACCCAATTATCTCAGTCATTAGCGATTGACCCGACCCATCTAGAAAATATTACCGGCAACAGTGAAGCTGGCGTTAAACAGGCAGCAGAGCAGTTTGAAGCCATTTTTTTACAGCTGGTATTAAAAAGTATGGATAGCACCACCAAAACTATGGCCGGTGACAATGGTTTTTTTAATAGTAACGAGCAAGCGCAATTTAGAGATATGCATAATGCTCAAACCGCGCAGCATTTAGCGTCAACTCATCAACTGGGTTTAGCCGAAGCGATTGTTAAGCAGTTTGATGAGAAAATTGCCCCCATAGAAAATACATTTAAGAATAGCCAAAGCTTGGTCGCTAATGATCAACATAAAGGTGCTGAAAGCGTTGAGCCAACCCAAAGCTATGATATTTATGCGGGATCGGCATTTGTTCAGCCATTGAATGCTAATACGATTAGGTAGTTAATTATGTCTATGTTAAATAACGCGTTAAGCGGCCTCAATGCTGCAAATATTGCACTGACTGTGTCAGGGCAAAATGTCGCGAATGCAGCCGTTGAGGGTTATTCGCGTCAGCAAGCTCAATTTAAAACCTCTAATGTATATTTAGGCGGGGTTGAGGTGGCGTCTGTTGATCGGGTTGTTGACGCCTTTTTAAATGACGATATTTGGCGCACTAATTCTGATACCACTTATTATGAAAACAAACAGTCATACCTAGGTTTTATTGAGCAAATCATTGGTACCGACTCGTTAAACTTAAATAACTCCCTTGCAAGCCTAACAGATGCACTCAATGCTGCAGCAACCAAGCCTGATTCACAGGCTTTCAGGCAACAATTTTTATCTTCAGCCGAAGGCTTTATGCAAGATATTGCGCAAATTAATGGCGCACTGGCAGGCCAAGCAACAAAGTTAAATGCACAAATGAGTAACGTAGCGCTTAACGTGTCTTCTATAACTAAGCAAATAGCCGAAATTAACAGTAGCATCGGGTTAGCAACAGCAAATAATCAATCAACCGCAGAGCTAAAAGACAACCGAGAACGCCTAGTAAACCAGTTATCTGGGCATATTGGTGTATCTATTGTTGAGCGAGATAATGGCTTTATTGATATCAGTACCTTAAGTGGTGCTCCGCTGGTGGTAGGTAGTAAAGCCGCCTCAATCTCTGTAAATGGTACTACAGTTACGAGCGAGTTTATTGGACAAGAATTTACTCTTGATAAAAACGTCGGCGGTCAATTTGGTGGCTTGATCAGTGTTGATAACGATGTAATTAAACCAACGCTTGCAACCTTAAACGACCTAGTTGCCGACCTTGCTGATGATATGAACGGTGCACTGCAAAGTGGCTTTGATTTAAATAACAACCCCGGTGAAGCACTGTTTACTTACAATCCATTAAACCCATTAGGGACGATTGAGGTTAACCCAACGATCACTCCTGACAAACTTGGCTTTAAAGACAGTAGTACCTCAGGACCTGGTGATAACTCTAATATTGCTAATATTGTTGCTTCAATGGCAGGAAAAGGCGATAAGTTTACGTTATTAGTAGGGGATCTTGCTATTACTAGTAAGCAAAACTTAAATAGCATTACCACCGCTACTAATTTAAGTGAAAACGCCATTGCTGCGCGCGATAGCTACAGCGGGGTGAACCTTGATGAAGAGGCGGCAAACTTAATGCATTTTCAACAAATGTACAGTGCCAATGCCAAAGTGATCAGCACAGCAGATCAAATGTTTAAATCTTTACTGCAAATGTTTTAAAAGGGCAATGTTATGCGAGTTAGTAGTCATCAGTTTCATTTAAATTCAATCAAAAACATTCAAAGTAATACTGAAAACTTTAACGAAAAGTCAATTCAGCTGGCAACCAATAAGCGAATTCTTAAGCCCTCAGATGATCCGCTTGGCACCGTGATGATCATGAACCTAGGTTCAGAAATTAAATCACTAGAGCAATACAAAACCAATATGGATGCGGTTAACTTTTCATTAGGTCAACAAGAAGTACAGCTAACCGGTATTGTTAACCAAATATATTCACTGCAAAGTTTAATTACCACCGCCGCCGATGGCTCAATGGGCGAGGCAGAAATTAAAGCACTCGGCCAAGAAATGAGTGTGGCTTTCCCGGCAATTGTTGATTTACTAAATGCTACCGACAGCGATGGGCAATATTTTTTTTCAGGCAGTAAAACCGATGAAAAACCCTTTCAAATTGATGCCACGGGTAATTATGTTTATGCCGGTGACGATATTGTCAGAGAAGTCGCTGTATCTGACGACTCAAGTGTAAAAAACAATATCGTAGGTAATGATTTAGACCCCGGTGCAGGTTTTTTAAATGCCATGCAAGACTATCTTGTTGATGTAAATAATCCGCCAGCGGGTGGCGTTGGCAATCAATCACGGGTGATGATAGATAAATTAGCTGACTTTTTAGGTACTATTAGTAGCCAAGTGACCACCATAGGCTCTACTATGGCTTCGCTTGATTCGATTACTACCAGTAATCTAGATATCACCACATTTACGGTTAACTTGCAGGACGATTTGAGTGCTGTAGATTATCCAGAAGCGTTTATTTCGATGAATGAATCTATGGCGGCGTATGAATCATCGATGCAGGTTTACTCGACAGTAAGTAAACTTTCATTGTTTTCATACATTTAAAATTATAATACTTTCAGGAACTAACTATGCTGGTTAAAAGTAGCGAAAAAGCGCAAGCAATTGACTTGGTTAATACCAATAAATCGGATGCACTCGTTACATCAACAAAGGATTCTGCTAACAATTTGTGGAAAAACAAAATTGTTGCCAGAGAGGACCAAGTTAAAGTACTGACTGGCTGGGCGCAGCGCGGGGCACTGAGTCAAGCGCTAGCAAAAGCCGAACAAAGCGAAAGCACTATTCGTAATTTGTATATGGGACTTGAAAAATTAGCACAACAATTAAATACCCAAGCTGCTAACACTCAGCCACAACCTATGCAACAACAGCAAATTAAAGTGCAAATAGCGTCATTACAAAACATAGCAAATAAAAAAGGCTCAGGACTTGATACCCAGCTGAAAATAACGGATCCAAATCGCGCTATTAGCAAACAGCTTAATGCAAATATAGACCTGCTTAGCGCACGTCCACATGAAGAAAACATCCAGTTAGTGATGGGTCGTTCGGGCAAATCATTAAGCTTAAAGATACCCGCCTATCAAGATGAAAAAACCAATTTAACTGCCATTCAAAATGCGTTTGCACCACATCATATAAATGTTGAGCTTAATCGTGAAAACCGTCTGCTTTTTAGTGCGCAAAAAGATAATGCGGCTCCACTTTTAGAGCCTTGGGTGATGAGTGGTCAAGGTGTACGAATTGCTGCAGGAAACCCGATTTCTTTGCAGCTCAATGATTTAGATAACCCTCTGAATGAACTTGCTAAAATAGCCGATAAAAATGCCACTATTGCTCAGCACCGAGAGCAAATCCAAAGTGCGCAGCGCCATTTAAAAGCGAATTTAATAAAAATTCAGGCACAAAAACAGCAATTACAAAGCCAACTAGAGCAGCTTGACTCTGCTAGTTCATTAGCTAACACTGATGAACTACTTGCTTTAAGTCTAGGGGTTAAACAGCATATGCAAAACCCTAGGGTAAATAGTGTAGCTGCGATTATGTCGCAGGCAAACATTACCCGTAATATGGTGCAATACTCACTCACTTAATTTTTTAATGCAGCAAGCTAGTATTGCTGCATCTTTTTTTATTTCTATTATTCCTCTTATCTGCTTTTAGCTAGCGAAAATGCCTATTTTACCCGCTTTGAATACATTGCTTAAAAAAATATAAAAAATAATTAGAAAAAAGTTTAGGTAATTAAAAATATGGTCGCTCTTAGTTATTAGAAGGTGATTTAGGTTCACTAATTACTTTAGCTATTCATTTAAAGAGGAAATAAACATGGCTTTATCAATTCAATCAAACATGGCTTCAATGTCAATCCAAAACCAACTTGGTCGTAGCAACAACGATTTGTCTACAGCACTTGAGCGTTTAGGTTCTGGTTTTAAAATTAACTCTGCTAAAGATGACGCGGCTGGTCTACAAATCGCTTCACGCTTAAACGCACAGGTACGTGGTCAAGACGCTGGTTTATATAACGGTAACAATGCTATGTCTATGATGCAAACTGCTGAAGGTGCGTTTGATGAAATGACTAACATTGCTTACCGCATGAAAGAACTTGCTACTCAAGGTTCAAGTGATACAAACGGTGCAAAAGAATGGGCTGCACAAAGTGCAGAATACACAGCACTAGCTACTGAGCTTACAAACATCATGGACAACACATCGTTTGGTGATGGAACTAAACTTTTAGCAGCTACTGGTAAGTTTGGTGCAGGTGCGGTTAACTTCCAAGTAGGTTCAAGTGCAGCAGAAACCCTTAATGTTGATATTTCTACTCAGTTAGGTGCTGTAACAACAGCCATTGGTTCTGCTGCTGCATTTACTGACGTTGCAACAGCACAAGCGCAGATTGCGTTTGTTGATACTTTAGTTGGCGAAATTGGTACTGCACGTTCAACGCTTGGTGCATCAATGAACCGTCTTGACCATACAATGACTAACGTATCTAACATGAAGCAAAACACTCAAGCTGCTGTAGGTACGTTAATGGACGCTGATTTTGCTGCTGAAACATCAAACATGACTAAGCAACAATTGCTAATGAACTCTGGTATCTCGGTACTGAGCACAGCTAACAGCACAACACAAATGATTGGTTCACTACTTCGTTAATAGTGATTAATCAATTAAGTATGCATAGCTACACCTAAGGGTGTAGCTATTATTGTTTATAGTCATAAGTAAAAATATTTACTTTAGATTTTTTTGCTTATAACTAAAATGCTTGGAGATTAAAATGAGCTCTGCAATAGGAATCAATCCTGGGCAATTAGCCTCACAATATACACAAATTGAGCGTAGCGCTAAAGATCAGCAATTAAGTACTAAAAGTAGCCTTTTTAGCAATCAAATTAAGGCGTTTGATAGCTTGAAAAGTAATTTATCAAGCTTTTTTGATGACTTACAAGCTAGCTTAAAAGACACCAGTAGTTTATTTTCCAACACAGCCACAGTGAGCAATCCATCGGCATTAGGTGTGAGTGCAACTGGCACAGCAGCCAGCGGCGAGTACGATGTATTTGTGGAGCAATTAGCGCAAGCACACCAAGTTGCATTGAGTTTTGACCCGGCTAAAGCTTTAACCACTGATGGTGAGTTAAGCATTGATTTGGCAGGCAGTGCGTTTAGTATTGATTTTGCAAGCCTTGGCGCCGATGTATCATTAACTGATGTTGCTAATGCTATCAACTCGCATGTTGATAATAGCGGTGTTAAAGCCTCTGTTGTGCGCTCTGGCACAGAAACTTTTTTAACTTTAACCAGTGCTGAGCCGGGTGCTGCTAATCAGGTGGGTGTGAGTTTTACTCCAGCTGCGGATGCCAATGGCATTGATATCACCAATGCCATAACAAACAAACAAGATTTAACCTTAGCGCAAGATGCGATTGTTAAGCTAGGGGCTAATTCAGCACTGACAATCACTTCAAGCAGTAATAAACTCGATACGGTTATTGATGGGGTGACGATTGATTTAACGCAGGCGCAGTCGCCGGGCGATCAGCCAATTCACATATCAATTAACCAAGATCAAGAAAGCTCTAAAGAAAACATCCAAAGTTTTGTAGATAAATTTAATTCGCTCACCAATGGCATTACCAGTAACCAGTACTTAAAAAGAGATAATATGGCTGCCGGCCTTGCTCGCTCTTTACGTAACGATTTTCAGGGTACGTTTGAAGGTAAAACCTTGTTCTCTGTGGGTATTGAGTTTGATCGTAGCGGTAACTTAAAAATAGATAATAAAAAACTTGAAGAAGCCATGGCGACTAATCCTGAGCAGTTAACCAGCATGCTCACAGGTGAAAACGGGTTGTTATCTAAGCTGGAAACCCGCGTAGAGCCTTTCACTAAAAGCTATGGTTTGATGACGGATAAAAAGCAATCATTGCAGGCGAGCTTAAATATAGTCACTAGGCAACAAAAAGATCATGAAGTGTCGATGGAGCAAGTGTACCAACGTTACTTGTCGCAGTTTACACAAATGCAACAGACTATTGCGCAATTAGAATCTACAATGGGTCAATTTGGAGGCTAAACATAGATGTTAGATTTAAATGATGGCTTTTCAGCCTATAAAAGCACATCGGTAGATGCAAAAGCGGCCAGTGCTGATATTCATAAACTGGTATTAATGTTATTTGATGGTTTTTCGGATGAGCTTGAAAGAGTAACCGGCCATATAAAACAAAAAAGACATGATAAAAAAGCCGAAAGTATTGAAAAGCTAATGCGCATTTTAGGCGGGCTTGAGGCCTCATTAGACCTTGAAAAAGGCGGTGAAGTAGCGCAAAACATGCAAAACCTTTATCAGCATTGTGGGCAAGCGTTATTGCAAGCGAGTATAAAAAACGACTTGAGCTATATTGATTCCACCCGTGTGGTGATGAACAACCTGCAAGAAGGGTGGCAAGGGTTAGGCACACAATAAACGTATTAGAACCAGCTACCCTTAGCTGGTTTTTTCATTTTTAACACGGCTATTTTTTTACTTCCTCTACTGCTTAAATAATCTTTCTATTTATTATTAATAGCACATCACTTCCTTCCGAGGTGGAAGTTCCGCTTCCGCCTTTTTGGGTTTTTATTTTATTTATCAATGTAAAACAACAACTTAAAGCTGGCTTGCTTTTTGCTAAAAGAAATGTGAACTTATAATGAATTCAGTATTGCTAATGGAACACTCTCAAAAATACGCAGCGCAAAAAATGGAACAATTACTTAGCACCATGGAAGATGCTATCCATGAGAGTAATTGGTATCAAGTTAAAGCAGCCGATAAGCAGTTACTTGCGCTTTATACACAGTTACAAAGTATGCCTTGGTTTAGTTCAATGAAAACTGAACAAGACAATCTAAAAGCACGCTACGCGGACTTAATTGAGCTGGTTAGTCAAAAGCAAGCAGCTATCAAAGTGCAAATGCAGCGCCATCAAGAGGATAAAGAAGGCTTACTGGCATATGAAAAAGTACAACAAGGACTGTCATTATGAGTATCCAAGCAAATACTATGGCGACAAAGACTGACTTTGGCAGTGCCACTAATAAACCAACCATATTAAAAAGTAGTACGCCTGCAGATGCGCAAGAACTACAGAGCGAGCTTGAGCCGTTTACGCTTTCTTCAAAGCAACAGCAAACAAAACAGCAAAATGTGCAAGGTGAACAACCTCAAGAAAGTTCAGAACAACTAGCGCAAGAAGATGCCAGTGCAGAAACACAAGAAATAATAAATCCGTATTTTTTTAGCACCGCAAATTATAATCTTGATACCAATAAAATAAGCGCGCCTGTCAAAACCTTACTAAATCCAAATAGTAACCTTGGTGTAGATAGCGAAGTAATGGCTGAGGAAACACCAACAGCACAGCTTGTGGCTAATGAACAGCTGCAGACCACGCATTTAGAGACTCAGAGCGAAGACAGCTTTGTAACTCAAGAGCCTGCTAAAACTACGCCTGTGCAAAACATTGCAATGAACATAGCCACCACGGCTGCGCCTACTGCGGCCATAAATGTAACGCCAGCAAATGCAGTAGTTAATAAAGAATTAAATACACTCGAAGTAGACAAAGCACCACAAACACTATACTCGCAAGCGCTTTTGAATCGATTAAATCAACCTTCGGTAGTGTTGAACACTTATGCACAAGCGCAATCAAGTAGCCTAACCAGTGAGCAAGTAGCCATACAACCGAGTGTGTCGCTGAGCAAACTTGAGCTTGCGGCATTGTCACAAAGTGCGCAATCGAAAATGGTCTTTACAGAAAGTCGCGAGAGTACGGGTCAAAAATCAACATTAGTGAATGCATTTTCAGCGTCCGCACCCGCGCCAGAGAGCTTTGAGTGGCATAAAGAAAAATTAAAAGAGGCTCCCAGTGAATGGGGGCAGCGCTTATTACATGTACTTGGCGACAAGGTAAAACTGCAAATAGGCCAACAACTACAACGCGCGCAAATTAGATTAGATCCTCCTAATTTAGGCAGTATTGAAATATCGATAAATATTGAAGGTGATAAAACCTCAGTCAGTTTAACTACGAGTAATGCGCAGGTGAGAGATGCTATAGCACAAACTTTAGATCAGTTGCGTCAGTCATTATCACAAAACTCATCCACCACAGTGGATGTTAATTTAAGTGATAAACAGCAGCAGTCGCAACAGCAGCTTGAAAATAACGAGATTGCAAATAATCAAACCGAGTCGCCCTCCCATAGTGATACAGCCAGCACTCACTCAGCAAAATCGCCATTAGATTGGTTAGATTTATTAGTATAACTACCTTGGATTAAGAGAGATAAAAGTGAAAAAAATAATAATAGCCCTAACCGTATTAGCACTTATTGCGGCTGCATTTTTTGCGGGACAGTTTTTTAACGACAGTGACTCATCTCAAGAGAGTAAACAAGCTGACATTAGTAAAGTTGAATATCACGAAATGGAGCGCTTTATTATAAGCGTATCAGATGACTCAATTGCCCGTTATTTGGTGCTCGACTTGGTACTTGTTACTTCGCCATCAGTTTACAACACAGGAACAGAGGCCATGGAGCCGCTAGTGAGAAATGTACTGGTAAAACAGTTTGCCAACATGAGCCATAGCCAAGCAAAAGCTGTTTTTAAGGATATCGATGCGGTTCAAAAAGACTTACTCGAGCAGTTTAATTTGGTTTTAGCGAATGCGGTTTCGGTTCGTCTAGATAATGTACTCATTACGAATGTCTTTATTCAATAGGCTATCGCTATGATGCTGCAAGAGGAGTGGGGCGAGCTAGTCACCGAGCCGCCAGTGATATTCACACCGCAAAAAGAGACGCAACTATTATCGCAGTACTCTTTTTTAGTTAATAGAGCGGCTGCGCATATGCGCACTCAAGTAGGCGTTATTGTTGATAACGATGATATTTATCAAATAGGCATTATTGCCTTGCTGTCGTCTATTCGTCGCTATGGCCGCGACTTAGATGAAAAGTTTGCTGCATTTGCGTTTAAGCGTATTCGTGGAGCCATGCTAGATGAATTTCGACGTGTTGATTGGCGACCGCGTCAACTAAGGCAGCAGTCTCATCAGCTTCGTGATATGAGCCGCTCACTTCAAAAGCAGCTTGGTCGTGATGCAACAGACACCGAAATGTGTGAAGCATTAGGCATAAGCCATAAAGAGCTTATTCAACTGCACTACAGTGAGCAAGCCGAGGCATTTGATAGCCTTGAAGCGCTATTAGAAGCTAACCCTAATTTAGCGCTTACCAGTGCCCATACACATGACAAAGAAGAGACAGCAGCTACGCTAAAAGCGGCCATGAGCAAGCTCAATACCCGAGAAAAGCTGCTCTTACAATTGTATTACATGCACGAAATGAATATGAAAGAAATAGCATTAACACTCGATTTAACAGAGGCACGTGTTTGCCAACTTCATAAACAAGCACTTGAAGCGCTCACACAAGCGCTTCAAAAAATCTAATACCTAAGGAATAAAGAATGCAAAGAGTTATAGGGTTAATAGTGGTACTTGCAACAGTATTAGGTGGTTTTGCGTTTGCCGGCGGTAACATTGCCACTATGTGGCAGCCATACGAGTTTTTAATCATTTTTGGCGCTGGCTTAGGGGCGTTAATTGTGGGTAATTCAAAATATGTGCTGACAGAAATGCTATCGCAATTAAAATATCAATTTATTAGTGGTAAAGGAACCGATACCTCTGAGCTTTACCATGACCTGCTACTGGTTATTTACTCTTTATTAGATTTAGCCAGAGTGAAAGGCATAAAGGGCCTAGATGAGCATGTTGAAAACCCCGAAACCAGCTCTATTTTTCTTGCCTACCCTAAAGTGTATGAGTTCCCTCAGTTAGTTACTTTTATTTGCGATAACTTACGTTTGTTTAGTATGGGAAAAATCAACTCGCATGATTTTGATGCCATGTTAGAGCAAGAAATTTACACCATTGAAGAACAGCGCCTTAAACCATCTCACTCACTTGCCAATATTGCTGAAGCCATGCCTGGTTTTGGTATTTTGGCGGCTGTAGGCGGCATTATTATCACCATGCAACACTTAGATGGGCCTTTAAGTGAAATTGGCTACCATGTAGCAGCCGCGCTAGTAGGTACCTTTATTGGTATTTTTGCCTGTTATTGTTTAATTGCACCGCTTGCTTCTGCGATGGAGCAGTATGTAAAAAAACAAGTGGCGATGTTTGAGTGTGTGCGTGCCATGTTAGTCGCTCATGCCAAGGGCCACGTGCCAATTGTAGCGACCGACTCAGGTAGAAAATTAATTAATGAAGAAATTAAACCGACCTTTACCACCATGGAAGAGTGGATCACTAACAAGGCGGCTTAAGCATGGAAAACAAAAATCAAGAAATAGTCATAAAACGCTCTCGTAGAAGAGCAACCGAAAAACCGCACGGTGGCGCATGGAAAGTAGCCTTTGCTGATTTTACCTTAGCGATGATGGCGTTTTTTATGGTGATGTGGATTATGGCGATCACCAATGAATCTGAGCGTGAAGAAATCGCACACTATATGCGGACTCACTCAATTTTTGATGGTGGCCCTGCTATTTTTGACCCTCAAAATAGCCCGTTCCCCGTTGATTTAGGGGGATCTCCATCGGTAATTAGGCATTTAGAATCAGGTGATACGCCGCCGGATTCTCCAAGGCCAGGAATCAGTGAAGTTTTACAAGTGCCCGATGGCACCGTTGAGCCCAAAGCAGGGCAAGGGAACAAGTTAAATTCAGCCATTGATAGCCAATTTAAAGCCTCATCAGAGTTGAGCTTATTACTTGAAAGTATTGATGAACTTAGTAAAGAAGAGTTACTAAAAAATAACTTATTAGTAGAAGAAGTGCCTTTAGGGCTAAGAGTGATTATTAGAGATGACAAACATCATCAAATGTTTGAACGCTCAAAGTCGCAAATGACTCCGTTTTTTGAAGATCTGTTTTTATACCTTGGCGGCTTAGTAAAAGACATCAATAACAAAATCATTATTTCTGGGCACAGCGATGCCAGCCTGTTTATTGATGGTAGCTCTCGTAACTGGGATATTTCTGGCGATAGGGCGCAACAAGCCAGAAAAGTGATGACCATGGGCGGAATGCCATCAAGTCAAGTGTTACAAGTTAATGCCTTTTCATCTAATCGACCACTTAATAAAGAAAACCAAAAAGCCAGTGAAAACAGGCGGGTTGAACTACTTATTTTAACCAAAGATGCAGAGGGTAAATTTAATCAGTTGTTTGATGATAGCAATATTAATAACCCAGTAAAAAAATCTGCCAGTGCGGCAACTGCTAATAAACCTGTGCTACGCCTTGAAGAGAATTATGAGTAACCAATCAGAAACTAAACGAAGTTACAAAAGATGGAATTTAAACCTCAAAGATAATTACGAGCCAGAGTCAGTTCAGCTTGGCGGGGTGGGCGTACAGTTACTTCGCCGCTGCTTTATTGATATTCCACTTTGCCATGGCGTTGCAAAAGACATTAGCGTAGGAGGTGTGGGTTTATTAGTGCCTGCTGAAAAGGCTATTCCAGACAAATTTATTGTGGTTTTTGATAAAGCCAATCGATTGACTGGCAAGGTAACGTACCGCCGCGAAGTAAGTGATAAGTTAGTGTTTTTAGGCGTGGAGTGGATAAGTAAAAATGAGCGCTTACGCAGCGATATTGTTAATCATTTACAGTTACAAGCCCAATTAAAAAAAGCAAAAAAAACCAATGCATAGGCAACATAGAAATGAATCAGGAAATACAGTGATATGAGTAAAACGTTAAGCGCTAAAGCAAAGTTAATTAAAGCGAAAGATTCTGAGCATATTACTCCATTTGCACTAACGCTAGAGCAAAGAGCCTACGAACATGCGCAGCAAAAAGCAGCGCAAATAAACGTCAATATTCGTAAAGCATTGGAGTTAGAACTTGCCCAATTATTTAACGACAGCCGCTTTGATGTAGAAATTTCGCCTTGTTCGCATTCAACCATTAATAGTTGGTTTAAAGAATCGCCTAGAATATTTCTTGCCTGTCCTTTATTTGCACCCACTCAAGGCGAAGCTTTCTTAGCGCTTGATTTTCAAAGTGCTCATAAAACAGCTGATTTATGTTTAGGCGGGCAATTCAATAATTCAGATAATTCAAGCCACGATTACTCGCCTACCACGAATGAATTGAGTGCAACAGAGAGCCGTATTTGTGGCCGTTTATTACAACGCCAAGTGCAAGGTATTCAGGGCTTATTATTTAGAGAACGCTCTGCGCTATTAGGTGAAATACAAAAATCACATGCTTTACCAGAAGCATTACAATATTTGGCTTTTAAAGTGCGGTTTATATTAGAAACCCAAGTAATAAGTTGGTTTTTATGGTTACCAATTAGCTTTTTTTGCGCAGCCGATAGCGAGCAAGACCCAGCAAGTAGCGACACACTCAATACCGATATGTGGGCACAGTTTGCAGTGCAAGGCCAGATTGAAATGGCGAAGAAAAAAGTCACATTAAAACAACTGAAAGCCTGTGTTGCTGGCGGTGTATTACCGATTGAGCTTAATGAAGCGGCGCTATTTAACCTAGGGCATAAACAAATATTTAAAGGCCAAGTCGTTGAGCAAGAGGCTGGCTTAGCATTTCAAATCACACAATTATCAAACAATACAACGAGTAATTAAATTATGAACGAAAACCTTGATAGCGCCTTAGCGGGCTTAGAGCTGGATGCTTTTGATGGATTTGATGATAAATCTGCTGATAAAACGAACGAAGGCAATATGTCATTTTTTCAAGACGTTCCTTTGTTAGTGACTCTTGAAGTTGCAAGTACTGAAATTACCTTGGGCGAGCTTAGCCAAGCCAAAGAAGGCGACGTGCTTAAACTAGATAAAGTAGCCGGCGAAGCGCTTGATGTAAAAGTGAATGGGGTGTTTTTTGCTAAAGCAGAAGTCGTGATGGTTGAAGGGCAGTATGGTTTGAAATTTGCTCAAACAGATACCGCAAAGGATCAGTAAAAAAATGAATAAACGCGTAATTTTTAAAGTTAGCCTACTGTTGATCATGTTGTTTATACCAAGCTGGCTAAATGCAGAAGAACTTACGCTGTTTTCGCTAAAAGATACGGCCGACGGACAAGACTATAGCGTTAAACTGCAAATACTTTTGTTAATGACGGTATTGAGCTTATTACCTGCGCTATTAATGGTTTTAACGTCTTTTACGAGGATTATCATTGTATTGGCGATTTTACGCCAAGCAATGGGGTTACAACAAAGCCCGCCGAATAAAATTTTAATTGGCATCTCACTGATGCTCACCATGTTGATTATGCGACCGGTTTGGCAAGATATTTATCAAAACGCGTATACGCCTTTTCAGCAGCAAACCATAGGATTAGAAGACGCTTTACTCACCGCTGAAAAGCCTTTACGTGCTTTTATGCTCAGACAAACACGTGAAAGTGAGTTGCGCCAAGTGCTGCTAATTGCCAATGAGCCAACGACACTCACCGCCGAAGAAATTCCGTTTGAAGTGTTAATGCCTGCGTTTGTATTAAGTGAGCTTACTACCGCTTTTCAAATTGGCTTTATGTTGTTTATTCCTTTTTTAATTATTGACTTAGTGGTCAGTAGTGTATTGATGTCTATGGGTATGATGATGCTATCGCCGCTGATCATTAGTTTACCGTTTAAGCTCATGGTATTTGTACTTGCCGATGGCTGGTCAATGATAGCGGGTACACTGGCGGCTACATTTGGAATGTCACCATGACCCCAGAAATGTCGGTAGAGCTTATTTCAAGCGCAGTTTATACCATTATCAAGCTCATTTTAGTGCTTATTGTACCCGGATTATTGTTGGGTATTGTGGTTGCCATTATTCAAGGTGCTACTTCTATCCAAGAGCAAACTCTGACGTTTTTACCGCGTATGTTATTAACCTTGTTAATGGTGGTATTTGCAGGCCATTGGATGCTACAAATTTTGATTGATTGGTTTGATAAGCTCAAATTTATGTTACCTGGGGTATTTGGTTGAGCTCATTACTCTCTTTAACGTCTACTGATTTAGTCAGCTGGATGGGCACGCTTTGGTGGCCATTTGTGCGTTTTTCTGCACTTTTATGGTCTATGCCGGTATTTGATAATCCGGCGGTAACGCCGCGCTCTCGTATTTTAGTGTCTATGATGTTGGCTTTTTTAGTCGCCCCACAGTTGCCGCTAGCGCCTGCTATTGACTTGTTTTCTTTAGATGCCGCCATTTTAACCTTCGAGCAAATTATTTTTGGGGTAATGATGGGTCTATCACTGCGTATTTTGTTTGAAGTAATGGCAATGATAGGGCTGATTTTATCCATGCAAATGGGCTTATCAATGGCGCTTGTTATGGACCCCGGTAGTGGTAACCAAGTTGCCCTGTTAGGGCAATTATTTTGGATTATGTGTGCATTACTGTTTTTTGCCGCAGATGGTCACTTAATAACTTTGCAAGTTATGGTAGAGAGTTTTCATAGCTTTCCGATTGGTCGCAGTATTTATGAGTTTGATATTCAATCGATCATTATGCTATTTGCGTGGATGTTTTCCTCTGCTTTACTGCTTTCGCTACCAGGGATAGTCGCCATGTTATTGGTTAACTTAACCTTTGGTGTAGCAAGCAGAGCAGCGCCGTCATTGAATATTTTTGTGCTGGGTTTCCCTATGTCGCTGTTGATGGGCTTTTTCTGTGTATTTATGACCTTAGAGTACACAGGAAGCGCATTTTCAAGGTTAACGTATCATGTGCTAACAACCTTTGCACAGGCGATGAGGTAGCGGTATGTCTGAAAATAGCTCGCAAGAAAAAACAGAACAACCCACAGAGAAACGGCTAAAAAAAGCCAAAGAAGACGGCCAAGTTGCGCGCTCAAAAGAGCTCAATACCGCTATTTTATTAATGGTTAGTATTGCTGGACTATTGTGGTTTGCCAATTTATTTTACAGCTTATTTGTTAACTTAATGAACAGCACCATGGTGCTGGATCACACAATTATAAATAATAAAAAAATGATGCCCATCGCATTGGGCGACGCCATTATGAATATGCTATTGACCCTTACGCCGTTTTTATTACTAAGCTTTTGCGCAATGTGGATCACTGGGTGTTTACCGGGTGGGTTTGTGTTTTCAAAAAAACTGATCGCACTAAAAATGAGCAAGCTCAACCCATTAACCGGGTTAGGCAAAATGTTTGGTAAACAGTCGTTAGTTGAGCTGCTTAAATCGATATTAAAAATAACCTTGCTAGCGATTTGCTTATATACCTTTTTAACCAAGCTGTGGATGCAGCTGATGGTATTACAAAACTTAGATATTAAAGTGGCGATAGGCCAAGGTATTGAACTGTTATTTTTATCATTAATGATCACGGTGACTTTGTTACTTTTTATTGCTGTTATTGATGTGCCTTTTCAGCAGAAACAGATTGCCGATAAAATAAAAATGACCCACCAAGAGGTAAAAGAAGAGCGTAAATCTTCTGACGGTAGCCCTGAAATTAAAAATAAAATTAGGCAAATACAGTATCAGCAATCAAACCGAAAAATTGAAGAGCGCGTTCCCACTGCCGATGTCATTGTCACCAATCCAACTCATTATGCTGTGGCAATAAAGTACAGTGAAGAGGCAGCTAAAGCCCCTTATGTTGTCGCCAAAGGCGTGGATGAAATGGCGCTGAGAATACGCGAAGTGGCCCGCATGAATAACAAAGAAATAATAGAAATCCCCGCATTAGCACGGGCTATTTATTTCTCGACCCGGGTCGACCAAGAAGTGCCCAACGGCTTATACAGCGCAGTTGCCTATGTACTGACCTATGTATTGCAACTAAAAGCATACAAGCAAGGACGTGGGCAAGCACCCGCAGCCTTACCTGAATTAACAATCCCTAAAAACTTACAGAAACCTTAGATGTTGGAGTTATAATTTGAACTGGCGCAGTTTTACTCAACCTTACACCGCTATTCCTATTTTGCTGTTAGCTGTTTTGTCGATGGTTATTTTGCCATTACCAGGATGGTTATTAGATGCATTATTTACCTTCAACATTGTATTGTCAGTGATTGTATTGTTGGTAGCGGTGTCTACTAAAAAACCGCTCGATTTTTCTGTATTTCCGACTATTTTGTTAGTCGCCACCTTGATGCGTTTAACCCTAAATATTGCCTCAACACGGGTAGTACTACTACACGGTCATGAAGGCTCAGATGTCGCTGGTCGCGTTATCCAAGCGTTTGGTGAAGTGGTTATAGGTGGTAACTACGTCGTTGGTATTGTGGTGTTTGTCATTTTAATGGTGATTAACTTTGTGGTTATTACCAAAGGGGGCGAGCGTATTTCTGAGGTGGCAGCTCGCTTTACCTTAGATGCTATGCCCGGTAAGCAAATGGCAATTGATGCCGATTTAAATGCCGGATTAATTGGACCTGAGCAAGCAAAAGAGCGACGCAGCACCATAGCCCAAGAGGCCGATTTTTATGGCTCTATGGATGGTGCCTCAAAGTTTGTGCGCGGTGATGCCATTGCCGGTTTAATTATTTTAGTGATTAACCTACTCGGTGGTGTATCAATAGGTGCTTTTCAACATGGTTTAAGCTTAGCCGAAGCGTTTCAACGTTTTGCCCTATTAACCATAGGTGATGGCTTAGTTGCACAAATCCCCTCGTTGCTGTTAGCCGTTGCTGCTGCAATTATTGTTACGCGAATGAACGATGAAGGTGATGTGAGTGAAGCGGTCGGTAAGCAGTTACTTGCCTCTCCACGTGTTATTTTTACCGCCGCTTTAATCATGGTCACGCTTGGTATTGTGCCTGGGATGCCAACTGTCGCCTTTTTAGCATTTGCTGCGCCATTGTTTTATGTTGCTTGGCGATTGCAGCGCTCTCTCCCCAATAACTCCTTAATTGAAGCAGAGCAGATGACCGACACCATTTTAAGTGAGCAACAAGCTAACTTAGAGTGGGGAGATATTTCTCATGTTGATAAGCTGTCGGTTGAGCTTGGCTTTCGTTTGGTTTATTTAGCAGATAAAGACAAAGGGGAAGAGCTGGTAAAAACCTTAAGAGGTGTGCGTAAAAATCTCTCTGAACAACTTGGGTTTTTATTACCGGAGATCAGAATAAAAGATAACCTGAAACTAAATCCACAAGAATACAAAGTAAACTTAGCGGGTGTCCCCGTTGCCAGTGCCAATGTGAATGCCAAAGAGTTACTGGCGTTAAATACCGGGGATGTATATGGCTCGCTAGATGGTGAAATAACCACCGACCCTGCTTATGGGCTTGAAGCTGTATGGATAAAAGATGATAGCAAAACCCAAGCGTTGAATATGGGCTACTCGGTGGTAGATTTAGGCACCATTATTGCCACACACACTGGTAAGGTGATCAAAGAGCATTTAGATGAGCTATTTAGTTATGAGGATGTACAAAAACTCAATGAGCGTTTAAAAGAGATTTCACCTAGCTTAGCGGAAACCTTCGAAAAAGCCTTACCCACTAACTTGCAGCTTAAAGTCATTCGTTTATTGCTTAAAGAGCACATTAGCATTAAAGATATTGTCACCATTGCAGGTACTTTAATAGACAGTGTTGAGGTAACTAAAGATCCTATTCTACTGGTTTCAGATGTGCGCTGTGCTTTGCAAAAAGTATTAGTAAAACAGGTAATGGGTAATCGTGATGAACTCAGTGCTTATAGCTTAGATGAAAAACTAGAAAGTACCTTACAAAGCTCACTCGACCAAGCGATGCAAGCAGGCAAAGTTGTACTGGATAGTTTTGCGGTTGACCCTAATTTACTAGGCCAATTTCAACGCACTATGCCACTGATTGTCGAAGATATGAAATCAAGAGGGGTAACACCTACATTAATTGTGGTGCCACAGTTACGACCCTTGCTGGCACGTTACGCCAAAACCTTTACTAAAGGCAGCTTAGTAGTTCTTTCTTATAATGAAATTCCAGATACCATTCGTGTTGATATACTCGGATCGTTGGGATAATTAGTTAGATTTTATCTATAAAATGAACTTAGCATGAATTTTGTAAGTAATATTTGCAATTAATTCTATTTAACTATAGTCTATTGTTTTTATTATACATAGTTACTAGTTTTTATGTTGGTAAAAAACAATGCATAAGTAAATTAAATGGCAAACTATGCGAAAGCATAGGACGCAAAGCTTCCAGTCTAAGGCAATCGCTACGATCGTGGGGTTACATTAACTTAGTGATATTAATTAATACCTTGTTTGTATTTGTTGTATTTCGCTATTCATTTAAAAAACTTAATTGTTCTCTAAACTTATACGGAATACTCATGAACGGATTTCCTAACATTATTAAATTTGCACTTCCTTGTGCATTATTTTTGACGCAATCAGGGCAGGCTGCAGAACAAAATCTGGTCCAAAGTTATGAAAACTCGACTTGGACTGTTAAGGGCGATTCTTTCGCTTGTTCGCTACAACAGCGCTTTGAAAATTATGCGTTGCTTGAAGTTAAAACCGTGCCAGCACAGCAGCAACAACTTGTGTTTACTTGGCTTTTAAAAGATAAGCCAATAACCCGTTTGCACGTTTCATCACGCAAAGCCGATTGGCAATCAGCAAATACAGTACTCACCCCACTTAACTTCACATCAACAGATATCGAAGACAATAAAGTGCAATTTTCAGCGGATGTAAGCGCTTTACTTCGTTTAATTAAGCAAGGTGGTTGGTTAGACACTTTAGTCAGCTTTAAAGATGAGCAGTTGCGCCTAACGTTTACCAATACCCATAGCGATGAAATAGTTGCAGATTATCAACAGTGTTTAAATAACCTTTCTCCGCTTTCTTGGGAGCAAGCACGTGATCATCAGTTACAGTTTGCCAGCGGGCAGCGCACGGTAACAGCTGAAAAAGACTTAAAATTTCTAAAGGATTTAGTGCGTTATATTTCTTTAGACAATCGCGTTAGTAAAGTACTTGTGGATGGCCACACCGATAATACAGGCTCGCCGCTATCTAATCGGCTGCTTTCAAAAGAAAGAGCGGATGACGTAGCTTCAAGACTCATTGAATTTGGTTTGCCCAAAGACATGTTAGAAGTGAGAGCGCATGGTCAACGCTACCCCATTATTAAAAATTCAAAGCAGGGCGCATCGTCTAATCGCCGTGTTTTAGTTCGTCTTTTCAGACACTCAAGTTAATTGCATCGTAAGGGAATTATATGAGTCAAAGATACCTCTTATGGATCAGTGAACAACAGCCAACGCCTGAAATTCAGCAAGTTGTATTTGCCGAAAATTTTAAGTTTTTGCATACAAACTCTATCAGCGATGCGGTTAGTCACTGTCTTATTAGTAAACCTGAGCTCGTGTTTGTTGATGCTGATACTCAACAACTCGAGCTTGTTGAATTAGTAAAATTACTGCGCAAAACATGCCCAACCTCACAAATTGTTACTTTAGTGGATTCATCGCAAAGTGAAATTGCTTCAAAAACAATTAATACCGGTGGCGCTGTTGATTATCTCTTAAAACCTTTCTTTGCTGAACAGCTTAAAAAAACAATCAGAAACACTGATTCAATGAAGCATGGGTTTGAAGATTTAATCGCTGTTTCTACTAAATCACAGCAAGTATTACGTTTAGCCAACCGCGCTGCACATACCTCAGCAGGCGTGTTAATCACCGGCGAGTCTGGAACAGGTAAAGAGAAGCTCGCGCACTTTATTCATAAAGCTTCAGATCGCAAAGATAAGCCATTTATTGCAGTTAACTGTGCTGCTATCCCAGAAAATATGCTCGAAGCTATGTTATTTGGATTTAATAAAGGTGCGTTTACCGGCGCTGTAAATACCCAGCCAGGCAAATTTGAATTAGCCAATGGCGGTACTATTTTACTCGATGAAATAACTGAGCTACCGCTCGATTTACAAGCTAAGTTACTGCGCGTATTGCAAGAGCACGAAGTTGAAAGACTGGGTAGTCATCAAAAAATCAATTTAGATATACGCATTATTGCCGCCTCCAACCGCGTACTGCGTGAACAGGTTGAGCAAGGCGCTTTTCGTGAAGACTTATTTTATCGTTTAGATGTATTACCACTTAGTTGGCCTGCACTTCGGGATCGTGTTGATGACATCATCCCATTGGCTTATCACTTTATCAAAAAATATGGCAACTCTGAGTTTCATATTAGTAAACAAGCAGAAGATGTGATGCTTTGTTACAACTGGCCAGGGAATGTGCGTGAAATTGAAAACGTAATCCAACGCGCCTTAGTGATGGCAAGAGGGGCAGAGATTCAGGTTGAAGACTTAAATTTACCGCAATGCTCACCGGCGGCGGCAGCTTATTGTGCCACCCAGTTAAAAGAAAATAAAAAGCAGGCAGAATTTGATTACATATACAGTTTGTTGAGTCGATTTAAAGGGCATCGCACCCAAACAGCACAGGCGCTTGGGGTAACTACCCGAGCATTAAGATACAAAATTGCCGCAATGCGTGAATGCGGTATTGATATTGATGCAATTGCATAATTTGAAGGAAAAATAAAATGTCGCCAATTGAAAGTCAACAAATGATGCTGGGCAAAATGATGGACATGCAAAAAATTGCAGGTCCAGAAAGTATAGAGCCGGCTGCTATCAGTAATCAAAATGTAAATATTAGTGAAGATTTTAAGCATGTTATTCGCTCTATCAACGCCCAACAAAATATTGCCGGTGAGATGGTTAAAGCCGTTGATACCGGTGAAAGTGAAGACGTAGTAGGGGCGATGATTGCCAGTCAAAAAGCAGGGCTTAGTTTTTCTATGCTAATGGAAATGCGCAATAAAGTGCTCAATGGCATTGATGATGTCATGCGCATGTCACTGTAGAGGCTGATATGAAAGGAGAATTAACAAAAGTACCTGAGCAAAATGAGAGTAACCTAAAAGAAAGAGTGGTTAATCTCTCAAATAAATTAAATTTTGGCAGCTCAGGTGACAGAAGTGTCGCGACCATTGCTCTACTAGCGACATTAGTAGCGGCAACCATAGTCCTTATTTTATGGACATCGGCTAAAAACTACGTGCCGCTCTACGGTAACCAAGAAAGCTACGATAAAGCCAATATTTTAGAGATTTTAGATAAAGAGCAAATCACTTTTCGCATTGATACCGATAGCGGCAATATTTTGGTTCCTCAAGAAAAGCTGGCGGATGCACGTATCACGCTTGCGGCCAGAGGAATAAAAGCCTCTATGCCTGAGGGAATTGAAAATATTAGCGATAAAGTGTCTATGGGCACCAGTCAATTTATCGAATCTATGCAATACCAGCATGCCTTAGAAGGTGAGCTGGCGCGCACCATTATTAACATGCAAGGTATTCGCAATGCGCGCGTGCATCTAGCAGTTCCCAAGCGCAGCTTGTTTGTTGGTCGTACTGAGCAAAAAACCGCAGCGTCTGTGATGGTTGATTTAGCGCCAGGCCATGAGCTTAAACCGGAACAAGTGGAAGCCATTATTGCACTGATTATTGGCAGTGTGCCAGGGCTTGATTCTCGTTCTGTGTCGGTGGTGGATCAGCGCGGTAAACTACTCAGCGGCGACTTATTTGATACCACCCCAGTAGGCAAAGAAACCGATAAAAAACTCGCCTTTATCGAAAAAGTTGAGCGCAACATAGAGCAACGTGCCTCTATTATGTTGTTGCCCATTTTAGGCGAAGGCAATTTTAGAATTCAGGTTTCAAGTGATGTTGACTTTAGCGTGGTAGAAGAAACCCGTGAAATGGTTGACCCACAAAATGTATTAACACAAGAGTTTATTAAATCTGATAGCACCCTAGATCAGCTGGCGGCGGGCATTCCGGGTTCTTTAGCTAATGAGCCACCAGTGCCTAATGAACAAGCTGAAGATGAAAACAACGAGCGTACTTCACAACGAAGTGAGAGCAAGCGACAGTTTGAAAATGGCCGCTCAGTCACTCACACCCAATTTGAAGTAGGCCGAATTAAAAACATGAGCTTATCGGTACTTATTAATGAGCAAGTAGCAGGCACTGCTGATGGCTGGAGTGAAGCAAAGCTCGCTTCATTAGGTGAAATGGTAAAAAAAGCCACGGGGTTTAACGACGCACGCGGCGATCAATTCAACATAACCAGCTTTGCCTTTGTAGAACAAAAAATACTCGCCCCAGGTGAAGGCCTTGAGTGGTGGCAAATGCCAGAGCTTAAAGAGTATGCCCGTTATATTGTTGGCACTTTAATTAGTTTATTGCTGATTTTATTTGGCGTGCGTCCATTAGTTAATCATTTAATAAAAGGCAAAAGTAACGACGCAAATATCGCCATGGCAACCACAGATAATGAGGTTAAGTCAGCCTCTGCAACAGAAAGACAAAGCAGCCCGCTTGATGAAGCCATTAATGCGAAATCGCAAATAGAAAACTTAACTGCCAAAGAGGGCGCAAACGAACATCAAAATATGTCGTTACCGCAAATAGGCAATGACTTTGAAGAACAGATAGCGCACATGCAGTTACTTGCTAATAAAGAAACCGAGCGCGTAACGTCAGTAATAAAGTATTGGGTAGAACAAGGAGTTGAAATTGAATCAAGAAAAGCTTGATAAAGGCTCACAATTGCCGGCATTAGATCGCGCCGCTATTTTATTGCTAAGCATGGGCGAGGAAAACGCCGCCAGTGTTATTCGTAAATTAGGCCGCCGTGAAGTGCAGGCTATTTCTGAGCGCATGGCTAAAATTTCAAACGTTACTCAACATGATGTTGCAGGCACCTTGAGTGAATTTTTTGATTGCTATCGCAATGAAAGTGGCGTCAATGGTGCATCGCGTGTTTATTTAGAGCGAGCACTCGATAAAGCTGTCGGTAGAAAGCTTGCCAAAACTATGCTTGATGATATTTATGGTGGTGCCATGAATGACGATTTACGTCGTTTAGAGTGGATCCCGCCTGAACTTATCGTGCGCTTTTTAGAGCAAGAACACGTGCAAATGCAAGCGCTGTTTTTGGCTTTTTTACCGCCAGAGCAAGCCTCTGCCATTATTGTGCTGTTTCCAGAATCTAAACACGATGACTTACTTTATCGTATTGCGAGTCTTCGTGAAGTGAGTGAACACGTTATTGATGATGTGCGCTTAACGCTTGAGTCGTGTATTGAATTTGTTGGTCGCCAAGTGGGCGCGCAGGTTAATGGTGTGGATAAAGCAGTTGAAATTATGAATCGTTATAACGGTAATAAGAGTCAAATTATCGAACTAATGAAAAAACATAACACTAACGTGGCTGATGAAATACAAGAAAAAATGTACGATTTTGACAGCTTAATTAAGCAAACAGACGAGACATTAACCTTGCTACTTAATGACATTCCTGATGAGTTATGGACGATGTCATTAAAGGGTGTGAACAATGAATTTTTAGCGCGTGTTTTAGGTGCACTACCTAAACGTTTAGCGCAAGTGTACCAACAGCAAATAGACGGCTTAAGTGCACAACCACTGAGCAAAGTCATTGCCGCCAGAAAAGAAATTATGTCGATTGTCAGAGACATGAGCAAACAAGGTGATATTGAATATCGCTTATTTGAAGAAGAGACTGCAGGCTAACTATGAGTCAAGCATTTAGGTTTCCCACTTTAAATAAAAATGAGCAACATCAAACGCTGCAAGAGCGTTTAGATGCTGCTCAGCGTATTGGTTTACAGCAGGGCTATGAAGAAGGGCTCGCGCAAGGGGCTGCCAATAAGCAAAGCGAATTAGAGCAGCAAATGGAGCAACAAATAGAGTTGCGTGTTACTGAGCGTCTTGAGGCGCAAAAAACACAGCTTATTGAACGTTTTAACACTTTATTTGATAAAGCGAATAACGAACTACTTAACTTTAATGATGAGTTTAAACAAGACCTTGCCTTGATGATAAGCAGGTTAGCAGAGCACGTTATTGACTGCGAGCTAAAAGTACGCCCCGAAATACGCGCGCAGCTGATTGAAAAAGCCATTACCTTGCTTAGCAATCGCGATGTAGTAACAAAAGTTATGATCTCAGGGGCTGATCGCCACTGCTTTAATGATGCGCGTTTAGCTGAATTTTCGGTGCCGGTTTACTTTGATGAGGCTCTGATCAGTGGAGACGTTGAACTGGTGGCAGAGCAACAAACACATCGGTTTTCTTTTTCAGAGCGCCTACAAAGCTTACTGGATGAAGTGATACCTGAAATACTCAAAGCGCAGCCACATGACTAACCCCCTACACACTAGCTTAAAATCTGCGCTGACAGCGCTAACCCCGCCTGAATTAGTTAAAAGCTATGGTCGTTTAACGCGAGTAAATGGTTTAACACTTACCGCGACGGGTGGGCAATTCGCTATGGGCGAAAAGTACCAAGTTGAGAGTGTTGACGGTCACTGGTATGACGCTGAAGTTGTGGGTTTTAATCTAGATGAAGCCTATTTAATGCCCTTGAAAAAAATACAAAATTTATATTCTGGTGGGCGAGTCAGGCCGGTTATAAAAAACAGCCATGTGGCTATTTCAGAAAAGCTATTAGGGCGAGTAATTGATGCGCAAATGCTACCCATTGATAACCTAGGCCCACTTGAACAAGACAGCACAAAAAGCGCCAGTAAATTGGGTAACGATTATTCTTTAACGCCACTGGAGCGCAAAGGCGTTACCGAGCCGTTAGATGTGGGTATTCGCGCTATTAATAGCCTATTTAGTGTGGGTAAAGGCCAGCGTTTAGGGTTATTTGCAGGTTCGGGTGTGGGTAAAAGTAAATTACTTGGCATGATGACCCGCTTTACCTCGGCCGATGTAGTCATTGTAAGCCTAGTCGGTGAGCGTGGTTGGGAAGTAAAAGATTTTATTGAGCAAAGCTTAGGTAAAGAAGGGTTAAAAAAGGCTATTGTGATTGCATCCCCAGCGGACGATTCTCCCTTATTGCGTATTAAAGCCGCCGAGCTTAGTCATAAACTGGCGGCCTATTTTAGAGATAAAAACTCAAATGTATTGCTATTAATGGACTCATTAACCCGCTATGCGCAAGCACAGCGTGAAATTGGCCTATCGGTAGGCGAGCTGCCCGCATCTAAAGGGTACCCGCCATCGGTATTTAGTAAATTAACCCAGTTGGTTGAAAGCTCCGGTAATAGTGAAAAAAGTAAAGGCAGCATGACCGCCATTTATACGGTATTAGCTGAGGGGGATGATCAACAAGACCCAATAGCCGATAATGCCAGAGCAATTCTTGATGGCCATATAGTATTGGATCGCACATTAGCAGAAAAGGGCCACTATCCGGCCATTAATATTGGTTCATCGATTAGTCGAGTGATGCCAAATATAGTGAGCGATGAGCAATTGAGCTTTTGTTATAAATTGAAAAAACTTTATAGCCGCTATATGCAAGTACATGAGCTTATTCCTTTAGGGGCGTATCAGGCAGGTAAAGATCCGGAACTCGACAGTGCGGTAAATTTGTATCCACAAATCGAATCATTTTTATGCCAAGGATTGAACGAACAAGTGGATTTCTCACAGTCAGTGAATCAGTTAAATGCAGTGATGGGTGAACTGAATGCTTAATAAATTTTTAGGATTACAACAACAAAAATTAGATAAAATGCTGGCCGAGCAAACTCAATTACAACAAAGAAGTAACTTAGAGCAGCAGCGACTATTGCAGCTACAGCAGCACATAAACAGTATGGATAAAAACCAGCAAATGAGCTCAGCGATAAGCTTACAAAATTTATCAGGGATGAAACGCATTTTGTCTGGTTTGTCAGCGCAGCAACAAGCGCGGATTAATGATTCACAGCAAGATGAATTACGTCAACAGCAAGCTTGTTTTAAGCAAATGAGCTTTACCAAAGGCATAGAAGGGATAGTGAGTAATAGGCATCGTGCTGATCAAAATAAAGCGCAGCAGCAAGAGGCTAAAATATTAGACGAAATGATAAGCCAAGCACATAGCCGTACCCTGCATAAATAACTGCTAATTTTTGCTACAATGGCGGCAAAGTAATTTAGGGTAAATAGCGTGCTGCCGGTTCAAGAAATATATAACTCACTTATTGATGCATTAAAAGCCAACCCAATCACCTTACTGCAAGCGCCGCCTGGTGCAGGTAAATCAACGTGGTTGCCATTACAGCTTATGCGCGATGGGCATTATAAACACATAGTGATGTTGGAGCCGCGGCGCTTAGCTGCACGTAATATTGCCAATTACCTAGCCCAATGCCAAAACGAATCCCTTGGACAAAGTGTTGGTTTACGGGTGCGAGGTGAGAGTAAAGTAAGTGCGAACACGCGCCTTGAAATAGTCACCGAAGGCATGCTGACACGCATGTTACAAAATGACCCTGAGCTCAGTGATGTTGATTTACTGATTTTTGATGAGTTTCATGAGCGCTCTATCGCAGCAGATACCGCGCTGGCTTTTGCTTTAGAATCGCAAGCGGCGCTACGTGAAGATTTAACCATTATGCTGATGTCGGCCACCCTCGATAGCGATCGTTATACCGCATTTTTTAATTGCCCAGTTATTCAGTCAAGCGGGCGAAGTTACCCGATTGACGAAATATATTGCCCAATAAAAGATGAAAGCCGCTGGCTTGATGCTATCCCTTCAATAATAAAACAAGCACTCAATGAGCAAACCGGCAGTGCGCTGGTATTTTTACCCGGCCAACGAGAAATACTGCGCGTGCAACAAGCATTGAGCGACTTACCTAGCAACTTCCTAGTTGCCACATTATTTGGTGAGCAAGATAAAGCCAATCAACAAGCTGCAATAGCACCTGCGCCTCAAGGGATGCGAAAAGTAGTACTGACCACCAATGTTGCCGAAACCAGCTTAACCATTGAAGGCATTCGAATTGTGATTGATAGCGGCAAGCGCCGTGCAGCCAGCTTTAATTTAAAAACCGGTGTAACTGAGCTGACGACTCAAAGTATATCTCGTTCATCGGCAGTACAACGCGCAGGGCGTGCAGGACGAATAGAACCAGGGGTTGTGTATCGTTTAGGTTCAAAACAAACTTTTGAGCGACGAAACAGCCACGATAACCCTGATATTCTTACCTCAGATATTAGCCAACTGATGCTTGAGGCGAAGCAGTGGGGCGCAAGCATTAGTGAACTCACCTTACTTGACCCGCCGAGTGAGCAACAATGCAACCAAGCTACCAATTTATTATCTATGCTTGAAGCGATAGATAGCCACGGTAAGCTCACCGCACTGGGGAGTAAAATGTTGGGCTTTGGTGCCGATATTCGCCTAGCGCACATGTTATTAAAAGCGCAAATGCTAGAACCACAGTTAAGTGGGATTTATCGCTTAGCTATTTATTTAGTCGCCTTACTAGAAAGCCGAGTTAGTACTGCCAATGAGCTCAACCTAGCACTGCATAGTCAACAGCAGCGTCCGCATCCTGTGTTTAAGCAACAATTAAATTATTGGTTAAAACGCTTAAAATTTACCGACAGCAAAACAGATTTAAACACCGATCATTTAAGCTTATTAGTGTCGCTTGCCTACCCAGATCGCATCGCTAAAAAACGTGGTAATGGCTACTTACTTGCTAATGGCGCAGGGGCCGAGCTAAACCCTGACTACTGGCATAATGACGAATATATAGCTATTGCCAGTATGGGCGGACACAAAGGCGGGCGAGTTTTTGCGGCCACGGCGCTAAATCCAGTAGCGCTTAAAGAGTATTTACCGCATTTATTCACTGAGTTGACCCGCTGCGAGTTTGATGAAAAAGCTGCTCGGTTTATTCATCAAGATGAAGTAAAACTTGGAGAAATTACCCTTAGCAGCCAACCAAGTAAACATAAGCTTGATAAAACAGAGCGTGCCAAGGCATGGCTTAGTGTGTTTGCCAAGCAGGGCTTTTCACTGTTTAACGAGCAAAAAGAAAGTGAGCAGTTACTTATTAGAATGTGCCTAGCCAGCAAATTGATGCCAGAACAGTTTCCTGTTATTAATCAGCAGCAGCTCATTGAAACAGCAGGTGATTGGTTAGGGGTATACCTTGAAGATATTAAAACCCTTGAGCAACTTAAAAAGTTTAATTATTTTGAGGCACTACAAAACAGTTTTAATTGGCAACAGCAAAGCGAGCTAAAATCTTTACTCCCACTGCGACTAACAGTACCAAGTGGCTCTAACATAAAAATTGAATACCAACTTGATGGACCTGCCAAGCTTAGTGTGCGCATGCAAGAGGTATATGGTTTAACCAGTACACCTATGCTAGCTAACGGTAAATTAGCATTGCTAATGGAGTTGTTATCGCCAGGCAAGCGTTCACTACAGTTAACCCAAGACTTAGCACATTTTTGGAATAGTAGTTACCGCGAGGTACAAAAAGAGATGAAAGGGCGCTACCCCAAACATTTTTGGCCAGACGACCCTGCCAATAGCCTTGCCACCAATAGAGTAAAAAGCAGAATGTGAGCACGCTTCCTTAATGTCACTTAATGTTAAACGTTGACCATGCAAATAACGAACATTTTTGGGCGTTTTACAAGCACTAAACTATTATTACTTTAATGCTGATATTTTATAGGGTAAGACTTATTACCCTAGTGTACATATGAGCCGTAAGGTAGCGAGCGTTTGTAACTAATTGAAGATGCAGCTAACAATCTAAAAGTGATAATAGAGGGAACATGCATGAAAGGCGTTATCTTTAGAGGGCTTGAAGCACTGGTTATTGAAAAATGTGGCATGGCTGCATGGGACGACTTACTTGAAAAAAATGCACCTGAGGGTCGTGTTTATATTTCTGCAGAAAGTTACCCGGATGAAGAAATAGTTGGTTTAGCCCAAGATGTAGCAACTGCACTTTCTATGTCTATGCCAGAGGTATTAAAGGCCTTTGGAGAGTATTTATTTTCTCACTTAAAGGCACGTCATCCAAGCATTGTTGCTAACTTTAATTGTTTTGCTGATCTCATTATTGGTATTGATAAAGTAATTCATGTTGAAGTAGCTAAGCTTTATCATGAGCCTAATTTACCTGAAATTGACGCCCAAATTATTGAAGACGGGTTTATTTTAATGCGTTACAACTCTAAGCGACAGCTTTGTATGTGCGCCGAAGGGCTTATTTTTGGTGCTGCGACTCATTATGGGGTTGATGCTAAACTTAATCATGCCCAGTGTATGCATGATGGGTTTGATTCGTGTTTAATTGAAATAAAATATGAGACTCCCCATGGCTGAAGACGACTACAATTATAAAAAAGCGTATTTGCGCGAAAAATCAGCCAGAGATCAATTAGAAACCCTACTAGAAGACAAAACACGGGCATTGTTTATTGTTAATCAAGAGCTGGAAGAAAAGCTCGAAACGGTTAAAAACCAACAAATAACCTTAATGCAAAGTGAAAAAATGGCCACGCTAGGGACACTCTCTGCTGGGATGGCCCACGAAATAAATAACCCGCTTGCTTACATAACCAGCAATGTAGAAAGTATAAAATTTATAAAGCCCGTGTTGGTTTCGTTAATGACGGCGGCTCAACAATTTGTAGATAAATCGATTTCAGTATCGCAGTTAGAGTCTATTTTAGTTCAGCTCAATCAAGAGAACGATTTAAGCTTTATTGTGGACGATATTGATGACTTAGTTGATGATACCCAAGAGGGATTAGAACGTATCGCTCATATTGTTAATAACCTTGTTGACTTTGCAAGCCTAAAAGACAACGTAACTGCAATGGCAGATATTACAGAATCACTCAATGGCACACTAAAACTACTCGACAACCAGCTAGGGGCATGTGCTATAGAGTTACACATTGAAAAGTTACCTCTAACACGGTGTAATATATCATCGATGAAACAAGTGTTTGTAAACTTATTAATTAATGCCAAACACGCCTGCGACGATTTGCGCGATCAGCAAGGAAAAATAAGAGTTAAGCTGTTTGCCAATGAAAACAATATTTACATAGAGGTGGCAGATAACGGCTGTGGAATGGACGCTGATACACTTAAACAAATGTTCGATCCCTTCTTTACCACTAAACCCGTAGGCCAAGGCACTGGTATGGGAATGGCTATAGTTTACAATGTACTTAAAGAGCACAATGGCACTATAGAGGTTGAAAGTAAAGTGGGTATGGGGTCTTTAATACGTTGTGTAATACCTATTGCTACATAACTTTGTAAGCTTAAAGTTTACAATGCAGGCATGGCTACAAAGTGTGTTGTGGCTATTGAGCGTAGGTATAAGTATCTTAACTCGATACTTCTTGTCCGCCGTGTTGCTCGGCTAAATCATCAAGTTCGGCAACCGTATAATCAAATCCGCTTTCATCATATTCGTAGCTTACTTTAACGCTGTCGCCGCCATTAAAAAGACGTGTTTTTACGTCATTGACTGGCCAATCTTTTAATTCGTGTAAAAAGCGGTTGGCTACTTGTGATGACTCAAACCGATAACTAATCTCTGTTTTCATAAATAATAATACCCTGATAATTTTACCCCCGTAGTTTGTTGATTTTTACCAAGGAGTCAAGTTATCAACTTTAAAAGGGCAATAAATTATGACTTTATAGATACTTATCGGTCATAGTAATCTAAATTGGAGTGTTAACAGTATAAAGCTTGTTTAAAAAACAATAACCATATAACAATAACGGAGTAGGCAATGAAACATTTAGTGACCTTAGTTGGGCTTATCGCTTTTTTAATGGTGGTACTACCGGGACCTCTTTATAAATTTAATATTGTTGAACTAGGTACTGCCTTTGCTGGTTTTAGATTAGGCGTTTATGTTGGTGGGGCAGCATTAGCCTTATTATTAGTTCAAGTGCTATTCATGCGTAAAACAGTGAGCCTAACCAGTGCAGTGGTCACGGTTATTTTTGCAGCTGTTGCGATTGCAATGCCGATTAACATGATGAATACAGCAAAAAGTGTTCCGCCAATTCATGATATTTCTACCGATTTAATTAACCCACCTAAGTTTGTTGCGGTTGTGCCTTTGCGTGCTGATGCACCTAACCCTGTTGCTTACGCGGGTGAAGAAACGGCAGCGCAGCAACGTGAAGCGTACCCAGAACTAAAACCGCTCGAGTACAACCAAACCCAAACAGAGCTGGTGGCAGCAATTACTAAAGCCATGGAAAACTTAGGCTGGGAACTGGTTAATAGTGATGTTAATAATGGCATTGTTGAAGCAACAGACACCACGACCTGGTTTGGCTTTAAAGACGATGTTGTGGTTCGTATTAACGATAAAGGCAGTAAGCGTGTGGTCGACATACGTAGTAAATCACGCATTGGTAAAAGTGATTTAGGTAAAAATGCACAGCGTATTAAAACACTGATTGACGAGTTAAATGCCGTTGTTGTGGAATAATTGAATACTAATAAACAGCCCTGCACTTTATGGGGCTATTTGCAGTTGCACATGATCAGCTTATGTTCATAGCTGACAATGCATACTGTGGATGATTTTTAATAAACTATGGAGTTATTATGAAAACAGTCGGATATGCAGCAAAAAGCCAAGGTTCTGAGCTTACAGAGTTTTCTTTTGAGCGCCGCGATTTACGAAATAACGATGTAGCAATAGAAATTTTATATTGTGGTGTGTGCCATTCAGACTTACACGCAGTGCGTAACGACTGGGGGGGTAGTAATTACCCATTAGTTCCTGGGCACGAAATTGTAGGTAAAGTAATATCAGTCGGTAGTGATGTAAAAAAATACAAACAAGGCGATACCGTTGCCGTAGGGTGTATGGTTGACTCCTGCCAAAGCTGTGACCAATGTGATAATCACGAAGAGCAATTTTGTCGTGAAGGCATGGTCGGTACTTACAGCGGGACCGATAGAGTTAACGGCGAAATGACTCAAGGTGGTTACTCTAAACACGTTGTAGTACGCGAAGAGTTTGTATTATCAGTGCCTGAAAACTTAGAATTATCGCGCGTGGCGCCGTTACTTTGCGCCGGTATTACTACTTATTCACCATTACATAAATGGGGTGTAAAAACAGGTAGCCGTGTTGCAGTGGTAGGCCTTGGTGGATTAGGTCATATGGCGGTTAAAAATGCAGTAGCAATGGGTGCAACCGTTACTGTTATTGGTCGTACTGAGTCTAAAAAAGAAGATGCAATTAAGCTCGGCGCACAGCATTATTTAGTATCAAACAATGATGATGAAATGAAAAATGCGCAGTCAGCGTTTGATGTCATTATTGATACCGTGCCTGTAAAGCATGACTTATCAATTTACACACCACTACTTGATATCGATGGTACCTTGGTTATTGTTGGCCAAGTAGGCCCAGTAGATGAGCTAAACACAGTTCCTCTTTTAATGGGTCGTCGTCGTGTGGCTGGTTCGTTAATTGGCGGCATTGCAGAAACACAGCAAATGCTTGATTTTTGTGGTGAGCACAACGTACTGCCAGAGTGTGAAATGATCAACATAGACGAAATTAACACCGCTTATGAGCGTATGGAACGCTCTGATGTGCGATACCGTTTTGTTATTGATATGTCATCTATTAGCGTTTAATACGCTAAAGAGTAAAATGTAAAAAAAGCCGCTTAGCGGCTCTTTTTGTTTTTATTAACAAGGCTGTGCCTGTTTAGTTTTGTTGCCGCTAATTTGTATATAACTAAGCAGCCACATTAACAGCCCACCTAAAAATAAAGCCGCAGCAACATAGCCTGTTTGATTTGGCGCTGCCCCTTTTGCAATAGCAATGCCGCCAACCCAAGGGCCAATAGCATTTGCAATATTAAACGCACACTGCACTAATGCCCCAATCATGGCGTGGCCGTCAGGTGATACATCCATTAATAGCGTTTGCACTAAGGTTGATAGCCCTAAGCTGCAGCCAATAAAAAATATAACCGCATACAGCAGATAAATATTATAGCTGGCACTTACATATGCAAATGCAAAAACAATGGTAGAGGCAAGCGTAAATCCGGTGGTTTTTATCGCTGATTTATCGGCAGCTTTACCTAGCACGTAATTACCGAGCGTAGAGCCAATACCAAACATCACCATAGCAATTGAAATTGTATAGGGCGCGCTCTGAGTGACCTCTAAGATCGTATCGGCCACATAGGTATAAATACAAAATACGCCACCAAAGCCAATAATAACAATCCCTAATATTGACCAAACCAGTTTGTTTTTTAGCACCCCTAATTCGTTGAGTAAGTTAGAAGTATGGGTGTTTTTAACATTAGGCACCACGTTATACACAAAAATAAAGGCAATAAACGCCAACACCCCAGCCGCAGCGAGGCAATAACGCCAACTAAGATTTTGCCCAACCAATGTCACCACCGGCACACCAACGATAGTGGCTATGGTTAAGCCCATAAACACTTTTGACATAAAGCTAGCGCGTTTTCCTTGCGGTGCTATATCAGAGGCCAGTAATAACGCCGCACCAAAATAAGCGCCATGGGGAAGGCCACTTAAAAACCTAAACAGCACCAGTTGTTCTAACGAGGTCGCTAATGCACTTAAACTGTTTGAAATACACATTAAGCTTAAAAATAATAATAGCGCTCGTCGTTTTCGCATATTTGCCGTTGCCAACATTAAAATGGGTGCGCCAACCACCACCCCAAGAGCATAAGCACTAATAGCATAACCACTTTGTGACGGGGTACTGCCAAATGCCTCACTAATTAATGGCAACATAGGCATCATAGAAAATTCAGATAACCCCAAAATAAAAGTACCCAACGCCAGCACAATTAAAATAGCGGTTCTATTGGGCTGCCCCGACGGCGATGTAGTATCAACGGCCATATAAAATCCTTGAAGATAATAAATAAAATTTAATAACAAACTAAACGCCAGTGCGTTTAAAAATAAAGCACACACGCTTATTTAGTTGAATGTGGAAATGAGGAGTAAAGAGGCGTGCATTTTAAATTAAAAGCTCTCTTTCGTCATGGACTAAACCATAATTTAAGATGAATAAAATTTAACTTAAGCCAACCAAAGGATGGTTAAGTAAGTTCAGCAAAGTATTAACGCAATCAAAAATAAGCAGTGTTAAATTTAAAATGTAATGTTAACTTGACTTTTTGTAAGGCATGAATGATATTTGTAAAGTAAACATTACTTTTAAAAACAGGATAAAGGCAATGAAAGCAGAATTAAATTTAAAACAACGCCAAATTAAAAATACCAGTTACCTAGCTAAATGGACCTTAATATGGCTTTTTACTTTAGCTATTTGCAGCTTTGGCCCCACTTTAATTTGGGATCGTTCAGCGCTAATTAGTGGCTTTTTTATTATTATAAATTTGGCTGCTGGCGTAGGGATGATTTTAGCCAACAAGCGCTATTTGCAAGGCATGGATGAATTAATGCAAAAAATACATCTCAGTGCCATGGGGTTTACCTTAGGTGCAGTGTTAGTAGGCGGGCTGGCATACACCAATTTACAATTGAGTGGTTTAATTGATTTTAAAGCGCAAATACCCGACTTAATGTTTTTAATGGGGGCGGTGTATTTAATTAGTGTGTATGTGCTTAATAAACACTATTGCGCAGGTGATGAATGAAAAATAGATTAAAAGTGTTAAGAGCCGAGCATAATTTCACTCAAGCAAAGTTGGCCGAGCTGTTGGATGTATCGCGCCAAACGATTAATGCCATTGAAAAGGGCAAGTTCGATCCCAGCTTGCCACTGGCTTTTAAGGCCGCAAGGTTGTTTAAACTTAAAATAGAAGACATTTTTGATGACGAACAGGGTTAAAAATTAACAAAGTGCGACAATATGTCGCGCTTTTTAACTTGCCGCAGCACGTATAATTTACCCACAAAATTTTTGTGGTAAATCAATAATGACTGATAAAAAAAATCCCCTAACCTCCTATTTAGTATCGCCTTTGGCACTTGTTATAAGTGGCGTACTATCGCCTGTTGCCTTTGCAGATGACGCCTCAATTGAAGTGATTGAAGTACACGGTCAAGCACAAAACAAACACCTATCGTTAGGTTCATCTGAATCGTTATTAACTGATTTAGGTGTGGACTTTTCAGCCGCCGGTGGTATGGCTAACTTACCTGTTTTAAATGGTTTAATGGGCGATAGAGTGGCGGTACTGGTCGATGGAGCGCAAATCACCGCCGCCTGTGCCAATCAAATGAACCCGCCACTGTCGTATATTTCAGCCAATCAAATTAGTAGCTACAAAGTGGTTGCAGGTATTTCTCCGGTAAGCGCGGGAGGCGATAATATTGCAGGGGTGATCGCGGTTAATTCTATTTCACCTCAGTACAGTGAAAGCAAGCAACTTGGCTGGCACTCTGGCTACGTATCAGCCCAATACAATACGCTAGATAACGCCAAAAAGGTAGGCGCGGGCATGCGCATTGCCAGCGACGTATTCAGTTTTAATTATCAAGGTGCGTTTAGCGATGCTAACAGTTATGAAGATGGTAACGGCGATTTAGTGCTCGATACCCTGTACCGCGCGCAAAACCATAGTTTAAGCGCTGCCATGCGCGATGATAAGCAACAATTAGTTGTTAAGCTAAGCCATCAAAAAATACCCTATCAAGGCTTTGCTAACCAATATATGGATATGACAGATAACACCAGCTATGGCGCTGTTGCCCAGTATAAGCGTGCTTTTACAAACAGTGAGCTTGAAGCGCAGTTAAATTGGCATAGCGTAAAGCATGAAATGGGCTTTTTCAGCGCAGAAAAAACCGGAAAAATGCCAATGGAAACCGACGCCGAAGATATAAGCACTCAGTTAAAATGGCGATTAGCGCTTGATAACAACAGCCAGTTATTACTCGCCCAAGAGTACCATTATATGAATATTGATGATTGGTGGCCTGCGGTTGAAGGCTCAATGATGATGGGGCCAAATGACTACAACAATATTAATAACGGCCGGCGTCAGCGTATTGCCCTGCTCGCTGAATATGAAAGCCAATTAAATACTCGCTGGTGGTTAAATGCAGGCGTTCGATTTGAAAATGTAATAACCAATACCGACGATGTACAAGCATATAACGCAGGTATGGTCGCTATGAGTGCGATGGCCATGGCGGTGCCAAGTGATGCAATGGCCGCTAAAGAGTTTAATGATCAGAACAAAAAACAAACAGATAACCTAGTCGATGCAAACGTGCTGATTAACTATCAACTAAGCAATAATGACGAGTTACAAATTGGTTTAGCTCGTAAAAATCGCGCACCTAATTTATACGAACGTTACAGTTGGGGGGTGGGCAATATGGCCACCACCATGATAGGTTGGTACGGCGATGGTAATGGCTATATTGGTAACATTGCCCTTAAACCTGAAACCGCACATACGCTTAGCACTACGTATACCCGTATGGCTAAAGACGACAGCTGGCGTATCAGTGCTAATGCGTGGGTGAGCGATGTAAATGATTATATTGACGTCAACAGAGTAAGAAGCTTTAACCGCACAGCGCTTGCTGCCAATACTCGTAATGTACTTATGTTTAATAACGTAGATGCCACGCTTTATGGAGTAAAGCTAGATGCGGTTGCTACTCTGCACGAGTCTAAGCAGTCTGGTAGTTGGTCGTTAAAAGCTAACATTACCAATACCCGTGGTAAGCGCGACGATAGCAATCAGCCGCTTTATCAAATTAAGCCACTGCAAACCCAATTTGCGATTAACCAGCAAATAGGCCGCTTTGAAAACGCACTCACGTGGCAGTGGGTCGATAGTAAAACCCGCGTAGATAAAAACCGCCTAGAAAACCAAACCGAGCAGTATCATTTACTTAATTTAAGCTCAAAAGCCAGTTGGGATGCATTGACTGTGAGTGTTGATATTACCAACCTGCTTGATGAGTATTATGAATTACCACTGGGCGGCGTAAGTATTGCTGAGTTTAAACAAGATTCAACGCAGGGGTTCAATCAATTAGCAGGACAGGGTCGTTCTATTAATTTGGCTATGAGTTACGCGTTTTAAGATGAGAGAGTAAGTTAGTGTGAGCTGTCAGATTCGATTTTTGGTTAATCGAATCTGACAGTTTAAGTTGAGAAAGTTACTTTTTTATTATGGCGGCTACTAATAATTAATTTACTTTCAATCTATTCATTAAGTCTGATGGAGCAAAGTACAAAATAGTTCTACCGTCTTTTGTGGGTAAAAGCAGTTTCAAATCTACTAATTTATTTAAATATCCTCTCGAAGTATTTTCAGATATACCGTAAGAATTTGCAGTTTCTTTAACTGTAAAAATTCTCCCAGGCTCTTTTGTACCTTTTTTGACAAGATCCTTTTGCACAAAGTTTAATATATTACTGAACTTTGAATTTTCTAAAATTTGAAGTACTTCATTAAATTCTTCGGTTTTAGATTTAAGATATTCTTGTAGTTCTTCAAAAGCATCTAAAATTACATCAAGTTGAAAATCGATAAAATATGTCAAATCGTTTTGATCTCTTTCTGTATACATGTAAGAAAGGCCGTAGCCTTTAGGGTCGTCTTTAAGTAATTTACTGATTGATATATACCTGAAAAGCTCATATTCATTTTTAAGCATAAACCAGTAAAATAGTGCTCTCGCAGTCCTCCCATTCCCATCTCTAAAAGGGTGCTCATAACCGATCATAAAATGAAGGATAATTGCTTTGATTACTGGGGGAATAAACTCACCACCATTCATTCCAGAGTGGTCTTCATTTGCAAAATCACAAACACATTGAAGTCGTTCAGAGATTTTCTCAAAGCTAGGTGGTTGATGAGCAATTTCTCCTCTATCATCTTCTACATATATATCATTATCCTCTCTAAATTCACCAGGGATAACATTATTTTCCGTAGTTAAATTAGTGGCCTTTTGGTGGAATTCTAGAATTAGATCTAAGGTTAAATCTGCTTTAGCTTTTTTCTCGGCAAGCTTCAAAAGAAAGAAGTTATTGAGAATCATTCTTTCATCTTCATCTACAGGCTCTCTTTCATCCTCCAGCATTTTTTTTGCTACTTCTCTTGTAGTCGAGGCACCTTCAAGTTGGGCACTTGTTATAGCTTCTTCCATAATTAGAGAAGAGACCAAAAACTTACGTTGAATTTTATCTGATGCGGCTTTATCAGCTACAGCACCAACACTACCACCAGCAATTTTAATAATCTTATGAAGCTTTGCTTCCATTGAATGCGGTGTGCAGTATGAAAATAAATTATCTTTATCACATCTTAGTGGTATGTACTTCATTTGCATTGTTCTTTTGAACTTTATAGCAGACCAAATATCTTTTGCTTCAGCTTGAGGGACTCTCCATTTTAATAGACTCCAATGTAAATAATGTCCTTTTTCATCTGTAGCGTCATATTTGTTAATGTATTTGCCTATTTTTTCGTAGTCTACATTCGAAAGTTCAAATTTGGGTGCTCTTTCAACACTTGGTTTAGCCATGTTAACTCAAATATTTTTTTTTGCGTTTTGTTTGTTTAATAATGACACTTAAAACGGAAAAGTCAATTTATCCTTTTTGAAGTTAAGGAGGTGAAAAAGATAAATGTAGCCTTTATCTGAAAGGCACTATCCGATGATTTCAACCCCCATTATTAATAGACTTTCTCCCAGAAAGTGGTATTTGATTTAAGATAAAAACTATAACACACGCGAAAAGAGTAGATTAATTGTGAACGCAAAAATCTATAAACTGCGTTAACAGCGGATTTTTGTATTTGTCTTTATGCATTACTAACCAAAATTGCCTTTGCATAGGGTGGTTTAAATTAAGTTTTGTAACGCGGCCATCTTGTAAAGCGTACTGTGCCGCGAGTGACGATAAACATCCCAGCCCTAACCCTTCAGCAACGCTGTTGATCAATGCCTCTGTGGTATTGAGCTCAAAACTTTGGCTCCAATTATCGATATGTGTAGCGAGGTTTTGTAAAAAGAATGAGCGTGAACCAGAGCCAGCTTCCCTTAATACCCATTGACTGTTTGCTAAGTCATTAAAACTAAGCTGTGGTTTTTTAGCTAAAGGATGGGATAGCGGTGCAATAATACACATGGTGTCTTGACTAAACACGGTTGAGATTAAGTCGCCTTGATGTGCTTGGCCTTCAATAAGTGCTATATCGAGCTCGTAATCTATAAGTTTTTGACAAATAAGCTCAGAATTTGAAATAAAAACCTGCTGAGAATAATGCTGCTGTTGTTGGCGAAATCTACTGAGTATTGAAGGCAAAACATGATTACCAATGGTATCGCTAGCACCTATTTTTAACGTGCCACTGGCTTTTGCGTGGGACGAAAAAAGCGTATTAATATCATTTGCTCTGTGCAGTAATTCATCGGCCAGGGGCAGTAATTTTTGCCCTTCTTGATTTAAAATTAAGCGATGATTTACCCGGTCAAACAGTGGGTGGCCTAATTGTTTTTCAAGCTCGCTAAGAGACATACTGAGTGCCGCTTTAGACAAGTAAAGTCGCTCTGAGGCTGCGCTAAGCGTTGTATGCTGGGTAATACCTACAAACACTTTAAGTTGTTTAAGAGAAATATTCATGAGCTTGGTGTTTAGTTTTTCTGAACGTATGTTCTATATAATTAGATTTAACTAAACAAAATGCAAGGTTAAACTTCTTTATAAGATAAACAGTGAGTGTGGAGTATAAACATGTTTAATTGTATAAAAGCCAAAGTAATAACCGCACCCACCCCAATGGGGGGATTAGCATTAGGCATAGCCAGCCTTGGTTGGGCTTGGGAAAATATGTTTAATGTAAATGGGGCAGCGCAATACACTGGGGCGGCAATTGCGAGCGTATTATTGTTAATACTTGGCTTAAAATTTTTACTGCACCCGCAATTACTAAAAGCCGACTTAGCGCACCCTGTTGTAGGCAGTGTGGTGCCTACTTTTGCTATGGCAACGTTGGTGGTATCTAATTCGTTAGGACACGTTAATCCATTAGCAGGGGATGTGCTTTGGGTAGGCGCATTTTTATTGCATTTGGGATTTTTATTGAGCTTTATTATTCATCGTGTTCGTGAGTTTAAAATTGAACACATGGTGCCAAGTTGGTTTGTACCACCGGTGGGGATTATTGTTGCCGATGTCGCGTTCTCGGGTAACCCAGCACTGCTATTTTTAGCACAAGGGGCACTTTATTTTGGCATGTTAATGTACGCAGTTATGTTGCCGTTAATGATTTACCGGATAATATTTGCTGAGCAAATTCCTGATGCTGCACAGCCTACACTGGCTATTTTAGCGGCGCCAGCAAGTTTATCGTTAGCGGGGTATTTCACTGTGGTGACCCAACCGTCACCAGTGATTATTGGGGGTTTATTTGGTATTGCCATACTAATGACACTCATTATTTATACGGCATTTTTTAAATTACTACGCCGCAGGTTTTGCCCAGGGTTTGCTGCATTTACCTTTCCCATGGTCATTGGTGCTACAGCGTTATTTAAACTCGCGGATTGGATGCTAACGATGAACGTGGATATGCAGTTTATAAATCAAATACATTACTTAGCGGTATTTGAGCTGCTAGTAGCAAGCGCTGTGGTTGGCTATGTAGCGATCCGTTATACGCATTATTTTAACCCTTTGACTTCAAAGTGGCTTGAATATAAAACGAATAGGTAATTATCAGGTTTTTGTTTATTTAGTTATTATTTTTGCGACAGTTAAAAAAGAGCCCAAAGGGCTCTTAACTGGGGGATTAATAAGGATTGATAGGGGAATAGAAGTTGTTGTTATTACCATTAATGCTCACGTCTAGTTGCATACCATTATGAGCGTGGCTAACCACATTGTAATTATCACCAGGTAGTAGCTTTATTCTATTAACATTTTGATAGTTAACAGCACTGCCACATTGCAATGTTACTCTTTGCGTATTAGCCGTTTCTTTAAAGATGTAAACTTCATTGCTGCCGTCAACAACACCTGTACCAGAGGCATCGATGAACAGTGAGGTTGCCTCACTGGCTGCAATAGAAAAGTACTGATTGCTGTGATGGCCTAAAGACACGATGGCGCGCCCCATTCTGTCACGTTCTTGGAAGTGCGTATCGGTTAAGCTATTGTCTAAAACAGGCACATCAATAAAGCGACTGCTGAAGTTAAGTGTTTCGTGGCAAAAGTCAGTGACTACTTCATCGGATACTGCACCAGCAACGCCATCTGGGTCGTACACGCTGTTTGCCATTAATGCCATGCCTGCAGACGTTCCGCCAACGACACCGCCCTTATCAAAAACGTGTTGCACAGCGGTTTGTACTTTTGTACCTTGCCATTGATTAAGATAATCAGATTGGTCACCGCCTGCAATCCATACAAATTCAGCACTGCGGATAGCCCAGTCAACATAGTCATCATTCGCTTTGTTGCGAGTATCAATGATCAGTGTTTCTACTGAGTCGGCATTCATTAAGTTCAGTAAATAATTGTTATAGGCGTCAGTACCTGAGGTTCTAAGCACAACAACATCGACACCGCTGCCAACATGGTTGGCAACGCGATTACTAAATGCTTGATCAACATCGCTGCCACCACCCATCAGTAATACAGCACCTTGATCAGCTGTTAATGTGCTACATGAATCAGCACTGCCACCTTGTAAATATGCTTGTAATGAACCTGGTTTTGCAGGGCGAGAACTATAGCCACAATCACCGTTACCACTTCCGCCACCGGTGTTACTACCTTCACCAAAATTGACTGTTAGATCGTACCAACCTGTACCCGAGTAACGCGTTACTTTTACATAATAAGTACCCGTTGATTGCGCGTTATAACTGCCTGTTTCTGGTACATTACTGGTCGCTCCTTCGGCTAGGGCCGAACCCGTTTCTTGATATAATGCCCAGTCAAAGTCATCACGAGTATGATGGTCAAGATTAACTTCAATAGGTCCGGTTTGCGTTAGTTCGAATCTAAACCAATCAGTATCATTTCGACTCAACGAGCCTGCAATGGTGGTATTACTACAAAGTGGGGAATTTGCATTGCTTTCAGTGTCGTTTGATTCAACTTCGTTTGTTAAACAAGCATTACTTGCAAACGAAAAAAACATGCACGCGGCTAGTGATCCATTAAGAATTGAGAGTTTTCTTTTCATTATTGTTACCTGAATTTTAATTACATAGAAGCCTTCCTACTGCGAGGCATTATTGCTTTTAAATTATTCAGGTTTTTTTATTCGTCGAACCATTCACTTAAATGATAGTCGACAGAACATTCTTGAGGAGCACTAGGAGTGATAATAAATAGTTTGTTCATTTATGCCTCCTAAGTGATTATTGGTGTGTTTCAGCATTGTTGCTGAATGTTCAATATTACAGTTAGGTGTTTAGTTTGCAACTATTTATTAACTTTTATTTTACTTTTGTTCCAGGCTTTTGTTTTTATTGATTTATAAACATGTTTCATCGTTTATAGACTCTATTTGCTGTTCTTGAGCCAGTAATGCTAATTTTTCACGTTCAGCTTTAGACACATAAGCAGGTTTATTACTTTTATGTAATTTTGCATTTGCGCGCTTATCTTTGTTATTAAACTTTGTAATGATCTTTTTTCTGCGATTCATGATTAACCCCGTAATTTTAAGGTGCGCATTATACAGGCATCTTTAGTAAAGCTGTTAGATAAATATAGTGGCGGTTTTACGCTCTGTCGCAAAGCGTTGTTTGTTATTAAACAAGGGCGTTATAATTATGGTTCTTGGTTGTTAATTAAATGGGATTTGTTTTGAAAAAGTTAGCTTTAGCTAGTATCGCTTTATTGGCCTTTAATACTCATGCACAATTAAATAAAATTAATGACAGCGTGGCTGATTACGCTGTAAATACATACCAAAGTGCGCAAGTACATACACTCACAAATTTGGTGTCTTTTCCAACGGTTAATAAAAGTGATGTTAGCGCACCACAAAATCCCGACTTTATTGGCTTTAAAGCGTTACTAAAAATGAAAGCGGCTGAGCTTGGTTTTGATTATCAAGATTTAGGTTACACCGTACTTATTGGTATGGGGCAACAAACTGAAAAGGTAACCATAGTAACTCATGGCGATGTACAACCTGCTAATGCCAGCAAATGGAAGCAAAGCCCATTTGTTATTGACACCTCAGAGGCGGGTAAGTTGGTTGGTCGAGGTACCGAAGACGACAAAGGCGCTATTGCGACTGCAATGTACGCCATGAAGGCGATAAAAGATAAAGGCATAGCGCTTGATAATCGTATTGAATTAATGATTTACCTAGCGGAGGAGTCTGACTGGGGGCCGTTAACTGAGTTTATGAAAACTTATCAGCAACCAAAGTATGCGGTAACCATTGATGCCTCTTACCCTGTAGTGGTTGCTGAAAAAGGCTGGAGCTTAATTGCGCCAACATTTGATGCAACATCACCACAAACAGGTGTGTATGTCAGTGATGTAACCGGCGGCGCATTTGCCAGTCAAATCCCTGAAGATGCCAGCCTATTATTACATAACGCCAACGAAACATTAATTAATCAATTAAAAGCAAAAGCTAACACACTTAAGCAAGTTGAATTTAATTTTACAGAGCAAAATAACGCGCTGGCCATAAGTGTTAAAGGCATGTCGGCTCACTCATCTGAACCGGAATCAGGCGTTAACGCCATTGCTTATTTAGCTGAAATATTTAAAGACGTTGAGCTTGAAAACAACAGTGATGGCCAGCTCATTGATTTTGTTAATCAGCTTATTGGTTTAGATATTCACGGTAAACAGTTTGGCGAAATTGCTTATGAACATGACTTTATGGGGCCAATGACCGTAGCGCCTACGGTTATTGAACGTGAGGGTAATGCGCTTACTTTAGCGGTCAATGCTCGCCGTCCGGTTGGTAAAGATGAGACGTTACTTAAACAACAAATTGATACTGCGCTTGCTAATTGGCAAACGGCTAATCAGGTTACGTTAGCTAACATTAAAACCACCATTGGCACGCCCATGCTTTTAGATAGCGCACCCCATGCGCAAAAGCTACTTGATATTTTTAAGCATTATACGGGTGATAAAAACGCTGATTTTGTTTCAATAGGGGGCGGTACAAATGCCAAGCTATTTGATAATGCCGTGTCGTTTGGCCCATCTATGCCGGGCAAACGCTACACCGGGCACTCAGAACATGAGTTTATTACCCTTGAGCAATTAGCACTTAATTTACGTATGTATACCGCAATGATGATAGAGCTGGGGAATATGTAATTTTGGATATATAACCTATATCTAATACGAAAAAACCGCCGTAACGGCGGTTTTTTTATAGCAACGGTGTGCTATTGAAAATCAACTTCTGGCAAGCATTCAAACCCTGGTTTTGCAAATAAGTAACCTTGCATTAGCTCAATACCTGCGTGTTTTAACCACTGATATTCTTCAACGGTTTCAATGCCTTCAGCCAGAGCTGTAACATTTAGCGCGCTAAACATGTTTAAACAGTGAGTTACGATTGCCTGGCGATTTTTATCTTTGTCGATATCTCTGATCAGCGCCATATCAAGCTTGATAATATCAGTTTGAAAATCGGCTAATAGGTTTAATCCAGAATAGCCTGAACCAAAGTCATCGGTGGCTGTTTTAAAGCCTAATTCTTGGTAATAGCTCACAACACGTTTTACATGTGCGCTGTCTTCTATTTTTTCGACTTCTGTAAATTCAAACATAATATTTGTTGTAGGGAAGTTATACTTTTTAGCGGCTTCTAGGGTGGTACGAATACAACGCTCTGGCTTGTAGATAGCGTTTGGTAAAAAGTTAATACTAAGCATCGAATCTACACCTAGCTTTGATGCAAGTGCAATCGCTTTAATTCTGCATAACTGATCAAACGTATAGCGGTTAGTATCGTTAACACGAGAAATAATAGAGTAGGCCGATTCATTATTTAAACCACGGACAAGTGCTTCATATCCAAAAATAGTATTATTTTGACAATTTACAATAGGCTGAAATGCCATGGTAAAGTCAAAATCTAGTTCATTCGAATCAACGCAATTGCTACAAGATACTTTTTCGCAATTTAGTGATTTATCATTCATTCATCGTACCCTTTGTTTTAACCTACAAAATAAGGTGTGGTTAAGCCTGCCCTTAATCCTAACAAAGTATTGATATTTTACATAATCTATTTAACTGTTTTTGTTTAACCTTTTTGTAACTCACTGCGATTAAACAGTGCCTTTATTTCTATGATTAATGAAAAAGTAGCAATAAGGTTATGGCTTTTTTACATGCGCATAACCTTACTTTTCATGAGCTTTAAGCGCTTTGCGCCTAGCTTAATACACTCGGTATTTACTTAAGTGTGGCGTTAAGCGAAATCTCAGTATTTAATAATTTTGAGATAGGGCAGCCTTTTTTGGTTTGTTCGCACAATGCTTGAAATTGCTCATTTGAAATATCTGCAATGGTTGCATTTACTTCAAGGGCAATGTGCGTCACGGCAAAGCCATCATCCACTTCATCTAAACTAACCACTGCTTCGGTGTTTATGTTCTCAGCGGTAAAGCCCGCTTCACCAAGTGCCAGCGATAAAGCCATACCAAAACAGGCACTATGTGCTGCACCCACTAATTCCTCTGGGTTTGATCCTGGCTTATCTTCAAAGCGGGTATTAAACCCATACGGCTGGTTATCTAATGCGCCACTTTGCGTTGAGATATAACCTTTCCCTTTTTTAATATCACCAGACCATGTTGAACTTGCAGATTTTTTAATCGTCATTATGTTCTCCTTGTTGAGGGTGTAGGCTTTTTAGGTTAATTAGTCATACCGTGTAGTGTTTGCAATACGTTGTAAACACTACACGGTAAAACAGCTAAAAAGCGTTATTTACATAGATAGTTGCAAAATAGAAGCCAAATAATTTAATAAACAAGGTCCACGTTATGTTTGGGATTATTTATTATCCCGAATTTAGGTTATATCAGCTATTTGCAGGTGATAAGGCGGGGCGCTTTCACGGTTTTGAAACGCTAAAATAGCGTTGTTTTTAATTATTCCGTGTTCAATATTGATAGCGCGGCGAATGGTTTCGTCTTTTTGCCATTGCTCTGGGCCGGCTAAAACAGTTGGCAAGTATACAATGAGCGCGGCAGAAATAGAGCGCGTTGCACTTTCCCATAAGTAGCTAGGGGTATGATCAACCGCGTAATAATCCGTGGTTTTATAGCTAAACATTGGGTGTTTAAATGTTGTTGGCTTTGCAAAAAAGAATCCCATTCCTTCATCACAGCTTACATCTATTATAAGGCTATTGGGTTTTAAGCAATCGGCTTCAGATTCAATCACAAAATTGACGGGGTTTGCGGTTTCTTGGTAGGTGCCATTAACAATAATGTCAGCTTCGCTAATAAGCTCAGTAAGCGGACGCTGCGACCCATCGTGCTCAACCACTATCATACGAGCTTCGCCTTCAATGCCTGGGCGTACTTTAACATAATGACAATCAAGTACTTCTTCACGCACTTCATGATCGGGGCGCTGTATACAAATTGTAATATCTCTAAAACCATGAGCTTTTAATGCATAAATAGCGCCTCGGCTAACAGCGCCAAAACTAAAAATAATGGTTTTACGTTGATTACCGTAATGGCCATCAATGCCTTTTAGTTGCAGAGCATGTAACACCGCACAATAACCAGCCATTTCATTGTTTTTATAAAAAGTATGACGGCCCACATTCCCCTGTGGTGACCATACAAACATGTCTTCAAAGGCAATAAGAGTAAGCTTTCTATCAAGGGCAGCTTGGGTAATTGCTTGTTGTTGTACGCAATGTACATAGCCCCAAATTGTGCCGCCTTCTTTAAGCTCTTGTAAATCAGCAAGCACTGGTTTGGCAATAATGACGGTGCCTAATTGGGTTAAAATATCACTGCGGGTGGCAATGCCGCCTGTCAGTGCTGCAATTTCTTCGTCGCTCATATTAAATGCCGCGCCATAACCTTGCTCAAAAATCATTTTTTTTCTGAGTTTTTCAGGTATACGCATTAAATGCGCAGGATGAATAGGGTAGCGTCTTTCATCTGTTTTACGTGATGTTCCAATTACGCCAATAGTTAATTCACTCATGCTATATCCTTGATTAAAGTATGCTGAGTTTATAAACGAATAATGCTACATCGCTAACAAACAAAGAGGGGTTTTACAGGCAAGCTCACGCCATGGCTGTAAAAATAATGCTTGGTAAAGGGTGTTCTTTTAATTAGCTGTGCTAGGTGTAATGAATGTTGAGCAGGCAGAGGGTAGAGTGTTAACTTGCATTGAATAACAAGTTGAAACGTTAACCACTATAACAGCTATGTAAGATATAAAGTGAGATTAAAGCGAATATGCGTGTATTGGTTTTTATAAGCGGCTATTTGCTGCGTTTGCACCGCTCTGAGCAATAAATAACGTTATCCCAATCTCGTTGCCACTTTTTACGCCACGCAAACGGCTTATTGCATACTGGACAAATTTTTTGCGGTAAGTTAAGTTTTTTGTGCGCCATAATTAGGTGTTCTCTTTATTGCTGTTACTGCGAGTTTTGCGTTTTACACGGGTGATTTTTTGAGTCGGAGCCACGTGTTTTTTAAGAATTTTACCTATGGCGCGTTTTACATCGGGCCGCTCTCGGTATTGCCATAGCCGTTCGCGGGCTTCTTTTGAGGCGGTGGTTAAATCAAGCATCGGCTCAGGGTAGTCTTCACCTAGTTTAAAGTCGTTAAATAGCGCTTCCATGGGCGTTTGCTCCCAAGGTTGATGTAAATATTCAATGGGGAGCTTTTCAAGTTCAGGGCACCATTTTTTTATAAACGCACCGGTTGGGTCTTGATCCTCCGATTGCTTTATTGGATTGTAATGACGAATGGTATTAATACCGGTGACAGAGGCTTGCATTTGAATTTGTGGGTAATGAATTCCCGGTTCAAAGTCTAAAAAGTAATTAGCCAGCGGAAAACTTGCCTGTTGCCAGCTGATGTTTAAATGATGCGTTACAAAGCTAACTAGCATAGCGCGCATTCTAAAATTAATATAACCGGTGGCTTTTAAACAGCGCATGCAGGCATCAATAATAGGAACACCAGTTTGCCCCTGTGCCCAGCGTTCAATATCGCTAGTAACCTGGGCGTCATCACGATACGGAAATGCATGGTAACCCGGATTTAGCGCTTTAAATTCCATGGTGCATTCGCTTTCAAACTTTTGCATAAAATGGCAATGCCAATGCAAGCGTGATACAAACGCGGCAAGTGGGCGCTTCCACCCTTTTTTATCAGCAGAAGTGCTATGGTATGCGTCAATCGCCATTTGATACACTTGCCTCAGGCTGATATTCCCCCACGCTAAATAGGGCGATAACCTAGAGCAATGTGTACGGCTTAAGCTTGGGCTGGATATTCCTTTTTGATAACCCTTACCGCGTTCAGCAAAAAAGCTTTGCATTACTTCACGGGCAAGTCGAGGGCCCCCGTGCTGAAAATGTTCATTATCTTGCGTGTAGGCGCTCGGCAGTATAGGTGTTTGATAACCAGTAAGAGCAAGTGGTTTTATTTGCTTCCAATTAGGTATAGCAATAGGTGCTTGCATGGTTTGTTGCCAGCGCTCGTTCCAATTACTGCGATTTCTTTTGCCACGTATCACAGCCCCCGTTGGCGACTCTAACCAGTTAATATGATGGTGTTGGCACCAGGCTTTAATTGCTATGTCACGCTCAAAGGTATTGTTTAGCCCTATTTCTTGGTGGCTAAAGAGGTTTGTGATTTCAAACTGCGAGTGAAGCGATTCAAGCAAGGTTTGCATATCTTCATTAAATATATATACGCGGCTGTTAAAGCGAGCCAACTGAGTGTTTAAGTCGCAAATAGATTGATATACAAAGCGCCAATGCCGCTCGTTGTAATGCGCATCATCAAGCAGTAAAGGTTCGAAATTATAAACTAAAAGGGTAGGCAGGCCGTTACTAAACGCATTTTTTAAAGGCTGATGATCGCTTAGGCGTAAGTCACGTTTAAACCAGACTATGTTTATTTTTATGCGCATGGATTCAATGTATTATTTAAAAATGCTATGAAGTAATTATTTAACTTGTACGCAGCGTAGCGATTTTCCGATTTAGTTTTTTAAGATTAAAAGTGAGAAACCATGTTTTTAAATTTAACCGATAATAGCAATCACTCTGTTTATAGCTACTTAGTGGGCGGTATAAGCCCAAGACCGATTGCGTGGGTAAGCACGTTAAATGAGGAGGGGGTTGCTAATATTGCGCCTTATTCGTTTTTTACTGTTGCTAGTTGTAACCCGCCGGTTTTAAGCGTAACGCAGGTAAACCCTCGCGATAATGCAAATAAAGATACGTTAAATAATTTACTCGCTACCAAAGAGTGCGTAGTTAATATTGTTAGCCATTCGCTTGTTAAACAAATGAACCAAAGCTGCGCTAACTATCCACGTGACGTGAGTGAGTTTGATGCTGCAAATATACAGCGTACCCCCAGCCAATTAGTCAGTGTGCCAAGTGCTGCTGCGTCAAAAGTGCGCTATGAATGTAAGTTGCGAGAGGTGATTACTATTTCAGATGAGCCAAGCGGTGGGCAAATGATGCTGTTAGATGTAGTGGGTATTTTTCTCGACGACACCGTTTTAGTGAACGGATATATTGATCCAACGCGTTTAGATGCGGTGGGTAAAATGGGCGGCGATTATTTTAGTACCACGAAAGACAAATTTGCATTAAAGCGCCCACAGTTATAAAGCAATGTTGGTAACCTATTATTCGGTTTGTGGTAAAAAGAATGCACTTATAGCACCTAAAAAACCAAGGGTACTATAAAGTAAAATTAGCTCAGCGGTTGATAAAAAAGCCTCGAGTAAACCTATACTACCCAGAAGTAGTAATAACACCCCAATTACCGTGTTACTTACCGATACATAATCGGTGCGTTTATTGCCCTCAGCCATATCAACAAGGTAAGTTTTTCGCCCTAAACGCACGCCTTGGTGTGCAACTGAGAGTAAAAAATACAATATAGGTATAACCCACCAATTTAGCAGTAGTGCGCTATACCAAGTGGCAATAACAAATACGGCTAAGCCATTAAATGTGACTAATATAGCGCTAAGCACTAACACACGCTGGCTGGATAAGTCACTGAGCCTGCCCCAAATAGGCGCCGAGACTAAACTAGCAAAGCCAGAAACGGCAATAAAAGTGGCAAGCAGAGAAAATTCAAAAGACTGTTTACTGGCTAAAACTATATAAAAAGGGGCGCTCAGAGCTGAGCATAAAAGTAGCGCACGGGTAACAACAAAATGGGCAAATTGTTTATCTTTATAAAGCAGCTTAAGTTTAGAAAACGCATGCAGCAAGCCATTTTCACCGCCATCGGTTGCCCCTTTATATTCATTTATTTGGCTGTAAAAAAAAGCCGCGATCACCCACATTATTGCACCGAGTGCTAAGGCTATAATGACGGTGTTTTGATCTTTTTGTTGTGAAAAAAACCACATGAGCAAGCCAAACGTTAAGGTGGCAAAACCGGCAATACTGGCAGCTAAGCCACTAATATTACCGCGCTGTTGCTTAGGAATAACTTTTCCAAGCACATCTTTTGCGGCCACCGAGTTAAACCCTCTAGCTAAGCTAAATAAAATTAATAAACCAATAATGGCGTAACCCGCAAGCTTGCCCTCAAGTGTAAACGCGACACCAACCATAGCCAAAATACATAAAGACTGCACAATAGCGCCAATAACCCACACCCATTTACGAATAGGCAATTGGCGGATAAAACCAGCAATGGCCAACTGCGGCAGTAGTGAACCCGACTCTCTAATAGGTACTAGCCAAGCAATAAAACTCGCTGGCACGTTTAAGCTTTGCATTAACCACGGCAGCGTTATTTTGGGGTTGAGTAGCGCATCAGCAAACTTACTAAACAGTTGGCTTAGCAGTAAAGTAATAAAATTACCGGGGACTTCTTGGCATGCGTTATCGTCAATGGCCTTACACGCGCGAGCATCTTCTTCGTTATTTAAGCGTTTATAAATTTGCTCTTTTGTTAGTTTTTTCACTCTATTTTACCGCTGTATAAGTACAAATATTTATATATATTAAGATGATATGGTTAACATATCTACTTTACTCATTGTTTTTAAGCTCATATGGCAACCACTTTAGAAGTTTTTTAAATAATATGTCTTGTGCAATGGGCTTAGAAATATAGTCGTTCATTCCAACCTGTAAGCACTTAGCTTTATCGCCCACCATAGCGTTTGCTGTCATAGCAATAATAGTAATTGGGGGATTTTTACTTCCAGCTTCATTTACTCTTATATGGGTTGTGGCTTGGTAACCATCCATCACTGGCATTTGGCAATCCATTAAAATGAGTGAGTACGGGTTATGGGAAGTTGTTTGTTTTAAATATTCGAGCGCGTGCTGGCCATTTTCTGCAATATCAATGCTATTAATTCCTATTTTTTTAAGCGTGGTAGAGGCGACGATTTGATTAATGTTGTTATCTTCAACCAGTAAAATACGAATGTTTTTGTCCCACACAATATCATCGCTCGACAAAGGCTGAGTGTCAGATAAATCCTCAGTAATGAGGCTGCTATTACTATGCTGTTTATCGCTAAAGCAGGTCGATAGCATCTTAAAAAGATTTTGTGTGATTATGGGCTTTGTAACAATGGCTGAAAACCGAGACGCTTGATATAAATCGCGCTGTTTATTTAGCTCACCCGTGGTCATTAAAACAACATGCGCAGCCATAAGATCTACTTCTTTATCAAGGGTTTTACTTAAGGTTAAAGCATCGCCGTCACTTAGCTGCATATCAATCATAATTAAATCAAAACAAAGGTTTTGTTTTTCGATATATTGCTGACATATTTGCACAGCCTGCTTTGCGGATGGGCTGATTACGGCTGTTGCTCCCCATTTAGTAAACTGCTTGTGTAAGATAGAAGATTGAGTTTGATTGCTGCACACAATTAAAATATTTAACGATGATATATCTACAGGGGGTAATACTTTTTGTGGGTTTTTACTGCGTTTTAGAACAACATTAAAGCTAAAGTTACTGCCCTTATTTTCTTTAGATTGTACCTGTATATCACCTTCCATTAGGTGGCATAACTTTTTAACAATCGCTAAGCCTAAGCCCGTGCCTCCATATTTTCGTGTTGTTGAAGAGTCAACTTGAGAGAATGATTTAAATAGCTTGGCTTGTTGGGCTGCAGAAATACCAATGCCAGAGTCTATTACTTGGCAGTTAAAACGCATTTGATTATTGTTAATCGGTGTGAGTTTAGCAATAACTTGCACTTCGCCTTTATGAGTAAATTTAAGCGCATTATTTACTAAGTTTGTTAAAATTTGTTTGAGGCGTCCGGCGTCACCAATGACAAAAGCGTATTCAAGATGCTCTATATCTAGCATTAACGGAATATTTTTACTGTGGGCATGAATTGCTATTGTTTCGATAAAATCGTCGAGCATGTTACAAAGGTTAAACTCTAACTCCTCAAGCTCAAGCTTACCGGCATCCACTTTTGAAAAGTCTAAAATATCGTTAATAATATTTAATAAGGAGTTTGCACTATTGAGTGCAATGCTTACCTGATGGTGTTGTTTTTCATTTAATGAGCTATCTAAAATCAAATTAAGCATGCCTAATACGCCATTCATAGGCGTGCGAATTTCATGACTCATTGCTGCTAAAAACTCGCTTTTGGCAATGTTAGCCTGTTCAGCCGCCGCTTTTGCTTCAATTAATAATTGATTCGCTGCTTTTTGCTCAGTGATATCTTGCTGAATTCCCACATAAGCTGTGAGCTGTTGCTGCTCGTTAAAAACAGGTGAGATTTGTAGGCTATTCCAAAAACCCGTGCCATCTTTTTTATAATTTAGTATTTCTATACGTTGAGTTTTTAATGTTTTTATTGCATTAGTAATAATATCTATTGCGTTCTTATCGGTGTTTGGCCCTTGAAGTAAGCTGCAATTTATTCCTAGCATTTCCTCTTTACTATAGCCTGTTATTTTTTCAAATTCAGAGTTTAAAAAGACTAAAGGAAAGCCTTGCACACTCGCATCGGCTATAGTAATACCCACATTACACGATTCGATTGCCTGCGCTAATAAATCATTTTGCTCTTTTGCTTGTTTTAATGCTTTTTGAGAACGTTTTTGCTCAGTAATGTCAGTTACAGAGCCTGCCATTCTAATTGCTTTATTATGCTCATTGCGCAGTGCCATCCCTTTTACTGTAAAATAACGATAAGCGCCTGATTTAGTTTTTAATCTATAATCGTAATTAAAGGGAGTGTTGCTAATTAAATGATTTGCTATTTGCTTTTTATGCTTGGTTATATCATCAGGGTGAAGTAACTTATAAAGTGCATCAGCACAGTGAGGCAAAGCGTTTTTATCGTTTTCGTCGTAGCCAAGCAATACGCTAATACGGGGAGAAAAATATACTTCATTTGTAACAATATCCCAATCCCAAATACCATCATTACTGCCCTTAACCGCCAGTTCGTAACGCGCTTCACTTTGCTTTATCGCTTCTCTTGAGGATTCTAAAAGCTTAAACGGGTTTAGTAGTAAGTGCCGACCAAATACAAACAGGAATAACGACGATAAAGCCATACTTACAATAATTGATATAGCAATATCGATTATGAAGCGAGTAGTTTTAGCAGCAATTAAATTGCTAGTAATGTAGTAGTTTAATGTTATATCTGTATTGCCAATGAGGTTTTGGTTAATACTGACATACTCGTCATCTTGATTTAAATTAGAATAATAAACCCATGGGCCTGCTAAAGTCAGTCCATGGCTTTCACGGTCAAAGTCGGTCGGTAGTAACTGGGTCATTGGCGTATTAAATTGCACCATAAGCACGCCCTCAGTAAAGTTATTATATTTTATAGGCACCGCAATGGTGAATAGGTCGGTATTGGTTGGCTTATTTAATATCACCGCCTTTTCTGTATGCTCTTCAAGTAAGCTATTTATCCATGGTTGCTCAATTATGCTCAGCTCGTTAAGCGAAGGGTCGTTACTAAAAACCACCTCTTTTAATACGTTTATAATCGTTATTTTTTCGGTGCTACCCATTATTTTATATTGAAAAAGGTAATCTTGGAGTAGCGCTTTTGAGGTGTCTGACCCCATTATGGCGTTAGATAAAATAGGTTGACGAGCAAGGTCATTAAGAATTTGTGTTCTTGTTTCTAAAAATAGTGTGAGGTAGCTGGTGGTGAGTTTAGATTCAATCTCAAGACTTTTACTTTGCAAATCATAAATAGCTGTATTTGCGCGATGACCAACAAACAGTAAAGAAATAGTCACTGATAATATTAAGCTCAATGCTAAAAAAGTATAAAAAGCATTATTTGTTGAGAGCTTAAGTTTTTTATTTATTAATGCTCGCATTACTCAACATTGCCTATTGGGTTTTCGATAATGTGTATTTTTCCATCTGGCTGATAATTTGCCATGCATAAATCGTCAAAACCAAGCGCTTCATGGGCATCAATATTATTAGCTGACCACACAGCAAAAGGACGTTGGTATTGTTTTATTAAGCCATTAACTGGCATGGTTAAGTTTTCAAGTGCATGTTTAATTTTTGCTCTGTTGTGCTCTGTATTATCGGTTAAAGTTATTTGTGATATGCCCTGTAACAATAGTTTTGTTAAGTCGTAGGCATGAATAAATCCAGCCGGAGAAATTAACTCAGTGGGTGCTACAGGGGTAGGCTTGAGGGATAAGCTTTGTGCTATAACATTTTTAGTTAAAGCGGTTTGCGGCGTTTTTAAAAATGAAAAACAGCTTTGTATAAAATGTAAGCTCAAGTTTGATTTTATGGCTTGCTCAACGTTGGCAAAAAAATCCCCACCCGTTATTCCCCAATGACTAACAATAGGAAGGCGTTCATTTTTGGCAAAACTTGCCATCGCATTTATAAATACAGCCCCCTCAATGGCATTTCCAACAAATAAAATACACTCTGCAGGTGTATTTTTTATTTGATGCAGCATTAATTTGGCGTTATTTATTTTTGTGTTCCAGTTAAACCATTTTACTTGTGGTTTTATATCACCAAAGGCCTTAAGCATGGTGTTGTTGTTTGATTTTCCCCATGGCGTGTCTTCTAAAAGTAAGAGCGGATTTTTGCAATTTAGAGTTTGCGTTGCAAATTGGGCCATTCTATAACCGGCTTTTGTATCATCTACCGAGAGCCTAAATACCCAGTTATCATCACTAGGGTAGCGCGTAATAGACCCTCCGGCAGCCCAAGGTAGTAATAGTAATAGTTTGTTTTTATTGATGAACTCTCTGTTTTTTATATAGGGCGGGGAGTGCAATCCACCAATAAAAACCAGTGCATTGGGGTCTTTTAGAAACTGCTGCATGTGCAATAAGCTGCGATTCGAATTACCTCGGTTGTCTTTTTCAATCAGTGTCAGCTGATAATCTTGTACGTTATTATTAATCTCAGCTAAAGCAGTCAGCACCCCCATCTTCATTGCATAGGCCGATTCGTAATGGTTTGAATAGTCTGAGTCATGGTAGAGCGTTAATGTTTTCAGATCTTCGCTGCGTGCACTTAAAGGAAGTGCTGCAATATAAAGTACACTTAAGAGGAGTACACAAACCAAAGATTGCATAATAAACTTTATGTTAGTAATTTTTATTAAAGTTAGTCTATTTTGGCGTGTTTTCCTGTTTTAAAAGGAAATTATTTAATTTTTTATAAAAATATAAAACTGAAATATGATTCAGTATTTTTTTATTAATGGACATAAAAAAGCCAGCTAAGCAGCTGGCTTATTGAACTTTTTTGACTTTTATTTAAAGTCTTGGGCCGTGTGGCGCTCTGCCATTTGCTCTTCTTCCGGGCCCCACGTACGATTAACGCGACGACCTCGTTTTACGCCTGGGCGTGCAGCCACTTGTTTAGCCCAACGAACCACATGGGTATAAGATGCAACATCTAAAAACTCTGCCGCGTCGTATAGGTCACCTAAAACCAGTGAGCCATACCACGGCCAAATAGCAATGTCGGCAATTGAATATTCACTGCCTGCCATGTATTCATTGTCACTTAAATGGCGGTTTAGTACATCAAGCTGGCGCTTAGTTTCCATGGTAAAGCGGTCAATCGGGTATTGCATTTTACTCGGTGCATAACTGTAAAAGTGGCCAAACCCACCGCCTAAGTAAGGTGCTGAGCCCATTTGCCAAAATAGCCAGTTACGACACTCTGTTTTGGCTTTGAGATCATTAGGAATAAAGGCATCAAATTTTTCGCCTAAGTATTGTAAAATAGCACCTGACTCAAATATGCGTGTTGGCGGTGTGGTTGAATGATCCATCAGCGCGGGTATTTTTGAGTTCGGGTTGATATCAACAAAGTCAGAGCCAAACTGATCGCCTTCACCAATATTAATTAAATACGCATCGTATTCGGCATCGGTTAAACCAAGCTCTAAAAGCTCTTCAAACATAATACTAACTTTTTGGCCATTGGGTGTTGCCAGCGAATAAAGCTGAAATGGATGTTCGCCAATCGGTAATGTTTTTTCATGAGTAGCGCCTGCAATGGGGCGATTTATACTAGCAAATTTACCACCACTTTCACTGTCCCATGTCCATACTTTAGGCGGGATGTATTCGTTGTTTTCACTCATAAATAACCTCTATTTTTATTAAACGCGTGTTTTAGTTGTTGCTTGCTGATTTTTTAATTTATCTGCTTTTGCTAGTTTATAACCTAAAAACAATCCACTTAATGCACCAAAAAAATGGCTCTCAAACGAGATATGAAAACGCTGCGGTAATACGCCCCAGATAAAGCCACTGTATAAAAAAGCTACGATAACAGCAATAAAAATCGATTTAAATGAACGTCTTACAATGCCATAGCATAAAATAAATCCCCATAATCCATAAATAACGCCACTTAAGCCGACATGAATATTACTGCGGGCAAACATCCAAACGAATAAGCCACCTACTAAAGCGGTGAATATAAATACACTATAAAAGCGCTGTACGCTGTACTGGCAAATTAACCAGCTTAATACAGCAAATGGCAACATATTACTGGCAAAATGCCACCAGCTACCGTGTAAAAAGGGAGCACAAAGAATACCAACCAACCCTTGAATACTTCTTGGATAAATACCTAAACCGTTTAAATTAATGCCAGGTAGGCTATTAATAAGCTGCAATACAAAACAAATAATAATAATGCTAAAAATAGCAAAACGGGTACTGGTAATAAGTGAAAGCGTGTTTGGTTTAGTGGCCATAGTGTGATCCTAATTTACCGAAAGTGTTGCCAGTATAGGAATTGTATAAGGTAATGAAAAGCAATTAAAAAAGCACAGCATAAAATGCTGTGCTGATTTGAGTTGTTGGCTGCTATTAACCTAGTTTAGTTAATAGCTTTTTAGCTGCAAGTTCTGAGCTTGCTGGGTTTTGACCGGTGATCAATAAACCATCTTCAAGAGCAAGCACGCCCCAATCGTCGGTTTTTTGGTAATCGCCACCTTTTTTGATAAGTTCGTCTTCAACTAAAAATGGAACAATGTCAGTAAGTTGTACAGCAGCTTCTTCGCTGTTAGTAAAGCCCGTTACTTTTTTACCGGCGACTAATGCATTGCCATCAGCGTCTTTAACATTTAAAAATACCGCACTTGCATGACACACGCCAGCGACTGGCTTTTGCTCTTTAATAAAGCTTTCAATGAGCGATACAGAATCGGTGTTATCGACTAAATCCCATAAAGGGCCGTGACCACCAGGGTAGAATACGGCGTCGTAATCAGAAGAGTTTACTTCGCTTAAAACTTTGGTATTTGCCATCAGTGTTTGTGCACCACTGTCTGCATCGTAACGTTTGGTTGCCTCAGTTTGAAAATCAGCAAGTGTACTAGTTGGGTCAATCGGTGGCTGACCGCCGTTTGGAGAAGCCAATGTTACTTCAATACCTGCATCAACAAATGCGTAATAAGGGGCTGCAAATTCTTCTACCCAAAAACCAGTTTTTTCGCCTGTGTTACCAAGCTCTGCATGTGATGTAAGAACCATTAGTATTTTTTTAGCCATGTAAGGTATTCCTTATGATGATTTAAATTAATTAATCTTGCTTGGTAAATACTATATGCACTAAGAGAGCTTTAAACAACGATGATAAATTTAACTTAATTGATTCAATAATTGATACAATAAGAGGGTTGAAGTTAAAACCGCATTGGAGCACCTATGAAAGTCTCGTTTGAACAGTTAAAAAGCATGGTGGTATTTGCACAAATTGTAGAGCAGGGCAGCTTAACTGCAGCGGCAAAACAATTAGGGCTGACCCGTGCCGTAGCGAGTTATCACTTAAAAAAATTAGAAACACAGCTCGAAGTGACGCTACTTAACCGTTCTACCCGCACTATGGCGTTAACCGAAGCCGGAATGGCCTATTATGAGCGTTGCCGTGTTATTACAGAGCAAGCTAATGCCGCTAATCAGCAAATAGAAAATATAAAAAGTGAACCTCAAGGGCTATTAAAAATAAGTTGCCCAGTAAATGTAGGGATGCAGTTAATTGTACCGGCAATAAATACCTTTAAACGTCAGTACCCTAAAATTGATATAGATTTACAGCTAACTGATGATGTGGTGGATATTATTAAGCACGGGTTTGATTTTGCAATTAGAGGGGTTGCACTGCGCGATTCGAACTTACAAGCCACTAAGCTCACCACTATGAGTACCTGTATTTGTGGTGCGCCCGATTATTTTGCGCATTTTGGTAAACCCACCACACCCGATGAGTTGGCAAAGCATCAATGGGTGGTTTATCAATTAGGCAGTAAAACGCTGACCTTACAAAAAGAAGGAAAAAAGGTCGATATTACAATGCAAGGTAGTTTAAGCACCAATAACGCTGCTGCACGCACTGCGTTTGTAGAGGCGGGGCATGGTATTGGTCGTATTCCACTTTATGATGCATGGCCAAAAGTACAAGCGGGTTTGCTACAAATTATACTCGATGATTATAAAAGCAAAGACATTGAGCTTTATGGGGTGTTCCCGCCTGGGGCGGCGGGCTCTAAAAAACTGCGTTTGTTTATTGATTATTTAAAAGCGTATTTTGTAAAGCAACATACCGCATTAGGTATGCTTAAATAATAGCGCTTAAAGCACTCGGTTAAACAAAGCAACGGCTTGTTGATACATGGTGATAGCAAGTGCTGCATCGTACCGCTCGCCTTCATCACGCATAAAGGCATGTTGCGCGTTCACTTCTTGCCATTGGTAATTAATACCCGTACTAACCGCTTGTTGATAAATTTTGTCGCGACCTTGTTGTGGCACATGAGGGTCTTGTTTTCCCCAAATAAAGTGGATTTCACCTTGTATATCGGCCATACGTTCAAATGAATTATTCCCTTTTTGTGCGGGAAGTGTATCGCTATGAATATCAGTGGCATATAAGCAAAAAGCAGCTTTTATTGCTGGGTTTAATGCGGCCCTATACGCTAAATGCCCACCAATACAAACACCCATTGCACCCACAGAGCCAGTACAGTAATCGTGTGTTTGCACAAAGTCGATTAACGCTTGGGTATCGCTGTCGTGGGATTCAAGCGGTTTTGCCCATTTATCGTTATTGCCTTTATCTTTACCCGCATCATCATAAGCACGCACTGTCCCGATAGGGTTAAGTTCATGAAATACTTCTGGCACAAGTACTACAAAGCCATGGCTTGCTAAAATAGCAGCGCTGCGAGCAATAGGCGCGGTTTGCTGAAAAATCTCAGAGTAAAAAATAATGGCTGGGAATTGCCCGTGAGCGTGTGGGCGATAAACTGTAGTGCGCATTAACCCCGTTGGGGTAGGCAAGTCAGCATGGTGGTGTTGGATGATCATAAAAGCGCTCAATTAAATAATATATAAAATATATGGTAACTGAGCGCGATAAAATAAACACGCCTTAAAGTCTAAATACTTGCAGGCATGTTATTACAGCTAGCATAGTAGCTTACGGTTGCAGGCCAATCGGAAAAGATACCCATTACACCTACGTCTTGCGCTAACACATCAACCACAGTGAACATATCGCCATCGTTATCTATAACATCACTAATTGACTGATAATAATAACCGCCGCCTTGATTTAGAGGGCCAGAGCGCTCAAGACTCCATGCAATGATATTAAGCCCCGCGGCTTTAGCGTCAATAGCGTACTGTGAGGGAACAATATTACTGTCGTTATCTATGCTTAATAGCATCCAAATGGGGGGTGCAATAATTTTAACGCCGTCGTTTACGAGCTCTGCCATACTTGGCTGCCATGTTGCTGCGTTGTTTGGATCAAACCCTGCATTGCTGTCGCGCCCATCTAAATAGACACTCTGCGCTGCAAATTCAGGATTAGTGTTAATCCAATATTCTACGTCGGCTAAATTAAATGATTGCGGATACACTCGCGAAGCGGGTACCTCCATTTGCGTGTATTCATCCAGCATTTTTTGTGCGTATTGTGTTTGGGTCATACCGTTAAAGGGCATACTCACTTGAGGGGATTTAAGCTCCGGGGTCATTTTTACTCCCAGCTCTTTAAAGAGTGCAATACTTTGTTTGTGGGTCATGAGTGTACCTGAGGTGGCGTATAAGTCAGTGCGCCAACTTGGTGTACCTTTCATGTAATCGCTAACATTGGTGGCACTGGTGTTTGCGCCATCCATCTTGCCCTCAAGGGTTAAAAATTCTGCCAAACTAATATCACTGGTACAACATTTAGCTGAAGCAGGCGTGCCACTGTTAGAGTTTGCTGGGGTAAATGGTTCACTGCATTTAGCAGCTAATGTTGGAATGGCTAAAATATTAGTGGTGGTGTGCAAGTCGCACTGAGAATGGCGACATACTAGCTCTTTATCATTGGTAAAGGTTACATCGCATTCGACAACACCTGCTCCCATACGAGCGGCTGCAATATAAGATTCTTTAGTGTGTTCGGGGTATTGCATTGGAGCACCGCGGTGACCAATTGAAAAATCAGTACGATAAAAAGGGCCTTCTTTGCACGATTCTAATTTTGTTTTTAGTGCGCTGCTAGCCATATCGTCAACTAGGTAGTCTGGGCGAGTACCTAGTTGAATATTAGTGCCTTGTGCTACTTCAACAATTTCAACGTCAGTGTTGGTAACAACCACTTCTTTTTCGACTATTTTTACATCGTCATCACAGCCAGTAAGTGAGCTTAATAATAAAAAAGTTGTTAGAAAAGGTATGCGCTTCATTATTTGTCCTTAAAAATAAAAGTGGACGCTACCTTACTAATTATTAATGACAATTTCACTACAGAGTGATTAATTTGCTGATTTAGTCATTATTTGGTTTACCACTAAGGCAACCAGCATCACTCCCCCCCCAATGCTTAATCTAAGTAGGTCTGCGTCTCTATTCCAAATAAGCACATTAACAATAATACCGGCAGGAATAAGCAAGTTGTTCATCACCGCCAGCGCACCAACATTAACAAGCGTCGCGCCTTTATTCCACATAAAGTACCCTAAACCGGATGCCACAATGCCTAAATAAATTAGTATGCCCCATTGAGTTGAGGTACTTGGTAATTTGTTAAGATCACCAAATAAGGCGTAACAGGCGCTTGCAACAATCAGTGCGCCAATAAAAAACCAACCAAATACGGTTTTATCATCGAGTTGTTTATTAAGCATTAATCGTTTGTAGGTTACTTGGCCGATGGCAAAACTAATATTAGCGCCTTGAACCAGTAATAATCCGACTAAAAAGTTACTGTCTAAGTTTTCATAACGAATGGTAATAGCACCTAATACGGCAATAAACGCAACGATAAAAAACTGCGGATTAAACTGTTTATTAAGCGCATCGTTTAAAAGCGTAATGTAAAGCGGGGTCATTACAGTAAATAACAGCACCTCTGGCACACTTAAAAACAAAAATGAGTGGTAATAAAAGCCATACATAACCCCCAGTTGCAGTGCGCCTATCAGCATGAGTTTACACGCAAGCGGGGTGGGGATTTTCTTTAAAAAAGGCAAAAATACTAACGCTGCTAAAGCAACACGAATTAACACACTAAACCATGCGTCAACTTGGCCTGCTAAATACACACCAATTAAACTAAACGAAAACGCCCAAAGAAGGGTAACTGCAAATAAATAGCCCATGGTGTTGCTTGCTCCAAATTAAAAACGCGAGTGTATACTACACCGACTAACAAAGGGAGGGCTCAGCTAACTGAGCCCAATAATTAACTTACTGCTGTGAGCTTACAAATTGTTTTGCTTGCGCTTTAAGGTCTTCCAGTGCGGCTTTATTATAGTAGCGGTTATGGCTGATCACCCCTTGTAATGATTGCGTGTTACGCACATCAATTAATGGATTGCGCTGTAAAATAATAATATCTGCCACTTTACCAACTTCTAAAGAGGTAAATTGCTGGGTTTTATTTAAAAATGTTGGCCCCGCCACAGTCGCACTTTGCAGTATCTGTTTTGGAGTTAGGCCATAGTCACTAAAAAGAGCTAATTCTTGATGAAGCGACAGCCCAGGGTAAATATAAGAATTTAAAAAGCCTGCATCGGTGCCCGCAATAATAGGCACACCCGCCTCTTGTGCCCAAGGTAGCAGTTGAGCGGTTTGAACAAAGCGTTGTTTGCGCTGTTTAATTTGTGCAGGGGTATCTTTATTTGCGCGATCAACGCGCCATTGATAGGTGTCTTTTAGGCCCTTAGCTAAGTAATTTAGAAACTCGTCCTGCTGGTGGTTATCTTCGTCAATATAAGCCGTAACTTGGCCGCCAATTAAGGTTGGCACAACCGCGGTGTTGTTTTTGGCTAATAGACGGTATTTTTGCATTGCGGTGTCTTTATCTATGTTATTCATCACAATGGGTAAGGCGCTGCGGTAACTCAGTTCACCGGTTTTTACTTTAGCTGAAATTTCATCTTCGTTTTTAGCTGCCGCCTTAAGTAAATATGTCATATGTTCTATCGCGTCTAAACCCGCGCTAGATACATCAGTCACTGATAACGAAAACGGAATATGCCCTGATATTTTGTAACCACGTTTTTTAACTTCTTTTACTGCCTGTAAATAAAGCGCAGGGGTTAATGCGCTGTCAGTAATTTTAATAAAGTCGACATTCATCGCGTCTAGTTTATCAATAGCAGCATGCATTTCTTGGGGTGTTTCCACTTCAAGGTCGCCCGGCCAAATAGAGCCTTTACCTTCAAGCTTAGGGCCTGAGGTGTAAATAGTGGGACCTATCAGTTCACCTTTGCTTATTTGCTCGCGCCAGCTTAGAACTGATTCACTTAAATCGGCGGCGGCATCGCGTACCGTTGTTACGCCGTAGGCCAAATATAAAGGCAGTAGCTGCTTATTTTCTTCAATTAATTGTTCGCCACCGCCAAAATGCACGTGCATATCCCAAAGGCCTGGCATAACAAAGCGCCCTTGTGCATCAATTTGCGTGGTGGCACTGTAGTTTAATTTAAGTGAGTTATCGCCGCGGGCAATAATTTTAGAGTCAGAAATGGCAATTGTTTGATTGGGGATCACCACTGCATTTTCGATATCAACAATATTCGCGTGGTTAATAATAATATCGGCATGTTGCTTTTCGTTAGCAAAACTCAATGTGCCTAGCAGCAATGAGAGAGGGAGGAGAAACGTGTATTTCATAAAGGCACCTTAATTTTTTATTAAGGTTAACATAGCCAAGTTATATTGTTTAAGTGTTTGAGTTAAATAGCGTTTTAAATAAGTTAAAAAAGCCCGCAAGCGGGCTTTTATTAACGATTGAAGTAATCGATTAGTCAACTAAACCACGGCGCTTAAGCAGGGCGTCAGTGGTTGGTTTTTGGCCTCTAAACTCAATGTAGCTTTGCATTAAGTCACGGCTATTACCTTTTGATAGGATCTCTTTACGGAACTTATCGCCATTTTCGCGCGTTAAGCCACCGTTGTTTTCCATGTGAGCAAACGCATCGGCTGCAAATACTTCAGTCCACAGGTAAGCGTAGTAACCCGCTGAGTAACCACCTGCAAACGTATGGCTAAAGTAGTTTGATTTATAACGCGGTGGAACAGGGTAGTAATCAATACCATGTGCCTTTAATGCGTCACTTTCAAACTGCTGTACGTCAGTTATTTTCTTATCAGAACCAAATGAATGCCATTCCATATCCAGTAGTGCTGCTGCTAAATATTCAGTGGTACCAAAACCTTGGTTGAACTTTTGCGACTCAAGTACTTTATCAAGTAGTGCTTGAGGAATTGGCTCTCCAGTTTTGTAATGTTTAGCGTAGTTAGCAAGTACCGTTGGTTCAATCATCCAATCTTCGTGTGCTTGTGATGGAAATTCAACAAAGTCACGTGCTGTTGCAGTACCTGCTAGGCTTGGGTATTTAACGTCAGAGAATAAACCGTGTGCCGCATGACCAAACTCGTGGAACATAGTTGATACTTCGTCAAAAGTCATGAGCGTTGGCTCGCCTTCAGCCGGCTTTGGAATGTTTTGTGCGTTGTAAATAACAGGTTTAGTGCCTTTTAAGCCGCTTTGGCTTACGTATGCACTCATCCATGCACCGCCACGCTTACCTTCACGTGCATATGGGTCCATGTAAAATAAACCAATGGCGCTGCCATCGGCGTTAAATACTTCAAATGCCATTACATCGTCGTGGTAAACCGGCAGGTCTTTACGCTCTTTAAAGGTAATACCGTAAAGTTTTTCCATAGCGAAGAACAGGCCGTTATGGATAACCGACTGCATTTCAAAATAAGGCTTAACTAAGGCTGGATCTAGGTCGTATTTTTCAGCGCGTACTTTTTCTGCGTAGAAAGACCAATCCCATGGTTTAAGTTCAAAGTTTTCACCCGAATCATTAATTACTTTTTGAATTGCTTGTGCTTCTGCTTTCGCTTTTTCAACGGCTTTTGGCGCTAAGTCATCTAAAATGCCGTACACGTTATCAGTAGTTTGCGCCATGCGTGAAGTCATTACATAAGAAGCCCAATCTTTAAAGCCTAACAGTTCTGCTTTTTGTGCGCGCAGGTTAGTTTCTTTAATAATGATAGGGCCATTTGTTTTAGCAGCACGATTGGTTGATGCTTTAAAAATTTGCTCACGTAGTTCACGATTTTCAAGGCTTGCTAAAATAGGTTGTTGCGTGGTGTTCACTAAGGTGATCATGTAGCCATCTTTGCCTGCTTTTTCAGCAGCGGCTGCAAGGCCTGCAATTTCACCTTCAGATAAACCCGCTAATTTGCTTTTATCTGTTACTAAAATGACATCTTCTTTAAACGATTTTAATACGTTTTGAGAAAACTCAGTTGATAGTTTTGCAAGCTCAGCGTTGATTTCACGCATTTTTGCTTTTTCAGCATCGTTTAATTTTGCACCGGCTTTTACAAACTGTTTGTAGTAAAAATCGACTAGGCGTTGATCTTCAGCGCTTAACTTATCTTTATTGTCGTATACCGTTTGTACACGTTTAAACAATGCACCATTTAAATAAATGTCATCAGAGTGAGCCGAGAAAACTGGCGCCATTTTTTTATCAATACGTTGGTATTCATCGTTTGAAATAAGGCCTGATAGATTATAAAACGCAGCTGATGCGCGGTTTAGTAGCTCGCCTGCCAGCTCCATTTCAACTAAGGTGTTTTCAAAAGTGGCTGGCGCTGGGTTGTTGGCAATTGCCAGTATTTCTGCATTGTGCTGTGCAATACCTGCATCAAATGCGGCTTCGTATTCAGTCGTACCAAACTTATCAAACTCAGGTGCCATGTATTGAAGTGGACTTGGTTTGAACAATACATTGCTTGCGTTAATGTCTTGAACTTGCGCTGCGGTTTCTTGTGTTGTTTCTTTAGTGCTCTCAGAAGAGCAGGCAGATAATAAAAGTGCACTAGCAATCGTAGTGGCAATCAGTGTTTTACGCATAATAACTCCATAGAAAAAATAGCCGAAATAGGCTTAGTGAGTCGAAAACACAGTTAACTTACCAAATTTTGACTTATATACAACAAAGTTTATCGATTTAAAGCAGGATTTAAACGCAAATTAGATTGCAAAAACAGCTTTAGTAGATAAAAGCAGCAGTAAACAGCCCAAATTACCCCAAGGTCAATGCAAGCATGCCGACACGAGACAATCACGGTTGTTTTACCGTCATTATTTTAAACAGACTGTTACTTATTTAATTTAACCACATGCTAGACTCACTCAATTATTAGCATTTACTGATTTACTAACTGCTAGCTTATTTTTATATGGAATAATCATGAATATAGAACAAATTAACGACATACTAGGTTTTGTGCTGTTTAGTTATAACGACGTACATATTACGGTTGCTAAAGTCATTCAAGTCCCACTGATTTTATTTACTATGTGGTTTGTGGTTACACGTATTGGTAAATTGATTAAGAAGTCATTACTTGCTCGAAAAATGAGCCCAGATGCAGTGCATTTATTCACGCGTTTTTATTTTATTTTAAGTATTGCGATTTTACTTTTTACCTCACTTGAGGTGCTCAACATTCCACTAACTGCATTTGCCTTTGTATCGGGTGCGATTGCCATTGGTGTGGGGTTCGGTGCACAAAATATTATTAATAACTTTATTAGCGGTTGGATATTAATGTGGGAGCGGCCAATCCGTATTGGCGATTTTCTAGAAGTTGGCACTGCAAAAGGGGTGGTTGAAACTATTAACACTCGCTCTACCCGCATTCGCAGAAACGACGGGGTGCATATGTTGATCCCTAATAGCCAGTTATTAGAAAACACTGTAACCAACTGGACGCTTATTGACGGTAATGCACGCTCATCTGTGAGCGTAGGCGTAGCTTATGGCTCTGATGTATTACTGGTTAAAAAGTTAATTCAGCAAGTATTAGATGAGCATGAGGCAATATTGGCAACGCCTCAATCAACCGTATTGTTTGATGATTTTGCAGATAGCTCGCTGGTCTTTAATGCTATTTTTTGGGTGTGCGCTGAATCTGAAACTCGCTTAAGACAAGTGCGCAGTGATATTCGCTTTAGTATTTATGAAGTGTTTGAACAACACGATGTGGTGATTGCATTCCCGCAGCGAGATATTCATATTGATGGTGAAATTGCACTGACGCGTTCATTAGTGAAAAAGTAGTATTTAAAAAAGTGCCGCGTTATTTTGCTATATTTTTTAACAATTCATTGTAAGGACATATGTCCGCTTTTTGGTTGTTTAGTTGCGAAAAGTACACTAAAAGTCGGGATAGTGCGCTTAAGTGTTAAAAATAAGTTTATATTTTTAACACTCAGCATGCGGTAAATTAATTACAGCATGGTATAATCTCGCGCATTCAGTCAGCCTTATTTATGCCGTTTTTGTACTCTCGGTAATAAGGTCCGCGCCGCATAGAGCAAGTCGCGAAAAATTGACTGAATCCGTAATTATTTAATTGCGCAACACATCAACCGTTGAACAAGAGTGCACTAAAAAGGTTAACCCCGACATGAAAGCAATGAAAAGATCTACGTTAGCAACCCTTATCAATGCAACGTTGTTCTCTGCCGTAGCAGGTACTTCAATTTCAGCCCTAGCTGCTGAGCAAGAAACTACTGCTAAGAAGAACCAACTAGAAGTTATTCAAGTAACTGCTCGTAAACGAGTAGAAAACGCTCAAGAAGTACCTGTTGCTGTTTCAGCCCTACAAGGCGACAGTTTAGATGCTTACAGCTCAGCTGGTATGGATATTCGTTTTATGAATGCGAAAATCCCAAGTTTATCTATTGAATCTTCATTTGGTCGTTCATTCCCACGCTTTTATGTACGTGGTTTAGGTAACACTGATTTCGATTTGAATGCTTCACAGCCTGTGTCACTTGTGGTTGATGAAATTGTACAAGAAAATGCTATTTTAAAAGGTTTTCCTGTATTTGACGTAGCCCGTGTTGAAGTGCTTCGTGGCCCACAAGGTACGTTGTTCGGCCGTAATACGCCTGCTGGTCTAGTTAAATTTGATACCGTTAAACCAAGTCAAGAATTTGAAGGTTATGGCTCTGTATCATACGGTAGCCGTGGCGCAGTTGATTTTGAAGGCGCAGTTGGTGGTTCATTAACAGACCGTTTATCAACGCGTGTTTCAGTACTTTGGCAAGACAAAGACGATTACATTGATAATCGTGCACCGGGCTTTGAACAAAAAGATGCCTTAGGTGGTTACACTGAACAAGCTGCACGTATTCAATTTTTATATGAAGGTGACGATTTCACTGGATTATTTAACTACCATGTCCGTGATTTAGATGGCTCTCCAATTGCCTTTCGTGCCAATACTATCAAGCCTGGCACTAATGACTTAGTTGATGATTTTGAAAATGATGTGGTTTACCACGATGCCGCATCGCGTGCGACGCAACAAGTGGAATCACAAGGTGCAAGCCTTAAACTTGAGTGGGACTTAGCTAACCACACAGTAACTTCAATCTCTGGTTGGGAAAGTGCAGAAATTTACTCTCGTGCTGACATTGATGGTGGTTACGGTGGATTCTCTATCAATGATGTTCCAGTAGCTATGGGTCCTGGTTTTATTCCTTTTTCTTCAGAAAGTGCTGATGGTATTCCAGACCAAGACCAATACACGCAAGAGTTACGTTTATCAAGCAACTTTGCTGGCGATGTAAATTACCAGGTGGGTGTTTTTTACTTCGACGAAGCATTAACGATTGAAAACTTTAGCTATGATACGGCTAATAATGGCGTATTAAATGGGTTTGTTAGCCAACAGCAAGACACTAAAGCATGGGCTGTGTTTGGCTCAGTTGATTACACCATTACTGATGATTTAAAAGTAACCGCGGGCCTTCGTTATTCAGACGATGAGAAAGAGTTCTCAGCAAATCGTACGCTTAGCCCTGTAGGTGGTGCTGCTACTTACATTGAAAAAAATGTAAGCGATGATCACGTAAGCTGGGATTTATCGGCTAACTACAAAGTCAATGATGACGTAAACTGGTATGGCCGCATTGCTAACAGTTTCCGTGCACCGAGTCTTCAAGGTCGTATCTTATTTGGTGATGAAGTAACCGTTGCTGATTCAGAGACTGTTACTTCGTTTGAAACAGGTATTAAATCTGATGTGTTAGATGGCCAAGGCCGTGTTAACGCAACGGTATTTTATTACACCATGGACGACCAACAGCTAACGGCTGTAGGTGGTGGTGCTAACTTTAACCGCTTATTAAATGCTGATAAAACAACTGGCTACGGTTTCGAAATTGATTCTGAGTGGGTGTTAACGGATGAGCTAAATGCCACGTTTAACTTAAGCTACAACAAAACCGAGCTTAAAGACAAAGATTTAGCCGTTGCTGTGTGTGCACAATGTACTGTTACTGATCCTACGTTCCAAGTACCAGGTGCATTTGGTCCTGAAGACCGTGCTATTTTAGATGGTAACAGCTTACCGCATGCTCCAGAGTGGATCTCTAACATCACACTTCGTTACACTAAAGAACTCGCTGAAGGTGAATTCTTCACTTACGCTGATGTGTCGTACCGTAGTGAAATTGACTTTTTCTTATATGAATCAGTTGAGTTTGAAGGTAAGCCACTAACAGAAGTAGGCCTACGTGCTGGTTATGCATGGGCACAAGGCGACTACGAATATGAAGTATCAGCATTCGTGCGTAACCTATTTGACGAGCAACAAGCGATTGGTGGTGTTGATTTCAACAACAACACAGCAATGGTTAACGAAGAGCGTTACATTGGTGCTGAATTTAAAGTTAACTTTTTCTAATCGAAAAATTTAACGTTAAATTGTAATTATTGATAAAAGCCTGCCTAGTGCAGGCTTTTTTATTTTTGTAGAGCTGCTAAAGTAGCGCTCATATGTTTATTAAAGAGAAAAAATAATGGCTGGATTTTGGAATTACCGTGTAATTTTTTGTGAAGCAACCAAAGATGAAGCGGCGCAATATCAAATACATGAAGTGGAATATAACCTAAATGGTAAAGTAACTAACTGGTCAGAAACGGGGGCAGCGCCGTTTGGTACTTCGTTAGATGAACTAAAAGATGATGCTGAGCGCTTAAAAACAGCATTTGAAAAACCCGTACTTAAAGTGATGCGCAAAGCCCGTGGTTACGAGTTAGTTGATGTAAATACCGGTGAAGACGCTTATGCTGAGCCGCCAGCAGGCTTGACTGAGTAACACACATTAATGAAAGGTGCTTAGGCACCTTTTTTAATATTCAGGGCATAGGCTAAACAGCTAAACAGCTAAACAACAAGGAGAAAGTATGTCTATTGAAGCGGTATTATTTGATATGGATGGCACGTTAGTTGATTCTGAAAGTGTGCATTATATCTGTTGGAGCCAATTACTTGCGCCTTTTGGTGTGCGTTATGACGAAGATGATTTTTGCCAGTGCTTTTCTGGGCGCCCCACGATTGACGCTGCAAAGGAAATAAAACAAACCCATAACTTGTCTGTGAGTAGTCGCTATTTAGCGGATGAAAAATACCGTTTGTTTAGCAAATTCGTTCAAACCAATTTACCGCCTTTAATGCCTTATGCTGCAGATATTTTATTCGCGGTTAAAGAGCAAGGCTTAAAAATGGCGTTAGTAACAGGCAGCGCACGCCATGAAGCTGAGCCAATACTAAAAGGATTAGGGTTTTATGATTTATTTGATACGGTGGTTACAAAAGACGATGTAACCAATCCAAAGCCTGCCGGTGATCCCTATTTATTAGCACTTAAAAATATGCAGGTCGCTGCAAAAAATGCGATTGCTGTTGAAGATACCTTCACTGGTGTAACAGCAGCAAACAATGCAGCCTTAGCCGTTGTAGCGATTGCTAATAAGCACACTGAGCAGCACGACTTCAGTAAAGCAACACAGCAAATGCATAACCTTGAAGAATTTTGGCAATGGCTTCAATCTCAACTATAGTTTAAGCCATATTTAAATTTGCAAGGATGCAGTTATGGTTACTATTCAAAGATACCTATTTATTTTTTTTACGCTTTTTAGTGCGAGTTTATTAGCGCAATTGCCGCAGGTGCAACTCGCTGATGTTTATGATGAAACTAAGCATAACGATATTCGCCAATATTTGGTGAGTGAAAAGTTTGACGGCGTTAGAGCAATATGGACGGGGAAACAATTTGTTACCCGCCAAGGTAATTCAATTAATCCTCCTAAGTGGTTTACCGCCCCTTTGCCTGATGTTTGGTTAGACGGTGAGTTATGGACCAAACGAGGTCAATTTTCTGTTCTCAGTGGTATTGTTAGAACAAAAATACCCAACGACTTACTCTGGCAAACAGTGACTTATCAAGTATTTGATATGCCAGATACAAGCACGCCTTTTCATCGTCGCTATCAAAATTACCTGTCACTCATTACTAAGTTAAATAGCTCACATATCAAGGCGGTTAAGCAATATCAATTTAGCGACAATCAGCAACTAAGTGATTACTTTAATGAGGTCACCAAACAAGGCGGAGAGGGCGTTATGCTTCATTTAGCAGAGGCTAAGCATACGAGTGGTCGCTCTAGTGCATTATTAAAACTCAAACCTTATTTGGATGCTGAAGCGCTAGTTATTGAATATTTACCAGGTAAAGGTAAATACACAGGTATGCTCGGGGCATTGCGAGTGCAAACTAAGCAAGGCGTAACCTTTTCTATTGGCACGGGCTTTAGTGATGAAGAACGCAAGCGTCCGCCAGCCATTGGTTCAACAATCACTTATCGATACCACGGATACACTAAAAATGGTTTACCGCGTTTTGCTAGCTTTTTGCGAGAAAGACCCGAAAAATAAAGAGTGTAGGCCAATTCAGTATATATTTTTTAGCAATTATGCTAAATTGCGCGGCCTTTTTGGTAATGTTTGGTGATCTATGTTTGTTGGTTTTGATTATGGTAGTTCTAATTGTGCTATGGGTATTTTAAACGAAGAGCGTGTTCAGCTCATCCCTTTAGAGCAAGGCAAACATTATCTTCCATCAACTTTATACACACATCATAGCGCCTTAGTCGTTGATTTTGTTGCGCAGCATTTGCAGGGCTCAGAGCATGAGCATGCCTATAAAACCGCGCGCCAACCCTTGCTTAATACGCTCCCGCGAATTAAATCAGACCTAGACTTACAAGCCAGCGACGACACTCTATTTATTGGCCGTGAGGCAATTAGTGAATATGTACAATTTCCTGAAGAGGGTTATTTTGTAAAATCCCCTAAATCATTTTTTGGCGCAACGGGCTTAAAGCAAGGGCAAATCAATTTTTTTGAAGATATTGCCACAGCAATGATTTTAAAAATAAAACAACGTGCTGAATTATCGTTAGGGTATACGCTGAGCCAAACTGTTATTGGGCGCCCAGTGAATTTTCAAGCGGTCGGTGGTGAGCAGTCAAACCAACAAGCCGTGGGTATTTTAACACGCGCAGCAAACCGGGCGGGCTTTAAAGATGTTGAGTTTTTATATGAGCCACTCGCGGCTGGGATTGATTATGAAAGTGATTTAACGCAAGACCAAAAAGTATTGGTGATTGATATTGGCGGTGGTACCAGTGACTGCTCATTTGTACAAATGGGGCCAAGTTTTAGGAATAAGCAACAACGAGATGCAGACTTTTTAGCGCATAGCGGAAAGCGAGTAGGCGGAAACGATTTAGATATTGCTTTGAGCTACCATGGTTTAATGCCGTTACTCGGGCTTGGCAGTGCGTTTAAATCAGGTTTACCACTACCTAATCAACCATTTTGGCAAGCTTGTAAAATTAACGATGTGAATTTACAGAGCCAGTTTTATAGTGCCCAGCATTATCGTGAACTCAGTGCGCAGTTACGCGATGTCAGCGCTCCTGAACTTTATAAACGACTTATTCACTTACAGCAAAATAAGCAAGGTCACCAATTAGTTCAACAAGCTGAAGCGGCTAAAATTGCATTAACATCCGCAAATAGTTTTAATTGTGATTTAGCCTTTTTAGATAATTCATTAAGCAAAGATATTTCAGTCGCTGATTTAGCGCTTGCTGTTGACGATAGCATTAGTCAGATTGTTACCTTGGCTAAACAGGCAATTACTGATGCGAATACCACTCCCGATGTGATTTACTTAACGGGAGGAAGTGCACAGTCTCCATTAATTAAAGCGGCGTTGAGTGAACATTTAGGCAACATAAAAATGGTGAACGGTGATCACTTTGGTAGTGTAACTGCTGGCCTTACTAAATGGGCCAGCATGCTTTATAAGTAAGCTACTATAGAGATATTTGTCGGGTTGCGAGGTACTTTTCGTAATCTGGCAGTGTTCGCTCAAGCTCTATATCCATTAGTGGTGAGCTAAGTAGCATATCGGCACTCACTTCATTACACGCCACAGGAATATTCCACACAGCAGCTAAACGGAGAAGAGCTTTAACATCAGGATCATGAGGTTGCGAGGCTAAAGGGTCCCAAAAAAAGACTAATACATGTATTTCATGCTCCGCTATTTTCGCCCCGAGTTGTTGATCGCCGCCCATAGGGCCACTTAATAATTGAATAACATCAAGCCCTGTTGTTTTCTCAATTAAATGCCCAGTAGTCCCTGTGCCATATAAAGTGTGTTTACTTAGAGTGGCCTTATGTTTTTCGCACCATAACTTAAGCGCGGCTTTTTTGCCGTCATGTGCTACTAAGGCTATATTTTTTTGCGCAGGTAGAGATTGTATTTTTTGATCCATGCTGATTCTTATTAGTTAGAGTAATAAATTGATAGCCAAGGCAATAAATACAATGCCTGTGAACCTATCAATCCAAAGCTGGCTATTTGGGTGATTTCTAAAAAATTGAGCTATTTTATCGCCGAAATAAATATACGTGCAGTCAATCGGAAAAGCAAAGATTGGATAAAGTAGCCCAAAAAATGCCAGCTGAAAGGTTGCAGATGACAAGCTAGGGTCAACAAATTGTGGGATAAAAGCAATAAAAAACAAAGCCACCTTAGGATTAAGCACTTCTGTCATCATGGCTTGAAACATGACATTTTTGTTTTTATTGGTTGTAACATGCGGTTTATCGCTTTGCTCACAAGATGGTGGCATAAACGTGCCTTTAAGCATCATAAAACCTAAGTAACATAAATAGGCTGCACCTGCATATTGTACGCTGGCATAGGCTGTTTCAGAGGCTTTTAAAATAGCACTTAAACCAATAACTGCAAAAAATGTATGTACTACGCCACCTAAGGCAAAGCCAAAAGCACTTTGCATACCTGCTTTTCGCCCGTTAGCAAATGTTTGTGCCATTAAAAACGCGTTTGATGGCCCAGGCGCAACGGCCATTAAAAAGCTGGCGAGTAAAAATGAGAGCAAAAAGTCAGGGTTGATCATTAAATAGTACGAAAAAGAAGTGGTAAGTGATTTTATCAAGCAATGAGAAAAATAAAAAGCGGGCATATTGCCCGCTAAGTTGAGGATACTAAATTGTTATAAAACTAGCCGTTATGCTTTTAAACATAACGAAGTGCTAAATTTATTAAAAACTAACGGTGATATTATTTGAACACACCGTAGTGCTCAGCGCTTCACATACTTGATATGTATAGGTGCCGCCACCTTTAGTATTAATGCTGTCGGTGTAGACATTATTATTTGCAGTGGTAATGACTTTGCTACCATTGCGGTAGATATCAACTTGGCTTGTTGCTGCGCCATTCCAACTTAAATCAACAAATTTAGTGCCTTTTGATTTGTGACCTGAAGCGCTAAGAGAGATATCATCTACGCCTGGCTCGGGATCAACGCCACCCGTGCCGCCACCCGCACAGCCGTTTGCTGTAAGGTAAGCATCAGCGTCTGCCGCTTTTACAATACCATAGCCAAAGTAATCATCACGACCAGCAGCCCCTTGATCTTGCGCTGTTGCTTTTAACGCATCGCGAATTTCTGTGCCTGTACAGTCTCTATGGTTAGACCATACTAGCGCAGCAATACCTGAAACTGCAGGCGTTGCCATTGACGTTCCACTCATAAAACCATAATCAGTTGCGCCAATATTAATTGTCACGTTTGTACTAGCAACTAATGCGCTACGATCTTCAAATGCAGCGCCTACAGCAGGAATTGAAGTATCGTTGGTATCACCTAGTGTTGCGTATAACATGCCGGCTTCATTGTTGATAATAACCGCACCTAAACCGCCTGAGTTTTCACAGTTAGCAACTTTGTCATAAAATGAAATAACACCACGATCAATCATACATACTTTACCAGCGGCACCTGGATCAACGGTTTCGCCGGTCCCCATAAAGTAGGCACTCGCCGTGACTTGACCTGCATTTTCCATTGCTGATGAATTATATGCTGTGCCATCGGCTGACATACTCGCTGCTGTAGCCATACCTGCAGGGTAGGTTGATAGCGTATCAACACCACCGGCAGTTACTTCTACACAAATGGTTTCATCGTTTGTTGCACGTTTACCACGACCTGATGAACAACTTGGGAATTGTGAAAAATCAGCAATTTGATTATTGGCATCATTAGCACCAACCATCATAACTGACGGGTAGCCTGCAGGATAAGAACGTACGTTATTACCATCATTACCCGCGGCAGCAACAACAAGGCCGCCTGCATTAGTAAAGTTAGCAAACGCATTTGATTCTGTACTGTTTGAGCCGCCGCCCCCTAAGCTCATACTAATAATGTTCGCACCTGCTTGAGAACATAAATCTGCTGCTTGAGCCAAGTCAGATGAGTAACCCCAGCCTGATTCGTTAAATACTTTAATAATGTGCATTGCCACACCCGGTGCCATACCTACCACACCAAGGTTGTTGTCTGCAGCACCAATTGTACCGGCTACGTGAGTACCATGTGGGCCGCCATTATCAAACCAATTACCGGTGCCACTGTCGTTATCACCGGTGATGTTGCCCCAAATAAAGTCAGGGTTTGAGCTATCTAAGCCGGAATCGATAACACAGACTTTCATGCCTGCATTGGCATCAAAAGTTACTTGATCAACCTGTGATTGATAAACGGCATAAGGCGTAATTTGCTGCTGCATTGCATCGCCTACATCATCGTTAAATAATGACATAGGTACACGCTTATGATCTTCTTCAATGAGTTTAATATGTGGGTTGTTGAGTAGGCCTTTTAAGCTACTTAAATCTTGACCAGTAAATTTTGCGGCAATAAATCCATTACCATCTACTTTAATCTCACCACCTAGTTTTTTAGTAAGCGCTTTAACAACACCTTTTTTATTATTATCAACTTGAATGATGAAGCGATCGTTTGCAGCATGGGCAGTTCCGGCTGCAAAAATACCAGTAAGAACTAATGCTAAGGCGAGTTTATTCTTTTTCATATTATAATATCCTAGAATTAATTGGTTAACTTTCTGTTAACTTAAACCAACATTAAAATAATAAAAAGCAAAAAACAAGGTGTTTTATCTATAAAAACGAAACTATTTAACTGAAAATTAATTATTTTTAAACAAAAAATATATGTTTTGTTTGGATTAGGGGCGGCTAATCAAGTAGCACCTGAATTAGCCAAAATGAGAGAAGTATTGAAAATGCGTTAGTGGCTAAGCATATTTAGCATAACGAAACAGTAAATAACAAAAAGGAATTAATAATAGAAAGTGCGTACCAATAAGCTCTGGGGTTGATAAGTTTAAGTATTGAGTAATAAAAACCAATAAGCTTGCTCCACTCATTTGCATTGCTCCTAAAAGAGCAGAGGCGGTGCCAGCTTGTTTAGGAAATAAACTCAAAGCACGCCCAGCGGCAGAGCCAAGTGTTAAAGCAAAACCAAATGCTGCAATGAACATAGGGATCATTAATGCCAATGGCGTTTTATATTGGCTTAATAACAACATAAGTAAGCCGGCACTCACTAGCACTAAAAGGCCTATTTTTAAGGCTCTTTTAGGTTGGCGTTTAATGTAAATAGGCATAATAAAACTAGCAAGAATACTAAGCACCGCATTGAGCGAGAACCAAAAGGTAAAGTCGGCTACGCTGCCACCTAATTCCGTAATGAGCCAACCAGGAGCCAGTGTTACAAACACCAATATGGCTGACATAGTGACCATACATAACAAGCTATTAAATAAAAATAATGGAGTTGAAATGATGGGGAAAAAGCGTCTTAAATCTAAAATATGCCCCTGGTAATGACTGTCTGCTGGTCGTGTTTCCCTAAACAAGAATAAGGTGACAATAAACCCCAGTAATGCAAAACCGGTTAAAAATAGAAAGTTCATTTGCCAACCAAACTGTACGGTTAGCCAAGCACCTAAAATGGGCGCTAATGCTGGAATAAAGCAAACGATACCGTTTAGATAGGTAATTATTTGGCCACTGCGTTCACTACCAAACTTATCTCTTACTATTGCAAAAGCGACAACAAAGGTAGCGCACGCGCCTAACCCTTGAATAGCACGAGCAAACATCAGTACTAAAAAGCTAGGAGCATAATATGCACCCAATGCCGCCAGTCCATACAAAGCGACCCCAGTTAAGGCAACGGGCTTTCTGCCAAAACGATCAGCGAGTGGACCTGCAATTAATTGCCCTAAACCAACAGTAAGCATAAAAATAGCCACCGTTTGCTGTACTTGCTTTTCGCTCACTGAGAATTGCTCTGCGATAGTGGGAAAGGCAGGCAGGTAAATATCAATGCCCATCGGACAAAAAATGACGAGTAACGCTAAGATAAGTAATAAAGTAAAATTGGGTTTAGCGGGCTGTGTATGCATCAGGTCTCCTTTTGTCGGTATTTTAAGTGGCGACTGATGAAAAAGAAAGGGCTTATGGCCGATGTATCAGCCAACTTACCTACTTTTAACCTTATTATGATTATTTTTGTTTAAGTATCACACTTCTTTAAACTGATCCGATGTGTTAATTTGCTTTTTAAGCAAAGACAATGGAAAAATAATAATGAGTAATGAGTCTGCATTAATAAAAACATGGCATAAATTTAAAAAATGGCCATACGGTAACTGGCTTTTCAGCAAAGCCGTGTGTTTCAAGGCACCTTATTTTGGCTCTATGAAACCCACTATTTTAGATTTAAAAGCAGGGCACTGTAGTGCTGTGGTTAAAAACACACGTCGTGTACATAATCACATTGGGACAATTCATGCGATTGCTCAATGTAATTTGGCTGAGCTGTGTGCTGGAGTGATGGTGGATGCGACGGTACCGCATAAAACACACCGCTGGATACCTAAGGGTATGACAGTACAATATTTAGCTAAGGTAGACACAGACGTTACTGCGATTGCTGAAATTGAGTTACCACATCAATGGATTGATAAAGAAGATTTAGTGGTGCCGGTAAAGCTTTATAATACCCGAAATGAGTTGGTTTTTACTGCAGATATAACCATGTACATCACAAACAAGAAGTAATTGCTAAATTATAGTTTTATAAAAATGATTAAAAACAATGGTTTAGTTTATTGACTAAACCATTTTTTTGTTCAGGTTTAACTTTTTGCAGTAGACGACTTGTTTACAAACGAAAGGCCACTGTCTTCATTATCAACAATGGCTTTTACATCGTTAACCGGTTTTGGTTTATCTTTAGCATGCTCAATGACTTCTTTTTCAAAGCGCTGCTTTAAACTACCTTCAATAATCGCACCGGCTTCTATGCTTAGTGTGTCATGAAAAATATCGCCAAGGACATGGGCATTATTTTCGATCTTCACTTCGCTTGCATTTAAAGAGCCTATGATTTTACCTTTAACAACAACGCTGCTAGCCTCAACAACGCCTTCAACAACACCGGAGGAGCCGATAACTAAATGCTCAGCTTTAATATCACCGTCAATACGTCCATCAAGTTGCACTTCACCTTGGCTAACTAAAGAGCCCGTAATACGCACATCGTTAGAAATAATTGAGGGAGTATGACTCACTCGCTTGATTGATGAGTCCGTTTTTGCTTGTTTATTTTTACCAAACACGAGAAAGCGCCTTTGTTATTTTTAGTGGATTGACATGCTTGTCGTCTATTAATACTTCATAGTGTAAATGAGTACTTGTACTTCTTCCGGTACTGCCCATTAAACCAATGACATCGTGCTTTGCAACAACTTGGCCTTTTTTAACATTAATTTTGTTTAAGTGACCAAAGCGCGTTACAACGCCATTTTTATGTTCTAATTCAATAAAGTTACCATAACCACCATTGCGGCCAGCTCGGCGCACCGTTGCATCGGCAGGGGCAAAAATTTCTGTTTTATGCCATCCAGCTAAATCAACGCCTTTATGAAATGCGCGTCTTTTATTCATGGGATCTTTTCGAAGCCCAAAGTTGCTCGAAATATAATATTTTGCGGCAGGTAAGGGTAATGTGTTCGGCAAGGCGGTTAAAAAGTTTTCTAGCTGATTTAAAACAAGCAACTTATCGGCAATTGCTAAAAATGTATTGGGTATTTTACTTTCATCAAGTATGTCCAGCGGGCCACCTTGCGCCGTTGTTTGTGCCGCTAAGGCGAGGTGCTGTGCAAGTGCATTTTCGAGACCTGTGTCTTGCAATATTTCTAAAATAGCGTCGTGGCGTTGATTAATTTGCGCAGCTAATAAGGTAAAATTAGTATCGTATTGTTCATTTAGTAAAGTATAGCGCTGCTCAAAACTGGTGGCGTTATTGTGGGCCTGTTTGTTTTGTGACTTGTCATCTTCGAGCGGTTCATGGAATTCGCTCTCGCTCTCATTTATAGGGGAGGAGTCAAGCTCACCCTCTAATTTAATGGCGTCTTTGCTAATAGAAGCAGGCAATGATTCAATCATACCTTGTAATAAAGCTTGTTTTTGTTCTAGTTCAGCTAACTGTTCTTGTTGTAATGCATAGCGTTGCTGCTGCTGCTTTACTTTTTGTTGCCACTGCGCTTGCTTATCAAGTTGAGTTTGTTCGATATGAGATATTTGGTGTGTTTGCATATACACACGAATACTAGAGACACTCATCCACACAATAGCGGTGATAATAATAGCGAGTACAGAAACTTGTAACCATGGTGCCAAAACCACATGCTTTACTTCGCCATTTTGGCGAATAAGCAGCTGGCGAGCTGGGAAGTTTTTATGAAAAAAAGATTTTATGAATACAGACATGTCACATATTTACTGGCTATTAACGGATTCAAGATAGCAATTTCAACTAAAAAAGCCAGAAAAAAATTGTAACTATGGCTTAATTAATAAAAAAGGGCGGCTTATTCGGCCACCCTTTTTTACTAGTTTATTGATTTTACAATTATTTTGCTGGCAATACCGTACTCTCCACGCAGCCGAAGCCAATACGTGCAAAACCTTCTTTTTCACACCAGCCACGCATTATCACGTTGTCGCCGTCTTCCAAGAAGCTACGCTGTTCGCCGTTGCTTAAGGTGATTTTTTCTTTACCACCACGAGAAAGCTCAAGTAATGAACCTGCTTCTTCATGAGTTGGGCCTGATTGCGTTCCAGAGCCCAGCATGTCGCCTGGCATAAAGTTACAACCGTTTACCGTATGGTGAGTCACCATTTGTGCCACAGTCCAGTATGAATGCTTAAAGCTAGATTTAGACACTTGTGTTGGGTTGTAGCCTTCATCACGCATTTTTTGCGTTTGAATTTTAACATCCATTTGAATATCAAATGCGCCTTGATCACGGTTAGCCGTTGATTCTAAATATTCCAATGGTTGCGGATCATTTTCATCACGCGTCCAGCTTGTTCTAAATGGTGCAAGTGCTTCGGTAGTTACAATCCATGGTGACACGGTTGATGCAAAGTTTTTTGCTAAAAATGGACCAAGCGGTTGGTATTCCCATGCTTGTAAATCACGTGCTGACCAATCGTTGAAAACACAAAAGCCAAACACATGTTTTTCAGCATTTTCAATGGCAATAGCATCACCCAGCTCATTACCCTTACCCAAGTAAATACCCAGTTCAAGCTCGTAATCAAGACGCTTACACGGACCAAATGAAGGTACTTCTGCGTCTGGCGCTTTAGTTTGTCCTTTAGGGCGATGGAACTGCTGACCAGATACGCCAATAGATGACGAACGACCGTGATAACCAATCGGTACCCACTTGTAATTCGGTAGCAGTGGGTTATCAGGGCGGAATAAACTACCTACGGCCGTAGCATGATAAATCGAGGTGTAAAAGTCGGTGTAATCGCCAATGCGACACGGCAGAGCAAATTCAATCTCGCTTTGCGCAATAAGTGCGTGTGTAAGTTGTTCTTGATGCTCAGAACCTTCACGTAATGCTTTCGATAATGCTAAACGTAGGGCTGACCAATATTGCTCACCCAGACCCATAAACTCATTTAGTGTAGGATTACTTGCTGCAGCAATGGCGACTTGAGCATCGCCACTAAAAATAGCGAGTTCATTTACTTTTGCTAAATCAATAACCTGATCGCCAATGGCAACCGCGCCACGGAAAGCTTCGTTGCTATTTTTGCGACGTACTTCGGCAAAAGGTAGATTTTGGATAGGGAAGTCACATTGTGCATCATTTGCTGATGCAACCCAGCTAGTTAAATTTATATCATGGGTTTCGTTAATTAAACTCATTACATTTCCTTTGGTTTAGTTGGTCGCGCATATCAATTTATTAAATAAGAACATAGCACCAGCAAGTTTTAAATATCTACTAGTTATATGGTGATGAAAAGCGCGATTTAAACACGCAAAGAGAGATAAGCTCTCTTAGTTACGATTAAACGACAAAAAGCAGCGAAATACGCTGCTTTTTAGAGTCATAATTTTAATTATAAAACGCCGCGGCGTTCTTGATCTCGCTCGATTGATTCGAACAGCGCTTGGAAGTTACCTTCACCAAAGCCACCATCGTCAACACGTTGAATCATCTCAATGAAGATAGGGCCAAATAAGTTTTTAGAGAAAATTTGCAATAAGTAGCAATCTTCGCTTTGGCTATCAACCAGGATTTGATGCTCACGAATCTTTTCTTTGTCTTCTTTAACCCATGGTACACGGTCAAAAATAGTATCGTAGTACTCAGGGATAATATCTAAAGTGGCGATAGTTGATTTATCTAACTTATCAAGTGAGCTCACTAAGTCGTCGGTTAAAAAGGCTAAATGCTGTACACCTGGGCCATTGTATTCGCCTAGGTATTCATCAATTTGGTTATTGTCGTTACCTTTACCTTCATTGATTGGAATAGAGAAAGTGCCACAAGGTGATTTTAATGCATAAGAGAGTAAGGCTGTTTTTTGGCCTTTAATATCAAAGTAGCGCACTTCGGTAAAACCAAACACGTCTTTATAAAAGTTAGCCCATGTTTCCATTGTGCCTTTATAAACGTTATTGGTTAAGTGGTCGATACGTAAGAACCCTTTATCATTAACGACGTTTTGCTCAGCTAAATCTTCAAAGTCGTTTGCGTAGATAGAGCCTTTATCGCCAAACTGTTCAATAAAGTATATTAAGCTGTCGCCAATGCCGTAAATAGCAGGGTACGGTAAGTCTTTATTTGCTGCATCAGTAGCTGGCTTAGCGCCACGTTCAACCGCTGCTTCAAACGCCGCTTGAGCGTTCTCTACGCGCCAACCCATAGAACAAATTGCTGGGCCATGATTTTTAGCAAATTCAGCTGAAAAACCATCGCGTTCATTATTTAGTAAAAAATGAATATCGTTTTGGTTGTAATAAACAATGTCTTTACCTTTGAATTTTTTTAACTTTGAAAAACCAAAATCGGTAAACACTTTATCCATGTAATCGGCATCGGGTGTTGCGTACTCGGTAAATTCAATACCAACCAAACCTAAAGGGTTATTTACTTCACTCATTATAATTACTCCCGCAATTAAGCACTGCGATTATTAGTTATCGTATTGCCTGCATGATTAACCAGATTGGTGTTTTGGGGAAGAGGGTGTTGTTATTTAGTAAATAGCGCGTGTGTAAATTTTACGAGACGGTTATCAAAGTATGTTGTTTATTTACATACGAGCAGGTGAAAGTAAAAATTAGGTAGCGAGATGAAAGTGCAGGTTTTCTTGTTAAATTATTGATTGTTAATAGTTTAATTTAATTTATTTATATGTGTTTTTAGTTTTTTTGCGCTAAAAAAAGTGCGGTTTTTGTATTTTATTATTTACACTTTTAATGAGTTTGGTTAGCTGCGATATATATAAAAACAAAGAGTATTGATGCTTTGCTGCTATGAACTCGTTTTGCACAGTGATGAGGTATAAATAATAAACGGCTGAATGTAAAAATTGTGTGGTTTAATCTAGCGGCCATAAAAATACCCCCTGCAGTTAACTACAGGAGGTATTTGATATCATTTATCAAAGCTCATAATTATGCGTGTGATAAATCTAAATTATTGTGTTGGTGCGGTTTGTTCTAAACCTTGTTTTTCCCATATTTTAGCTTTAAAACTCATCAGTACTAAGATGATACCTACACCGATACTAAATAAGGCAATTTGTAGGTAAAGGTTCGGGATTTCTTCAACATTGTTAGGATCAAAGTTACCAGCAAGTAATCCTGAAATAACGTTACCGATAGAATATGTAAGTACGAATACCCCCATCATTTGACCAGTAAAGCGGCGAGGCGATAACTTACTTACAGCACTCAATGCAACTGGGCTTAAACAAAGCTCACCCACTGTGTGTAAGAAATACGTAGTAACAAGCCAATAAGGTGCTACTTTTAAGCCTTCAGCGGCATAGTGTGCTGCCATAAACATTACTAAAAAGCCTGAAGCCATAATAACGAGGCCCAACGCACATTTTACGCTGTAAGTAGGCGAGACCATTTTTTTAGATAAATTAATCCAAAAAGCGGCAAAGAATGGCGATAGCGCAATAATGAACAATGAATTTAGAGATTGGAACCAAGTCGTTGGAATTTCAAATGTGCCAACCAGACGGTCTGTATAGTCACGAGCAAACAGATTTAATGAAGAACCGGCTTGTTCAAAGCCAGACCAAAAACAGGCTGAAGCGACACAGACTAAAAATAGCGCCCACATTCTTTGTTTTTCAGCATTGGTTAGTTTGCCTTTGAAGTATATAAGGCCAAAGTAAACGAAAAAGATAACAGTAAATATAACTGCGGTGTACCCTGCAACAATCGATGGGTTAATGACAATAGCACCCGTCATCGCAGCAGCGGTAACACCGGCGGTCGCGATAACAAATGCAGCAATACCACCCCATGCGCGCGAAGTACCTTTAGGGCTTAATGGGTTAGCAGGTAATGCGCTGTGATCTGGTAAGTTTTTAAGTGTACGCTTGTATTGAATTAAACCAATACCCATACCGACAGCCGCGGCACCAAATGCCCAGTGCCAACCTACGTTTTCCATAAAGTAACCACACACGTAGTAACCAATTAAAGAACCTAAGTTAATACCCATGTAGTAAATAGCGAAACCACCATCACGGCGCTCATCTTCGTCAGTATAAAGCTGACCAACCATGGCACTGATATTAGGTTTTAGTAAACCAGTACCTGTTGCAACAAAGATCAAACCAATGAAAAATGAATATTCATGTGGCACGGCTAAAATAATATGGCCACACATGATAATAATACCGCCATACCATACTGCTTTTTGACCACCAAACAATCTATCTGCTAACCAACCACCAGGTAAACCTAAAAAGTATACTGAACCTGTGTATAAGCCATAAATTGCAGCAGCAGAAGCAACGGTAAACCCTAGGCCTTCTTGTTGTAAACTTGCTGTCATAAATAATACGAGCATCGCTCGCATACCGTAGTAACTCATTCGTTCCCACATTTCTGTGAAAAACAGGGTTGAAAGTCCTTTAGGGTGACCAAACCAGCCACTGTCAGAATTTGAACTCATATTTACTTCCTAATTCATTATTGTTTTGATGACCTTGTGGTTTTTTATTTAGCTAAATTTTTACTCATAAAAAGTATAATAAATGCTCGATCATCAGTGTTTTTTATGCAGCTAAGGTAATGGTTTGCTAAACGCAGCTATACGTTTAGGTAAGCGTCACACCCTTATCCTAGTTACAATTGCGCCTAAGTATACATAGACCTTTGTGCGAGGGGAAGCGTTGAGCGCGCTATCATACATCGGTTATGTAATTGTTAAATACCAGTGTGTGAACCCCTATTTGCTGCAGTAAACACCTAAACTTATCAAAAAATATCTTTAACATCATAGGTAACATTGTCATACCAACGTTATCTTTAACACTGTTTAAATACAGCTTGAAAAATAAATAAAAGCTTTGTTTTACGGGTAGTTACAGCTACTAAATTTTTAATAATAGTTAACCTTTACTACTTTAATTTAATAATCACCACTTAGATTAAACATGAGCGAATATTGGCGTATGGACAGTAATGATTCGCTCATTGCAGCATATAATTTATACAAGGCCAGCTAGACTAAATTGAGTTGCAATAACCCCGACTTTTAGTGAACAGCCAAGCTTGAATTCGTTAAGTGCTTGAAAAAGCCCTCTAGTTAGTAAAAAAACATTTTTTCGTCCAAATTTCTTTACAATAAACTATGCTCGTAAACAGAGTTAGCGTATTATTCACGCCAACTAGTTTTTCCTTACCTGAGGGTGTATGCGTTTAGATATTCACTGTGCAGACCGAGTTGGTATTGCTCAAGAGATTCTTAATATTTTAGTTAGCTACAATGTTGACTTAAAAGGGATTGAAGTCGACTCAGTAAATTGTCGTATGTATGTGAGTTTTCCTGAGATTGAATTTGAACAATTTCAAAAAATCATGCCGTCTATTCGCTTAATCGATGGTGTACATGATGTACGCACAACCGCGTTTTTACCGTCTGAACGTGAGCACAACGAACTTAACACCTTATTAAGAGCACTTCCTGATGGCGTTATATCTATTGATGCTAAAGGGTGGGTGCGCCTGTGTAACGACGCAGCCTGCAAAGATTTACAATTAACAGAAAAAGAAGTCACCGGTGCTAATATTAATAATTTGCTCAAAGGCTTTAACTTTACCCGTTGGTTAGAGGGCAAAGAAGTACTGGGGCAAACCACGCGTGTTGAAGTAGCAGGTGAAGATTTTATTGCTGATATTCTGCCTATTGCGGTCCCTCAAGGCAGTGAAGGTGATGTGTTAGCGGGCGCGGTAATTAATATAAAATCGCAAAGTCGTTTAGGCCAGCAAGTGAGTGCTTTTAGGCGTTATGGCCAAGAAAGCTTTGCGACTATTCATAACTTTAGCACGGCGATGCGCCGTGTGGTTCGCGAAGCGCGAAAAATGGCGCAACTTGAAGCTCCCATTCTTATTACGGGTGAAACGGGGACGGGTAAAGAGTTGCTAGCACGAGCTTGTCACTATGCATCTAACCGCTCAGTAAAACCATTTATTGCTTTATCGTGTGCCTCGTTACCAGATGATGTTGCTGAGTCCGAACTATTCGGTTATGCCGGGTATGAAGAAAACGCAGCGCCTAAACGTGGTGTACTCGAACAAGCGGATGGTGGAACGGTATTTTTAGATGAAGTAGGTGAAATGTCGACGCAGCTACAAACTAAATTGCTACGTTTTTTACAAGACGGTACATTTAGAAAAGTTGGCGACGAAAACGAAGTTAAAGTGAACGTGCGTATTATTGCTGCCACGCAAAAAGATTTACCAGCAATGGTTCAAGAGGGCGTATTTAGAGAAGATTTATACTACCGAATTAATGTATTAACACTGGAAATTGCGCCGCTTAGAGATCGTAAAGCGGATGTTGGGCCACTTGCTGAACACTTTATTCAAAAATATGCGCAGCAAAATGGCCATACAGTCCCCGAGTTATCTGAAGAATGTTTAACGTTTTTACAAGATTACCCATGGCCTGGCAATGTACGCCAATTAGAAAACGCGATTTACCGTGCGGTATCGTTGTTAGAAGACAGTGAACTGCGCGTTGAACATTTACAGTTACCTACGTTTACCCATGATTTAGGCTATTTAGAGTCTGATTTTGAGGGCTCGCTTGATCAAGCGGTTAAGCGTTTTGAAGCCACCTTACTGCGTAAGCTTTATCCTGCCTATCCTAGCTCTCGTCAGTTAGCTAAACGCTTGGGACTGAGTCATACTGCTGTGGCTAATAAATTGCGTGATTACGGCATTAACCGCAAAACGGTTAAAGTTTAAAGATAGATACCCAAACATCCTCATTTAGTGATTGATTCCTTGGTTCAAAAACAACCAAAGGAGTCAATCGCTATGATACACTGATAAAAACTCAACTGGTAAGACCTCTACTGTGAACTTATATTTTAGACTGCTGCTGTTATTTTTTAAAATTAAACGTAATCGTGACTATCAATCGTTGTTAGATACGGTTGATATAGACTACAAAGCATTACCAAGTGACTGCGATATTAATTTGCATTTAACCAATTCGCGCTATTTAGCGATGATGGACTTGTCGCGTACCTGGATGACTGAACGGGTTGGTTTGCTTAAGCAAATAATGAAACGTCGTTGGTTCCCTATTGTTAATGCGACAGCCATTACCTACATCCGCGATATTAAGCCAATGCAACGTTTTACCATTAGTACGCGTTTGGTTGGCTGGGATCATAAATACTTTTACATTGAACAAAAGTTTCATTCAGAGCGTGGCTTACATGCCATTGCTTATGTGCGCGGCGTGTTTAAAAGTAAGAAAGGGGTGGTCAGTGTTGAGCATATGCTCGAGGTTGCAGGCTTTGACGGGGTTGCCCCCATTTTACCGGCTGAAATAATTCACTGGAAAGAAATGCTTGAGCAAAAAAAAGTAAATAACTTACCTCGCTAAACACAGGCAAAAAAAAAGGCCTAACGGCCTTTTTAACACACACATAAACGTTATTAAAACGAGTATTTAAGACCAAACATGGCAACAACAGGGTCAAGTGACACGGTTGATGTTAATGCTTTTGCGCCATTAGCATAAACAGTCGCATCAGTATCAATATCCATGATAGATACCATAGCGTGTAGGCCCCATTTTTCATCAATCTTGTAGTTAGCACCTACTTGAGCAACAAAACCAAATGAATCATCTAGTTTTACTTCTACATCGTTAGTTCCTAACGTTGCTTTAAGTGCTGCAGAAGGCTGTTCGTCAAAGAACGTCGTATAGTTAATTCCCACACCTACAAACGGACGAAGTGCATAGCTGCTATCTAAAAAGTGGTATTGTGCAACCAGTGATGGTGGTAAATGTTTAATATCAGCAATTTTATTACCAGCTAAACCACCAGTACCTTCTACATCATGAGAAAACGGAGTTGCTGCAATAAGCTCTAATACCCATTGGTCGTTAAATGCGTAATCTACAGTAATACCTAACTGAGTATCTGAGTCGCCTTTTAAGCCTAGAGTAGGTGCTTCGTTAATTTTTGAACCATCGTTATCTGGATTAACATTAATTGCGCCAACATTAACACTAAAGTTAGCGTGTGCTGCAGGAGAAAGAGCCAGTAAAGAAGTAAGTATTGCAATGCTTAGTTTAGTTTTCATGTTGTTCTCCGTGAACTACTGTGTGACTATTTGTTGATTGAGGCTATTATTGCTCGAGGTTAAAAATAAAAACCTGTTCTAGATCAAAGTTTCAAAAGCGGATGAGTAAAGAGCCTCTATTTATTGATTTAGATTAAACTTTTACTTAATTAGTGCTTAAAAATTATTGACTGATCACTTAAATACAAGCCGCAAACGAAGTATTCATAATATAATCAGCTAGTTTTGTTAAACTAAGGCTATGTTCACGGTTTAATAAAAGTAAGCGACCTCATGACTCCCTCTGGTCAACTATTTCTTCAAGGCTCCATTGCTAAAGCGCTGTTGAAATTAGGTATTCCTATTATCCTCATTAATATATTGCAGTCGGCTTATCAGCTTACGGATGCATTTTGGGTTGGGCGATTAGGAGCAACTCAAGTCGCTGCAGTGTCTATTAGTACCCCGATCACTTTTTTAGTCATTGCTATAGGCTCTGGGCTTGCAATGGCCGGTGCTATTTTATCGGCGCAATACATGGGGGCAGGTCAGCAAGATAAAGTGAACCATGTTGCAGCGCAAACGGTGTTAATGGTTGCATTTACCGCCTTAGTGTTAGGGCTCTTAGGTTATGTACTTTCCCCATACTTTTTAAAACTGCTAGGCGTTGAGCCGGCGGTTTACAGTGATGCACTTAAGTTTATGCATGTGTCCTTTATTGGCGTTATTTTTGTGTTTATTTACGCCATGTTCCAATCGCTAATGCGGGGCATTGGGCAAACTAAAGTACCTTTAATCATAGTTAGCACCACCGTGTTACTTAATTTTATACTCGACCCGCTATTTATTTTTGGTTACGGCCGCTTTGAAGGGCTTGGCGTTATGGGCGCTGCGCTGGCGACTTTGGTTACACAAAGTTTAGCGGCGCTGGCGGGCATTATTATATTTTTACGCGGTCGCCATGGCATTCAATTACAGCTAAAAAGCTTCTATCCCGATTGGCAATATATGAAACGGGCTTTTTTCTTAGGAGCGCCTGGTTCTATTGAATTATCAACACGTGCTTTTGGCTTGATCATCATGTCATTTTTAGTGGCAAGCTTTGGAACCGTTACCATTGCGGCTTATGGCGTGGGCTCTAATATTTTGCAAATGGTGATGATCCCTGCCATGGGTTTATCAATGGCGGTATCAACCTTGGTGGGGCAAAATATGGGCGCCGGCAATATTAAACGGGCTGAGCAAATAACGAAGCTTGCCAGTATGTGGGGATTAATAGGCCTTTCTTTTGTTGGGGGCATTGCTTACTTGTATGCTGATACGCTGGTGGCATTTTTTATTCCCGAAGATAACAGTGTAATAAATAAAGGCGCGCAGTTTGTTCAAGTGATGTGTTTAAGCTGGGGGGGAATTGGTGTTCAGCTTTGTATTGTTGCTGCTTTTCGTGCCTCTGGGAATATGCTTAATGCCATGATTATCGCGTTATTATCACAATGCGTGGTGCAGTTTCCTGCCGCTTATATTCTTTCTAATCACACTTTCCTTGGCGATCAGGGAATATGGTATTCGTTTGCAATTACGAACATAACCATCGCACTGATAGCGTTCGCTTGGTTTATGCGTGGCGCATGGAAAAAAACCAGATTAACCAAAGAAGATAAACACATTGTGCAGGTGACACGAGAAACATTAATAGAAGAGGGCACACGTTAGCCTGTAATTTCATAATGCGGTCATAAAAAGTCGTTGTAATAAATACACTGCTAAAACGAGGTGTGTTTATTATGACAAAAGCTATCAACAAAAAAGTACCCGCGCCGTACTTAACTATTCCACAGTTAAAAACGCTCAGTCACTTACAAACGCTGATCCGTTTTAAGTCAATTACGCCTAATTCCGCAGGTGGTGTTGAGTGGCTGGCACATCAGCTAACTGATTTAGGTTTTAGCATTGAGCAGTTTAGTGCCCATAATGTCACTAATTTAATTGCTAAAATATCTTTTGGAGCAGGTCCTGTGGTGGCATTTTCTGGTCATATTGATGTGGTCCCTGCTGCGCAAGGTGGCTGGTTAGCTGATCCGTTTGATGGAAAAATAATTAATGATGCGATTTATGGGCGTGGTGCCGCTGATATGAAAGGGGGCATTGCAGCCATGCTCAGTGCAACGCAGTCGCTAATACATAGTGCGCAGCAAAAGCAGGGCACCTTGTATTGGTTGATCACCTCTGATGAAGAAGGTGAGGCAGAGCATGGCTCAGTGTTGATTGCGAAACGCCTAGCACAACAAGGTGTTGTACTTGATGGCTGTATTGTTGGTGAGCCTACAAGTCATTTGCAAGTGGGCGACACCATAAAAAATGGCCGACGTGGCGCGCTGTCAGCGCGTTTAACTATTCAAGGAAAAGCAGGACACGTGGCCTATCCTGAAAATACCATCAATGCTGCGCATATCAGCGCTGAAGTAGTGAATAGATTAACCCAAATTGATTGGCTTTTAGATGAGCCAAGCTCAAAAACAAGCTTGCAAGTAACCGGTATTAATATTGATAACGTGCTTGATAATTTAGTGCCTGCTCAATGTAATATTACGTTTAATATTCGCTACAGCCATGGGTATAAAAGTACAGATGTGAAACAGCTGGTACTTACTGCACTGAATGATTTAAACGAATATTTAACGGTGCAATGGGAGCGTCCATGTGAACCTTATTATACAAGCCATCGGTCAGAGCGCTGCTTACTCGCCCAGCTAGAGCAGGCAATATTTAACGTGACCGGAAGCTATCCGGTACTTAGTACCAGCGGCGGGACTTCAGATGGGCGGTTTTTTGCAAGTAAAAACACGCAAGTGATAGAGTGCGGGGTTTTAAATCAGACCATTCATCAAGTTAATGAACATGTACCCATTAGCGACTTGTTACAAATAGAGAAAATATACACCCAACTATTAATACATATATTTAGCCCATCTAATAATGAGGAGATTAGATAAATATTAAATTGCCTAAGTTTAAGTATTTAAGTTTAAGCGCCCAAGCTTAGGCGCTTAAGTTAATATTTTAACGGCAAAGCTTAGTTTAGTGAGGCGGTGTCTTGCGCTCCCAAATAGCGTTTTGCTTTACTCGGTTTTACTTTCTCAAGGTCGACCAATACCAATCCATCAATACAATTATTAAATTGCGGATCAATACTAAAACTTAAAAACGTTACCCCATTTGGCTCACATAGCTCGGTGTATTGTTTAAATAGTGTGGGTACATGGGTGCCCATATTAGCCAGTATGTGTTTAAGTTCTACAAAGTCTTCTTTGATGTTGTTACCCATAAACAAATTAGTGCATTGAATCTGCTGCTCACGGGTATGACGAAAAGCATTGTTAGGCGTTGCGAGTGACTTTTCAGAGCCATAATAGTGCTGATAATAATGTACCAGTAAGGATTTTGCTTGCTCTGGCAGTGCGTTTGACACACTCACGGCACCAAATAAGTAACGATACTGAGGGTAGCGGTTAATAAAGGCACCAATGCCATACCATAAATAGTCGAGGCTTTTTCTTCCCCAGTATTTGGGTTGTACAAAACTACGGCCTAATTCTATGCCTTGCTTGAAGTATGGCGTCATCTCTTGGGTATAATTAAATAAGCTATCGGTATAAAGCCCACGTTGAGAGTGCTGTTCAATCACATCCTGCGCGCAGGCTAATCTGTAAGCGCCAACTAGTTCGAGTGATTGTGCATCCCATAAGACTAAGTGTTGATAATGCATGTCGTATTTGTCTATATCACGGCGATTGCCACTGCCTTCACCTACTGCACGAAAGGCAATTTCCCGTAAGCGGCCAAGTTCACGAAATAACGGTGAGCTGCCTTGGTATTGGTATAAATAAATAACCATGCCATCACTGGTTTTACCTAAATGTTCACAGCTTTCGATGGCTTTTTTTAATTCTTTTTTACACTCTGGTGAGGCAATAGGGGCATGAGTTTTTAGTGGCAGTGTTTTTTTAGTGGTTAAACGGTACAGCTGTTTTCGTATAAGCTCGACCACTTCCTTGTCTTTTAAATCGGGTATTAAATAAGATTCAGGAGCAATGGAGGCGCCTATTTCAAATTCGAGCGATTTTTGGCGCTGTTTAAACATTTCTTTGACTAGTAATAAACTGGCAAGCGGTTTATATAGCATAGAGGCACCGTAAAAAAGCGGGCTGTTTCTGGCTTTTATATGTATGGGTAAAATTGGGCTATTGGCTTTTTTAGCGATACGTAAAAACCCGCTGTTCCATTTACAGTCTTTGATCCCTGTTGGTCGAAGTCGAGAAACTTCACCCGCAGGGAAAATAAGTAATGCTCCTTCATTTTTTAAATGCTGGTGGATATTACTAAGCTCTTGTTTTTTACTTTGCCCCGACAAATTATCAACGGGTAGTAATAATGAATGCATTGCATCAACGGTCATTAGCATTCGGTTAGCCACGACTTTTAAATCGGCACGCACCGTCGATAACACATTAATTAATGCAAGCGCATCTAAGGATCCAATTGGATGATTAGCAATAATGACAATTTTCCCTTCACTGGGAATATTTTCTATTTGTTTTGCTTTGTATCGAGTGTCAAAATCAAGTTCATCAAGTACTTGCTCGACAAATTCTATTCCTTGAAGATGGGGATAAGTTGTTGCAAAGTTTGTAAACTCTTGTTCATGTAATAAGTAGCTAAGGCTCTTTTTTACCAGTTTTTTTATTTTAAATGAGTTAGTTAACTGTGGTAAGTTAGTCGCAATTACTTTATCTACACTGATCATACGCACCTCTTTTTTATACTAGGCTAAAGCCAATATGTTTAGCTTAGAGTGCGGATATGACAATACGCAGTCAGTTGTGTGACTTTTTAAAACCGTTTACATACTATTGAATTGAACCATATCAGTACTATTATTCAGGGTTACTTCTTAAGGAATCATCATGTCAGTTTTGGTGGCTATAACAGGCCGGGACAACACAAAATTAATAGCAAAAATGCAATCACGATTGCCTAGTATTCGAATTGAAGAACTTGATGATTGCCAAAATTTAGAGAGTGTAGAGTTCGTTTTAGCGTGGAATGCGCCTGCATCACTGTGGCCCACGTTACCAAACCTAAAGGCTGTGTCATCATTTGGCGCTGGCGTTGATAGCATTGATTTAAGTTTATTACCTGCGGATGTAGAGGTCGTGCGTATTGTTGATAAACAGTTAGCCAACGATATGGCTGAATACGTACTTACCCATGTATTAGCACAAAAATTGCGATTAAAAGAATATGCAATAAAGCAACAGCAAAGTATATGGAAACCTAAAAGAGCGCATAAACATAATCAAGTAAGCATTTTAGGGTTTGGCGAACTAGGTCAAGCATGTGCACATAGGCTGGTTAATAACGGTTTTAACGTAAATGCTTGGAGCCGAAGCCCTAAAACATCAAACATTGCGACACTCTATCATGGTGATGACGGCTTAACACAGATGCTTGCGCAAACCGATTATTTAGTATGTTTATTACCGCTTACCAGCAGTACCCAAGGCATTATTAATAAACAGTTACTTGAGCAACTGCCTGAACATGCTGTGGTGATTAATGTGGCCAGAGGTGGGCATATAGTAGAAGCTGATTTACTTGATGCACTTAACAATACACGTATACGCGCAGCAACGCTTGATGTGTTTGCCAGTGAACCACTACCAAGCGAACACCCTTATTGGTTGCATCCAGGTATTACTTTAACACCGCACTGTGCTGCGTTGTCAGATCTGGATAGTGTTATTGAACAAATAGCAGAAAACATTTTGCGTTTAAAAGCGAAACAGCCATTAATAAATTGCATTGATAAGCAGCAAGGTTATTAATTGGCAGTTGTTGGCCTTCAAGGATTAAAATTTGTTTAATTTTTAACAGAAACAGCTTGTTAACATTTGTAATTTTTATTATTGTTAAAAACAGTTCTAACAATAATAAAAAAATAGGATGAATTATGAAACCCAATCAAGGGGGCGCAAAAATTAGCATCGTGGTTGTATCTATCATTATATTAGGAATATCTGCCTGGTTTAATCAAGCCAATGCGGCAGCGCTGCTGATCTGACCCTTATTTTCACAGCAAGATTTAGCTACGCTTGCTGTGTATTTCTCTGTTTTGATGCTTTTTATCATCACTTTTCTTCAATAAAACATACGTCGCACCACTTCCTCCATGCTGCCTAAGTGCAGTATGAAACGCTAAAACGCATGGAATTGTTTGTAACCACTGATTTACGTAACTTTTTAATATCCCTGGCTTGGTTTTATTTTTAATACCTATGCCATGGCGAACGAGTACCATTCTTATATTGCGCTGATGGCAGTCTTGAACAAAGGCTAATAATGATGCGTGTGCATTTTTTAAAAGTTGTCCATGTAAATCAAGCGTCGCATCAAGCTGATATTTCGCTAATCTTACATTTTTAAAAACCGCGCTTTGTACGCCCTCTTTTTTAAAGCTTAATATGGCAAGTGGATCGAGTAATTCAAGTGGTTCATCCAACGGATTGAACTGTTCAGAGACTAAATCTGATTGTGCTGCTTTATTTTTTTCTTGCTGGGCGATGACCGCTTTATGGTTTTTAGGTGGTAAGGTCACAGTGTCATGCGTTATGGGGGTAACATCTTCCATAGAAGATAAGAATAAATCGAAATCTGACAATGGCATGGGCTTATCTCAAATTAGGCAAGGGTCTGTTGACCTTTGCGGATTAAAATTTGTTCAAGCTAGGGGCGGTTTAATCGCGGCGCGAGGTTTGTAACCTAGTGGGCTAAGTAAAAACCGAGCAACAAAGAGTAAATCGCCCCTAGGTAGAACCCAAAGGGCAGCGCCTGTTTGGCATTGATGCTGCGTTATCACCTATCTATGGGGAATAACCACACCACATAGGCTCTGCCTTGCCTAAATACCAAACAGACTGCTGCAAATTTAACCTTGAAAGGTCAACAGACCCTATTACGAGATAAATTTTAACTTAGTTCAAACTAAGACCCAAGATCTTTAAAGCTGCAGCAAAAAAAAGCCCAGAAAAACTGGGCTATAAAATATTCTAAGGGGAAGTAATTAATGCTGAGATACGCTAAATTGCCCAAACGTATAAACTTTGAACAAGTAAAATGTGTTGATCAACACTAAACTCATATTTGAAATAATACTCGACGACATAAGATCTAAGCTAAATGATAGGAATAACAAACCACACGCACTAATCGCAGCAACGCGAAGCAGTGTCAGTTGGTTGATAAAGAATGCACCTAAACCTAGTGCAAGTAGTAATGTATTTAAAAGCCAATCTAGCTCGTTTAGCATGGTCGTTTCAATAGTTCAGTTGTTGAAAAAAGGAGCGCCATTATGTTGATCTTTTGCACAGCTTTCAACCAAGTAATTTTAAATTTTCAGATTAGTTTTTTTAATGATAAAAGTAGGTCATTAATACCGAAAATAATCCCTCTTCAGCAATAACATGATATTTTTGGCAGCTTTGTGGTTGCTGAAGATCTACACAGAGGTATAGTGTTCTGCGATGCTTATCTAGTCTAGGGTGCAGCGTTGAATCCAGTAGCTTTGGTTTATTGGCAAATAGCCCTGGCCAATAAATACTTTTGCTAACCATGGCTGATTTTTTATAGGTGAGTAAACTAGGCTTTGGCGCTAAAACAAATATAAGTAATAATATCGTGAAAATAAAAAATGCGGTTAGTTTGGCGCCACGTTTTACACTTACTGCGCGCGGGTTTGATTGTGAGCCAAGGTTTGCAGGCTTGTTACTAAGTATTGGTTTAACATAGGCCGCTTTATTTTTTTTGCGACGACTCTTTTTTGTGTTTTTCGACATAAAGCAAATCTGGCCTTTTTGGCTTAGCTCTCTATAATAAAGTAAATATTTGTATTTTAAGCAAATCACCAATTTCGCAGACACGGCTTTTAGCCTATAAGGATTATATATGAATACGCAGCTATCTATTTTAATAGTTGATGATGTTAGCACGGTGCGTAGCTTTCTAAGTCAAACATTGATGCATTTAGGGATAGAGAATGTAAAAGAAGCGTCTACGGCCGCGCAGTGCATAAGTGAATGCCGTGCAGCAAACTTTAACATTATATTTTTAGATATAGAGCTACCTGACGGCGATGGTAAAGAGCTTATTGCGCAGATAAATGAGTTATCACCAGAGACAAACGTGGTGATGGTGTCGGCGCATTCAGGCGTTGAAAATGTGAAGGATGCAATAGATAGAGGGGCAAAAGGATTTGTAGTTAAGCCATTTTCTCCGAAGAAAATTGCGGCGATGCTGAAAAAGTTTTATCCAGAGCTCGATAACGTTTAAAAAGCGTATTTATTTTGGGCAAAAAAAAAACCGGCAAAAGCCGGTTTTTTTAATCTTGCAAAAACAAATTATAGCGCTTTAATTTTAGCAGCTAAACGGCTCTTATGACGAGCAGCTTTGTTTTTGTGGATTAGACCCTTAGTTGCGTAACGGTCTAGGATAGGTGTAGCAACAGAAAAAGCTTGCTGTGCAGCTTCTTTATCGCCAGCTTCAATAGCTACGATTACTTTTTTGAAGTAAGTACGCATCATTGAACGACGGCTTGCGTTGTGCTGACGGTTTTTTTCGCTTGTGATAGCGCGTTTTTTTGCAGACTTGATGTTAGCCAAGGTTTGCTCCTAACAATCTTAAATAAAGCTTAAATTAAAGGCCGTGGAATATGCCTGTTTTTATCATGAATGTCAATTTAATTTTAACAATCCAAGAAAAACTGCTCCTTATAACGAACATCAATTTGCCGCTTTAGCAGTTAATGCCGCTATTGTAACAAAGCAAGGGGTTCGAGCCTAGTGCTTTAAAGCGATTTATAAAAAAGACTATGGCATAATTAACTTAATTGCTGATTTTTAATATGGATTTATAGTGTCAAAAGGTTTGTTTCGTTCCGGGATGATTGTAAGTGCAATGACAATGATCTCGCGTATTTTAGGGCTAGTGCGTGATGCTGTTGTTGCTAACTTGTTGGGGGCAGGGGCTGCTGCCGATGTGTTTTTATTTGCAAACCGTATTCCAAATTTTTTACGCCGTTTATTTGCTGAAGGGGCTTTTGCACAGGCGTTTGTACCTGTATTAAGTGAAATCAAAGAACAACAAGGCGATGATAAAGTCAGAATGTTTGTTGCGCAGGCGGCAGGTACACTCGGCACAATTTTACTACTCGTTACGCTTTTTGGTGTTGTTGCATCCCCCGTTATCGCCGCTTTATTTGGTACTGGTTGGTTTATTGATTGGTGGCAAGGTGGCCCTGACGCAGAAAAGTTTGAGCTTGCTAGTTCACTATTAAAGCTGACCTTTCCTTATTTATTTTTTGTAAGCTTAGTGGCGCTTAGTGGCGCAGTAATGAATGTGTACAACCGTTTTGCAGTTGCCGCATTTACTCCTGTATTACTTAATGTTTCTATTATTGGTTGTGCCATTTTATTGCATGACCAATTTTCTGTTGGTGCATATGCATTAGCAATAGGCGTATTTTTAGGGGGCGTGGTACAGCTATTATTTCAACTGCCGTTTTTATATAAAGCAAAAATGTTGGCCCGCCCGCGATGGGGTTGGCAAGACGAAAATGTTAAAAAAGTGCGTAAATTAATGCTCCCAGCGTTATTTGGTGTATCAATTAGTCAAATTAACTTATTACTCGATACGGTAATAGCTTCATTATTGATGACAGGCTCTATCGCTTGGCTGTATTACTCAGATAGACTGATTGAATTCCCACTTGGTTTATTTGGTATTGGTATTGCGACGGTTATTTTACCTGCGCTATCAAAATTACACAGCAGTAAAAAAAGTAGCGACTTTCAACATACCCTAGATTGGGGAGTGCGATTTGTGATTTTTTTAGGGCTCCCTGCCATGATAGGGTTGATGATTATAAGCCCGCTGATTATTACTGTGCTGTTTGATCACGGCGCGTTTAAAGAGGCTGGTATTGATCACGTTAAGGCTGTGAGCTTAGGGGTGGTTGCCTACTCGGTGGGATTAGTCAGCTTTATGTTAATTAAAGTGTTGGCGCCTGGGTTTTATTCTCGCCAAGATACGAAAACACCGGTGCGTATTGGTATTGTCACTTTGGTGCTTAACATGGTGTTTAATATTATGCTGGCGCCCTTTATTGGCTATTTAGGCTTAGCTCTGGCAACCTCTATGTCGGCTAGTTGTAATGCCTACTTACTGTACCGACAGCTTAAAAAAGAGAATGTTTATCAGTTTTCCAGCATGAGTGGCTACTTCACTTTGAAGTGTTTGCTGGCGAGTGTGACGATGGGCGCACTAGTGTGGTTTACCAGTAGACACTATGATTGGGCTAGCTGGCACTTTAGTGAACAAGTTATGTTGTTGGTTGTGTTATTAATTATTGCGGTTGTTAGTTACTTTTTTATGTTGTTTTTGATGGGCGTTAGACTAAATACGATAAAAAGTGTAGCAATTACTGAATCAAATTAAAAAAAAGATTATAATCGGACACTCTGCGACCCAAGGTCGCATTTTATCGCTCGCTGAAAAAGGCATTAGGTGGCATGGAGTTAATTAGAGGTATACACAATATACGCCCACAACACTTTGGTTGTGTGCTAACCATTGGTAATTTTGATGGTGTTCATTTGGGTCATGCTGCCGTATTAAAAGGGCTGTTAGCGGATGCCAAAGAAAATAATTTACCCAGCACTGTAATGTTATTTGAGCCTCAGCCACAAGAGTTTTTTGCAAAAAACAATGCCCCGGCTAGGCTTACTCGACTGCGTGATAAACTTCGTCTATTGAGTAACTTGGGGATTGAGCGCGTTATTTGTATTAGCTTTAATCAAGCGTTTGCAAATATGCATGCAGAGCAGTTTGTGAGCGATATTTTAATTAAAAAGCTGGGCGTTAAAGCATTAACGGTTGGCGATGATTTTAGATTTGGTAAACAGCGCCAAGGAAATTTTAGCCTATTGGCTAATATGGGTACTCAAGCGGGAATGAGTGTTAAAAGCACTGCCAGCTTTAGGCAATTAAATGCTAGAGTAAGCAGTACCTTAATACGAGAAGCGCTTGCTGAGGGTGACTTGGTTAGTGCAAAAGTCATGCTTGGGCATAATTATGCGATATCTGGGCGTGTTATTCACGGTTGGAAAAAAGGCCGAGAACTAGGTTTTAGAACGGCAAATATTGCCCTAAAGCGTCAAGTTTGTCCGGTTAATGGCGTATTTGCGGTTCAAGTGATGATCGCAGGAAAACACGTTTTTGGGGTAGCTAACATTGGAAACAAACCCACATTTAATGGAACTCGTGCCTTATTAGAAGTACACCTTTTTGATTTTGCACAAGATATTTATGGACAATTTATGCATGTGGAGTTGATTGAAAAACTCCGCAACGAGAAAAAATTCGAGACATTAACACAACTGACGGCACAAATAGCAACCGATGTTGCCGCCGCTAAGCAGTGTTTTGGTTTAAATTAGGTAGCCGATAGAGACGGAAAGTAGGATTAATGAGCGACTACAAACATACTTTGAATTTACCGGAAACAATGTTTCCAATGCGTGGCAATTTGGCACAACGTGAACCAAAAATGCTTAAAGCATGGTATGAAGACGACCTGTATGGTCAAATTCGCAGCGCAAAGAAAGGTAAAAAAACTTTCATTTTGCATGACGGCCCTCCGTATGCAAACGGCGATATCCATTTAGGCCATTCAGTAAATAAAATATTAAAAGATATTATTGTTAAGTCTAAAACCTTATCAGACTTCGATGCGCCATACGTACCGGGTTGGGACTGTCATGGTTTACCAATCGAGTTAATGGTTGAGAAAAAAGTCGGTAAACCCGGTGTTAAGGTAACTGCTGCAGAATTTCGCGAAAAATGTCGTGCCTATGCTAAAAAGCAAGTGGAAGGCCAAAAAGTAGACTTTAAACGTTTAGGCGTTTTTGGTGATTGGGATAAGCCTTACCTAACCATGAACTTTGACTTTGAAGCCAATGCAATTCGTGTACTAGGTCGCATTATAAAAAATGGCCATCTACACAAAGGCGCAAAACCTGTGCATTGGTGTACAGATTGTGGCTCTGCATTAGCAGAAGCAGAAGTTGAATACCAAGATAAACAATCGCCAGCTATCGATGTACGTTTTACTTTTGCTGATCAAGACGCAGTAATAAATGCGTTTAACTTAGCTGATGGCCATCAAGGCACTGGCAGTGTAGGGACTGTTATTTGGACTACGACACCGTGGACTTTGCCAGCTAACCGTGCGGTTGCTGTGCATGCTGATTTAGAATACGCGCTAGTACAAGTAGACGATGAAGGTGCTCAGCAGCGTCTGATTTTAGGTTCTGAGCTTGTTAAAGATGCGATGGATCGTTTTGGCTTTAACCACTTCCATATCCTTGGCTATGTTAAAGGTGCAGCACTTGAAAACTTAAACGTTGCACACCCATTTTATGACTTTAACGTACCGGTTATTGTAGCTGAACACGTAACCACAGATTCTGGTACGGGTGTTGTACATACTGCACCTGGTCATGGTCAAGAAGATTTCGTGGCAGGCCTTGAGTATAATCTTGAAGTAGCTAACCCAGTTGGCGCAAACGGAGTGTACTTACCTGACACTGAATTATTTGCCGGTCAGCATGTGTTTAAAGCCAATGCGAGTGTAATTGAGGTATTAAAAGAAAATAATGCCCTAATGCATCATCATGCATTAACTCACAGCTACCCACATTGTTGGCGCCATAAAACGCCTATTATCTTTCGTGCCACACCACAATGGTTTGTTAGCATGGATCAGGCTAACTTACGCAAAGATTCACTGGCTGAAATTAAAAATACTCAATGGTTACCTGAATGGGGCGAAAGCCGTATTGCCAACATGGTTGAAGGCCGCCCTGATTGGTGTATTTCGCGTCAACGTACGTGGGGTGTACCTATTGCATTGTTTGTTGATAAAGACACGGGTGCATTACACCCAAATACTCAAGAGCTGATTGAACAAGCTGCAGTACTTGTGGAAAAATCAGGTATTCAAGCATGGTATGACCTAGAGCCTGCTACTTTGCTAGGTGAAGAAGACGCTAAACAGTACATGAAAGTACAAGACACGCTAGATGTGTGGTTTGACTCAGGTGTGACTCATGCCTGTGTTGTTGATGCGCGTGAAGATTTAGTTGGTCCTGCAGATTTATACCTTGAAGGTTCTGATCAACACCGTGGTTGGTTTATGTCATCAATGATGACTTCAGTGGCAATTAATGGTCATGCACCATACAAGCAAGTGCTTACGCATGGCTTTACGGTTGATGAAAACGGCCGCAAAATGTCTAAGTCATTAGGCAATGTTATTTCGCCACAAAATGTGATGAATAAACTGGGCGCTGATATTTTACGTTTATGGGTAGCATCAACTGATTACACGGCAGAAATGACTGTATCCGATGAAATATTCAAACGTTCGGCAGATCGTTACCGTCGTATTCGTAACACCAGCCGTTACTTACTTGCTAACCTAAGTGGTTTTGATCCAAAAACGGATCAAGTTGCTGTTGATGATATGGTTGAGCTTGATAAGTGGATTGTAGGGCGCGCAGCACAGTTACAAGATGATATTTTAGCGGCTTACGATAGCTACCAAATGCTATTAGTAACGCAAAAGCTAATGAACTTCTGTACCGGTGAGCTTGGTTCGTTCTACTTAGACGTTATAAAAGACCGTCAGTACACGGCAAAAAGCGACAGCCATGCACGTCGTTCTTGTCAAACAGCGCTTTATCATATTGCTGAAGCAATGACGCGTTGGATGGCACCAATCATGAGCTTTACAGCGCAAGAAATTTGGGAAGCACTGCCGGGTGAGCGCAGTGACTATGTATTTACTTCAACATGGTATGAGGGATTACAAGCACCAACAACGACCAAGTTTAGTAATGAAGACTGGCAAGCTATTTTAAATGTGCGTGACGAAGTGAACCGTCTGTTAGAAGCTGCACGTAAAGAAGAAGTGATTGGGGCAACATTACAAGCAACCGTAAACCTGTTTGCCAGCAAAGAGCTTGCAGCAAAACTTGCGGCGTTAGGCGATGAGCTACGTTTTGTGTTGTTAACCTCTGCGGTTAACGTTACCGAGGTAGACAGTCAACCTGCAGATTCACAAACTACTGAAATTGATGGTTTATACATTAGCGTATCAGCAACAGATGCTAAAAAGTGTGAGCGTTGTTGGCATTACAGTGAAGATGTAGGTGTTGAGCCTGCTCATCCTGAAATTTGTGGTCGTTGTGTAAGTAACGTTGACGGTGAAGGTGAAAAGCGTCAATTCGCTTAGGAGTTGTTTTTAGTGAGCAAACTAACCCAAAAAAGTGGTTTAGTGTGGCTTTGGTTGAGTCTATTACTGCTTGTAATAGACTTTGCCAGTAAAACACTGGTTGTAAACACCATGGCGTATGGTGAGTCAATTAATTTACTGCCTGTTTTTAGCATCACTTATGTACATAACTACGGTGCAGCCTATAGCTTTTTAAGCGAAGCGGGTGGCTGGCAGCGTTGGTTTTTAAGTGCAATAGCAATCGCGATTAGTTGTTTGTTGGTGTGGTGGTTAAAACGTCTTCCAGCGTCTAATAAAGTATTATGTGGTGCTTACTCGTTAGTTTTAGCCGGTGCTATTGGTAACTTGTACGACCGCATTGCTTATGGTTACGTTATTGATTTTTTACATGTGTTTTACGAAGACTCACATTTTCCCGTATTTAATATTGCAGACTGCGCTATTTGTATTGGTGCTGCATTATTACTATTTGACGCCTTTACCGGCGAAAATCCAAAGGAGCACAAAGCATGAGCCAAGCTGTAATTGGTGAAAACTCAGACGTTATTTTTCATTTTTCTATTAAACTAGAAGATGGCTCTGCCGCTGACTCAACGAAAGTGCATAACAAGCCGGCTAAGCTCACTATGGGTGATGGTAGCTTAACCGCTAATTTTGAAAAATGTTTACTTGGCCTAACGGCCGGTGAGAGCAAAACATTTGAACTTGAGCCGGAAGATGCCTTTGGTCAACCAAACCCAGATAATATTTATTATGTGGACCGTAGTAAGTTTGGTGTAGAAACGCCGGCTAAAGTAGGCGCTATTATTGCGTTTACTCAACCTGATGGCACCGAGCTTCCGGGTTTGGTTCGTGAAGTGCAAGGCGAGTCAGTTACTATCGATTTTAATCACCCATTAGCGGGCCAGCGCTTAACGTTTGAAGTTGATATTATTGAGGTGCAAGGTTAATGGAAATATTATTAGCTAATCCACGAGGCTTTTGCGCCGGTGTTGACCGCGCAATTAGCATTGTTGAGCGCGCTTTAGATATTTTTGAAAAACCAATCTATGTGCGCCATGAAGTGGTACACAATCGTTATGTGGTTGATGGCTTAAAAAATCGCGGCGCTGTGTTTGTTGAAGAGCTTGATCAGGTACCGGATGACAGTATTGTTATATTTAGTGCACATGGTGTATCACAGGCTGTACGCAGTGAAGCAAAACGCCGTGAGCTTAAAGTATTTGATGCAACCTGCCCGTTAGTGACTAAAGTGCATATGGAAGTTACCCGTGCCAGCAGAAAAGGCATTGAATGCATTTTAATTGGTCACCATGGACACCCCGAGGTTGAGGGCACTATGGGTCAATACGACAATCAACAAGGTGGCATTTACCTAGTTGAAACCGTTGATGACGTGCTAAAGCTTGATGTTAAGAATGCAGATAACCTTTTTTATTGCAGCCAAACAACCTTATCGGTAGATGATACTGCGGATGTGATTGATGCCTTACGCAGCAAGTTTCCTGCTATTGATGGTCCGCGTAAAGATGATATTTGTTATGCAACTCAAAACCGTCAAGATGCAGTACGTGACTTAGCAGACAAAGTCGATGTGCTATTGGTTGTAGGCGCTAAAAATAGCTCTAACTCCAATCGTTTACGAGAACTAGCTGATAAAATGGGCACGCGTGCGTACTTAATTGACGATGCCAGCAATGTTGAAGCGTCATGGTTTGATGGTATCAATAGTGTGGGGGTTACCGCAGGCGCGTCAGCACCTGAAGTGCTAGTGCAGCAAGTGATTACCCGCTTAAAAGAGCTCGGTGGTAACCAAGTAACAGAAAACCCTGGTGAAGAAGAAAACATTGTTTTTGCTGTACCAGTAGAGCTGCGTTAATTTAGAGATAAATCATAAAAGGAGGGTCGAATGGGTAAGCAACTGTCACCAGATGCGTTACTTTTTTCGGCCCTTTTTAATGAGCGTGGTGTGCTTGCATCCCTCGTAGTAACACAGGTTGTGGCTATTATATTAGCTTTTGCTCCTAATGCTGGCGATGACATATGGCTGCATTTGGGGGCGATCAGTTTGTTTCTCCATGTAACTGTGCTGGTCAGTACCTCTTTTTTATATCTTTGTCGTCGATTACTCGCAAAACAGACTCAGTTTATTCAGATCAGTTTTTTTATTGCTTCATATAGTCTCAGTACTGCTGTATTTAGTCTGGTGTTTTCTCATATTGCTTTTGATATTGAAAACGAAAAACAACTGACGTTTTTTGTGCTGCGTAATTGCATTATTGTATTTTTGCTTACCTTACTGTTTGTACAATTTTTGCTTATTCATTTTGAAAAAGAGCAGCAAACCAAAGCACTTTCTCGTGCAGAACTTGATGCTTTGCAGGCACGGATCCGACCCCACTTTTTATATAATAGCTTGAATACGGCGGCAGAATTAACGCATCATGACGTTGAGGCTGCAGAGCATGCAATTTTAGCACTAGCAGCGCTGTCTCAAGCTGCAATGCGTTCAGGTCAAAGTGTATTACTCAGTGATGAAATAACATTAACTAAACAGTATATTGCGCTTGAATCATGGCGCTTTGCAGAGCGCTTAAAGGTTGAGTGGTTATTACCAGAACATCTCCCTGCGCTATATATTCCATATCTAACATTACAACCTTTGGTAGAGAACGCAGTATGTCATGGCATTGAGCCAAGCCAAAGTGGTGCTACTATAAGTATTGAACTGCATGTGACAACACATTATTTAACCTTAATTGTAACTAATCCTGTACCTACTGAAACTGAAAATACTAGAGAGCATAACGGTATGGCTCTTGATAATATTCGTTCTCGTTTAAGTATTTATTATAAAGGTCGGGCGCAACTGACAATAACCAACAAAGATAATCAATTTAGAGTCAAAGTAGTCATCCCAAAACAAGCAGAGAATACGTTATGAATGTATTGATTGTAGATGATGAACCCTTAGCAAGGGCACGATTGAAGCGTTTACTTGCTGAAAACCATACATCCATTCATGTGCAAGGAGAGGCTAGTAATGGCAATGACGCTTTAACACAAATGAAAAAGCAGCAGCCTGATTTAGTGTTTTTAGATATTGATATGCCAGGCTTAAATGGCATCGAAGTGGCCAATCAACTCAATGATCTAGCGGTACCTCCGGCGATTATTTTTATAACCGCTCATCCTGAGCATGCACTTGATGCGATGCAGTTAAATGCAGCCGGATATTTGGTAAAACCTATATCAGAAAAAAGTTTGCAACATGCATTACAACAGCTAGGACGTTTAAACAGAGTACACCTGCAACAACAACAAACAGAAAAAATAACCTATCAATTAGCAGGCACCGTAAGAAGTATAAAAATAGAAAATGTTTTTTATTTTTATGCACAGGAAAAGTATACCAAAGTCGTGTTCGATGGTGGGGAGGCTCTAATTGAAGACAGTTTAAAGCAACTTGAAATGCAATATCCTCGTCACTTATTGCGAATTCATCGAAATACCTTAGTGAATAAAAATAAAATTTTGGCACTCCATACACTTAAAAACCATCAACATGTTATTGAACTCAAAGGGTGTTCACCTTTTTTAGCTGTTAGTCGTCGAGCGCTCAAAAGCGTAAAAAGCGTACTTTAGCACACCGACCTATTAACCGCTTATCAACATAATTAACCGTTGGTCGTGGTCCTAGTTGAATCTATTTTTTTATTGCATACACTTAGTATCAGATAATTATTAATTGGTTTTACTATGTCTTTGAGCACGTTTAAATTGCAAAAAGGTTTTACCCTTATTGAGGTCCTGATTGCGTTTATTATTCTTAGCTTTGGTTTATTGGGGGCTGTAGCCCTGCAAGCAAAAGCAAAACAAGCAAGCTTTGATTCAATGCAACGTGCTGCTGCTGTTGCGCTTGGTAATGATATTATCCAACGTATTCGGGCTAACGATACATCGCAACTAGCTACATTATACGACCTTGAGTTTACCAGCGAGACAAGTATTAATTCCTCTACAACCTGTTTTACAAGTTCATGCAGTAATGCACAAATTGCGAGTTTAGATATAGAGCAGTGGAAGCGTGCTATTCGTGCCCGCGAAAATACGGGATCACTTGATGGTGCCACCGTATGTATTAATCCAGAGTCGGTAGCAGGCTCTGGCGGTAAGGCGTTTAATATTGAGGTCATTGTTTCTTGGCAGGGTCGTCAAGAATTTAAGGCGAGTGAGGCAACAGGCAAAATTAGCTGTGGTGTAGCAGATAAAAGGCGCCGTTTAGTTGTACTTACTAGCTACATTTACGTTAGGAGCTAAGATGAAGCAAGCTGGTTTTACACTCATTGAAATGATGATCTCTTTATTTATAGGGGGATTAATTTTGGGTGGCGTAATGTTTACCTATATTGGTATGAAAGTGACGACCCGCGATACGATGACAATAGGTGAGCTGCAAGAGTCTGGTCGATTAGCCATTAATATTATGCAACGCGATATAGAACAAGTAGGCTTTTGGGGAACATTTTATGATGATTCGTTTACTGCAATAAATACATCATCATTAACAAATCCTACGGGTGATTGCTTTGAAGGTCTCAACAATGGCAGCTTTCCTGATTTAACCAGCAGCAGTAATTTTAAAACCCTTTATGCAAAAACAGCGGCAAGTTCAAGTGAACTTAATTGTGTTAATAACCCTTTAGCGGGTACTGATATTTTACAGGTTAAGTTTTTACAAGGTCACCAACTAGAAGTTAATGCCGCAGGTGTTAATGAAACGCAAAGTGATGAGAATTACTTTATTGCTGAGCAAGAAAATGCACGCTTTGTTCGAGGTGTTATCGACCCTGATAGTTTAAATGTTAATGCCAGTGTTTGGCCTTACAGCCATCATAGTTATTATATCGCTGAGCAAACTTATACAGTCAATAATAAAAGTATTACTGTACCCGCACTCATGCGAAAACGTTTAGTGGCTGGTTCTATGAATACAGAAACCATAATGGAAGGCGTGGAGAATATGCGTTTTGTGTTTGGTTTAGATACCACCACCGATAGTCGCGTGGATACCTATAAAAGCATTAATAACATGACAGCCACAGACTGGGAAAATCGCAAAGGTATTTTAACGGTACAAGTTTTTTTATTGATTAGAGCACTGCAACCGGACCCAGGTATTACACTCAAAAACCAAACCTATGTATTAGGGGAAGATGCTAATAAACGCACCCTTACTTTTTCAGATAACTTTAGACGTACTGTATTCACAACAACTATCCGTTTAAATAACGTGGGAGCAAATTTATGGCGTATTTAATCCCGATGAAAAATAAACAGCAAGGTGTGGTGCTTATCACTGCACTAATAATGGTCATAGCCGTTACAGGTATTGCAGTGACGTTAATGAGTAGCAGTAGTATAGATATTAAAATTACTAATTCAGCACAAGAGCGAGAAGTTGCCGAAAATGAACTTATCGGCGAAGTGCAGCGCATGATTGCCGATGAAGCGAGCAATGGTGCAACAAATCAATTTTTCTTAACGCCAGAGGAAGTAACTACCATGGCGTCTGGCAATGAAAAAGGCATGGTTATAGCCGAACATAATGATATGCAAAGTAGAATGATTAACTTAAATAAAGGCGTGCTTGATTTAGAATGTCCTCGTCGTTTTAGTTTTACAGCTGGGATCTCATGCAACATGGTACAAGTTTCAACAACTATTGAGTATGGTTCTAAAAGTAAGCACCAACTAACAATTGTGACAGGCGTAGCCCAAGAGATGGCTAGCCTAAGCAAGGGGATTTAAAATGAAACTGATACTAAATAAAGCACTCATTTCTTTAATAGGAATAATGCTTAGCATGTCAGCAGGCGCTGAAGATATAGAACTGTATGTTAATCATAATGTACAAACCAATGAAAAGCCTCGCGTAATCATGATTTTTGATACATCGGGAAGTATGGCATGGGATGTAAATGATGGTGATGCCTGTTATAAAAGAAGCGGTAATAGTTATTACGAGGTTGATTGCTTTGAAAGTAAAGACAGTTATAAACGAAATGAGCAATGTTATAAAAGAACTAGTTACTACAATTATGAACCCACATGTAGTGATAGCCGCTTAAGAGTTGCGCAAAATGCTATCACCCAATTAGTGAACGATAACGATGATATTGAATTTGGTTTAATGCGCTTTAATGGTAGCAATGGCGGGTATGTTTTAGCCAGAGTAGGGGCTGAAAAGTCATTTTTACTAAATAAAGTAGAAGAGTTACCTGCAAGTGGTTCAACTCCATTAACAGAAACACTCTGGGAAGCCTACCTGTATATCACGGGACAAAACGTATACTACGGGGGAAATACTAATGAACGAGATTTTACAGCAGAGTCATCAGGGATATATAAATCACCCTTTGCGCCTGTTACTGGCGAGCCACTTAGGTGTGATAACAGTATTAATATTATTTTAATGACAGACGGCGATCCAACCAACGATTCAAATAGAAATAATGATATATACAACCTTCATAATAGTTATTTCTCTGGTAATCCGCCTGCTGTTAGTAACAGCTATTTGGCGGCGCTAGCAAAAATTATTCACGGTACAGATGATGTAAAAGTTGACTTGTATAGCAAAACTAAGAACATACTTGATATAGGACGTGTATTTCCTATCGGTTTTGGTACGGGTATGAGTGACTCAGGTAAAAACTTACTTACTGAGACTGCAGATTACGGTGGTGGGCAATACTTACATGCGAATACAGCTGCGCAACTATCTGATGCACTTAAAAATACGATTTCTCGTATTCGTGAAGTAAATGACAGTTTTTCATCGCCGTCAGTGGCGAGTAACAATGTAGATCAAACTCGAAGTCGTGATGCTATTTATTTTGCTATGTTTTATCCAGAAACCGGGGCGCGCTGGCGTGGTAACCTGAAAAAGTTAAAGGTATCGGGCAGCCAAATAGTCGATGCAACCAACAAACAAGCCCTTAATAGTGACGGTTTAATTTCAAAAGAGGCAAAAACATTTTGGTTACCTGCGGGCCAACCCGCTGATGGTAACGCGGTTGCGCAGGGGGGGGTAAACCATTATTTAAGCACCATAGATCCACTTGCTCGTAATTTATTTACGGAGAATCAAGGCTCGATTGTTAGTTTTGATACTTCGGCTGTTAGTGACATTCTCAGTGGCATTGTTAATAACCCGCTGACCTTATCCACTCAAGATGTTAATTGGGCAAGAGGAGTAGATGTTGATGATGAGGACAAAGATGGCTCATCACAAGACCAACGCACTGATATATTTGGTGATCCTTTGCATTCAAAACCAATTGCAATTGATTATGGTAATGATGATATTCGCATCCTCATAGGGACAAATGCTGGCTTCTTACATATGTTTAAAGATGCCGGTGAGACTGTAAGTGAAAGTTGGGCATTTATACCTTCAGCACTGTTTGACATTATTAAACCACTTAGAAATAAACAAGCAGATAGTAAAGTATATGGTATGGATGGCCCTATCAGTGTCTACTTTAGTAATAAAAGCTTAAATAGTGAAGGTTTGAATGACGGTATTATAGATGCTAGCAAAGGAGACGAGGTATGGGCTTTTGCAGGAATGCGCCGTGGTGGTAAAAACTACTATGGTTTAGATATTACAAATCCTAATCAGCCAAAACGTCTTTGGAGCAAACCAATTGAAGGGGGTAAAGGCGACTTTACTGAATTGGCACAAACGTGGTCAAAGCCACAAATAGCTTATATTAAAGCTTTTGGTAATAAGCCTTTGCTTGTGTTTGGCGCGGGTTACGATACAAATAAAGATGCGGCAATAAGAGCAGAGGACTCAAAAGGGCGTGGTATTTATATTGTTGAGGCAAAAACAGGCAGCTTAGTTTGGGCGTTAACCCCAGACAGTAATGGCTTTAAAGGTAAACACAGTATTGCTGCTGATTTAACTACGCTTGATTCAGATTATGATGGCTACATTGATAGAATTTATGCCTCAGATACCGGTGGTAATATTTGGCGAATTGATATGCCTGGAGAAGATAGCAGTGAGTTTAGCCATTTCAAACTTGCAGAGCTAGGTAGTAATCAAGATACTCAAGATAGACGATTCTTTTATAAACCATTGGTTGCGCGTACTTTGTTTAGTAAAGTAACAGAGACCACGGTTAATGGTAATAAAGTCATTACTCGTTTAGATACTCCTTATGATGCAGTTGTTATTGGCAGCGGTAACCGTTCAAAACCAACGAATACAAACGAGCAAGATCAATTGTTTATGATCCGTGATGAGAATACTCTGACGCGTTCATTTAAAACTAATGCTCCTGCGCCAATTGTGCCTGCAGATTTAATGGTGATGAATAGTGATCCCTTTGGTAATACTTTAGATGACTTAGATGGTTTCACCCTTGTTGAAGCTGAACTGGCGAAAAAGAAAGGGTGGCGTTATGAGCTAGCGAAAGGTGAAAAGTCATTAGCTGCAGCTACCGTTGTTGGTGGGGTTGCTTATTTTACCTCTTTCACGCCAGCATCTGATGAAGTTGTAGAGAATCAATGTTCTTTAAGTGGCGGTGGCGGCGCACTTTATGCTTTTCATTTGCATTACGGTACTAAAGTGTATGAACAACTAAAATTTGCAACCAGTTATGATGTGCCAGATACACCACAGCTTTATTTTGGTGCGACTAATTCCTGTGCTGATTCTAACAATGATGGAAAATGTGATGATAATCCAGAGGAAGATGTTATCGAAGAGAGCCAGTTTTTTCTAATTGGCCCTGGGATCAAAGGGGAACAAGCTGAAAATCCACTTAAGCCAATAGAAATTACAGGACCTGGCTTAAAAGTGGTAGATGGTAAAATTAAGCTAGTGAATGATAAACAACCCATTGGCTTTGGTTTTAAAACGCAGCAAACATATATTTATAAGCGTGAAGAAAACGATGAGATCAACAATTAAGGGCTGTATATGAATAAGACACAACAAGGATTTACATTAATTGAGTTAATGATCACCGTTGCGATTGTTGGCATCATTGCCGCCATTGCAGTGCCTAATTACAGTGAATATATAAAAAGGGCATCACGCGCAGAAGCCGCTTCTGCGCTTTTAGATGCGGCAAACAAGCAAGAGCAATACTTTGTGGATAACCGAGCATATTCAACTTCGTTTAGCGACTTAGGTATTCAAAGTAAAACTGAAAACGGTCATTTTGAGTTAACAATTAATGTGGTTAATAGCAATGAATTTACAATCACTGCTAAACCCATTGCTGGTGCCGTGAAAGGGGATGCTGATTGCACGTCATTAACCATTAATGACGTTGGCTTAAAAGGAGCAACGGGTAGTAAAGGCAATACCGACATCAACTATTGCTGGGGTAGATAACATTAGTTATTTTTGGCATTTGTTGGTAGATTTTATTCGTATTCGCCCAGTTTGACTTATTGACAGAGCAAGCCCCTCAAGGCTTGCTTTTTCGTTATTTGGGCAATAGATAAAAGTACCGTTTTGAAAGCCGTTTAAAGAGCCGTCGGGTCTAAAAGTGATGGCATCCCGAGGATACTCTAAGCTATCAGAGGGATGGATATGTTCAAAGGTACTAATAAGGCGCTCGTCATCATCCAAAGAGGTTGACTTGTCGTTATCAATAAAAAGTGACACCTGATTGTCCCAATCATCTTCTAAACACTCATTATTTTTCAAGGCACATAGAGTGACATAGCTATTATTTTCTATTGCATAAAGACGTGCATAATTAATGTTTCTGTGTAATAGATTAATCTGGTTATCTGCGCGATTGAGCGCCAAGAAATCAGGAAAAAACCATAAAGAGAGTTGGCTTAGTATCGCTATAACTGAAATGGTTACTAGTAATTCTAATAATGTAACGCCACCATTTTTGTGAGCACTTATAATTAACTTCATCCCTGAAGCCTTTCATTGAACAGTCCATTATATTAGTTTAGTAAACAATCAAAAAAACGACAAAGTATGAAATGGCTTTTAACCACAGCTCTCTGTGGTATCCCCTAAATAAAAAGCGGTGCCTGATTGCGTTAATGTTAACGCTTTTTGGTTTTTGTTGTCGCCGTTAGGACAAAATATGAAGTTCCCAGGATTTGTAGTTATACGTCCGCTGGTATTAAATCGTATACGGGTATCTGTAAATGAAACGCGATCATTAGGACTAATTTCCTCCATGACTCTGATCAAGCTATCTGTTTCATTATTATATTGGCCATTATTATTAGCATCTATAAAGGTAATAATTATTTGATCAACATCCCATTTACTTGAGCAAGTTAGGGTTTTATCATCACTTTTTACTTTTGTACCTGGAGCAGCGCACACAATTACGATCTCATCGGTACTAGCCGCTTGCGAGCGTGCAAAGCTAATATTACGTTTAAGTTCTAATAAAAAATTTTCACCTCGGTTTTCTTCCAGCATATCGCTACTGTTCCACAACGCAATAGTGGCTATAATGCCAACAATGGCCACGGTGACCATTAACTCTAATAGGGTAAATCCACGGTGCTTAGTTTTCATATAAATCTCATTAACTCGGTGATGTTTTAGTATAGTTATTTTTATTAAAATAATCATACCATGATTATTTTTCACCGGTGCTATTCAATCTCTTTGTTTGCTATGAACCTCATGATTGTCTAAAATCGAGGCAACTGAAGCTTTCAAAAGTAATTACTATGAAAAAAATAGAAGCAATCATTAAACCGTTTAAGCTCGATGATGTGCGTGAAGCATTATCTGATGTAGGCATTACGGGTATGACAGTAAGTGAAGTAAAAGGGTTTGGGCGTCAAAAAGGCCACACAGAGCTATACCGTGGTGCTGAGTACATGGTTGACTTTTTACCTAAAGTAAAACTAGATATTGTGCTCGGTGATGAAGACGTAGAACGTGCTATTGATGTTATTGTTAAAACAGCACAAACTGGCAAAATCGGTGATGGTAAAATATTTGTCACTGACGTAGAACGTGTGGTTCGAATTCGTACTGCAGAAGAGGATGAAGAGGCTATATAGTCGAGTAAACCTCGTAAAAAAGGCGCTAATTTTATAACTAGCGCCTTTTTCGTGTTATTTATTTCTGCTATTAAATTTACGCGTTTGCTCTGCATGCTGACTTAGTTCAGTCAAGCCAAGCTTCTCGTAACTTTTTTCCATCATGGCGAGTGCCGCATCAAGATAACTACTTTGTGAGTAGTGCTCTACCACATATTTACCGCGATTTGCGGCTGCTAAATAGGCTTCACGTTCGTAATAGTAAGTTGCCACTTTTAGCTCATAACGTGCCATGCGGTTTAATAACCAAACTAAACGACGTTTTGCTTCTGGCGCATAATCACTTTCTGGAAAACGTTTAACCAAAGTTGATAAGTCGGTATAAGCAACACGGGTGCGTTTAGCATCTCTGTCAGCTCTGTCTACACCAAAGTATTCTTGGAAAGCATTTTTATCCGCCTTAATATTAACCAAGCCACGCATGTAGTACATGTAATCTAAATCTTTGTGGTTTGGGTTTAAGCGAATAAAACGGTCGATTGTAGCAAGCGCTTGCTCTGTATTACCTGATTGGTAATGTGCATACACTAAATCCATTTGGACTTGTTTTGAAAACGGACCAAACGGGTAGCGAGAATCAATTGCCGTTAATAATTCAATTGCACGAGCGTATAAACCAGAATCAAGCGTTTGTTTTGCATCTTCGTATAGTGCTTGTGCCGATCTGTTGGGTACGCGTTGAATATCTTCTTGGTCAGGTGCAGACGAGCAGGCCCCTAAACTAAGCACTGAAACTGAAAAAACAATGGCGAATGCACGTTTCCCTATTTTATTTATCATTTTATTTGTTACCTTCGATGTCTTCGGCTAGGCCAAGTGGGTAAAACCGAGTAAACTATGCGTATTATGTTATGCTTTTATTAAAAGCGATTCTAACCCAGTCAAGCAAAGCTTGCACTGGTAAATTGGGTAAAGTTACTAATGTCAGAGCAAATATCTCTCCAAGCCGAGGTCCCAACAGACTTAGGTGGTAAACGTCTAGACCAAGTATTAGCACAATTGTTCCCTGATTATTCACGATCACGGATAAAAACGTGGATTTTAGATGATAAAATCACCGTTGATGGTGAAATTTTCAACACCCCGCGTGAAAAACTACTCGGTGGTGAAGTTGTAGCTGTTGAAACAACAATAGAAGCACCTCGTGAATACGAAGCACAAGATATCAAATTAAACATCGTTTATGAAGACGATGATATTTTAGTGATCAACAAACCAATGGGATTAGTGGTTCATCCTGGCGCAGGTAACCCTGACGGTACGGTGTTAAATGCTTTATTACACTATTACCCAGAAATTATTAATGTGCCACGAGCAGGTATTGTGCATCGTTTAGACAAAGATACAACAGGTTTAATGGTTGTTGCTAAAACGATTCAGGCACAAACACATTTAGTTAAAGCACTGCAAAAGCGCGAAAACTTCACACGTGAATATGAAGCGTTATGTAATGGCACTATGACAGCCGGTGGTATGGTTGAAAAACCAATTGGTCGTCATGCAACGCAGCGTACGCATATGGCAGTACATGAAATGGGTAAACCAGCTATTACGCATTACCGTGTTGCCGAAAAATTCCGCGCCCATACACGTTTACGTTTACGTCTTGAAACAGGGCGTACACACCAAATTCGTGTGCATATGGCGTACTTAAACCACCCATTAATTGGCGATCAATCTTATGGCGGTCGTCCTCGTCCACCAAAAGGGGCAACGCCTGAGTTATTTGAGTTACTGCGTAGCTTTAAACGCCAAGCGCTTCATGCCGTTAAATTAAGTATTGCGCATCCAATCACCGGTGAAATGATGACCTGGCAAGCGCCTATCCCTGATGATATGGTGGCGATGACTCAAGCACTGCGTGAAGACACAAAAGCAAACCCTGATATAGCGAGTTAACAATGTTTGGCTTATCAGCTACATGGCAATCTCTTCATGGTGTAGATACATTGAGTACTACACGTGAAGGGGGCGTATCTCAGCCTCCATTCGATAGTTTGAATTTAGGGTTGCATGTAGGTGATAACAGCCAAGATGTATTAAATAACAGAGCACGTGTAAATGCTCATTTGCCTAAACCGGCAATTTGGTTAAATCAGGTTCATAGCGCAGATGTAATTACAGTGGATGAGCGATTTGACCCCAACCAAACACTCACAGCCGATGCGCTATATACGCAATTACGCAATCAACCTTTAGCCATAATGACTGCTGATTGTTTACCTATTTTACTCTCATCGAGTGACGGGCAAGAAGTGGCCGCAATTCATGCTGGTTGGCGAGGGTTAGAGCAAGGGGTGATAAACAATACGCTGGCATGTTTTAAAAATGCCTCGGCGAATATACATGCTTGGTTAGGTCCTGCAATAGGGGCGAATCAATTTCAAGTCGGCCAAGAGGTAGTCGAGTTATTTACAGCAAATAACCCACTAATGCACAGCGCGTTCAAAGCTCAAAATAATGAAAAGTATTTAGCTGATATCTATCTAATAGCAACTATTTTACTTAATCAACAGGGCGTTATAAACATTAGCGGAGGTGAATATTGCACTGTTTCTCAAGCTAACTTGTTTTTTTCTTATCGGCGCGATGGCCAAACCGGTCGTATGGCAAGTTTGATCTGGCGCAAGTAAATAATCATTAGGTGATTATTTTTCCCACAATACCTTGAACAAACCCGCTAACATACCCATCTATTAAGTAATTCGTTTTTTTATAGGTAAACCCCCATGCGTTTAGATAGATTTACAAGTAAATTTCAGTCTGCGCTTTCAGATGCGCAATCATTAGCGCTAGGTCGCGATCATCAATTTATTGAACCTGTGCATCTAATGTACGCTTTGTTAAAACAAAGTGGCTCAAGTGTACGTGCACTATTTGCACAAATGAGCATCAGCGTTGATGAACTCAACACTAAATTATCACAAGAGATAGAAAAGTTATTTAAAGTGGAAGGTGTTGGTGGCGATGTACAGTTGTCAAATAACATGGTTTCACTGATAAACCTATGTGATAAATACGCCCAAAAACGTAAAGATAAATATATTTCAAGTGAGTTGTTTGTATTAGTTGCGTGTGAAGATAAAGGCCCGCTTGGCAGTGTTTTTAAAGCACTTAACATTACTGCGAGTAAGGTTGAAACGGCAATTGAAGCGATTCGTGGTGGCCAAAAAGTTGACGATCCTAATGCGGAAGAAACACGTCAAGCACTTGAAAAGTACACCATCGATTTAACTGAGCGTGCAGAGCAAGGTAAGCTTGACCCTGTAATCGGTCGTGATGATGAAATTCGCCGCACTATTCAAGTATTACAACGCCGTACCAAAAATAACCCTGTGTTAATTGGTGAGCCAGGGGTGGGTAAAACAGCCATAGCTGAAGGGCTTGCACAGCGTATTATTAATGGTGAAGTGCCTGAGGGCTTAAAAAACAAGCGCGTATTATCACTTGATTTAGGCGCATTAGTTGCTGGTGCAAAATACCGAGGTGAATTTGAAGAGCGTTTAAAATCAGTACTTAATGAGTTGGCTAAAGAAGAAGGCCAAGTTATTTTATTTATTGATGAAATTCATACCATTGTTGGAGCGGGTAAAAGTGATGGCGCTATGGATGCGGGTAACATGTTAAAACCTGCCTTAGCACGCGGTGAACTCCATTGCGTAGGCGCAACCACTTTAGATGAATACCGTAAGTACATTGAAAAAGATGCTGCGCTTGAACGCCGTTTCCAAAAGGTATTAATAGAAGAGCCTTCAGTAGAAGACACCATTGCTATTCTGCGTGGCTTGAAAGAGCGTTACGAATTACACCATTCAGTGGAGATCACCGACCCTGCAATCGTTGCCGCAGCGCAGTTATCGCATCGTTATATTAGTGATCGCCAATTACCCGATAAAGCAATCGATTTAATTGACGAAGCGGGCTCTTCTATTCGCTTGCAAATTGATTCAAAGCCAGAAGCTTTAGATAAATTAGAGCGTCGTATTATCCAATTAAAAATTGAAGATAACGCATTGGCCAAAGAGAAAGATGAAGCAAGTCAAAAGCGCCGTACAGAAATGGTCGAGCTGATCACTGAGCTTGAAGGGCAATACCGTGAACTAGATGAAGTATGGAATGCAGAAAAAGCGTCTTTACAAGGCACGCAGGTTATTAAAGCTGAGCTAGAGCAGGCACGACTTGATTTAGAAGTGGCTCGCAGAGCAAGTGACTTGCAGCGTATGTCTGAACTGCAATATGGACGTATACCTGAGCTTGAGCGCAAACTCGATTTAGCATCACAAGCAGAAATGCAAGAAATGAGCTTGCTTAAAAATCAGGTAGGCGAAGATGAAATTGCAGAAATTTTATCACGTTGGACCGGGATCCCAGTGGCGCGTATGCTCCAAGGTGAACGTGAAAAACTATTACAAATGGAAGAGCAGTTACATAACAAAGTCATTGGTCAAGATGAGGCCGTCGTTGCGGTGGCTAATGCCATTCGTCGTTCGCGTGCAGGGCTTGCTGATCCCAATCGTCCAATTGGCTCGTTCTTATTTTTAGGGCCTACAGGGGTTGGTAAAACAGAACTTACCAAGGCACTAGCAGGCTATATGTTTGATACCGAAAGTGCCATGGTGCGTATAGATATGTCTGAGTTTATGGAAAAACACTCAGTCGCACGTTTAGTCGGTGCGCCTCCAGGGTACGTAGGTTACGAAGAAGGTGGTTATTTAACCGAAGCTGTTCGTCGTAAACCCTATTCGGTTATTTTGCTTGATGAAATAGAAAAAGCGCATCCAGATGTGTTTAATATTTTATTACAAGTCCTTGATGACGGGCGTTTAACGGATGGCCAAGGGCGTACGGTTGATTTTAAAAATACGGTTATCATTATGACCTCCAACTTGGGCTCAGATATCATTCAAGAGCAAGCGGAAAGTAATGACTATGACGAGCTTAAAGCAAAAGTCATGGGTGTTTTGCATAATGAATTTAGACCCGAGTTCATTAACCGTATTGATGAAACTGTGGTATTTCACTCACTTTCACATAGTCATATTAAAGAAATTGCAGATATTCAATTAAGTAAATTACGTCAACGATTAACAGAGATGGGGTATTTACTTGAGTTGACAGACGCTGCTCTTGAGCGAATTGCTGCCAGTGGCTTTGATCCTGTCTATGGCGCTCGTCCGCTTAAACGGGCAATACAGCAAACCATTGAAAATCCATTAGCACAAAAACTGCTTAATAATGACTTTCAACCAGGTTGTATCATTGTTATTGATGCTAACGAAGACGGCTTAGTGTTTACGAGTCGATAATCTGAGCACAGTAAAAAGCCGCTGTTTACAGCGGCTTTTTTGTTTTTATTAAAGGGAGTTGGTTAAACCTTAAAAGTCAGTAATAAATCATTCACTTTTCTTGAGCCTTCCACTAGTTCAGCCGCACCGCGCGCTACGCTAAAACTCAATTGTAAATTGTCATCCCCTAAGCCTTTAATCTTTTCAACATTACTACCAATGTCTTTACTTACAACCTGCTGCTGTTCTGCTGCGGCTGAAATATCCGTGGCGAGCTGTGAAATTTCACTAATTTGAATAAAAATACTATCAAGCTCTTGTTGTGTTTGTCCTGTCGTATTAACACAGTCATCGGCTTGTTGTTTTGTACTCTGCATGATTTTAGACCAGCTAAACAAGGTATCTTGAATTTCTTTAATTGAGCTGTGAATTTGTGCTGTGGCGTTTTGAGTACGTGACGACAGCGCTCTTACTTCATCGGCAACAACGGCAAAACCACGGCCATGCTCACCGGCGCGTGCCGCTTCAATAGCCGCATTAAGTGCCAATAAGTTAGTTTGTTCAGCAATCCCTTCTATTTCACTCATGACTTGGCCAATTTTATCTGCTTCAGAGGCAAGCCCCGTTGCTGTGGCGGCCGCTTGCTCAACTTGTACAGCTAAGTCAGACACCATTTTACTGTTATCTGCAATATGATTTTTGATATCAGAGCAGCTTTGATAAGTAATGCCCACTTTATCAGCTGTGTTATTAGTATTGTTAGAGATTTCACCAATCGTGGTACTCATTTGTGACATGGCTGAAGCAATTTGTTCTAGCTGAGTGCCTTGAGAAGAAATACCTTGCTCGGTCAACGTCGATTGTTGATCTAACCCTTGGGCAATCGTATTAAAACTCAAGGTTGAATCTTTTACCCGTCCCAGTACCGTTCTTAATTTAGCACTGAGCATCTGCTCTCTATACTCACTAATGCTGTGTGGGTGCGAGCCACTAAACACATAACGAGATACAGAGTCTGCTTGGCTTTTTTGTTGTTTGAGGGTTGCTGGTGTGATTACCAGCTCATCATAATTTAAAACTAAAATAACAATACATACTAATAAGTTAATCGCGGCAAGCGAAATTGAGCCCCATATTGCGACACTTGCTAACCAAATTAAAATTCCCGCAATGCTTAAACCTTGTCTCAATGATGTGCGTTCGCGCCAGCTGAATAATGATTTATTAGCGTTAATTTTGGCATAGAGCTTTTGTGCTCTGCGTTTTGCGCGTTGCTCTAGTTTTATTCGCACAGACTGATAACCAATCAGTTGGCCATGCTCAAAAATAGGCGTTACAAATGCATCAACCCAATAATAGCGGCCGTCTTTACATAAGTTTTTTACTGCGCCACGCCACGAATGGCCTTGTTTTAAGGTGTCCCACATTTCTTTAAATGCAGCTTTTGGCATATCAGGATGGCGAACGATATTGTGATTTTTATTTATCAGCTCATCCATCTCGTAGCCTGCGATACTACAAAACTCATGATTGGCATAAGTAATAACACCGCGTAAGTCAGTGGTTGAAACCAACTCTTGGTGTTCTTCGAAGTTAACTTCTTCATCTATTAAGCTTTGATTACGACGCATAGTGACTCTTTATCATTCTTTATTATGGCGGCTATTGTAATTACTAAAACTAATGTACGTTAGTGGTATGTGTAAAATAGCAGGAATAAGACATTTTTTTTGATATTTATATGATCTTTATCAATATTAAGCGTAATTGAATTTTTCAGTTATGACAAACTTTTAGGGTTTAATTCTATCTTATCAAAGCGTTTTAAAACGCCATGTTGTCAGCGGCGGATTATGGCAAATAATATGTAAAAGAAATTGTATATTCGTAGTGGCAATGGCAAGATTATCTTTTATAGCGTGAAACAAAGCGTGTTTAAAATCCAGTAAAAACTATATCTAATAAATTCATATAGTTTTTTCATCGTTTAATCTTGAGTAAAGGTAAAAAGACCCCATAACCTTATGATTAAGCCACTTGGCTCGAGGAAACTTTTTTTTGACAACTTATAATTTAAAAAACACGCTCAACGCGCTATCTAATGCAGATAATCAACAGGCTATTAAAGGCATTATGCGCGGTATTGAGAGAGAATCATTAAGAATTAATCACGATGGTTCTATTTCTAAACAGGCTCATCCTCAAGGTGTGGGCTGTGCGCTCACCAATGGACATATTACCACTGATTTTTCTGAGTCTTTACTTGAGTTCATTACACCGGTTAGCGAGTCATCAAAGCAAACTTTGCAGCAGCTAAAAGATTTACAAAAGTTCACCCTAGAACATATGGGCGATGAATTATTGTGGCCAATTAGTATGCCGTGCTTTATAAATCATCAAGACGATATTGTATTGGCACAATTTGGCGACTCTAACGTCGGTAAAATGAAAACCCTATATCGCGAAGGCTTGAAGAATCGTTACGGCAGTATGATGCAAGCGATTGCTGGCGTGCATTTCAATATTTCTTTTCCACAAACGCTATGGCAGTCACTGCACTCATTAAAGCAAAGTAATGCGAAACTTGAAGATTTTATATCGGATAGTTACTTGGCGTTAATTCGTAACTTTAAACGCGAACTGTGGTTAATTAGCTACATGTTTGGCGCATCACCGGCATTATGTAGTTCTTTTTTACAAGGGCGTAAAAGCGACTTACCGTTTAAAAAACTCGGTAAAGGCACTTTATATTTGGAAGTGGGCACCGCATTACGTTTAGGCAACTTAGGCTATACCAATAGCGCACAATCGTCATTACGAGTAATGTATAACTCATTAGATGAATATGTCGCAGGACTTAAAAAAGCCATAAATACGCCTTCAGATATTTACGGCAGTATTGACGATTACACCAGTGCTACGCCAAAGCAATTAAATAAAAACATTTTGCAAATAGAGAACGAGTTTTACTCGCCAATTCGTCCTAAACGTAATGCAAAAAATGGTGAAACGCCCACCGATGCATTGCTAAGAGCGGGTATAGAATATATTGAAATTCGTGCATTGGATGTTAATCCGTTTAGTGAAGTTGGCATTGATTTAGAGCAAATACACTTTTTAGATGTGTTTTTAACTTATTGTTTATTAAAAGATTCAGCGCCTATGGATTGGCAAGAGCAAACTTGTAGCACTGAAAATCTTGATACTGTGGTTAACCAAGGTCGAGAACAAGGCTTAATGCTTAATTTTAATAATGAGCAGCGCAGCCTAGAATCTTGGGGTGATGAAATATTTAGTCAGCTGAGTGATGTTGCTCAGTGGATGGATACTGCTTACGATGTTGACTACTACTCAAACACCATTAAGCGCATGGCGACTTGGATTCATGATCCGGCATTAACGTATTCTGGTCGTTATGTTGAGCAGTTAAAAGCGTCAGGGTTAGATAATGGCCACTTTGCACTCTCACTTGCTCAGAAGTACAAACAAAGCCATGAGACAGCCAGTTATACTGAATTCTCAAAGTCGTGGCTAGAGCAACAAGCGGCAGAGTCTTATCAGGCTCAAAAAGCAATTGAGCAAGCTGATAATCAATCATTTACTGCATTTTTAGATACGTATTTCAGGGTCTGTTGACCTTTGCGGATTACAATTTGTTCAAACTAGGAGCGGTTTAATCGCGGCGCGAGGTTTGTAACCTAGTGGGCTAAGTAAAAACCGAGCAACAAAGAGTAAATCGCTCCTAGGCAGAACCCGAAGGGCAGCACCTGTTTGGCATTGATGCTGCGTTATCGCCTATTTATGGGGAATAACCACACCACATAGGCTTTGCCTTGCCTAAATACCAAACAAACTGCTGCAAATGCAACCTTGAAAGGTCAACAGACCCAAGTAAGTAGCAGGCAAAAAAAAACGCAGCTCATAGTAGCTGCGTAAATATTCTTTAGGGATGAAACAATGCTGTACTGCTGCATTCATAGATTCAGACCCACACTTTTTTAAAAAGTTCAGTGAGATCTTAAAAAATGAAAAAAAATATTATTACCTTATCTTTGCTGCTCACTATAGCTGGGTGTGCAACAGCTCCCCCAAAGCAACCAGAAGATATTTGTAAAATTTTCGAAGAGAAATCTGACTGGTATTTTGATGCCAAAGACGCGCAGGAAAAGTGGGGCTCCCCAAAACATGTGTTAATGAGCATGATGTATCAAGAAAGTTCTTTTCGCCACGATGCAGCACCGCCTATGGAATACTTCTTATGGATAATCCCTACTGGTCGTGCAAGCGATGCCTATGGCTATTCTCAAGCTAAAACGCCTACTTGGTCTGATTATATTCGTGAAACAGGTAACAGTGGCGCCGACAGAGACGAATTTGAAGATGCGATTGATTTTATGGCGTGGTTTGTTTATAAAACCCATAAAGTTAATGGTGTGTCTAAGTGGGACGCCTACGCACAGTATTTAAATTATCATGAGGGATGGGGCGGTTATAAACGAGGCACCTATCGTAAGAAAAAATGGCTAATGAGCGTTGCCAATAAAGTAAAACATCGGGCAAGCCGTTATGGCGCACAGCTAAGACGCTGCGAAGATGATTTAGATAAAGGTTGGTTAGAGCGATTGTTCTTTTAGATTAGATTAAAAAGGAGCCAGCAGGCTCCTTTTTTATTGGTTTATTTTTTACGTTTGTTTGGTTGAATTTTAACTTGTTTAATCATGTTTTCTTTTACCTCAAGTACTTCAACCGGGTAGCCTGCAATACGAATACTTAAATTAGCATCGGGGATATCTTCTAAGTACTCAACAATCAAGCCACTCAATGTTTTAGGGCCGTCTAATGGGAATTCCCAGCCCATTTCTTTATTTAAGTCGCGAACGTTAGCACCGCCGTCGACAATATAAGAGCCATCGTTTTGTGTGGTTACTTCTTCACTCGGTGTCCGAGTTTGAGTGGTAGTAAAATCACCCACAACTTCTTCAAGAATATCTTCAAGAGTGACTAAGCCCTGAATGTCGCCATATTCATCAACAACAATACCAATACGTTCTTTTGATAACTGAAATTTTAGTAGCTGAGTGTTAAGCGAGGTGCCCTCAGGGATAAAGTAAATTTCACGTACCGCACGCAATAGCGAAGGCTTATCAAACTGCTCTTTAGTTAAAAGGCGAAGCGCATCACGAGAGTGAATAAAGCCAACAGCATCATCAATATTGTCGCGGTATAAAAGCACCCGAGTATGTTGAGCATGAGTAAGTTGTTTACTGATTATTTTCCAATCGTCATTAATATCAATCGCCACAATTTCATTGCGAGGGATCATAATATCTTCAACGGTAACTTGTTCTAAATCTAAAATAGAGGTCAACATACTTTGGTGACGAGCGGGGATCAGTGCACCCGATTCATTCAGCACGGTTTTTAATTCTTCTTTACTCATGCTGTGCTCATCTATTTGTGCAGCGCTAATACCAAATAAGCGCAATATACCATTGGTCATCCAGTTAACAACGACAACAAATGGGAAGAGAATTTTTAGTAACCCTTTGAGTATCACCGAACTTGGAAAAGCGACTCGCTCAGGATAGAGGGCGGCCAGTGTTTTTGGCGTTACTTCAGCGAAAATCAGCACCACAAGTGTTAATGCACCTGTTGCTATAGCAATACCTAAATCACCATACAAACGAATACCAATAATGGTGGCAACTTGGGCAGCCGCAATATTGACAAGGTTATTACCAATAAGGATAAGACCTATCAACCTGTCAGGTCGACTGAGTAATTTACTAACGCGTTTCGCAGCACGATGATTCTCTTTAGCGAGGTGTCGTAAACGAATACGGTTGATTGACATGATTCCGGTTTCTGACCCGGAGAAGTAAGCAGAAAAAAGTACCAATAAACCTAAAATGATAAACAGCGTACTTGTCGATATGTCGTCCAACGATGGATCCTTTTTTTATAAACCAATGCGTATTAAGCTAGAGTGAGCTTTCAGAGTCAAGTTAAAACTTATTTAGAACCACTTCTTGTATAAAACGGCTGCCAAAATAAGCGAGTGTGAGTGTAAATGCGGCAATCATAATACTCACTACCACCATTTTCCCTCGCCAACCTCGTTTAACATGGCCAACGGCAATCGTAGCAAAAATAGCCCAAGCAACTAAAGATAAGATTGTTTTATGAATAAACTCTTTGGCAAACATGCCATCAAGAAATACAAACCCTGTAATCAGCGCCACGCTTAATAATACTGTGCCTAAATTTAATAGTTGATAAAGTTGACGCTCTACCACCATTAGTGGCGGTAAATGGCTATGTACTATTGCTAAATCTTTACGTTTCAAACGTTTATCAATAAAGTAAAATTGTACGCCGTAAAGGGTGGCAATAATTAAGATACAGTAGGCTAATAACGACAGTGAAATATGCGCAACTAACGCAAGCTCTACATTAATGCTATGAAGTAAAACGTGATGAGGAATAAACAGGCTAGCAATAGTTAACAGGGCAGCAAAGCCGTATACAACAGGTAATAGCAGTGTCGCAGGGAACTTCAAAGAGACGGTGGTGACACAAAGCACTATTACCCAACAAGTCAGTAATGCAACATTAACAATACTTAAATCTTGGCCATCGGCTCTAAACACCGAGTTTACTAAAAGCAGCATATGCGCCAAAATAGCGACAGTGCTCAGTATTATAGTAATTTTTTGGCTTGGTCCCTGACGATGAAACAATCGCGAAAGCACGTGAGACGTTGCTAACACATAAAATAAACTGGCAATAATAGTTAAACTAATAATCAGCATTTTGCTTTGGCCACTTAATTGAAGTCAAATAATTCGTGTTCGTTATCTGGTCATTGTATTTTATAGCAACGCAAATGCATAGACCCTGTAAAAAGAAACTCAATAAGCAGCACTTCAGCACTGTATTGTATGCCACCATTTACGGTATACTATTTTCAATTGAATTTTAATAGCATCGACCTTATTAATAGAGTTGATATAAACGTCTTTTCGGAACCGTTACATGTTTGAGAACCTCCAAGAACGATTAGGTAAAACCCTAAAAAATATTAGTGGCCGTGGTCGCTTAACTGAAGACAACATTAAAGATACACTTCGTGAAGTGCGAATGGCATTTTTAGAAGCCGATGTGGCGTTGCCTGTTGTTCGCGAGTTTGTAAAGCAAGTTAAAGAGCGTGCGGTTGGTGTTGAAGTCACCAAAAGCTTGAGCCCTGGCCAAGTATTTATAAAAATTGTTCGTGAAGAACTTGAAAAAGCCATGGGTGAAGCCAACGAAGAGCTAAGCCTTAACTCACAGCCACCGGCGGTAGTGATGATGGCTGGTCTTCAAGGTGCGGGTAAAACCACCAGTGTGGGTAAGCTGGCTAAGTTTTTAAAAGAGCGCAAGAAGAAGTCTGTGCTAGTGGTAAGTGCCGATGTGTATCGTCCAGCAGCAATTAAGCAATTAGAAACCTTAGCAACAGAAGTTGATGTAGAATTTTTCCCAAGTGATATTTCGCAAAAACCAGTTGATATTGCAACTGCCGCCATTTCTCATGCGAAAAAGAAATTTATTGATGTTGTATTAGTCGATACTGCGGGTCGTTTGCATGTTGATAGCGACATGATGGATGAAATTAAAGCCTTGCATCATGCAATTAATCCAATCGAAACGCTATTCGTTGTTGATGCAATGACAGGTCAAGATGCGGCAAATACAGCAAAAGCATTTGACGAAGCTTTACCGCTGACCGGTGTGATACTGACTAAAACAGATGGTGATGCCCGAGGTGGTGCTGCTTTATCTATTCGTCATATTACTGGTAAGCCAATTAAGTTTATGGGTGTGGGTGAGCGCACTGATGCCCTTGAGCCTTTCCACCCAGACCGAATTGCTTCACGTATTTTAGGCATGGGTGATGTACTTTCATTAATCGAAGAAGTCGAGATGAAAGTAGACAAAGAACAAGCGGCAAAAGTAGCACAAAAAGTATTTAAAGGTGATGGCTTTACGCTGGATGACTTTGCTGATCAACTAAAGCAAATGAAAAACATGGGTGGCATGATGTCGATGCTCGATAAACTGCCTGGCATGCAAAACATCCCAGATGCGGTTAAAGGGCAAATGGGTGATAAAACCTTTATTCAAATGGAAGCGATTATTAGCTCTATGACCAAAAAAGAGCGTGCACGCCCAGAAATCATCAAAGGTTCGCGTAAAAAGCGTATTGCTGCGGGCTCTGGTACTCAAGTACAAGAGATCAATAAACTGCTTAAGCAATTTACGCAAATGCAAAAAATGATGAAGAAGATGAAAGGTAAAGGTGGCATGCAAAAAATGATGCGTGGCATGAAAGGGATGTTACCACCTGGCATGATGGGTGGCGGTGGTCCAAAATTTTAATAATTTAACCTTTAATACCTCCAATACGAGATAAAAAGTAATCAATAAAGAGGCAAAATGCCTCTTTATTGTTGAATAAACTATGCACAGAATAGCTTATTCATATACTTTTTCATCTTGGATCACGGTTTAATCTACTAAACTGGCTTTTTGCATCACTTCTTACTTGCATTGTTGCTAAAAACTCGTACAATTCACCGGCTCCCCATACTGGGGAGTAAATCTTATTAATGAAAACAGTCAATCTATTTAGAGGACGGTATGGTAACTATTCGTTTGCAACGTGGTGGCGCTAAAAAACGCCCTTTCTATCAAATTGTGGTTGCGGATAGCCGTTTCTCGCGTGACGGTCGCTTCATCGAGAAAGTAGGTTTCTTTAACCCAATTGCTTCAGGTCAAGAAGAAAAACTTCGTTTAGATTTACCACGTGTTGAACACTGGTTAGGTCAAGGCGCAGGTCTTTCAGATCGTGTAGCTAAATTAGTTAAAGACGCTCGTAAAGCGGCTTAATAGGCGTAAGTGTAACCATGAGTCAAGAGAACACCTCATCAATAATTGTCGTAGGAAAGCTCGGCGCCCCATATGGTATAAAGGGCTGGCTTAAGGTGCATTCATTTACTGATGATCCCCAAGGGATCTTCGATTTCAGCCCGTGGTTGATAGGGCAGCAAGGTAAATGGCAATCCTTAGAAGTGGTCGACTGGCGTCGCCACAACAAAGGCTTTATCGCTAAGTTTGCGCAAGTAAATGACAGAGACCAAGCAATGGCTTATACCAATGTAGAAATTTCTGTTGATTCAGCGCAGCTACCAGAATTACCGCAAGGTGAATTCTATTGGCGAGATCTCATCGGCATGTCGGTTGTAACTGATAAAGGTTATAACTTAGGCATTGTTGATGACCTTATGGAGACAGGCTCAAATGATGTGCTGGTTGTGAAAGCAAACAGTAAAGATGCATTTGGCCAAGCAGAACGTTTAATTCCTTTTTTAACTGATTCAGTTATTCAAGAAGTTAAATATGATGCGAAAGAAATTACTGTAGATTGGGATCCAAGCTTTTAATGAGTCAAACAAGTTCGTTGTGGGTAGGGGTTATCAGCCTTTTCCCGGATATGTTTGATGCAATTACAACGCAAGGTGTAACCGGTCGTGCTGTTAAAAATGGCTTAATCGATTTTAACTGCTGGAATCCACGTGACTATGCAACTGATAAGCATAGAACCGTAGATGATCGTCCTTACGGGGGCGGGCCAGGCATGTTAATGATGGTTGAACCATTAAAACAAGCCATTCTTGAAGCCAAACAGGCTGCAGGTGATGGTGCAAAAGTAATTTATATGTCGCCACAAGGGCGCAAATTAGATCAGCAAGGGGCTAGCGAACTCGCAAACTCTGAAAAACTGATTTTAATTGCCGGTCGCTATGAAGGTATAGACGAGAGAATAATAGAGTCGTACGTTGACGAAGAATGGTCAATTGGTGATTTTATTTTGAGTGGGGGTGAACTACCTGCCATGACATTAATTGACGCAGTAGCGCGATTAGTGCCAGGGGTTTTAGGACACAACCAGTCAGCAGAGCAAGACTCATTTTCGGATGGCTTGCTAGATTGTCCTCACTATACACGGCCAGAAACATTGGACGACAAACAGGTGCCTGCTGTATTACTCAGCGGAAACCACCAAGAGATAGCAAAATGGCGGCTTATGCAGTCATTAGGTAGAACTTGGCTTCGCCGTCCTGACTTGTTGCATAACCTAGCTCTGACTGAGGAGCAAGCGGTATTACTCGCGAAATTTCAGCAAGAGTACCAAAAAGCTTGTGGCTAGAAGACAGTTACACCTAGGAAAGTGAGAAACATAATGGCAAAAGTAAACCAAAATATTATTAAAGCGCTTGAAGATGAGCAGCTTAAAACAGACGTACCTGCATTCGGCGCTGGTGATACAGTAGTTGTACAGGTAAAAGTAAAAGAAGGTGCTAAAGAGCGTCTACAGGCCTTTGAAGGTGTTGTAATCGCTAAGCGTAATCGTGGTCTTCACTCAGCATTCACAGTTCGTAAAATCTCGAACGGTGAAGGTGTTGAGCGTGTATTCCAAACGCACAGCCCTCTTATTGATAGCGTAACAGTTAAGCGTCGCGGTGCGGTTCGTCGTGCTAAGCTTTACTATCTACGTGAGCGTTCTGGTAAATCTGCACGTATTAGAGAAAAACTTAACTAATACGCGCTGTTTATCAACGCAAAAAAACGGGTTGCAACCTTTGGGTTGCAACCCGTTTTGGTTTTAATGCTATTGCAATTTTTATATTGCTACATTTAAAAACCAATACACACCTTAACCAGCATGCGTTAAAGTGTGGTTCACTTCAAAGCACAATATCTTCTCACTTCTTGCAAAAAATGATGTACAAAAATGAATGATAAAACGATAGTTACGCACAACGGCAATTTTCATGCAGATGATGTTTTTAGTATCGCTGCGCTTAAAATTATTTTCCCTTCTTTTACCCTGATCCGCACACGCGATAATGCGATTATTAATGACGCTGATGTGGTTATTGATGTTGGCGGCCAATATGACCCAGAAACTGACCGGTTTGATCATCATCAGCGCGGCGGTGCCGGTGCTCGCGAAAATGGGATTCCTTTTTCGTCATTTGGCTTGGTGTGGAAAAAATATGGCTTAGCAATATGTGATGATAATCAAGATGTGGCGAATGCAGTTGATGCAGGGCTTGTATCAACTATTGATGCCATTGATTGTGGTCATGTTGAAGGTGTTGCCACAGGAATTAGTTTAAGCCAAACAATTTCTATGTTTAACCCAACATGGGAAGAGGAAAGTAATTTTGATACTGCTTTTGATCAAGCGGTTGAATTTGCACACACTTTGCTGCTTCGTTTTGTTGCCTCAGCGCAGGGTGGTTTAAATGCTAAAAAGATTGTTGCTCAAGCAATTAAACAAGCAGACGATCCACGATTAATCGTACTAGAGCGTTATACGCCGTGGAAAAAAACCGTACATAGCTTATCAGAAGAAGCGCTATATGTAGTGTATCCATCGCATTCTGGTAAGTGGATAGTGCAAACGGTACCTGCAGAGCTAGGCTCGTTTGAAGACCGAAAGCCATTACCTGCACCGTGGGCTGGATTATCTGATAGTGAATTTCAAGCAGTGACCGGTATAGATGATGCTATGTTTTGCCATAATGGCCTATTTATCGCCGGTGCAGAATCATTCGAAAGTGTTATGTCGCTTGCGACTATGGCATTGGAATATTAGATAAAAAGTGCTAATTAAAGTGGCTATTAAGCCACTTTAATTTTCATTGTTTAAACTCGGCATAGACTTACATTTTTATATGCTTTTTAATTCACTTTACGCAAGCTGTGTTCTATTCATTTAATTATCCTACCTTGGTCGCAGTTGAGTGACTCATACTGATCTTTTCACTAATTAGCCTTTTAACCCCTAACGTATCCTGTTAGTATTTATCGTATTGATTAGTTTACTTTTTTGTAATTATTAATTTACGATTTTGCTTTTTTTGGATGGAATGAGAACGTGGCAGAGATAAGTGATTTAGCGCAGCTAAGAAAAGGTATAGATGAATGCGATGCGCAACTGGTTGCCTTACTTGCAAAGCGCAATGGTATTACTCAACAAATTGGCGCAATAAAACAACAAACTGGCGCGCCACTACATGCACCCGATAGAGAAGCTGATTTATTAGCTGCACGACGCCAAGAGGCAATTAATCAAGGTGTAAACCCTGATTTAGTCGAAGACATTCTCAGGCGCATGATGCGTGAAGCTTATCAAAATCAACAGGCCAAATTAGCTTGTGCCGACTCACAACTATCTCCGATTGTCATTGTTGGTGGTGAAGGGGCAATGGGGCAGCTATTTGCAAAACAATTTCAGCGCTCGGGTTACGAAGTTAAAGTTTTAGATAAAGCCCAGCAATCACAGGCAGCAGAGATTTTAAAAGGCGCAAAACTGGTGATGATCAGTGTGCCAATTAATGCCCTCGAAACGGTTGTTAACGCGTTACCTAAACTCGATGATGATTGTTTGCTGGTTGATATTACATCGGTTAAACAAGCGCCGTTAAATGTGCTCAAAAAAGTTCACAATGGCGCTGTTGTTGGCTTACACCCCATGTTTGGTCCTGATATTTCTCATTGGGTGAAACAAACCGTGGTGGTATGTGAAGGGCGTAATCCTGAAGTGGCACAAGGTTTATTAAAGCAGCTACAAATTTGGGGCTGTCAGTTAGTAGAACTTGATGCTAAAAAACACGATGAAGCGATGCAAATCATTCAGGTTATGCGCCATTTAACCACCTTTGTGTACGGTCAGTTTTTAGCAAAACAAGGACATACACTGGCAGAGCTGCGTAGTTGCTCATCACCTATTTATCAGTTAGAGCTGATGATGGTCGGTCGTCTCTTTGCGCAATCGCCAGAGCTGTATACTGATATTATGCTGGCGCAATTTGATAATGTAGAAAGCTTATTAGCGCAGTATCAGTGTTTGTTCTCAGAGACGCTTAAAAAGTTAAAAGCAGGGGATAAGCCAGCCTTAATCGATGCCTTTGCTGATGCAAAAGCCTACTTTTCTGACTCCACAGCGCACTTTTTGACACAAAGTCGCAGTTTATTAAATAAAGCGAACGACGCCAAAGTACTCGATTAAACTTGACAGATTAATTAAAACGAAAAAGGGCCCACAGGCCCTTTTTTAATGTTGCTTTAGGCTAGCTTTGTACACTCACCGCTTGCAGTGATTCGCTTTGATAACAGCCTAATACGCGTACGTACTGGGTATGCTCTTTAAGCTCTTCTAACGCATGTTTCACTTGGCTATCAGCAAGGTTCGCTTCTAAATCCACATAGAATACTTCTTCCCATGGATTTCCTGGTACAGGGCGAGACTCTAATTTTACTAGATTTATATTATGCTGTTTAAAAATCATCAGCGCATCGGCGAGTGAGCCTGCTTGTTGCTTAGTTGCCATAATTAAACTGGTTTTAGTGGGGATTTGTTTAGATACATGTAGCGGTTTACGTGCAACCACAATGAAGCGACTATGGTTTTCTTTTTGATTAGCAAGATTGGCCTTAATGACTTCAAGCCCTACATTTTTACCTGCTTGTGCAGAGCCAATAGCCGCACTGTTAGGTGTTTCAAGTGCTGATTTTAATGCACTCGATGTTGAATCGCAGGTTTCATGTTGCAAATCGCCAAGCCCTTGTAAAAAACGGCTACATTGAGCAAACGGTTGCGGGTGAGCAAACACTTTGGTTAATTGGTTAAGTTCTGTGTCTGGGGCGGCTAATAAACAATGCTCTACGCTGTGAGTGACTTCGCCGACAATAGAGACTTGCGCGTGCTGGAGTAAATCAAATACTTCATTAATACTGCCTGAGCTGGTATTTTCAATCGGTAACAAGCCAAAGTCGGCTTGGCCATTTTCTACTTTACCGGTGATCTCATCAAAAGAACTACAGCCAATTTCAATTAATTTGCCTGGTCGGCGACTAAAGTACTTATGACACGCAAGTTGACTGTAAGATCCTTGTCCGCCTAAATAGGTCACCCGATGGGTTTCACTTAGCGCATCAGGGTTGAGGTTTTTTTGCAGCATAGCTTGTTGATGTAATACTGAGTCTTCTAATATAGTTTGAAAAACATTATTTACATAGTAGGCATCTAAACCAAGAGATTTACCATAACCGATTAATTTTTCGAGTAATGCTAATTCACGTGCTTCATCACGAATTGGTTTATTATTCGCTATCTTATATTCAACAACACCATGGCTAATACGGCGTCGCTTCGCTAATAACACAAGTAGGTCAGAATCGATTTCATTTATATCGTGCCTAAGCGTGTCTAAAACATCATTGCTCATTTGGTTTTCCTCATTCCAAAAATGTCACTGTATTTAACAGCGTAAACAAAAAAGCCTCCCAGTTGGGAGGCTTTACTATTCGATTGATTTTATCTCACAAACAGGGAAGCCTCTTCTATATAAAGAAGCTAAAAAAAGATAAGAAAGTAAGTGAGTATTTTATATTCATGCCCTTAATGTATGAAGAGTAACCTCTAATGTCAACAAGCACTTATATTAAATAGGTTTTTTACCTGATATATATACAAAACATATTGTTTTTTAAAAACTTTACAAATAATTTATAATTCTGATTTGAGATCTGGTATATTTCTACTACTCGCAAAAATAATAATTATAAATAAGGTTGGCCTTTTGTGTATCGACGCCCTCCATCTCGATTTGGAATAAACTCACTCAGTGTCAAGTTATCACTGTTGATCTCTGGCATTTGTTTAGTTGCAGGTATTTGTGCGGCTGCATTAATGCTCAAATCAGAAGAGAAACAGCTTGTATTTGAAGAGCATGAGGTATTAAAGCAATCAAATGAATTATTAATAAACCAGTTTAATAATTTGATAGCGACCAAAGTTAAAATAGCTGAGCAAGCTAATATTGTTGTTAGCGAGCAGTTATTTGAGGGGCAATTATCATTTAAGAATAACAATGCCCCGACTATGCAAGTCACTAATGATGGTTCAGTGCGCAGCGCATCTGCCGATGGCTTATCTGCGGCGTTCATTCCCGAAAATGCTTATTCTCCTTTTTATAAACAGTTAATTGCAGATTCTGAATCGCTTTGGAAAGTGATTTCCCCCACGTTAATTCAAGATTTTTATAATTTTTACCTGATCACCAAAGATAATTTTATCCGTGTTGCGCCACCAAATTGGGCACTTAATGTCCCCGGAGATTACACCTTTAATCAAAGCAAAAGTTTTAATTACGCAAAATCGTTAACAAACCCACAACGCGAGCCGCTGTGGTCACGAGTGTATTACGATGGCGTTTGGAATAAGTGGGTCGTTAGTTTAATTGTACCTATTTATAAAAATGATGAGTTTTTAGGAGTTACGGGTAGTGATATTTCTCTCGACTCTCTCATATCGCAATTGCCCGTCGGCGGAAAAGAAAAACACTTAGTGGTGTTCGATAAGCAAGGGCAGCTATTGGCGCACCCTAATTTAGGAGCCGATAGTTATACCCAATACGGAGAGGCGGGAAAAAAGTTGCTACCTGGCGATTTTATTTCTCCTGAGCTAAAGCGAGTTATTGATAATGCAGGGCAAATACAATTGCCGGAATATGCCGACTCGTTTTCATTAAATGATGAAGACTACATTATAAATATCCATAAAGTTGAAGGTGTAAATTGGTACGTGGGCGTATATAAAAAGCGCTCTTCTACACTATCGGCACTGAAAGACTTAAAACTGAAGTTTTTTGGCTTGTTTATTCTGTATGCCATTTTAGTTGCTTTATTATTACACCAAGCACTTTACCAACTAGTATTAAGACGCCTACATTCACTGGTTTATGCGGTTACTAACTTTGGTAAAGGTCAGTTAGAAATTGATTTTCCAAAAGAAAATAAAGATGAAATTGGCACGCTTAATGGTTCATTCAAAGATATGACCATTGAAATCCGCAAACTCATCGATGGCTTAAACCAGCGCATAATAGAAAAAGAAATTGCAGAAAAGGCTGCAAATCGCTTGTCTAAAGCGGTTGCCTTCTCGGGCACGGGGGTGGTGATCACTGATGAAAACTTTGTGATTGAATATGTTAATCCAAAAATGCTGGAAATGACCGACTTTGCAGAAAGTGATTTCCTGCGCCAGCCACTTCTGACTATTATTGCTAATGAAATGACCATGCTGGTAGAGGACATTGACATTGATTTGCGCAACCGTAATTACTGGCGAGGGGATACCCTTATTGAAGCGCAAAACAAGCCACCCATATGGGTATCGCTGAGTGTGTCACCTATTCGTGAAGATGGTGGAAAAATCACCAGTTACGTTGCTTCAGCGCAAGACATTTCATTTGTAAAAGAAAGCCAACGCAAAATGGAACAGCTCGCTTACTTCGACACATTAACCGGGCTTGCTAATCGTACATTCTTTAGAATGCAGCTTAGAAAGTCGATGGCGCTTGCTGAAAGAGGGCGTTACTCGTTTGCTTTATTTTATTTTGATTTGGATGAATTTAAGCGTATTAACGATACTTTAGGTCACGATGCAGGCGATCAACTATTGGTTGAAGTGGCAACACGCTTAAAGCAGCGCTTACGAGCAGAAGATACTATAGCCCGTTTAGGCGGTGATGAGTTTGCGGTATTACTCAGTGGTATTGAGCATCAAAAAGAAGCATCGGAAGTCGCTGACACCATTCAAAAAACGTTAAATCAGCCAATAAAATTAGGTAGTAACGAAGTCATTGTTAGTGCCAGTATTGGTATTACCTTGGCGCCATTTGATAGCTTAGAAGAAGATCAGTTATTAAAACATGCCGATTTAGCCATGTATGAAGCAAAAGCGAAAGGGCGTAATACGTTCCACTTTTATAGCCAAGATCTAAATGCAGCCGCCAATGAGCGATTATTCCTTGAAAATGAGTTGCGCCATGCAATTAAAGAAAAGCAACTCACACTGCATTATCAGCCACAAGTTGATTGTCGAGATAATAGTGTAGTGGGATATGAAGCATTGCTTCGCTGGTTCCATCCTACGCAGGGATTCATTCCACCTACTAAATTTATTCCTATTGCTGAGGCAACGGGTTTAATTGTGGAACTTGGTAAGTGGGTGTTACAACAAGCATGTGAGTTCACTAAACGACTAGAGCAACAAGGTAGAGCGAGCAACATGTCGATAAACCTGTCAGCAAGGCAGTTTAAAGACGCAAGCTTAGTACCTATGCTGAAAAAAATAATCATAGAGACGCAAATTAATGCTAAAAGCCTGCACCTTGAACTGACTGAGAGCATGCTAATGGGTAATGTTGAGGCGGCTATTGATCAGCTACATCAATTGAAAAAGCTGGGTATTTCAATTTCTATTGACGATTTTGGTACGGGCTATTCTTCGTTGAGTTACCTTAAACGTTTTCCTGTTGATATTCTTAAAATTGACCGCTCGTTTGTTAAAGATATCCCTGAAGATGATAATGATATGGAGATCACCGCTGCGATTATTGCGATGGCACAAAAGCTCAAGCTTGATGTGGTTGCTGAAGGGGTTGAAACAATAGAGCAAGTTGAATTTTTACAAAACAATAATTGTTTTATTGTGCAAGGCTATTACTTTAGTAAGCCCGTAGCCGAAGCCGATATCCCTGTGTTGTTTGATCAATTAGCTGCGTTAAAAGTCCCTGAATAGAACAAAAATTGCGGGTTAACCACCCGCAATTTTTACCTTAAACTTTAATCCTTCTAAAATCGCCTTTAACTTATCGCGATCATCACCTTGTACTTCAATAACTCCTTCTTTTACTGCGCCACCTTGGCCCATCTTACTTTTTATTGTTTTTGCTAACTTTTTTAAATCGTGCTGTTGGGGATCTAATCCTACAACTAGCATTACGCCTTTACCTTTTCGACCTTTGGTTTGACGCTCTATGCGAATAGACCCGTCTTTAAATAGTTTTACATCCAGTTCTTTTTCTGGCTTTGGCTGGTCAATTCGCCCTGTTGCTGTTGAATACACTAAGTGATTATCACTCATAATTAACCTATCTAAGATTGAATCTAATATTGGGCTAAATAATAACAAATTTGTGACGCAAAGGCGTAATTTTTGCGCCTAAGCTGAACACCTTTTAATCCCGCAAAGATAAACATCCTCTGTTTAAGTACCGCAATAGTGCTTATGAATAAAAGTGCTTAAGGATTTTAAAAAGCGCTTTAAATTGGCTAGCGCTATAAAAATATCCATGCTACTATTTCGGCATTATAGATGTATGGATGGCCAAATGATAAATTCTTATTTAGAGCAAGCTCAGCTTAATGTAGAGCAACAGTTAATTAATGCTGAGCTAGAAAAGCTTGAGCAGTACTTAAATAGCAATGCTGCACCGGCCGTGCGTTGGCAGTATCAAATTCCAGAACTCGGTGAAGGTGGCGCATGTAGTTTATTCGGCTACTTGCAAGATGAGCCGTTTAATTTAAACGATTACGTTAGCCAAAATACGCAAACAACGGCAAAGTTAGCGCAACTTCAGTTGATTGTTGACTATGTAATCGAAAACACCCAGTTAGATTGGTATGGCATCTATCAAAATACGGCCACCCCTGAAGGCGAGCAGTTATTAAAGCTCGCTTATTTTGGTGCACCGAGTCGCCCTTTATTTCCGCTCACCGCTGAATTTGCAACCGGCAGTAATAATGTGCAAGTGGCACTCAGTGGTAAAGGACGTGTCATTAATAATGTTGAGCAATATTTAGCCGCGGGTGGTGAGTATTACACCTGCGATCCTAAGGTAAAAGCAGAGGCCTGTTTACCACTATTTAATGCACAAAAGCAGTGCATTGGCATTATCGATGGCGAAGCCTTTAACACGGATTTTTTTGATAATGCGACACTCGCATTATTAATTGCATGCTGTATTAAAATTCCTCACTTTTTAGTGTAAATAACACTGGTCAATCGAGAGAGTTTTTATGTTAAGCTTAGCGCAACAGCTAACCCCTAAATAACGAAGAGATAGTCAATGTTCTCAGTATTAAAACCATTACCAACAGACCCTATTCTTGGCCTTATGGCGGCCTATAAGCAAGATACTAACCCTAATAAGATTGACTTAGGGGTTGGTGTATATAAAGACGAGCAGGGGAATACCCCGGTATTAAAGTCAGTAAAAAAAGCAGAAGCGTTTCGTTTAGAAAATGAAATGAGCAAATCTTACATTGGTCTTGCTGGTAACTTAGATTACTGTCAACAAATGGAAAATCTTCTTCTTGGTGAGCACCCAGCATTATTAGCTAATCGCGTACGCACAGCACAAGCACCTGGTGGTACAGGCGCACTTCGTGTTGCAGCAGAATTTATTGTACGTTGTAACCCAGGCGCAACTGTATGGGTTACTAACCCAACGTGGGCTAACCACATTAGCTTATTTAAAGCTGCAGGCTTAACTGTTAAAGAATACCCATACTACGACTACGAAAACAAAGATTTATTGTTTGATGAAATGGTTGAAACATTAACACAGGTGCCTAAGGGCGATGTTGTGTTATTACATGCATGTTGTCACAACCCAAGTGGTATGGATTTAAACGAAACACAATGGAATACTATTGCTGAACTTGCAAAAGATGTGGGCTTTACGCCATTGATTGATATTGCATACCAAGGTTTTGGTTCTTCTTTAGAAGAAGATGCCAATGGTTTACGTATTTTAGCCAATGCGGTTGAAGAGTTGATCATTTGTTCATCATGTTCTAAAAACTTTGGCTTATACCGTGAGCGTATTGGTGCGTGTTCAATTATTGCAAAAGACAGTGCAACCGCTGATATTTCAAACTCGGTATTATTAAGTGTGGTACGTAGCATTTATTCTATGCCGCCAGCGCACGGTGCAGACATTGTAAACACCATTTTAAGCAGCACAGAGTTAACGCAGTTATGGCACAGTGAACTTGATGAAATGCGTAACCGTATTAATGGTTTACGTAGTTTAATTAAAGACAGCCTTGCAGCCAAAGACATTGCTCAAGACTTCTCATTTATAGACCGCCAACACGGTATGTTCTCTTTCTTAGGTATTAATAAAGAGCAAATCGAGCGTCTACAAAAAGACTACGGTATTTATATTGTGGGCTCTAGCCGTGTAAACGTAGCGGGAATTAGTCAAGCAAACATCGATTACTTTGCTAACGCTGTTGCTGATGTATGTAAGTAACCAATAATAAGTTTTAGCTTATTAGCAATAAAAAAACCGCACACTCGTTGCGGTTTTTTTATTGTTTGTAATACCCATCCCCTTATATCAATCTGCTTAGATATAAGGGAGTTTAACTCGTTAAATTGTTCAAATATTTATACAAATTGGTATTACAGCCAGCGAATAGCGCCTGCAATACGTTCATTATACATATCAACCGGTGAGCCTAGGCTTGCTATTAGTACAGTATCAGCTTGTTTTCCTCGGCTTATATGGCCTACGTAGCGAGAGTCACTAAAGTCACCCGAGCCAATTTCAAAGACTTTGTTATCACTAGGGACAATAAACACGGTCATAGGGCCAAAGTCCGATTCAAACACTAAATGGATGCCTTTCTCGCCTTGAAAATCGCAAAAGTTAACATAAGTAACTTTCCCAGGTAAATCATTAAGTTGACCGCCAAGTAAAGCCAGCTTTTCATTGACTGTTTGTAAGCTGATAGGTTGATTTTTATTTAACGCGTTAAGTTCATGATAAACATGCGCCAATGCATGCTCGCCAGCCGCATGATTCAAGTTTTGCTCTGTGCTAAACATAAACGCACTTACCGCAATCACAAATGAAGCAGCGAACGCCAAATATACACGGTCAAACTTAAAGCGTGAGCGTGAATCAATAACGTTGTCTTTTTGTTCAAGCTCATCTTTTCTGGCTTTTTCTTTTAACGAGGTGTTTAAAATAATCCGTTCAGCAAGGTTGTCAGGCACAGGAATATCAAGCGCATCATTGAGTTGCTTATCAAATGTTTTGTTTTCATTTAAAAATTGTTGTCTATCGGGACTGCTGTTTGCAAATTCCAGTAGTTCTTTGTCTAGCTCGTTTGGCTGTGCAATCGTGCGGCGACGAAACTCAAGTTCATCCATTATTTTGATGCCCCTTTAAGTTGTTCATCATCACGGCTTAGTGCCTCTTTAAGTTGATTTTTTGCTCGAAATAAACGTGTCATAACCGTATTTTTGTTTAAATCGAGTATGTCTGCAATTTCATCCCCAGAGCAGCCCATAACCACTTGTAATAGTAGCGGCTCTTTGTATTCATCGGCCAACAACGAAATTTGCCGTTGAATAACGGTTTGCTCCATTTCATCATCTAAAGAATGACTGGTTTGATCCACTAGCGTGTCGTTATCTACATCACTGTAATCAAATTGCTTGCGCTCAAAGCGCCTCGCATTTTCGCGTCTTAAAATTGTTAGCAACCATGGCTTAGCTGCTTTTTGATCGAGTAACGAGTCAAGCGATCGCCAAGCACGTAAAAAGGTTTCTTGCACTAAGTCATCTGCAATATTCGGATCGTTACATAACCAGTAAGCGAAGCGATAGAGTTCCTTATGATAAACGTGAACCAGGGCTTCGTAGCGTTGTTGTTTTTCAGCCATATTTAGTAAGACCCGATCATTCGATTTTTTATTTCCAAACATAAGCACTTTTTAGTTAAAATTATTATAGTCAAAAAAGCAAAATACAATTGAGATCAAGAATACAGCTCTTTTAACGCAGGTGATGAAGGCTTAGCTGTTTGCGATTGATGTGCCTTTAACATGCTAACTATAGCGTCTAAATTGGCGCGAGCCGTTTGCTTACTGTACAACTGTGCTTGTAAATTGTTTATCTGCGCGGTGAACTGCGAGTTGTTTATCATAGCGCATAAATGGGATAGCGCCCCTACCTTTTTACCTGTAAGGGTTAGCGCATACTGATTAAGCGCATCGTAAAATGCTTTTTCGTCATGGCTTTTAGCTAATACCAGCAGGGCTTTTAAAGATGGTTGTTGATTTGTTTTATTAGTTGTTTGAGCCGCTTGTTGCACTTCTTTAGCTGGGCGTTTAATAAAGTAAAAAATCACCGTCGCAATCCATAAAACATAACCAAGCGCGGCCACAATAATTAGCCACAGTGGTGTGGCAGTTTGCTGTTGCACTGTAACTGCTTGCTCCGTTGACTCTGCCATAGTGTTATTTAGGTTGTTTTCAGCTGGCGGATTAAGCGTTTGCACTGGCGCTGTTGTACTGGGTGTTACTGTAATAGTACGCTCAGGTAAGGTCGCATAACTAATTCGATTTATTTTGGTGTTATACCAAGGCAAGCTAATTTCAGGCAATGTGTAAGTGCCAGGTGTTTGTGGCAATAGCGCAAATGAGGCGCTTTGCTGTGATACCACTCGACCATCACGTACCGCATTATTGGTTTCTTTTTCATCAGGGTAGCTGCGAATACCATTAATAGTAGGCATATCAATTTCGGGTAACTGCTCTTTAGTCACCCCTAAGGCGGTAAGCATAATAGTGCGTGTTATTGGCGTGCCGGCTTCAACGGTATTATCCTCTGGTTGCCATTGCTCGGTTAAGCTCACCAGTTCACTGGGTAACCAGTCTCCTTGATAGTTTTCAGGGATAGGTTTAATTTCAATTTGCTGCTCATCGCCAAGCGCTGACACTTCCAATTGGCGATAGTTTTGCTGAATACGCCCCTGAAAAACGGGAGCTGCAATAGTGTAGGCGCCACTTTTTTGGGGCTGAATTAAATAATTACGGGTGATCACTAAATAACGTTTACCGTTAACCAGTTCATAATCTTCGCTTTGTTTACCGAGTTGGGTAAGTTGGGCATCTTCCATACTTGGCGCACTTAAGCTGCCATCAAGAAGCTCTTTGGCTAAGTAAAGCTTAATGGTGTAAACGCCAGCCTCTTGTACAAATAAGCTGTTGTTTGAGAGTGAGGTTTTTAAAAATATATCGTTATTTTTATCTGCGTCGCTGCTGCGCTCTTTAACCGATAAACTAATTGGTTGCGAGTTTAGCCCTGCAACACTAAAACTAGGAATGGTGTATTCACCCGCCTTGCGGGTCATTAGTTTAACAGACCAAGAGGTTTGTTTTTTTATACTGCCATTAATAATGTTAGTGCGGCTACTTAAGCTCATAGGGCCGACTACAAAATCTTTTAATAATGCTGAGGTGTCGGGTTGTTGCCCTTTTATTGAATCATCAATGCTAATATTAAGCATAAAAAATTCACCCGCTAATACTGGGTTTTTATCAACGCTTGCCTCCAAAGTGGTGGCGGCCATTAATGGCATGGCAGTTAATAGCAATAAACAGCAAAATAATCGCATTACCATGATTTTTCTACTCCTGTTGGACGGCGTTGATATTGTCTTTTTTGGGCTTCTAATTGCATTTTGTTTCTTAATAAAATAGCGGGATCGTCGGGCACTTTTCTTAATAACTGATTTAGTTGCTGTGCTTTTTCTTTTTCTTCATTAGTGAGCTCAGCGGCTTGTGCCTGCATGGCTTGTTGCTGTGCCTGCTGTTTTTGCTCATCAGAGGGCGGTTGCTCACTCATTTCATTAGGTTGATTTTGCGGCTCATCTTGCTGCGGTGTATTCTCGTCTTTATTTTCATTTTGTTGGCTTTGTGACTGAGCTTGCATGTCAGGCTCATTCTGTTTGTCTGATTGCTCACCAGATTGGCGTTGTTCATCTTTTGATTGTTCAGAGGACTGATCTGATTGCTGTTGCTCACTATTTTGGCTGTCCTCTTCGCTTTTATCTGCGTTGTTTTTCTCGCCATTTTTTTGCTGATCTTGTTTTGATTTATCTGCATCATCTTGACTTTGCTTATCTTGATTTTGCGAATCATTGCCTTGCTGATTTTCTTGGTCTTGCTGTTGATTCAGTAACTGCTCAACAAGCGCTTGATTCTCAGCGGCTTCACTAAAGTTATCTTGCTTTACTTGCGCTTGTTTATACGCGTCAATGGCAGCCTCTAATTGTCCTGCTTTAGCCAAGGCGTTGCCATAGTTATAATAACCGGTTGCTGACTTATCTTGGCTAAACTCATTTAAGGCAGCATCAAATTGCCCTTGCTGATAAAGTGCAGCCCCTTTGAGAGCGCTTGAGCGAGCCTGGGCTGCTTGTTGATACTCTTTGTTGTTGTATGCCTCTAATGCCCGTTGATCCGTATTTTTAAACAGGGTTGGCAGCTCTGCGGCATGCGCATTTTGTTGAGGTAAAAAGCTAAGTAATAGTACTGCGCTAACTAATGCAGAACGTCTAAATAAATACAAAGCTAAAGGCAGTAAAATAAGCAAACCATAAATACCGGCGTCAATTCGCCATAAGGCTAAATTTGGTTTTTCACTTTTTAATACCTCACTGTTTGCTTGCGGTGAAAAAACGGCAATATCGCTATTGCTTGGCTGATAATCGGCAAACTGCCCACCGCTATTTTTTGCAAGTCCTTCAAGTAAAGATGCATTGAGGGTTGGCACCACAATTTGACCATAATTATCTTTTAAAAACCCGCCTTCAGGTAACTTTATAGGAGCTCCTTGCGCTGTGCCTACGCCGTAAATATTAAGTCGATATTGGCTACTGTTGGTAAAACGGCTTACATCGCTTTGCTGTTGTTGCTCAATACCATCGGTGATCAAAATAATATCGCCATCGAGGTAGCCGGCTTGGCTTAGTAGCTCTTGTGCCATATCTAAGCCAGCGAGTACGTTTGAGCCTTTATCTGGCATAATTTCAGGGCTTAAACTAGGAATAAGGTTGGCAAGAGTCTTAGCGTCGTTGGTCAGTGGTGAAATGGTATAGGCAGTGCCTGCGTAAGCCACTAACGCGGTATCGCCTTCTTTAAATAGCTCAACCATATCGAGGGCTTTAAAACGTGATTGCATTAATCGATTGGGAGCAATGTCGGTGCTATACATAGAGTAGGACATATCCATGACAATAACGCGGGCACTTTTACTTTGAAACACGGGTACTTGTTTCTCTTCAAAGCTTGGCCCTGCACTAAATATAATTGCTAAATTGCAAAATAACGCAACCAGCCACAGCGGCTGGCGAGCTTTATTGTTTGATTCACTCATTACAAATGGTGCCAAATGCGGCGCAATAAGCGGCGCTGACTGGTTTTTTTTATGTTTTAGTAAGGCGATAAAAAATAACCCTGAGGCAGGGAATAACAGCCATAAAATAGCAGGACGAATAAATTCAAAATCCATTAGTTTGGCTCCTTCATTGCGCGCACCGTTTTTATCAATGCCATTGCACTTATGAGTAAAATGGCCAGTAATAACGGATAATAGAACAAGGCTGTTTGTGGGCGAAAGGTTTGCTCATCGGCACTAATTGGTTCAAGCTTATCAAGCTCAGCGTAAATCTGTTGCAGGCCAGCGACATCTTTTGCTCTAAAATACAGACCGCCTGTTTGCTCAGCAATTTTTTTCAATAAGCCCTCATCTAGGTTACTGCCCCCAGAGCCCATATTAAATAAACTAAAGCCGCGCGGGTTATCTGAACCGACTCCGATGGTGTACACTTTTATACCTTCTTCACGGGCAAGTAGCAGCGCATCTTCTGGGTTTAAATTTCCTGCGGTGTTTTGTCCATCTGTAAGCAACACCACAATACGGTTACTTTCTTTTTTACTGGCAAAGCGTTTTACCGATAAACCTAAAGCGTCACCAATCGCCGTGGCACGTCCTACTAAACCAATTTGCGCCTCAGAGAGCATTTTAATGACGGTTTTCACATCACGCGTCAATGGGGTTTGTAAAAAAGCGGTATCACCAAACAATATAAGGCCGAGTCTGTCGCCTTGGCGCTGCTCTATAAAGTCACTTAGCACTGCTTTAACCATGGTTAAACGGTCAACATATTGGCCATTGTAAGCCATGTCTTGTTCTGTCATTGAGCCCGATAAATCCACAGCGAGCATTATATCGCGGCCTTCGTTGGGTAGCGATATGGGCTCATCTAACCACGTTGGATTTGCTGATGCGGTCACTAATAATAACCATAGCAACCACTCGATAATATTCAATTTACGCGCACTTGGCTCTATGCTTTGATTGCTTAAATTATGTGATGCAAAACTTGGGATGCGCAGACGCGTGTTGGCATCATTGGCGGCGGGTTTTAATAGTAACAATATTAAAGGCAGCGGCAGTAATAAAAACAGCCATGGCCAGCTAAATTCAAACATGCAGCGGCTCCTTTAGTTTAAATTGTTTAATGGCTTGGCGAAATTTATCACTGAGGGCTGCCTGTGTTTGATTAGCGTTATATAGGCTTAAAATTTCTTCTTCTGTAAAGCCAATAGCTGAAAGTTGGTTTAATGTGTTGCACCAATGCGTTGTTGATTGCGCGGCCAAACGCGGATCGTAATAGGTGATCACTAAACGCTTTAAAATGACATGCAATTGCTGCGCTGACTGTTGTTGATTAGCTAATGCAATGGCATCACGTTTTGGCTTTTTAAAGCGATAATTTTTATAAATTATGACAATTAAGCTACACAATAAACACACAGCAATTGCAATAACAACCCACCAAGCAGGAGCGAGTGGCCACCAGTCGACTTGGGTGGGAGCAATAATATCGTGTAGACCATCAAGTGGAGAGGTTTGCATGATTTATTTTCTCACTAATTGCAGTTCCAGCGCAGTGGCTGCATCAAATGATAATAGGGTGAGTCCAGACTTTGTTAAGCGATTAATGCGTGCGCTAAATGCGTGCTCGGCATTTTTGGCAAATCGTTGTCTAAAGCTCTTGTCCATTAAGGGCAGGGCAAATTGCTGATTATTAGCACTGACGGTTACCGTTTGTTTAAAAGCAGGTAATTGATGTTCAAAGGGGTCGCTAATATGACACCCAATCAGTTCACAATGACGCGCTAAAAGTTCAAGTTGCTTAAAGCTGGCGTCATCCAAGGCGTTAAAATCAGACACGATATAAACCAAACTACCGGGCTTAGCTAAGTGATTTAAACGTTTGAGGTTATCGCTAAAATTATTCGCGGCCGGCTTATCAATGTTTTCAAGAGCCAGCTGATGCGCATCGCATAAATTATGGCATAGTTTTAATACCGCTTTTTCACGAGCGCTGGGTTTTAGCTCTAAATGCGAGTGCTGATTAAACACAATACCGCCAATTCTGTCGCCACGCTGACACGCTGACCACGCAACTAAGGCGCTAATATGTGCTGCTTGCACCGATTTTAACAGTAATTGCGAGCCAAATAGCATTGAGTTTGAAAAGTCAGTAAACACAAATACCGGGCGCTCTTTTTCCTCTTGAAAAAGTTTAGTGTGGGTTTCGCCTGTGCGCGCGGTAACGCGCCAATCAATAGAGCGTATATCGTCACCGTTTTGATAATGACGCACTTCGGCAAATTCCATACCCCGGCCTTTGTGGGGCGCAAGGTATTGCCCCGCCAAGGTGTTTTTTATTCTAACTTTAGGTGCCAGCTCAAGCAGTTGCGCTTTTGCTTTATAATACATCAGCTCTTTAAGCGATAAATTAACACCATGGCTATGGCTTAATTTAAGCCATGCCTGAGAATCAACGTGTGTTTGCATAACTTAAGGTACTGCGACTAGTTCAACAATACGGCTAATAACCTGATCTTTTGTAATACCATCGGCTTGTGCTTCGTAACTTAGAATAATGCGATGGCGCAATACATTATGTACCACAGCTTGTATATCGTCAGGTGATACAAAATCACGACCACTTAACCACGCATGAGCGCGGGCACACTTATCAAGAGCGATAGTAGCGCGAGGGCTTGCGCCGTATTCAATCCAGCGGCCAAGTTGCTCATCTAAGTTTGCGCCTTCTCGAGTAGCAATAATCAATTGAACTAAGTACTGCTCTAATGGCTCGGCCAAATACAGACCTAAAATTGCTTTTCGCGCAGCAAACAAATCGGGTTGTGAAATTTGCTCAAGCACTGGGGCTTCATCATTAAGTGCTTCACCACGGGTCAAACGTAAAATATCAAGCTCATGCTCAGCACCTGGGTAATTAATACTTAGGTGCATTAAAAAACGGTCTAATTGCGCTTCTGGTAGCGGGTAAGTACCTTCTTGCTCAAGCGGATTTTGTGTTGCCATCACTAAAAACAGGTCACTGAGTGGATAGGTGTTTTTGCCTACCGTGACTTGGCGCTCGGCCATTGCTTCTAATAATGCCGATTGTACTTTTGCTGGTGCTCGGTTTATTTCGTCCGCTAAAATGAGATTATGAAATAAAGGGCCTTTTTCAAACACAAACTCACTGGTTTGTTGGCGATAAATATCGGTGCCGGTCACATCGGCTGGTAATAAATCTGGGGTAAACTGAACACGCTGAAACGAGCCTTCAATACCTTTTGCTAAGGCATTAACAGCGCGTGTTTTTGCAAGCCCAGGTGGGCCTTCAACTAATAAATGACCATCGGCTAAAATAGCAATTAATAGTGCTTGAGTGAGCGCAGGCTGGCCAATAATTTGGGTGTCTAAATACGTTTTTAATTGTGAAAATGCGTTAGCTGCCATAATAAGTGGACTGTCCTCGTCAGCTTAAATAATACCTAAATTGGTTAGGTAACAAATACTGAGCTAGTTATAAGGTTTATAAGTGGATAACTCAAGAGTTAGACTGATTTTTTAAAAATAGTTCGTTATTTTTTAACGATTTTTTAGCCTAACATAAAACTTTGTAAAACCAGCTAAAAAAGCCTATTGTATTACCCTCATACAATGTATGTAGTGATTTACAATGGCGCTTTTGTATTAATTTACCTTTATCTATTGGCTTTATCACACGGGTTGTTTAGAATCGGAGAAAATATACAGGTCTGACCTGTCAGCGGGAGAGAATAATAAATGTCTGAGCAAAACATACTTAAAACACCAAAAGGCGACCGTATTGCCATCGTAAGCGGCTTACGTACTCCTTTTGCTAAGCAAGCGACTGCGTTCCACCATGTACCAGCATTGGATATGGGTAAGCTAGTAGTTAATGAAATGCTTGAGCGATTAAATTTCGACAAGTCAGAAATCGATCAATTGGTTTTTGGGCAAGTAGTACAAATGCCAGAAGCGCCAAATATTGCGCGTGAAATTGTATTGGGTACTGGGATGCCAGTATCGGTTGATGCGTACTCTGTATCGCGTGCTTGTGCGACGAGTTTTCAAGCGATAGCAAACGTTGCCGAATCAATTATGGCAGGCTCTGTGAGCGTAGGTATTGCCGGTGGTGCCGATTCATCATCTGTATTGCCAATTGGTGTAAGTAAAAAATTAGCGGGTAGCTTAGTTGATTTAAACAAAGCACGTACGCTTGGTCAGCGTTTAAAAATATTCTCAAAACTACGTTTAAAAGATTTATTGCCAGTGCCGCCAGCGGTTGCTGAGTACTCAACGGGTTTATCAATGGGACAAACAGCCGAGCAAATGGCTAAAACCCATAACATTAGCCGTGAAGATCAAGATGCCTTAGCGCATCGTTCTCACTCACTGGCAACTCAAGCCTGGGCTGATGGCAAGCTTAAAGATGAAGTAATGACGGCTCATTTACCGCCTTATAAAAGCTTTATTGAAGAAGATAACAATATTCGTAAAAACTCAACGGTTGAAGGTTATGCCAAGCTTAAGCCGGTATTTGACCGTCAACACGGCTCAGTCACTGCAGCCAATGCAACCCCATTAACCGATGGCGCAGCCGCAGTGTTAATGATGAGCGAAAGCAAAGCCAAAGCATTGGGTTATGAAATTTTAGGTTATGTGCGCAGTTTTGCGTTCTCAGCCATTGGCGTAGAAAAAGACATGCTAATGGGGCCGGCTCACTCAACGCCTATCGCACTTGATAGAGCAGGTATTACGTTAGCCGATTTAGATCTAATTGAAATGCATGAAGCGTTTGCATCGCAAACCTTAGCGAATATGAAAATGTTTGCTTCAGATAAATTTGCACAAGAGCACTTAGGGCGTAATAAAGCCATAGGTGAAATTAACATGGATAAGTTTAACGTGAACGGCGGCTCGCTTGCATATGGTCATCCATTTGCGGCAACCGGCGCGCGTTTAATTACACAAAGTTTATACGAGCTTAAGCGTCGTGGCGGTGGTTTAGCGTTAACGACTGCCTGTGCTGCGGGTGGTTTAGGTGCAGCCTTTGTATTGGAGAGTGCGTAATGACAGATTCAGTATTTAATTTAACGGTTGATGATAACAAAATAGCCGTAGTGACCATTGATGTGCCGGGTGAGAAAATGAATACCCTGCGAGATAGCTTTGCTGATGATTTAAAAGCATTATTAGCACAAGCTAAAGAGCACGCAGTTAAAGGTATGGTATTTATTAGTGGTAAAAGCGATAACTTTATTGCTGGTGCCGATGTTAAAATGCTAGACAGCGTGCAAAAGCGTGAAGATGCATTAGCTATTAGCGAATTATGCCATCAAGCATTTTTTGATATGAAAAAGCTTCCGTACACCACAGTTAGTGCTATACATGGCGCAGCGCTTGGTGGCGGTTTAGAATTTGCTTTAGCCTGTGATTACCGCGTAGGTACAGATAGCGATTTAACTAGAATTGGTTTACCAGAAGTACAACTAGGTTTATTACCTGGCGGTGGTGGTACACAGCGCTTAACTAAAATCGTGGGCATTCAAAAAGCCCTTGAGTGGATGCTAACCGGAAAACAAATTCGTCCTAAACAAGCTAAAAAAGCCGGTGTATTGGATGATTGTGTACCACAAAGCGTACTGTTAAAAGTGGCTAAAGAGTTTGCGGCGAAGAAAAAGCCACAAGCTAAAGAGCCTAAACTAGATAAAATCAGTCAGCTATTAGAGTCAAACCCATTTGGTCGTAACTTTATCTTTAAAAAAGCTAAAGAAAACGTTCTTAAAAAAACCGGTGGTCATTACCCTGCGCCGCTTGCAATTATTAAAGCGGTACGTGCAAGCGTAGAGCTTGATGAAATGAAAGCGTATAAAACCGAAGCAGAAGGTTTTGCCACATTGGTAATGAGTGATGAGTCTAAAGCGCTGCGCGGTATTTTCTTTGCAACCACTGAAATGAAAAAAGAATGGCGCAATGATGATGCTCCCGCGATTAGTAAAACTGCCGTGTTAGGTGGTGGCTTAATGGGCGCAGGTATTGCCCATGTGAGTGCGGTCAAAGCTAAATTGCCGGTCCGTATTAAAGATGTGGCAGAGCAGGGCATAAGTAATGCCATGAACTACACATACAAAATTTTAGATAAGCGTCTTAAACGCCGTATTATGTCTAAAGCCGATATGCAGTTAACGATGAACCGCATTACCGGCACTACCGATTACAGCGGTTTTAAACACATAGATTTAGTGATAGAAGCCGTATTTGAAGATTTAGAGCTTAAGCAAGGTATGGTTGCTGATGTAGAGCAGCATTGCCAAGCGAATACTATTTTCGCAAGTAATACTTCGTCATTACCTATTTCGCAAATTGCAGCTAAAGCAGCGCGTCCTGAAAATGTAATTGGTTTACATTATTTCTCACCAGTAGAGAAAATGCCACTGGTAGAAATTATTCCTCACGAAGGCACCTCAAAAGAAACGATTGCTCGTGTAGTTAACTTTGCGCGTAAGCAAGGTAAAACGCCAATTGTGGTAAAAGATATGGCTGGTTTTTATGTTAACCGTATTTTAGCGCCATACCTGAATGAGGCGGCAAACTTAATGCTTGCCGGTGAGCCAATTGAAAAAATTGACGCAGCCTTAGTTGAGTTTGGTTTTCCAGTTGGACCGTTGGCACTCCTGGACGAAGTGGGTATTGATATTGGTTCTAAAATCGCGCCAATTCTTGAAAAAGAACTCGGTGAGCGTTTTAAAGGCCCAGATGCTTTCTCGCGCATGATTGATTCCAAACGCTTAGGCCGTAAAACGGGTCGTGGTTTTTATGAATACGACAAGAAAGGCAAAAAGGTTGATGAGTCAGTCTATGAGCTACTAGGTGTAACCCCAGCTCCACGTTTAAATAAAAACGAAATTGCTAAGCGTTGTATCTCACAAATGCTTAATGAGGCCGTTCGCTGTTTAGATGACGGTATTATTGCCAGCCCACGTGATGGTGATATTGGTGCTATTTTTGGTATTGGTTTCCCACCGTTCTTAGGTGGCCCGTTTAGCTACATGGATAAATTAGGCGCAGGTAAAATAAGCTCTGATATGTCTACTCTGGCTAACAGCAACGCTATTTTTACACCTTGTGATACTTTACTTACAATGGCTGACAAGGGCGATAAGTTTTACACAACAGCCGCTAATAAAGCTGAAGTGGAGTTAGTGCAAGGTGATGATAAATCAACAGATACTCCAAATGAGACGACTGAACAGAAAGATTAATGTTTTAAGTTAACGTAAAAAAGCCGCAAATTATGCGGCTTTTTTGTGTTGGATAATCAACAATAATACTTAATTAATCGAATTGGTAAAAGTTGCGTCTGGACGCTTATTTACAGTAACGCTTCAATGGCCTTTTTATCTTTATCAGGCATGTTGTCGACCACCAAATTAAACGAGTTATCAATCATACGCTCAATTTCACCCTGTGGTACTGAGCCATCTAAAATCACGGTATTCCAAAGGCGTTTATTCATATGATAACCTGGAATAACGGCAGGGAAAATATCTCGTAATGATTGCGCCTCATCAGGATCGCACTTTAAGTTTAGCCACCAAATAGGTTCGCCATTTTCGTCAGTTTCACCCTCATTGCTAAGTGCAAGAGTGGCAAACATTTTATGATTTACTTTATACACATCAACATCTTTAGCAAAAGGCTGGGTTAGTTTAACTAACGGCTTGTTCATTAAATAGGTATGTACAGTTTGTTGGTTCATGAGCCATTCCTTGAGGTCATAATCGATAACTTAACCATAGCAGCTTTTTGCCACTAGATAACACGAGTTTAAGTCTAAATTACAGATTTATGAGTCAGTACGAAGTAAGAAGCTAATCATATCACTTTATTGTTGAACAAAATCAGTTTCGTGGTATGTTTCTCGCAATCAAAAAAACAATAGGAATTCACCCATGCCAAAGGCAAGTGATGTTAAAAAAGGGACGGCTATTGACTTTAATGGCCGTGTATTAGTAGTAAAAGATATCGTACGTTCTGTACCACAAGGTCGTGCCGGTGGTAGTTTATACCGTATGCGTTTATACGATGTGGTCACGGGTAGCAAAGTTGACGAAACATTTAAAGACAGCGACATGCTTAACCTTGCGGATTTAACCCGTCGTGAAGCGATGCTGTCGTACATTGATGGCGATGAGTATGTCTTTATGGATAATGAAGACTACACGCCTTACAACTTGGCTAAAGACGCGATAGCTGAAGAGATTCAGTTTGTTAACGAAGAGACCCAAGGCGTGCATGTTATTGTGATTGATGGTGCGCCAGTTGGGCTTGATCTTCCTTCAAGTGTTGAGCTTGTAGTTGAGGAAACCGACCCTTCAATTAAAGGTGCTTCAGCTAGCGCGCGTTCAAAGCCTGCTCGTTTATCAACCGGCTTAACTATTCAAGTGCCAGAGCATATTTCTACGGGCGATCGCATCCGTATTAATACTGCAGAGCATAAGTTTATGGGCCGTGCTGACAAGTAAGCCGCTATAAATCTATGATGATTAGCCGAGTATTTAAGTTGCTCGGCTTTTTTGTGTCTGATTTGCCCCTCAAATTGATTAAGCATTATTGCTGATTAGCAGCATGCGTTGCTTCAAATTTAGCCAATTTAACGTTATTATACGCGCCTTATTTTTGAGCTGGTTGAGGTGGTGGTGTTATTTATTTTGCTTAGCGGTGTATTTATAGCGCTTATGTATTTAGAAACCATTAAAAAGGGCATGCCTGTTAAACGCTGGTTATTTTTAGGTGGCGTGTTTGGTCCTGTTGCTTGGTGCTTGTTTAATATGCATTATCGACGTGCATTGATACGCAATATAGGTGTAAATGCATGTCTATGGCGTGCTTAACTGGTCGCTCTAATTAAACTGAGTTTTGATTGGCTTTGTTGTTGTTTTAAAAACGCAGTAAATTCATCTTTTGAGAGTGGTTTAGAGTAGTAATAACCCTGCAGTGTTTCACAGTTTAGCTCTTCAAGTATGCTTATTTGCGACGCTTGCTCCACCCCTTCGGCAACTACATGCAAATCAAGGTTATGCGCAATAGTGACGATAGAGTCCACCATATTGCGGCCACGTTCAGTCTTCATATCATCGATAAAGGCTTTATCTACCTTAAGCGTATTGAGTGGAAACTGCTTTAAATACGCAAGTGATGAATAGCCGGTACCAAAGTCATCCATTGCTAAGTGAATTCCACGGGCACTTAAAGAGCGCATAATCGCAATGGCTTCTTGTGGGTCGTCCATTACGGTGCCTTCAGTTATCTCAAGCTCTAAAAAGTACGAAGGCAGTTCATTTTTTTGTAAAATCACATCTATGCGCGAGGTTAGATCGGGTAGGCTAAATTGTTTTGCTGATAAGTTAACAGCAACACGGGCATTAAATAAGCCTGCATCTAACCACTGTTTTACATCGCGACAAGCTTTATTTAAAACTACTTCACCAATTTCAATAATTTGCCCTGTTTCTTCGGCAATTGGAATAAATACCCCTGGGCTAATAACCCCCTTTTTCGGGGTAATAAAACGTACCAACGCTTCCATTCCAGCAAGCTTACCAGTACGAATATTCATTTTAGGCTGGTAATACACCTCAAAATGATCTTCTTTTAAGCCAAAGCGCATTAGGTTTTCTATTTGCAGTCGTTTTACTGCTTGGCGGTTCATGGTGTCATTAAAGAACAGGTAGCTATTGCCTTTCTTTTTAGCATGATACATCGCAGTATCGGCGTTCTTTAATAGTATTTCGGGGGTGTTACCATCTTCGGGGAACAACACTATACCAACGCTTGAGGTGATAGCAAGTTCATGGCCTGCCATTTTAAATGGTGTAGCTATGGCCGCCAAAAACTGTTTAGCCATGCGAGTGATAGTGAGAATATCGTTGGTGTTTGACATAACTAGCGCAAATTCATCGCCGCCAAGGCGATAAAATACGTCATTTTCACGGGTGAGCTTATTTAAACGCATAGCAAGCTTTGCCAGTAAACTATCACCTAATTGATGGCCTAATGAGTCGTTTATCTTTTTAAAGTTATCTAAATCAAATACGAGTAATGCATGATGAGAGTGCTGCTTTGCGAGTTTTTGTAAGTCAGAAAAAAACAAATTACGGTTAGGTAAGCTGGTGGTGCGATCTCGGTTTGATAAATTATTCAGTTCAGATTCGGTTTTTTTACGTTCGGTTAAATCTGAATACACCACCACATAATTGGTTATTTGATTTTGTGCGTTTTTAATTTCATCTATTGAAATTTCAAATGGCAGCAGAGCATGATCGCTATTGCGAAGCTTTACTTCTTCTTGAATATGTTCGTGCTTTCTAACGGTATTTTTTATGGATTCTATATAGCTTTTGTCGTAACCGGCTAAATGAAACTCTTTCTTTAGGTATTGCTCGCGTACGCCGCCAAACAAAGTTAAAAAGCTGGGATTAATATCCACAAGCCTAAAGTCTTTATCATAAATGGCCAGCGCATCAGTGAGTGACTCAACACATTTTGCAAATAAGTTAAGTCGATCTTCCGTTGATTTTAACTGCGAGATATCTCTGACTGTGCCAGTCATTCGCAGTGGGCTTAGGTTAGCGTCTTTTTCAATGATTTTTCCGCGGTCGAGCACCCAGTGCCATTTACCAAAGCTGTCTTTAATACGATAAGTTGCTTCAAAAAAAGTACTTTCTTCGGCAAAGTGTTTTTTTAGTAGGTAATCAACATGGGTTAAATCGCGGGGGTGGATCAAGCTTTTATTCGGTGGAAATTCTACTAGGTTATTACTATTCATCACGTATTTGTCATTGATACGAATAACTTTACCGGTTTTGATATTCCAATCCCATAGAGTATCACCACTGCCTTCTACGGTACTTTTTAATCGTTTTTCAGAAAGCTGTAATTGAGAGTGTGAACGCTTGAGTGAGTGAACAATCGTTAACAAATAAACCACAACTAACGACATTATTGCGCACACGCTCACGACCAACGCATTTAAATTCAAGTTAAACGATGACTCGAATGCACTCGCTGAGTAGGCTGTGGCCAAAGAGGCCAACAATAGAATGTATTTTATTATTTTTATTTTTTTCATTGTCTTACTTCTTATTAACAAAAGACAATCTAAATCAAGCGCGAGCAAGAGTCAAAGAGAATGCGAATAAAGTGGTAGTTTCTCAGACAAATTCACAGATTTGGCACTTAAAAGCTCATATCTTGGGCGATCTGCATTAAAAATTTCAGCGGCGTAGGCTTTTAAATCTTCAAGCGTTAATGCGTTTAAAGAATCCAGCAGGCGTTGCTGCATATTAAACCGATGATCGCCATTACCTATAGCAAGCCATAAACGTTGTGAACGTAAACGCAAATTTTTGTCTTTTTCAGCAATATGGGTTGTTAATCCATGTTTTTGTTGCAGCCAGTCTTGTTCTGTTAGTTCATTAATTGTTGCTAAATACTGGCTAATAAATAAATTATGCCTGTGCAGTAACGTGGTGGGCTCAAATTTTGGTGATTGTATATAAAAGGCAATACCAGCACGGGTATTAAAAGGAGCGTATCCTGCGCCTACTAAATAACCGAGTTGTTGCGTGGTTCTGAGTTCATTAAAGTAATCTTGATTAATTAAATGATTTAGCGCCATCATTTTCACTTTTTCAATAACGTCATCGCTTTGTGCTTGGTAGTAAATCACCATGGCATTATCGCTGCAGGCAAGTTCAAGCTCGTAGCGGGTCACTTTAGTAATTTCATAAAGTGGGCGCTTTAAATCGTCGATAACGGCTGATTTTTTAAGGTGCTGGGCGACCTTCTTTTGAAACTCAAGCGCATCATTTTGCTGCCAATTACCATGTAAAAAAGACTCAACATGAAGGGCATTAAAAAACGCTTGTCTAAATTCATTAAACTGATGGAAACAGGTGTCTTTGAGTGCATTTGCTAACTCGTCAGGCTGAGGATTCCACGGCATTATTTTAGCGCCTAAAATACTAAATAGCTCACTAACGGGTTTGTTTTGATTGCTATTACGCCAGTGTCTAACTAATTGCTTTTTATATTCTGCAAAGCGTTTGGCACAAATTTTTACGTTAAATAGTGCATCAATCAGCTGATCGACTAATTCGAGTTGGCTTGAAGAAAGCCCCGCAGTGTGAAGCGTTAAGCCACCTTGATGAGAGGTTAAGTGATAACTTAAGCCCGCAAGTTCCGCTGGGTAAAACTGTTCGCCAACACTGTCCATGAATAAATCTGAAAATAACCGCGTCAGTGCCATATGTTTCACATCTTTTACTGCAAAGTCAGAGTCCATGGCTAAATAAAAATGCCCTTTGGCGACTCTAAAGGTGGCGTCTTGTTTAAACCAAAAGTCAAAGCCTGCTTCTTTTACCAGTAATATTGGATGTCGTTGCTGTGATTCAACCGGATATAAAATGACATCTTTAGCTAAATAAGGATTAGCCGTGGGCAATAGCATTTCACTTTGTGGCTGGCTAATCTGTGCAAGTGCTTCGAGCCAATGTAGCGACAATTTTTCAATTTTATAGGGGGTGTTATACCAAGCAGCTGTGTGTTCAGGCTCTACATCAGGATGAATAAGCACTAAACGCATGTTGTGCGGAGTTAACCACTGCATAGCCATTTCATGCGTGCTGGCTTTAAAGCCCTCCATTAAATAGTCACCCTGTAAGTAATTAACTTCATCGTAATGTTGCATGTTAATACTTAAATTACTGACCCAATCAATTAGGCGAGACTTTTCTTGGTTATCAAATGCGATTTGTAATAGTTTTTGCTTATCTTGATATAGGCGAGGTAATTTGCTGGTGTTGTTATTAATTAAACAAATGTATTCAAACACCATTTCAATAATATCTTCGTAGTATTCAATGCCTTCATCGGTCAGCGCCATACTAATATTAAAGTCTTTAAAATTACTGCCATTAATTCCGCCACCTGCAGAGAGGGCATTGATCCAACCTTGCTCTTTAAGCACAGAATACAACGAGCCTTGCCCTTCATAACCTAGTAAGTGCGCAATAAAGCTGACCGTTTTATGACGATAAAAATCGTCAATGTTTGGCATGGCAAAGCTAATAATCAGCTTTTGTACATGTTTGTGTGGCTCAATATGAAGCAACTTACCCAAGTCTTGGCTGCGATAAAGCGGCGCTTCTATAGGTGGCTTTAATTGGTGTTTATCTCCCTTTATCTGGGAAAAATACTGGGTTGCCCATGCCTCAAGTGTATCTAATGACTCATTGGCACAAATCACTAAAGTCATCCACTGAGCTTGGTAATGCTGATTAAAAAAGTCACGTAATTCATCACTAATACAGCGCTTTCTATCTGCTAACGTTTGTAAGTTGCCTACGGAAAATTTAGCAAATGGGTGTGCAGGGTTAACCGTTTCTTTATGCACTTGATAAATTCGACGGCCATCGTCTTTAATTTTTAATTTAAACTCAGCCTCAATAGCATTACGTTCTTTTTCTGTTTCTGCTGGGTTTAGTGTAGGCGCTATAAAAAACCGGCTAAATTGCGCTAATGCTGTTTCAATATGATGGTTATTAATATCAAAGAAATAGCAGGTATGCTCTGTGCCAGTCCACGCGTTGGTATTGCCACCAGACTGCGAGACAAAATTATTAAAACTTCCTGATTCAGGATAAAGGTCAGTGCCTAAAAACAACATATGCTCTAAAAAGTGCGCTAGGCCTTGTCTATCAAGTGGATCATCAAAGTGACCAGCGTTAACAGCCATGGATGCGGCAGCTTTTGCTGAGTCTTGATCGTGCACTAAAAGTACTTTTAGACCATTGTCCAGTGTTAGTGTGCGGTAAGCTCTGTTATCATTGGTGCTGATTTTCAAATGATGCTCCTGAAACTAAACGTATAATTGTTAACAACAGATGATAACTTCAGGAATGCAATGCTATTTACCTGAACATCATGAAAGAACTATTTTAAGAAAATAAATAGGTTTGAGTTATTAATATAGCGGAAATTCGAGCAAACTGGCTACTGTTTTATATTCTTTAATTGGTTGATTTTTTATGAAAACAATCTTGATAATGCGTCATGGTGAAGCAATACCGATGCACTCTGATGATGTCAGTAGAAATTTGACTCCTTTGGGCCATCAGCAGGTAGAAAAAATGGGGCTGTGGTTACAAAAAAAGCATGCTCCAACGGGGTTATTAGTGAGTCCTTATGTAAGAGCGCAGCAAACAGCTGAGGGTGTTAAAAAAAATAATACCTTTTTATTTGAAGAGACCTGCCAAGATATTATTCCTGAAGGTAACCCGCAGGTTGCTGCAGATTATTTAGAAACGTTAATCGCGCTTCATCCGGAATGCGATACTTGGCTTGTGGTTGCCCATATGCCTATGGTGAGCTATTTGGTTGATCAGTTGTGTGCTGGGCACATGCCTATTTTTAATACCGGCGCTGTTGCACAAATTAGTTATGATGAAACTCGCCATAAAAGTGATTATATCACCATCAATGCACCAGCGAATGTAGATGCATAGCGTGTAAACGAGCATTTAGCTAAGCCACTTTCTGTTAGATAAATGCCACTACTTTTAGGTATTTGTCTACAGTAGAATTGTTAACCACATACTAAAACTCACCACACTCAAAACTGTCGATAAAACAACCGCACTGGCTAACGTATCTTGATGTTGTTTTATTTGGCATGCAATTAAGTACGCATTAACTCCCAAGGGCGATGCGCTCAATAATACGAGTACTTTTAAGAGTGACTCATTAATAGCAAATACGTGTGTGCCTAACACTAATACTAAGGCGGGCAATATAACTAGCTTTAACAGGCTGGCAATAGCTGCCGCTTGCCAGTTATCGCTAATTTTATAAAAAGCTAAGTTTGCGCCTAAAACAAATAACGCACAGGCAATGGCAGGTTTAGCTAAAAGCGCTATGCCATTAGTTAAATCAGCAAATAAAGTAATCCCTGCTAAATTTACCAACAAACCCGTGCTAATACTCAATACGACAGGGTTGAGTAGCATATTTTTGGCAAATGTTGACCAAGAAAACGCATGACTGGCACTGTTTGCACTAATTAAAAAGGTAAGGGTGAACAATAGCGCGCTATGAAAGGTGATGATCATAAAAATAATGCCCATCATTTGCTCACCCATGGCGGCTATGATAATGGGCAAGCCCACCAATACGGTATTTGAATAACTACTGCCAAGGGCAAATACACTGTGACGTTCATATTGAGGATGTTTAGAGAGAGTGTAGCGGTCAATAATGAGCGCAAAAAAATAAATTAAAATAACGGGAATATAAAAGCTTAAAAAGCCATTCAAGCTCACGCTGGTTTTTAAGTCTGCCTGGGCCATATTTAAAAATAAAAAACTGGGTACACTAATGTAAAAAGTAAATTTACTGAGCCCTGTTATATGAATGCGTTCTAAAAACTGACTTCGGCTTGCTATGTAGCCGCATAACACAATAAAAATAAGCGGAAATATAATCGAAAATATATGCACTAAAAAAGACTCTTATTGATTGGCTCTAGTGCTCAGCGTCTAAACTCATCACTTTGCGGTAAGTTAATTAATATGAGTACCGCCCCTTTACCGCCATACTCAAGCGGAGCTTGGTGCATAGCAATTACATCGGGGTGTTGCACTAAATATTGCGGTACTTTATGCCTGAGGATATGGCCGCCAATTCCGTGTACAACACAGGCACAATAGTAATGCTTTTTTTTACACTCATGAATAAGCCCTGCGAGTTCATCTTTGGCTATCTCTTTATTCAAGCCATGCAGGTCGAGGGTTAAATCAGGAATAAAATCCCCTCGACGAAGTTGTTTGGCTAAAAAACGATCCTGACCCTGTTGCACATAATTAACGGTACCATGTGTGTCTATATCGGGCACATATTCATCAGAAAAGAAAAATTCTGACTGTTGTTGCTTTTTTTGCTGGGCAAATTGCTTCGCTTGTGACACTTTAGGTTTATTGCTAAAACGGTGAGTGTCTTGTTTAAATACACGCGCACCACTGATACTTTGACGAAACAAGTCAATGTCGTCAGGACTAATTAGGCTGTTTGAGTGGGGATCTTTTTTCATAGCGGCAGTCTAAACAAAAAAGCGGTAAAAATCGAGTAAAAAGGTGTGATACCCAAGCAGCTTTGAGGTGCATAGTACAGCGCCATTAAGGTTAGTTTAAAAGCGATTTATACTGCGTTATTGATTTGAACAATAGAGTGACTATTATTTGCAATCAAAGCCTTACCTAAATCGCTTTTAACACTAACTGCGCTCGCACCTAGAGGTGGCTTGGGTATACAATAGGGCAATCATGGGGCCAATGATGCACCCCGATTGAGTTTATTTTTTTTGAAAGTAGCAGGCAGATAATACTGATGAGTGAATTACTAATAGAAGAAGCAACCCTAGATGAAGCTGTTGCAGAACTTTCAACCTTACACGATTGGCTTCGTTGGACAACTAGTCAATTTGCAAGTAGCGGTATTTTCTTTGGTCATGGCACCGATAACGCATGGGATGAAGCGGTAAGTTTGTTATTACCAGCGCTTAGTTTGCCTATCGATGCACCCAAAGAGCTGATGCATGCGCGTTTAACCAGTACTGAAAAAAATCGTTTAGCGGGCTTAATTGCCGAGCGCATTAACGATTTTACCCCAGTACCTTACCTTACCAACATTGCATGGTTTGCTAACATGCCATTTTATGTGGATGAACGCGTATTAATTCCTCGCTCGCCTTTTGCTGAGCTTATTAATAATCGCTTCACCCCTTGGTTAGAAAAACCAGAGTCAGTAGGGCGTATTTTAGATTTATGTACAGGCTCAGGTTGTATTGCTATTGCCTTGGCACAAGCGTTCGAGAATGCGCAAGTTGATGCGGTTGATATATCCTATGAAGCGCTTGAAGTGGCTGATATTAATATCACTGACTATCAACTAAGTGACCGCGTATTACCGATTCAGTCTGACGTATTCAGTGGTGTACCTGGGCAAAAATACGACTTAATCGTAGCAAACCCACCGTACGTTGATGCTGAAGATATGGCTGATTTACCACGTGAATTTCACCATGAACCAGAGCTAGGATTAGCATCGGGACACGATGGTCTTGATGTAACACGTACTATTTTAGATCAAGCTAGTGAGCATCTAACAGATAACGGTTTGTTATTTGTCGAAGTAGGTAACTCTATGGTACATATGGATGCACTGTATCCAGGCGCACCATTTGAATGGATTGAGTTTGAACAAGGCGGATTAGGGGTGTTTGTTATTAGCAAACAACAACTAGATGCCTACTTTGCACAGTAATAATTAGTACTAGCCATTCATCCGAAATGGCTGGGCAAAACAATAGCCGAGTTAATCCTCGGCTATAAGTCATTAGGAATGAGGAAAGTTAATGGCAGGTAATAGCATAGGGCAGTTATTTAAAGTGTCCACCTTTGGCGAAAGCCACGGCGTTGCATTAGGCGGCGTAGTAGATGGCACGCCCGCAGGCCTTGAAATCACTGAGGCCGACATACAACACGATTTAGACAGACGCAAACCTGGGCAAAGTCGCTATACCACGCAGCGCCGTGAGAGCGACCAAATCAAAATTTTAGCGGGCGTTTTTGAAGGTAAAACCACTGGTACCAGCATTGGTTTATTAATTGAAAATACCGATCAACGTTCACAAGATTATGGCAAAATTAAAGATGTATTTCGCCCAGGCCACGGTGACTATACCTACTGGCACAAATACGGCCTTCGCGATTACCGTGGTGGTGGCCGTTCATCTGCGCGCGAAACCGCTATTCGGGTTGCCGCAGGCGCTATTGCTAAAAAGTATTTAAAGCAATTTCATGGTATTGAAGTACGTGCGTGTTTGAGCCAATTAGGGCCAATTAAAGCCGAAAATTACGATTGGGATGAGGTGGAAAATAACTTATTCTTTTTCCCAGACGTTAGCAAGCTTGAAGCACTCGATGAATATATGCGCGAGCTTAAAAAGCAAGGTGATTCAGTGGGTGCCAAAGTAAAAGTAGTGGCTAAAAATGTGCCAGTTGGTTTAGGTGAGCCGGTATTTGATAGGCTAGATGCCGAACTTGCCCATTCATTAATGAGTATCAACGCTGTAAAAGGCGTTGAAATTGGCGATGGCTTTGATGTGGTTGAGCAAAAAGGCTCAGAGCACCGTGATGAGTTAACCCCTGATGGTTTTACCTCAAATCATGCCGGTGGGGTGCTTGCAGGTATCTCTACAGGGCAAGATATTATCGCGTCAATTGCACTCAAACCGACATCGAGTATTACCATTCCAGGCAACAGTATTAACACTGAAAACGAAGCGGTGGAAATGATCACTAAAGGCCGTCACGACCCATGTGTTGGCATTCGTGCAATCCCGATTGCCGAGGCGATGATGGCCATTACTTTAATGGATCATTTACTACGTCAACGCGGTCAAAACCCGCATGTTCATCATGAGCATGGGCCAATTAAAGGCGCTATTTAAGCGCGCTTTACTATAAATTAATAATAAACGCGCACTAGCGCGTTTATTATGTACAGGCTATACGTCTTTATTGCCGCTCAATAATTTCCATGTGCTTAGCGCACCTAAAAATAAAGAGCAGTTATTATGCAAAAAAATAATCAATCTCACGTTACACAAGCTGAATATAAAGCCACCATAAAACGGCTTGAAGAGTTTAGCCGCTTTACCGACAGCAGCATTGGTATTCCGTTTACTAAATTTAGTTTCGGTGTCGAATCATTGATTGGGCTATTGCCAGTGGTAGGCGATTTAGCCGGGCTTATTTTATCTGGGTATGTACTAATTGAAGCGCAGCGATTGGGTGTTGGTAAGCGAGTAAAAAGCCGGATTATTTTAAACATGTTAGTTGATTTTGTAGGTGGGCTTATTCCATTTTTTGGAGATATTTTTGATGCCATGTTCAAAGCAAATACGCGCAATACCCGCATACTTAAAAAGCATTTAAGCGATAAGCTAACCACAAATCCATAAACCATTTAAGTTAATAAATGTGTAATTAGCTCCCATTATTAATTATTTATTTGGTATCAAAGAAGTACTTAGCGATGACCTGTTTTTGTTGCCCAAACTGATCAGAAATTCCAATTCCAATCCCAATTATTTCACCTTGTGCTTGCGGTGGCTCAGCTTGCATGACTTTATTAAACGCAGCCAATGTAGGGTTTTGCTCATTTGCAAGTAGGGTTAAATGTGGCTGAAAGTTTTGAAACACATTTGGGCTACCATAACGCTCAAAGGCCACGAGTTTATTAGGGTAATGCTTTACCCAACTTGGTACTGGCGCTTGATGATCGCGAAGTGGCTCAAGTTTAAGTGTCACTTCATCGGCTAAGCGTTGTAACTGATAAGATTTTTCTAAGTCTATAAAGGCCCAATTACTGGCAGATACACTAAACCCATTGGCTTTAATTTCAAAAGGTTGATGTTTCTTTACAATACGCTCCACCACCTGCTTAATTTCATTTTGTGCCTCTTGCGGATAATCAGTCAAATATAATGTGGCATGCACGGGTAAGCCTTGCTGATAAAACGTGGTTATTTGCTGTTTGGCTAGTTCATTGCTGGTTGTAGCCATGAGCTCAACAATTGGCGAAGAGGGAATAGCAAACACGTTAATACTCACGCTTTTTGCATAACTATTGGCAGAGGCACTCAGTAGCGCTAAAAAAGTAAGAATGCTAACTGGCCATGCTTTAGTGGTGTGTTGTTTAACCATAAGAGTGTATTCATTTAGGTTTTTAGTTTGCATATGGTAAGCGCAATTAGGTGTTCAGTAAATAAAGGCATAAAGTTTTTAAATTTCTGATTTTGTGACTAATATTATTTTAGCTCAAACAATTAATGATTAACTTACTTCATAGGCTTTGAATATTGCTAAATTGCAATTTTCAACGACGTATATTTACTGCTTTTAAAAGTGTCGCAAGGAACGTTCAATGATATTTAAAGCGCTTAAAAAGTTAACAAAAACAGTACGCTTTTCTATTCGTTTGACGGTTGTGGCAGTATTTGTGTTGGCAACGTCTATTACCGCTATTATAGCTACAAGCTTACAGTATTATTTCAGTGAAAAAATGGCGCTCGAGTCGAATGTGCAACACTTTAATATGACCACTCAATCGGTTGCTGATTACCTAACACGCATTAATGAAAAATCTGAAAATACTTTATATATGATGGTAAAAAACACCTCGTTAGTCGGTGAAAACCTTTCAGATAAAACAGAGCTACGAAATGTATTAAGTGAAATGATGGATTTGAACCCTTTGTTTTATGCTTTTTATATGGGCTATAACAATGGTGACTTTTTTGAGGTTATTAATCTTGAAAGTAGTGCGATGATTCGTCAGCGCCTTGGTGCAACGGATAATGACCGCTGGGTCGTTATTCAAATAAAATCTGAAGAAGGGCAAAGAATACAGCAAACGCTTTATTTTGATGCGTCATTTAGCTTAAGAGAAAAAACCAAAAAACCGACGTATTTTGATCCCCGCGAGCAAGCATGGTTTAAGCAAGCAAACTCACAGCAAGTAAACAAAACCAAGCCTTATCTATTTACCCATTTACAAACCTCTGGGCAAACGTATTCGATTAAGATAGCGGGTAAAAACCATGTGCTTGGCTTAGGGATTATCGTTGATAACATGTCTAATTATTTAATCGAACAGCAACAGCGTTTGGAGATGCACAGCTCAACACAGTTACTTATTTATAACCGAGAAGGAGAAATTATTGCATCAAATCAGCCCTTTAGCTCAACGGTTGAGGCAAGGCTAAATCGGTTGATACTGGATGAGCAACAGCAAAAAATAGTTGCCAAATATCCTACTATCACAGTTTCAAATGAAACCAATTGGGCACCTATGGATTTTAGTGTCAGTGGTAAGCCTAAAGGCTACAGTGTTGAATATATAAATGCGATTGCTGAACTGTTGGGTATTAAGGTTAATTATATTAATGGACTCAGTTGGCAAGAATTACTTAATTTATTTGAAAATAAGCAGATAGATGTGATTCATCCGGTACTTAATACAGCATCGAATAATGCATTGGGTATGCTCAGCACACCCATGGTAAGTTTGCCTTTGAGTATTGTTAATCAACAAAACAATCCACCAATTACCCATATGCAGCAACTTGCTGGTAAGTCAGTTGCGGTGGGAGAGGGCTGGTCAATTGTAAAAATATTACGAGCGCAATTTCCAGAAATTAACCTCGTGGAAGTTCCCAACACAAAGGCGTTGTTAATGCATGTTGCCAATGGTGATACTTATGCGGGAATAGACAGCAAAGCCGTATTGCAATATATACAGCAGCAATTTTTTATTGAGGGGATCCAGTACAATCCGCTTGATGAAGACAGTGCCGCGCTTTTTTCAAATGACTACCATGTATTGTTTCAAAACCAAGATGCACAATTAAAAGCTTTGTTTGATTACGCCGCCACGCAACTTCCTCTGCAATTTAAACAACAGCTTAGTGATAAATGGCTCAATACTAACTCAGGGAAAAAATCAAAAATTGTAGGCACTGTTCCTGATGAGCAATTAATCACTTTATTGGATGATGATAGTAACTTCTCTAAGCTACAGTTAGTGAACATTAATGGTAAAGAACAGTATGTTTTTATTAAGCCACTATCTGATTATTTAGCGCTAGCTAGTACGGGCTATTTAGCCATTATGGTTTCTAAAGAAGATGTATTGAGCTCCACAAGAGAAAAAATAAAGCTTTCAATAATAATTACGGTTGCCTGCTTAATTATGATGTTACCAGTGTCGTGGTTTTTTGCATCCCCCATTGTCGGTCCTATTAAAACGCTGGTGGGTGAAAACAATAAAATTAAAAATCGGCAGTTTAAACAAGTCTCGACTTTAAAAAGTCATATTAAAGAAATTAATACGTTAGCTTACTCTATGGTTGATATGAGTAAGTCGATACAGCAACATGAAGACAGTCAAAAAGCACTCATGGCGTCGTTTATCGAGTTAATAGCACAAGCCATTGATGATAAATCTCCCTATACAGCGGGGCATTGCGAGCGCGTACCTGAACTCGGTATTGAGCTTGCTAAGGCCGCTTCAGAGTCAGAGTTACCCGCTTTTAAAGGGTTTAAGTTTAAAAATGATGATGAGGTTGAAGAATTTAGTTTAGCCGCTTGGCTACATGATTGCGGTAAAATAACCACTCCAGAGCACATAGTTGATAAAGGCACTAAGCTGGAGACTATTTATAATCGTATTCATGAAATTAGAACGCGTTTTGAGGTACTTTGGCGAGATGCCGAACTTGATTACTATAAATCATTGCAACACAGTCCTCAAAATCAGCTCGACTTAACCAAGCAGTTGGCAGCTAAACAGCAACAGTTGCTGGACGACTTTGCTTTTATTGCACAATGTAATATTGGCGGCGAAAAAATCACAGAAGCTGCCCTTGAGCGTTTAACTGCGTTGAGTAATATTACTTGGCAGCGTCATTTTGACGATAAGTTAGGGCTTTCACCAGTAGAAATGTATCGCTATGAAGGGACTGATGACACGCTTCCCATCACAGAAAAATTACTCAGTGATAAACCTTGGCACTTAATTCCTCATGATAAGCCGATTGAATATGATGAGCGTTTAGGGATTAAAATTGCCCCATGTAAATATAAATATAACCTAGGGGAGCTTTATAATTTAACAGTTTCAAGAGGCACTCTTACTAAAGAGGATAGGTTTAAAATTAATGAGCACATGATAAGTACGATACGTATGCTCGATACACTGCCGTTCCCTAAAGAACTTGAGCGCGTACCGCGTTATGCCTCTACCCATCACGAAACATTAATCGGCACAGGCTATCCGCGTAAACTCAATGCGGATGACTTATCGATACCAGAACGAGTATTGGTGCTAGCTGATATTTTTGAAGCCCTAACGGCGGCCGACAGGCCCTATAAAAAGGCAAAAACACTCAGCGAGTCGATGAGTATATTAGCCAAAATGGTGGCCGATCATCATGTTGATAAAGCCGTGTTTGAACTGTTTTTAAGTTCAGGTATTTATCTTGATTACGCTAAACGCTACCTCAGTGCTGAACAAATAGATGAGGTAGATATCTCTCAATACTTGTCATAACAACAATGAGCATGACTTAGCGTGTGTAAACTTAAAGAGATTTATGTGAACATCGCTTTAAATCGCTAGCTTTTTACTTTGTGCAGAAAAGTACGTACAATTCGCCTCGTTTTTAGTGCGCTTTATATTAGTTTTATATGGCTATAAAGCATCGGGTTCAAACGAGTATACGAAATATTTATGCATCAAATAGCGGATTTAATTTCTATTTTCGAACACACTTTTTTCCAAAGCTATAATACGCGTTTGGTAAAAGGTGAGCACGAGCCTATCTACATTCCCGCAAATGATACAACCCCGTATCATCAAATTGTGTTTGCCCATGGTTTTTATGCCAGTGCACTGCATGAAATAGCCCATTGGTTAGTGGCAGGTTCTCAGCGCCGCTTAGTTGAAGATTATGGTTATTGGTATTGCCCCGACGGGCGCGATGCTTCACAGCAAGCAGAGTTTGAATCTGTAGAGGTAAAACCCCAAGCAATAGAGTGGGCGCTCAGTGTGGCCGCGGGATTTGATTTTAACGTATCGGTAGATAATTTAAATGGTGAACAAACCTGTCGATTTGCGTTTCAATCGCGTGTACATGCAAAGTTATTACAGCTGCTGCAAGACGGATTTAACCCACGTACTACAAGATTACTAAAAGCACTGTGTAAATTTTATAACACAACGTGGCCTTTAAATGCTGCGCAGTTTTCATGGCATTCTCCCGAGGAGCTAAAAGATGCAGTTTAAGTTAGGGCTGATTGTAAACCCGGTTGCAGGATTGGGCGGTAGCGTGGCGTTAAAAGGCAGTGACGGCGAAGACACCGCCGCTAAAGCCATTGCATTAGGCGCTGAGCCTAAATCAAATAGCCGCACTAAAGCTGCACTTGAAGTGCTTGTACCTCATCAGTCAAATATTACTATTTATACTGTTAATGATGAAATGGGGGAGCAAACAGCAAAATCACTCGGCTTTAATACGCAAGTGGTTTATCAAAGTAGCTCACCCACAACCAGTGACGATACTGAAGCGGCAGCACGTTTATTACAGCAGCAAGGTGTAGATTTAATTTTATTTGCAGGTGGCGATGGCACAGCACGTAATATTTGCCATGCGGTAGAAGACTCTGTACCTGTGTTGGGCATTCCTGCAGGGTGTAAAATTCACTCTGGAGTATATGCCATAACGCCAAAAGCTGCAGGCCGCGTAGTTGAAATGTTAGTTAAAGGTGAGTTGGTAACGCTAAGCGATGCCGATGTCATGGACATTGATGAAGTCGCCTTTCGCCAAGGAACAGTAAAAGCAAAACGTTATGGCGAAATGCAAGTACCCAGTGAAGTGCGCTATGTACAAGCGGTTAAAAATGGCGGTAAAGAAACCGATGAATTGGTACTTGCTGATATTGCCGCTTATGTGGTCAGTGAAATGGATGCCGATACCCTCTATGTAATGGGCAGTGGCTCTACCGTTGGCGCGGTGATGGAAGAAATGGGGCTTGAGAATACGCTGCTCGGTGTTGATTTAGTTGAAGATCAAGCTTTAGTAGGCCAAGACTTAACAGCTCAACAATTACTTGAACTTACGACAGGGCGTGAGACAAAATTAGTGATCACTCTAATTGGCGGTCAAGGGCATATTTTTGGTCGAGGTAATCAACAACTCAGTCCTGCGTTAATTAAAGCGATAGGCCGCGATAATATTATTGTTGTGGCTACTAAAACAAAATTACAGGCTTTAAATGGCCGACCGCTAATTTGTGATACCGGCGATAGCGAGTTAGATGATGAATTAAGCGGTTATATCCGTGTAACCAGTGGGTTTAACGACCATATTATGTATGCAGTAGGTCATCAAGATGGGCTGCACCTTGAGGAGAAGTAACACATGAGTTTAGTAAATTACATAGATGCTGCGCAGCAATATTTTGATGATTTAGTGATTAAAGCCACTGATGATGAGCTATTTGCCGGCGGTTATTTACGTGGTCACTTTGATTTAGCGGTAGGGTATGCCCAAGTTGAGGAGCTAAATTTAGAAATTACTGAGCTAAACGACACCGTTGAAAAAAGCCTAGTAAAAGCCTATCGCAATGGCGAACTTAATGAAGACGATAAAGCACTCGTAGTAAGAATATGGGATGAAGTAAAAGCACTCGCATAAGCTTTTTTATTCATTTATAACTGCGCGGCCACTGAGCCGCGTTTTTTTGTGCCTAAAAAAGAACTTGTTTATTCAGTTAAAATTTACCTCATTCCTTAGATACGCTAAAGTAGCACAGTCTAAATTCTAGGGAACAAGTGAAATGAATAACAATAATGATGCGACAATGCCAACGGGCATAGTTGCGCGATTTTTAAATTTTGTTGAGCGGGTAGGTAATAAGCTGCCTGATCCAGCAATTATCTTTTTGTTTGCCATGTTATTAATCTGGTTTTTGTCTTGGTGGTTTTCAAGCGTCACATTTGATGCAATAGACCCTCGTACTGGCGAAGCCATTATCATTAATAACATGCTTGCCAGCGATTCGTTGGCCACTTTTTTATCTTCTATGGTAAAAACATTCACCGGTTTTGCACCACTGGGTGTAGTGCTGGTTGCAATGCTAGGTGTGGGCGTTGCAGAGCATTCGGGCTTTATTAATACCGGCCTTAAATTAATGCTCAAAGTAACGCCTAGAAAATTACTAACACCCTCAATTATTTTGGTGGCTATTGTGAGCCATACGGCTACCGATGCAGGGTATGTGCTAGTTATTCCTCTTGCTGGGGTAATATTTTTTGCCGCCGGTCGTCATCCGCTTGCCGGTATTGCAGCGGCATTTGCTGGGGTAAGTGGTGGCTTTGGGGCTAACTTTATTCCATCTGGAATTGACCCATTACTGCAAAGCTTTACCCAAAGTGCAGCACAAATTATTAATCCGACAATGAGCATTAACCCGCTTAATAACTGGGGCTTTGCTTCAGCATCAAGTTTATTTATTGTGATGTTAGGTTGGTATATCACCGATAAAATTATTGAACCACGTTTAAAAAATTCACCCGTTGATGGCGAAACTCAAGACCTACCAGCATTTGAAGATGCGCGTAGCGACGAAAAGCGCGCCTTTCTTATTGCAAGTAGCGTAATGATTGCAGGTATTGCATTATTAGCGTATGTATCCGCACCCGCTGATTCAGCGATGCGCAGCAGCGATGGTTCTTTAACAAACTTTAGTTCACCATTAATGCAATCAATAGTGCCGCTAATCTTCTTATTATTTTGGATCCCAGGCGCAGTATATGGCTTTACCGTAGGCACCTTTAAAAGCTCTAAAGATATGATAGATGCGATGAGCAAAGCCATGAATGGTATGGCGTATTACATTGTTATGGCATTCTTTTGTTCATTATTTATTGCTGCATTTAGTAAATCAAACCTAGGTGCATTACTGGCAATTGAAGGGGCTCAAGTATTAAAAGCAATGGAGTTACCGAGCTCTGTAACGGTAGTAGGGATTATTTTCTTAACTGGTTTTGTAAACTTATTTGTTGGTTCAAGTTCGGCTAAGTGGGCACTATTAGGTCCGGTATTTGTGCCTATGCTAATGCAACTCGGTATTTCGCCAGACTTAACGCAAGCGGCGTACCGTGTGGGAGATTCTAGCTCTAATATTATCACCCCGCTCATGCCATACTTCCCGCTGGTGGTGGTGTACTGCCAAAAATACGTTAAAGGCACAGGCATAGGTACGCTTATCGCGATGATGCTACCGTATTCAATCGCCTTTATGATTGGCTGGAGTATCTTCTTGCTAGGCTACTGGGCACTCGGTATCCCATTAGGGCTTGATGCTAGTTACGTGTACCCAGCGGTAGCGCCTTAATAAATATAATCGCTATAACAAAGTAGAAGCCCCACCATGAACTGGTGGGGTTTTTTAGAACTTTAAATTAAGCATAATTTATTTAATCGGATTAAATAATAACTCTCTTAGCTTGAGTGTGCATTGAGGGACTTAAAGTAAATGAATAACAATAAACAGATTAGTAGTGTATTTACATATTCATATTTTTGGATAGCTATAATTATACCGGTTGGCTTATCTTCTTTACTGATGAGTTTTATTTTTATAAACGATGGCCTATCAATTGAATGGCCGAATAAGAAAACCTTATCTGTTTTCTTAGAGTATATGAATGTTCCCTTATGGATTTTAGGTTCAGCATTACCTCTTGCTACTTTAGCAACCGCTAACTTTCGTGCATTACAGTTTCAATCTAATTTGAATTACCAGGAAAGAACAATAAAAAGGCAAGAATTTGAGCATAAAATAGATCTTTATCATAAAGAGTTAACTCTATTTAAAGAAAAATTCTCTGCAGTTATATTTAATGGTAACTTTAAATGCATTCGACCCGAAGATGCTACACTAATTTTTACACGCTTTTATCCAAAACCAACAAAAAAAGAAGATCCATATTTCGAGATAGATATTGAGAAAATAGAATATATATATGAATTTATGAAACTATTCGAGGCTAAAGTTTTTGAATTCGGGAAAATAGCAAACACTAAAAGAAATAAGCTGAAGTTTATAAACTTATTGTTTCCAGACTTTTCGGAAGAGCAAAAAATAGAACAAGAGAATTCTATAAATATATATACCTTAAAAATAATATATCTTTTAGGGATTATGGACGCGACTCTTTTACAAGTTTGTCATGCTATAGGTATTCGCCACTTTTCAATTCAAAAAGAGCCTATTACTTTAATTATAAAATTAATTATAGATATTTACGCATTACAAACTAGCTTTCTTGACGATGGAGAGTCTAAAAATAGCTTTTATTTCTCTCAAAAAAGACAAAGTGCCTTAGTCGATATTTTAAATTTATGGATAAAATATAGTTCAATTTCTAATGTTAAGGCAGATGAATATACCGCTGACGACTTTCGACATGAGTGCTTTATAACAGAAGTATTGAGAAGTCAGCCCAGATAGAAATTAATTACAAATACATAAAATTTGATTTCTTTTTAAAGAGTTATTCTTAATAAAGATTAAATTATATTTTACGATTAATTCTCTAAGTTTTATATGTAGTTAAAAATTTAACGCCTAGCTGCTCAAACCTTTCACCTTGAACCTATTACCTTCAAATTCCAGACACAAAAAAACCTTGGCACTTTCATGCCAAGGTTTTTTTACTAAAGGGTCGTTGCTTACTTAGCGGTAAAGCTAACTGGGCGACGTTCTTTACGAGGGCCGCTACGCTTATCAGGGCGTTGACCATCTTTATTAAAGCTACGCTTCTTGTCACCAGCAGGGCGTTCAGAACGCTCGCCGCGTGGCTCAGAAGGGCCTTGATCTTGTGTTAATGTCATACCCATTGGGCGTTTACAAATAAACACTTTTTGGAAGTGATCAAGTACATCTTTAGGCATGTTTTGCGGTAATTGTACCGTACTGTGACTGTCGTGAAGACGAATGTCACCAATAAACTTGCTTGAAATGTCTGCTTCGTTAGCAATTGCGCCAACAATGTTCTTAACCTGAACACCATGCTCACGACCTACTTCGATACGGTATGTATCCATAGGGCCTGCATCACGGCTGTTACGCTCGCGTGGTTTACGCTCAGCGCGCTCACCACCACGTTCAGGGCGTTCGTTACGACGACCACGGTCATTGCTACGAGGATTACGATCATTACGTTCGTTACGCTCACGCGGTTGAATCTTAACTTCTTCAACTTTAATTGGTGATTGTTGCTGTGCTAAACACAGTAACGCACCCGCTAAGTCTTCAGGAGCAAGCTCAAGTTTTTGTGCCATGTTGGCAGCCACTTCATTGAAGAAAGTAATATCTTTGTTTTCAAGAGCAAGCGTAAGCTTTTCTTGTAAGGCATTGATACGTTTTTCTTCAACAACTTTAGCTGTAGGTAATTCAACTTGTGCGATTTCAGATTTAGTATGACGAATGATATTTTTAAGTAAATAACGCTCGTTATGCTTAACGAAAAGAATCGCTTTACCAGTACGACCAGCACGACCTGTACGGCCGATACGGTGAACGTAGGCTTCAGAGTCTTGTGGAATGTCGTAGTTGATAACTAAGCTTAAACGGTCTACATCAAGACCACGTGCCGCTACGTCTGTTGCAATAACAACGTTTAGCATGCCGCTTTTTAAACGATCAACCGTGCGCTCACGCGCTTGCTGGTTCATGTCACCGTTAAGTGGCGCTGCAGAGAAACCTTCGCGCTCTAATAACTCAGCAAGCTGCACTGTGTCGTTACGCGTACGTACGAAAACAATAGCACCTTCATATTGTTCAGCTTCTAAGAAACGAACAATCGCTTTGTTTTTATGTACGTGTGCATTCCAAAACACTTGCTCTACTGATGATACAGTTGAGTTGCGCGCAGAAATATGAACCTGTTCAGGGTTATTCATATATTTGCTGCTGATGTTTTGAATTTGCTTAGGCATAGTCGCAGAGAAAAGACATGTTTGCTTTTCACGCGGTGTTTTTTCCATGATGCTTTCTACATCATCGATAAAGCCCATACGTAGCATTTCATCGGCTTCATCAAGTACAAGTGCTTGTAAAGCATCAAACTTGATAGTGCCACGGTTTATGTGATCGATTAAGCGACCTGGTGTAGCAACGATAATCTGTGCGCCACGACGAAGTGCGCTCAGCTGGATGCTGTAGCTCTGGCCACCATAAAGTGCCAATACTTCAACACCACGAGTGTGTTTTGCATATTGTTCAAATGCCTCAGCTACTTGGATCGCAAGCTCACGGGTAGGTGTGAGTACAAGGATCTGTGGCTGTTTCACAGACGGGTCAATATTATTTAGTAATGGCAGTGCAAATGCTGCTGTTTTACCTGTACCCGTTTGTGCTAGTCCCAGTACGTCCTTTCTTTCTAGCAATAACGGTATACATTGAGCTTGGATTTCAGATGGTGTCTTGTAACCCAACTCTTCAACTGCCTTTAAAATTGCAGGAGAAAGATTTAGAGATTCAAACGTGACTGGTTCTGACATTAATACGCCTCAACGAATTTAAAGAGGCGCGCATTGTATAGGAAATGCGAGGCAAATGCTTGTATAAATTACAACTAATTTATATGTGCTTGATGTTGGTCGAAATTTAACCAGCTTCAATTGTGCGTTAATTGAGCTGGTTAACACTCTGTCTACAAAATTACTGGTAAAGGCCTAGGTTTTCTTTAGCATAAGCTTCAAATTCAGTGAATCCACCAATATGAGTTTGGTTTACAAAAATCTGCGGTACAGTTGGGCATGGTTTGCCTGCAGACTTCTCTAAATCTTCTTTACTGATACCTTCTTTGATGATGTCGATGTAGCGGTATTTAAAATCATCGCGATCATTAGCAAGTTGCTCTGCAACATCTTTAGCGCGAACACAAAAAGGGCAGCCTTCACGGCCAAAAATTACTGTTAACATAACGCTCTCCTCAAATTAGCTGACCCTAGTGTAACTAATTTCATTTTTTATTACAGTGCAAAAAAACGATTATTGCGTTCGCTTTTTTTAGGGCCTGTAAAAAAATAAAAATATTTTATAAAAAAATCTTGAAATAAAATTGCCCGCCCATAAATAGTTATTTGAGGACGCCTGATGGGTCTTCAGTAAATCAGAACTATTTGAAAATTATATTATTAATTAACTTTTGCCGTTACTTGTTCAAACGAAAAGTAGCAGCAATATATCGCTTAAATATGAGGATATTATTATGCGTACAGTAGATTTATCACCCCTATACCGTTCATTCATTGGTTTCGATCATTTAGCATCATTAATGGATGCCGCTGCACGAACTGATAAGCAGCCAAGTTTTCCTCCTTATAACATCGAAGCACTTGATAAAGACAAGTACCGTATCACTATGGCAGTCGCTGGATTTAGTGAAGACGAGTTAAGCTTGCAATCTGAAAACAACACTTTGGTTGTATCAGGCACTAAAGCAGGTAAAGAGCAAAATGATGAGCGCAAATTTATTCATCAAGGGATTGCCGAGCGTAACTTTGAGCGTAAGTTCCAGTTAGGCGACCACGTTAAAGTACTTGGTGCAGACTTAGCCAATGGCTTACTAAGCATCGACCTTGAACGTGAGATCCCAGAAGCGCTTAAGCCACGTAAAATCGAGATTGGCTCAGGCAATATGCTAGAAAGCAAATAGTTAAGCTAGCACATGTATTTTCCCTGTGAAAAGCCGCCATTTGGCGGCTTTTTGCGTTGTTAGTCTTTTAAGTTTATTTGCATTTGTTTTAAAGCGTTAATTTTATCTATCGCAACTTGCAGTTGTTCTTGTGAAAGCTTTTTTTGTCGGCCTTTAGCCAGTAATTCTTCAAGTTTTAATATTTTGGCTTGTGCAGCAATAACAAAACGTTGCTCTAGCTGTCTTTGCTGTTCAAGGTGGAAATCTTGATATGCCTGGTGATTATTTAAATCACCGCTGTACTGAGCAACTGGCTGAGTATTTTTTACTATGTTGGGTAAATAGGCAGGAGAGGTTATTGGTGGCAAAGGCTGAGGGCTCGTATTGTTAGTTGTAACCGTGTTTAATTGCGTGCTTTTCAGCTCTTGGGTCATGTCAGCAGTAGTCAGCTCAAGTGACGTTATTTGCTTAACACTTTTAGCTTGGTTAAGGGAATCAATATTCTTTATCGTTGGTTTACTAGTATATTGAGTAAAAAGTGCGTACATACCAACACAAGCTACAACAACAGAAACGAAAACTTTTTTGCTCATAAAATTACTCCTGTCTTATTTTGCCACTTGAGCCAAGTATCCTCATACTGTTGTACCGCTTTTTGTTTTGCGATGGCCTTTGTTGCTTGGTATCGAACGGTTTCATCTTCTGGCGAAAAGTACTCAAACTGATGCTCATAACTGTGTATCACCACCCATTCACCACTGGGTGTACGTATAACAGGAGAAATAGTGTTTTCTTTAGTTGTGAACGCAAGTTGTACAACCCAGCTACTTTTGTTTTTACGGTTTAATTCACTGTTGTATTGAGCATATATATCTTGTTTTCCTGATATTACTAATGCTTGTTTTAGCGTTTTGTTACCGGCCAAGGTGCGAAAACTTACAGCATTGGCTCGATGAGCAAATTGAGCTCCATGGGCTTTTACGTGGCTTAAAAATTTAAACTGCGATTTATTGGCTTGATAAAATGCTTTAATTTCGCTTTTGTTTACTTGTTTCTCTAGTTTTTCAAGAACGGGGCTTTGCATATGCATCATTGTATTTATACCTAGCCAGCTTTGAATGGAGGGGCGCAGAATATCTCCTTGAGCTATTTCATACAGATGTTCAATATCAATATTCTGTTTTGCCAAAATCGGTTTGGCTTTTGAAAACGCTATATTGAATTGCCGTTTTTTTATTAATTCACTTTTGAATAGTTCACTATCTCCTTTGTGGAGTTTAAAGCGTACCTGCATTGATAGTGAATCGACAAATTCATATAAATTAATAGCGTTATACAAAAGAGGGGTTAAATCAAACTGCTGCATTTTTTTGATGGCGCTTTGCACATACTGGCCATTTTTAGGGTAGGGGCCTAATGTGTGTTTAAGCCATTGGTTATCATAAATTTCAAGCTTTATCGGGCTTGACTGTGCGATTATAGCTAATTGTGAATCGAACAGATTTTTTAAGTAACGTTCAACATGGTATTGAGTACTAAAACCAACGGCAGATTGTCGTTTTATTATCGCAGGGGTTTTTAGCGCAGCTTGTTGTAATAAAAACTGATTCTCATACAGACGAGTTCTAACTTCATTGATTGTAATATCAGGGTTGTGCTTTAAATAAGCACGATGCATAAAGTTAATTTCATCACTGCTGTATTGTGTAAATGATGCCATTACTAGGGAGTGGTAAGACACACCTAGTAATGTAATCACTAAAATAGCCATTTTTTTCATTAGCGAGCAACCATGGCGTGGTTTAATAAGTGCACCACCATTGCTATTGCATGGGGCACGACCTGCTTAGCTATATTAAGGCGATCAAAATGATCTTCTGAGTTGAGTACAATCCCACCTTGTGCATAAGAAAATGAACCGCCTTGAGTTAATAATGGGCGAACATCTTGGCTATTTTTATCTAAAGGCGAGAACGTTTGCATTGCTTGAGTAACGAGTGATAAATCGTTGAGCTGCTCTTGGTCATAGTAATCGTTTACCCAACTTTCCCAACTAGAATGATTTAGATCTGATGTGGTCCATGTGTGGTGAGGTTGTAATAAATCAGTAGTATGGAACACAAACCCTAATACTTGCGGATTGCCGCTTTGTAAGTAACTTTGATACCAATATTGCCCTAAATTATCGATAGGTTGAAATGGCATTTCTTCAAAGTCATCGTACATAGAATAGGTTGAGTTGCTATCGATTCTGTAGTGAGATTCTGTTACACCATAACTGTTATATTTTGAAGAGTCGGCATTGAACCAACCTGTTTCTCCCCCTTTACCATCATCAAGATAGTCACCTTTAAGCCAAGCAGATGCAAGATTATCAATAGTTCCCCAAACGGTGAGCTTTTCATAATTATAACCACCAAAATCGTTTCCATGTTGGTCTGCACCTTGGGTATGATTTTGAAAATGCCAATAGCTTGTATATTTAACTATACTTTGCGCTGCTCCCCATACTGGCGCTTGAACACATGAACCTGTAATAGCACCACAGAAAAAGGTGTCTTCAAAGTCATCTACATCATAAGCAGCTTGTCCCAGCAGCTCGGCTAATTCAGAGATTGTCAGATTGTTTTGTGCAGCGTACTGACGTAGGGCAGCATATTCGGTGCTGGCTGGGTGTTGCTGCATATAATTTACGGCATCAAGAACAATACGTTTGTGAGTTTCTTGACTAAAAGCTTGAGCTTGGCCTGTACCGAGCAATAAAAGTGTCGCTGCCATTAATTGTTTTTTCATTTTATTCTCATCATAGTCTGGAGTATGAGGTGCTATTAAAAAATAAGCTCATTACACTGACATGACAAATAAATTAAACATTTAATTAACAACATTACCTATTTTGGTACTTTAATATTAACTATCAAGAATGCTGCCGTCAATTGACGGCATTTATATTTAAAGCTTTTCAATATTATTTAAATAGTGGCTAGCTTGCTCTAAGGTTTCTTGGCGCAATGATTCATCTTGTTTATCCCAATTGCGATAAACCATGCCTATCCGTGGATTTTTTTCAAGCCGCTCTCGGTGTGTTTGCATAAATTGCCAATAGAGGCTATTTAACGGGCAAGCGTCTTTTCCTACTTTTTCTTTCACCTTATATTGGCAGCTTTTACAGTAGTCGCTCATTTTATTTATATAGTTGCCGCTAGCCGCATAAGGCTTGGTAGCAATGATGCCATCGTCAGCAAATTGACTCATGCCACGGGCGTTAGGCATTTCTACCCATTCAATAGCATCGATATAAACACCCAAATACCATTCATCCACTTCATCAGGGTTAATAGCGGTTAGTAAACAAAAATTACCTATTACCATTAAACGTTGAATATGATGGGCATACGCGCTGTCTAAGCTTTGTGTTAATGAGTGGCTTAAGCAGTTCATTTTTGTTTTACCATTCCAAAAATAACGTGGCAGTGCACGGGTTGCATTAAGCTGGTTTTTGTTAGCGTAATCGGGCATGTTTTTCCAATACACGCCACGCACATATTCGCGCCAACCTAGTACTTGGCGAATAAAGCCTTCAACCTGAGAAATAGATATTTCATCTTGGCGTTGTTGGTATTCTTTGACCACACGGTCGATAACATAGCGAGGGTGTAAAATTTTGGCATTTAACGCAAATGATAACCGGCTGTGATAAAAGGTATCTTTATCAGGGCATTGATCTGTCATCGCATCTTGAAATTGACCAAAGCGGGGGAGTAAATGTGCACAAAAGTGATCAAGTGCGCTTATTGCTTGTTTGCGGGTTGTTGGCCAGCTTAATTGGGTTTCTATTTGCCCAAAGTATTTTATTTTATGTTTATCTAAACGCTCAATGATGGTGCTAACATCATTTTTAAATAACTTGGGTTTGGGGATATCGGCTAAATCGCTTTTTGAAAACTTATTACGGTTATTCGCATCAAAGTTCCATTGACCACCTTGAGGTTTGTCATCGTCCATTAAAATATCAAACTGCTTTCGCATTGCCCGATAAAAATGCTCCATAGTGACGTGTTTATCTTTTTTAAAGCGTTTGTCTATATCGTTAAATGCTAATAAAAAATGCTCGCTGTCACAGGCAGTCACAGCTAATTCGCTGTTAGTGGCAAAGTCGTGCAGTTGTGTTTTTAAACGGTACTCATCTGGGTATTGATATTCAATTGAGGTGCATTCATGCTGCTTAGCTAATCGAGTTAAAAGAGCGGGTAAGTTATCATCGTCTTTGGTGTCATCTAACGTTAAATGCAACACGTTAAAGCCGGCATCTTTTAAGGCGTTAGCGAAGTTTTCCATGGCTTTAAAAAATGCTGATATTTTTTGCACGTGATGCTTTACGTACTGCGCTTCTTGCATGAGCTCGGCAATAACAAACACCGTGTCATCGGATTTATCTTTAAACCAAGAATGAGCGGGGTTTAGCTGGTCACCTAAAATTAGTTTTAAGGTTTTGAATTTTTTCATAATGAGCCAAAATTATTTTTATACGCTGTATTTTAAAAAGCGATCGATTTCTACATGTCGTTTTAATCATAGAGCAAAGCAATAAACAGCATTGCTTTTTTTATCAACTTATTACTTATTGTGGTTGCTAATTTAGGTGTACATCTTTATAATAGCGGCCATTGTTTAGTAGGTTATAAAATTTACTAACAGCGATATTAAGTTATTAACTTTTTATCTATTGGCGCGGGATGGAGCAGTCTGGTAGCTCGTCGGGCTCATAACCCGAAGGTCGTTGGTTCAAATCCGGCTCCCGCAACCAATCTTAATAGTAAGTTTATACTTACTACTTTATATCGCGCATTCTAAGTAATGCGCGTTTTGCGTTTAAGCTAATGAAGTTTAATTTGGTCAGGGTACTGACTCGCAACCAAGCTTGGCCCTAGGCCACACAGTTTTGCGTTTTTTGGTGTGACGCCCCGCTTGGTTCGGGGCGTTGTTGTATCTGCACCGTTTGATTTAATGTTTATCGATTAAATCAAAATTTAAACTCAGTATTTTAGGGCTATAAGCCCTTTTTTTGTTTGTATGGAGGATTTTCGTGACAAAACTTGAACAAGATTTAGTAACCATGTTAACGCCTGCGGTAGAAATGTTAGGCTTTGAATTACATGGTCTTGAGTTTGTACAAGCGGGTCGCCATTCTACCTTAAGAGTATACATTGCTCATGAGGATGGGATTTCAGTTGACAACTGCGCCGATGCAAGTCGTCAAATTAGTGCGATTTTAGACGTCGAAGACCCAATTACAAACGAATACGATTTGGAAGTGTCGTCTCCTGGTGTTGATCGTCCATTATTCAAACAAGATCACTACGAGCAGGCGCAAGGAGAGGAAGTACGCGTGCGTACTAAGCTTCCACAAGATGGTCGCCGTAATTTTAAAGGCGACTTAATAGCAGTTAGCAGCGATATGATCACACTATCTAGCGATGGTGCGGAGCATTTAATCATGCTTAGTAACATTGAACGTGCGAACATAATCGCAAAGTTTTAATTCGAGTGCGAAGGAATAGGGCAAGCGAGGCATTACCCATGGCAAAAGAAATATTATTGGTTGCTGAAGCCGTTTCCAATGAGAAAGCGGTTCCAAAAGAAAAGATTTTTGAAGCTCTAGAGTTCGCATTAGCGACAGCGACAAAGAAAAAGCATGATGGTGAAATTGATGTACGTGTTGCAATTGACCGTAAAACCGGCGATTACGATACCTTCCGTCGCTGGCAAATAGCTGAAGTTTTAGAAGATGGTTCTTTAGAGAATCCATACAGCGAAATCACGTTAGAAGCTGCTCAAGTTGAAGAACCTGACTTGAAAATGGGCGACTACGTAGAAGAGCAGATTGAATCAATTAAATTTGACCGCATAACAACACAGATGGCTAAGCAAGTGATCGTACAAAAAGTACGTGAAGCAGAGCGCGCCTTAGTCGTTGAAGCATATAAAGATCAAGAAGGCGAGCTGGTAACGGGTGTTGTTAAAAAAGCAACCCGTGATGCAATCGTACTTGATTTAGGTAACAACGCAGAAGCAGTTATTTATCGTGACGACATGCTGCCACGTGAAAACTTCCGCCCGGGTGATCGTATCCGCGGTCTTTTATATGAAGTGAAGCCTGAAGCACGCGGTGCACAATTATTTGTAACCCGTTCTAAACCAGAAATGCTGATGGAATTATTCCGCATTGAGGTGCCAGAAATTGGCGAAGAAATGATTGAATTACGCGCTGCAGCACGTGATCCAGGTTCACGCGCTAAAATCGCGGTTAAATCTAACGACAAGCGTATTGACCCTGTTGGTGCGTGTGTTGGTATGCGTGGCGCACGTGTTCAAGCGGTATCGTCAGAACTTGGCGGTGAGCGTGTTGATATCGTACTTTACGATGACAACCCTGCACAGTTTGTTATTAACGCAATGGCACCAGCAGAAGTGGCTTCAATCGTAATGGATGAAGATACACACTCAATGGATATTGCTGTTGAAGCTGATAACTTAGCACAAGCTATTGGTCGTAATGGTCAAAACGTACGTTTAGCAAGCCAATTAACTGGCTGGGAATTAAACGTAATGACCGTTGATGAAATGCGCGCTAAGAACGAAGCTGAGTCAGATAAGTTAATTAACTTATTTACTGAAAACTTAGATATTGATGACGAATTTGCATCATTACTTATCAACGAAGGTTTCTCAACACTTGAAGAAGTTGCTTATGTTCCGGCTTCAGAGTTTTTAGAAATCGACGGCTTAGATGAAGAAACAGTGGACGTATTACGTTCACGTGCAAAAGATGCATTAACAACGAAAGCCCTTAAAACGGAAGAAAGCTTAGAAGGCGCTGAGCCTGCTGAAGACTTACTTGCGCTTGAAGGCTTAGAGCGTCATTTAGCATTTGTTATGGCAAGTAAGGGTGTAGTAACACTTGAAGACTTAGCTGAGCAAGGCATTGATGAGCTTGTAGATATTACAGAGCTATCTTCAGAGAAAGCGGGCGAGCTAATTATGGCTGCACGTAATATTTGTTGGTTTGCAGACGAGTAATTTATTAACGGAGGTATTAGAGACTATGGCAGAAGTAAATGTTGAAAAACTAGCCGGTGATATAGGTACAACTGTTGATAAATTACTACAGCAGTTTTCACAAGCCGGTATTACTAAACAAGCAGGCGATAATGTAACTGAAGCTGAAAAAGCGACGTTACTTGATCACCTAAGCAAGCAACATGGTGGCACGGGCTCTGAAGGCCCTGCTCGCATGACATTGCAACGTAAGAGTAAAAGCACATTAAGTGTGACGGGCTCTACGGGTAAAGCAAAAGCTGTGCAAGTTGAAGTTCGTAAAACACGCACTTATGTGAAAAAAAGTGCTGTTGAGCAAGAACAAGAACAGCAACGTCTAGCCGCTGAAGAAAAAGCACGTCTTGAAGAGCAGCAAAAAGCTGAACAAGCCGCTGCTGAATTAAAGGCAAAACAAGAGGCAGAACGTAAAGCAAAAGAAGACGCTGATCGTAAAGCCAAAGAAGAAGCTAAACGCAAAGCAGATGCTGAGCGTAAAGCGAAACAACAGCAGATGACCCCTGAGCAAAGTGCTAAGTCTGAGAAAGATCGCATCGAAGCTGAGCGTCTGCAAAAAGAAGCAGAAGAGGCCGCATTGAAGAAAGCTGAAGAAGAAGCGAAACGTCAAGCAGAAGAGGCAAGAAAGCTAGCTGAAGAGAACTCAGCACGCTGGAAGAAAGAAGAAGAAGAACGTAAGAAACGCGAAGAAACCGCGGATCACCACCTTACGACTTCAACATACGCACGTGAAGCAGAAGATGTAGCTGATGCTCGCGAAGAGCAAGGCTCTCGCCGTGCGAAGAAAAAGAAAAAAGCGCCAGCAAAAGATAAATTTGCAGCGTCTAAAGGTAAAAAAGGTAAGCTAAAAGCGCCAGCGTCATTACAGCACGGTTTCCAAAAACCAACGGCTGATGTTAAAAACGAAGTGCGTATTAGTGAAACAATTACAGTTGCTGAGCTTGCATCACGCATGGCGGTTAAAGGTGCTGAAGTTGTAAAAACTATGATGAAAATGGGTGACATGGTTACTATTAACCAAGTTATTGACCAAGAAACTGCGCAACTTGTAGCAGAAGAAATGGGCCATAAAGTTATCATCGTTAAAGAAAACGAATTAGAGCAAACAGTACTTAATGACCGCCATGAAGATGGTAAGTCAGAGCCACGTGCGCCAGTAGTAACTGTTATGGGTCACGTTGACCACGGTAAAACATCGACGCTTGATTACATTCGTTCAGCTAAAGTTGCATCAGGCGAAGCCGGTGGTATTACACAGCACATTGGTGCATACCACGTTGAAACTAACGGCAACATGATCACTTTCCTAGATACTCCGGGTCACGCCGCATTTACATCTATGCGTGCTCGTGGTGCTAAAGCGACTGATATCGTAATCCTAGTAGTTGCAGCCGATGATGGTGTAATGCCTCAAACTAAAGAAGCGGTACAGCATGCTCGTGCAGCTGGCGTTCCTTTAATCATTGCTGTTAACAAAATGGATAAAGAAGGCGCAGATCCAGATCGCGTTAAAAACGAACTAGCTCAGCTAGACGTTATCCCAGAAGAGTGGGGCGGCGATACACAGTACGTGCACATTTCAGCAAAAACTGGTTTAGGTATTGATGACCTGCTAGAAGCTGTATTAATGCAATCTGAGCTTTTAGAGTTAAATGCGCCGACCGAAGGTATGGCTGCAGGTGTTGTTATTGAATCACGTCTTGATAAAGGCCGTGGTCCTGTTGCGTCTATTCTTGTTCAGTCAGGTACGCTTAATCAAGGTGACATTGTATTATGTGGTCTTGAATACGGCCGTGTTCGTGCAATGCGCGATGAAAACGGTAAAGACATTAAGTCTGCCGGTCCTTCTATTCCAGTTGAGATTTTAGGTCTGTCTGGTATTCCAGCTGCCGGTGATGAAGCAACTGTAGTTAAAGATGAGCGTAAAGCGCGTGAAGTTGCACTTTACCGTCAAGGTAAATTCCGCGATGTTAAACTAGCGCGTCAACAAAAAGCGAAGCTTGAAAACATGTTTACGAACATGACTGAAGGCGACGTATCTGAAGTTAACGTGGTACTTAAAGCAGACGTTCAAGGTTCAATCGAAGCAATTTCAGACTCACTAACTAAGCTTTCTACTGATGAAGTAAAAGTGAAGATTGTTGGTTCTGGTGTTGGTGGTATCACAGAAACTGATGCAACTCTTGCGGCAGCGTCTAACGCGATTGTGGTTGGCTTCAACGTTCGTGCTGATGCATCAGCGCGTAAAGTGATTGATTCTGAAAACCTAGATCTTCGTTACTACAGCGTAATCTACGCGCTAATCGAAGAAGTTAAGCAAGCCATGTCTGGTATGCTTGCGCCTGAGTTTAAACAAGAGATCATTGGTCTTGCTGAAGTACGTGACGTATTTAAGTCTCCAAAAATTGGTGCAATTGCCGGTTGTATGGTTACTGAAGGTACAATTAAGCGTAGCGCTCCAATTCGTGTACTTCGTGATAACGTGGTTATTTACGAAGGTGAACTTGAGTCATTACGTCGCTTTAAAGATGACGTAGCTGATGTTCGTAACGGCATGGAATGTGGTATCGGCGTTAAGAACTACAATGATGTTCGCGTTGGTGACCAAATCGAAGTATTTGAAACAGTTGAAGTACAACGTACTCTTTAATTGTTATTAGGTGGTGTTGGACATTCAAGGTTGTACCTCGATAGCCCAATATAACCTATGCTAAGATTTTAAATGGGGGCTCAGCCCCCATTTGTGTATCCATTATTTAGTTAGCTTATTATTATTTTTCAATAAGTTATAATTTTAGGAAAGTGAAATGAGAGAATTTTCTCGCACTGATCGTGTTGCTCAGCAAATTCAAAAAGAAATTGCGGTGATTTTACAACGCGAAATTAAAGATCCACGCTTGGGCATGGTGACAGTGTCTGCGGTAGAAGTATCGCGCGATTTATCTTATGCCAAAGTTTTTATCACCGTGTTTAACACCGAAGATGAAAATGCAGCAAAACAAAGTGCAAAAGTACTGAACGAAGCAACGGGCTATATCCGTTCGTTATTAGGTAAACGTATTCGTGCGCGAATCATGCCTGAGCTTAAATTTGTGGTTGATAACTCATTAATGGAAGGGATGCGCATCTCTAACTTAGTGGACTCTATCATTCGTGAAGATAACGCTAAGCATGTTGATGATGAAACAGATAGCGAAGAAGGCACTAAAGACTAATGGCAAGACGCAGTAAAGGCCGTCCAGTTGATGGTATTTTGTTGTTAAACAAACCAGAAGGCATTTCATCAAACAAGGCATTACAGCAAGCGAAAGGTATTTATTTTGCGCAAAAAGCGGGGCACACAGGTGCGCTCGATCCGCTAGCGACCGGCATGCTGCCAATTTGTTTTGGTGAAGCGACTAAGTTTACCCAGTTTTTACTCGATACAGATAAAACCTATGTTGTTCGAGCTAAGCTAGGTGAACGTACTACCACGTCAGACTCTGATGGCGAAGTGGTCGAAACTCGCGATGTGAATGTCACTTCCCAATTACTAAGCGAAGAAATTGCTAAGTTTTTAGGTGAGTCAGATCAATACCCATCAATGTATTCAGCGCTTAAATATGAAGGCAAGCCTTTATATAAATATGCGCGTGAAGGCATAGAAGTTCCTCGCAAATGTCGAAAAATTAACGTATTTAGCTTAACGCTTGATGAGTTTGATGAGCAAGCTAACGAAATACAAATGACTGCCCATGTATCTAAAGGCACATATATTCGTACTATCGTTGATGACTTAGGTGAAAACCTTGGCTGCGGCGCGCATGTGATTATGCTGCATCGTAGTGCTGTAGGGCATTACCCAGCAGATAAAATGGTCACACTTGAGCAGTTAGAAACGTTATTAAATCAAGCGAAAGAACAAGACGTTGCGCCTTCTACTTACCTTGACGAACTATTATTGCCAATGGATACCGCGTTAGTTGATTTACCTGTTGTGGAAATTACTAAAGAGCAGGGAATAGCATTTAGCCATGGTCAAGCTGTGGTGCTAGGTAAAGAATTACCTGAAGGTGCAATAAAAGTTCTGGCTGACGGAATCTTTATTGGTACTGGTGAACGTAATCCTGATGGCCATCTAAAATCAAAACGTGGCTTGTCTAATCAGCAACCAGAGTAAAGTTTAACTTGTAGTTATGCTGATAATTGGTAGAATACGCCCGCTTAATCGTTTTGGCTGAATTAGTGATCGGCTAAAGCACCTATTAAATTTAACTTTTGGAGTTATTATGTCACTAAGCAATCAAGAAAAAATCGATATCATTGCTAAATTCGCACGCGCTGAAGGCGACACTGGTTCACCTGAAGTACAAGTAGCATTACTTACTTTTGATATCAACAAGCTTCAAGGTCACTTTGCTGATCACAAGCATGACTTCCACTCACGTCGTGGTCTGCTTCGTAAAGTAAGCACTCGCCGTAAACTGCTTGATTACCTTAAAGGTAAAGATATCTCGCGTTACACTGCGTTAATCAAAGAGCTTGGCCTACGTCGCTAAGAACTTGATTATCAAAAGGGGAGCTTTTTAGCTCCTTTTTTTGTGTCTGAATTTTCTCGCTTTCCTCAGTACTTCTCAGTAAACCCCTTGAAATATCGAATAAAAGCCATACTATTATCATTCACAAAGCGAATGTATTTGGCATTGTTGCAAGCACTATTTTATCTCGGTGCTAAGCTCGCAATTTTACCTGACTTTGTTATATACTATGGCGCGTAGATAAAAAGGTTTATCTACGGTTATTTACATCATTGCCAATTGTAGTACTTAATTGATTTCCAACTGAATACAATTATGTACTGTAATTGGTACTTTGATGAAAACTTAATTAATACTAAAAATACATTTAAGGAATATTTTAAGTGCAAGCAATTATAAAAGAATTTCAACTAGGTCAACACACAGTGACGCTAGAAACAGGTGCTATCGCTCGTCAAGCAGACGGCGCAGTACTAGCAAGCATTGGCGACACGTCAGTACTCGTAACGGTTGTTGGTAAGCGTGAAGCTCAACCAGGCCAAGACTTTTTCCCACTAACAGTTAACTACCAAGAGCGTATGTACGCTGCAGGTCGTATCCCAGGTGGTTTCCTTAAGCGTGAAGGTCGTCCTAACGATGGCGAAACGCTTATTGCACGTCTTATTGACCGTCCAATTCGTCCACTTTTTCCAAATGGTTTCGTAAACGAAGTACAAGTTATCGCGACGGTTGTTTCTGTAAACCCTGAAATCCAACCTGATATGGTTGCGATGATTGGTACATCAGCAGCACTTGCTATCTCTGGTATTCCGTTCAGCGGTCCAATTGGTGCATCACGTGTTGGTTACATCAACGGTGAATACGTACTTAACCCAACACTAAAAGAGCTTGAAGAAAGCCAACTTGATTTAGTTGTTGCTGGTACTGATAACGCCGTACTTATGGTTGAATCAGAAGCAGACGTACTTGCTGAAGACGTAATGCTAGGCGCAGTTGTATACGGCCATGAGCAATCACAGTCTATCATCAAGGCAATCAACGAATTTAAAGCAGAAGCAGGCAAGCCTACTTGGGATTGGACTGCACCTGAGAAAAACGTTGCATTAGAAGAGAAAGTAGCAACACTTGCTGCTGATAAAGTAGGCGAAGCTTACCGTATTACTGATAAAGTAGCGCGTAAAGAAGCATTAACTGCAGCAAAAGATGCCGTAGTTGAAGCGCTTACTAGCGAACTTGCTGAAGGCGAAACGCTTGATAAGCAAGAAGTAGGTAAAGTATTCGGTTCACTTGAGAAGAAAATCGTTCGTGGCCGTATCGCTGCTGGCGAAAAACGTATCGATGGTCGTGAACCAGATATGATCCGTGCACTAGATGTAATGACGGGCGTACTTCCACGTACTCACGGTTCTGCAATCTTTACACGTGGTGAAACGCAAGCATTAGTAACAGCAACACTTGGTACAGAACGTGACTCACAGTTAATCGATGATTTAACTGGCACGCACAAAAACCACTTTATGCTTAACTACAACTTCCCTCCATTCTGTGTAGGTGAAACGGGTTTTGTAGGTTCTCCTAAGCGTCGTGAAATCGGCCACGGTAACCTAGCTAAGCGTGGTATCCAAGCTGTAATGCCAACATTAACTGAGTTCCCTTACTCAATTCGTGTTGTATCTGAAATCACTGAATCAAATGGTTCATCTTCAATGGCATCGGTTTGTGGTACGTCTCTAGCGCTTATGAACGCGGGTGTACCAATTAAAGCTTCTGTTGCGGGTATCGCGATGGGCCTAGTTAAAGAAGAAGAAAACTTTGTAGTACTTTCAGATATCTTAGGTGATGAAGATCACTTAGGTGACATGGACTTTAAAGTAGCGGGTACAACTAACGGTATCACCGCACTACAAATGGATATCAAGATTGAAGGTATCACGCAAGAAATCATGCAAATCGCGCTTAAGCAAGCTAAAGCAGCTCGTTTACACATTCTAGGTGTGATGGACGAAGCGATTTCTGCACCTTCTGAAGAGTTATCTATGTTTGCTCCGCGTATTTACACGATGCAAATCCCACAGAAGAAAATTGCTGAAGTAATCGGTAAAGGTGGCGCAACTATTCGTCAGCTTACTGAAGAAACAGGCACTACGATTGAAATCGGTGATGATGGCACAATCAAAATTGCTGCTACAGACGGTGAAAGTGCAGCAAATGCAATTAGTCGTATTGAGCAATTAACTGCTGAGCTTGAAGTTGGTACTATCTACGAAGGTAAAGTTGTACGTATCGTTGACTTCGGTGCGTTTGTAAACATTCTTCCTGGTAAAGATGGCTTAGTGCATATCTCACAAATCAGCACAGAGCGTGTTAACAACGTTGCTGATCACCTTAGTGAAGGTCAAGAAGTTAAAGTTAAAGTACTAGAAGTAGACCGCCAAGGCCGTGTACGTCTAAGTATTAAAGAAGCAATGGAATCAGCAGCACCTGCAGCTGACGAGTCTAAAGACGCGTAATTGCTAATCTTTCATCCAGATAATTACTGGATAGTATAAAAAGGGGCTGTTTAGCCCCTTTTTTTATGCTTTAATGTTAGCAACCTATTATGTTCAAGACGTTAAGTAACATATAACAAGAATGAACCTTACAAGACAGCTTATGTCTTATCTATTTGCTACTTACCTCGGTATTAAGGATTTTAATGAGACTTAAACATTTAGCCTTGGCATCTTTTGCTATTTTGTCTTTAAGCGCTTGTCAGGCTACTACTAAACCCGCTGCTATTATTAATGTGCCATTTACTGCGCCGCTTGCATCAGACTTTAGAAATGAAATTGCCATTGCTCGTTTTTCAGAGCTATTAAATAGAGCAGACTTAAGTACAGAGCAACAAGCAAAGCTCTATTATGACCGTGGTGTGCTGTTTGATAGCTTAGGCATGACCACTTTATCGCGAATTGATTTTAACCGAGCAGTTAAACTGAAACCTGATTTGGCTGAAGTGTATAACTTTTTGGGGATTCAACATACCTTGATGCAGCAATACGAAAAAGCATACGAGTACTTTGATTCAGCCATAGAGTTAGACCAAGAACATGAATATGCGTATTTAAATCGCGGTATTGCTTTGTACTATGGCGATAGAGCCACGCTTGCAAAAGATGACTTTAAAACGTTCTTGGAGCGCTCTCCTAACGATCCTTATCGTGTGCTGTGGCTTTATTTAGCGCAAGCGGCACAAGATAAAACTCAGGCACTCGCTTCGTTAAAAGCCAATGCGGCAGCCCTTGATGAAAACGAATGGGCATATCAGCTTATTGCCTTGTATGTAGGTGATATGAGTGAAAAAGCATTTTTTTCAGGCATAGCCGATGGTGTAAGTTCACAACAAGAATATGCTCAACGTTTATGTGAAGCTTATTTTTACTTAGCTAAACAGCACCAAGCCGCAGGTGAGCTCTCAATTGCAACAGATTACTTTAAGTTGGCGCTGGCAACGAACGTTCACGAATTTATAGAATATAAATATGCGCGTTTAGAGCTTGAGTTGATGGCAAGTGAAAGCGCGGGCTAATTTTTTTAAATTAGCCATTTTATTACTTTTTACTAGCTTAATTAGTGGCTCCAGTAATAAACAAAATAGCATTGGCTTTTGGCAAGTATTGCACGCCAAAGCCAATGTAATTGATAGTTATTGGCAATTTCCTGGTTACTTTGCATCGCATATTTTACAACTTCCCCCGACCTCATTAGCAACCTTAGCACGCAATAAAATAGCCCATGCACAATACGGATATGGGTTATCATTATTAACCAATAATCAAACTGAAACCGCCAAGCTTTTTTGGCAAGCAAGCCTTGATGAGATAACAATTGAACAACAAAAACATCTCGCAGCTTCATTGCTTGCTCAACAGCGCTGGCAAGATTTAGCGTTATTAAAAGCCCACAATAAGCTCCCTAAAGGGGATGCCTTTTATCATTTACAGTTACAACAGCGTGCTCCCTTCGATGCATTAAACCACTCCTTTATGAATAAATTAGGGTTTTTGGTAGCGAGCGAGCAAATTGAGATACAAAAGCAATGCACATTTAATGTGCTAATGCTGAGCGATCACCGTGATGGTTTATATAGGCTCAACCACTTTGTGAAAAAATACGCACAACACCCAGAGCCTAGTAGTAATGCATTTTGTTTTTCAAAGCCTATATATGTTGGTAATGCAATTGCTTGTAACAGCACTAAAGCAACGCTTGCACAGTGCGATTGGCAACAGTCATCACTTAAGCAGCGGCTTCCTAAAGGATTCGATTTTGCGATTATGATGCCCAAGCAAGGTACTGCCAATGTGCATCAGGGCTTAATGCATATTAACTCGCAGGCTAATTATGCAGTCTTTTTACATGAATTAATGCACTTTAATGGTTTTGAAGATGAATACGCTTTACCAGCAAAAAAACAAGCTTGGCTTTGTCAGCTTGAGGGGTTGGTTGCCCCTAACTTGTTTATTGCTCATAACACTGATGCGCCAAAAGGATGGCACAAAAGCAAAAGCTGTCAGCAAGGAGGTGTTGCTTATAAGCCAAGCGCACAGTGGTCTATTATGCAATATCAACAGGTTGGACTTTCAGAGCAATATCGGGCTTTGTGGCAAACTCATATAGAGCAACATGCAGATTTATTCCCGCGCTTTTAATCATTAAATAGAGTGCTTTTAGGTTGTTTAACCAATGATTATATGAGCCTATTAAAACTGCTTAAAAGCTGAGCCGGTTTTATCCCAGTTCATTAATTTATAGACTTTTTTGTTTGATTATTGCCCCGCTAGAAGCGCTTTCTATAGACAAAAACCGTGTTTATCAGTATAACTGTACGTATTAATGTTGTTAAAAAACAGATATAAAACGTATACCCAAGTCACTTTGGTATTTAATAATAACAAGTAGCGAATTGATAAACTTTATGATTCAAAAAGGCCCTTCATTATGACTTTGCTCTGGATACCCCTGTTATCCTTATTAGGCAGTGTTATTTCTGCATGCACCGGCAAACTTTCTCGAAATCAGGCAACGAGCCTAACGGCTATTGCGCCTTTAGCTGCGCTTGCAATTACACTTTATCATGCGCCTGCGGTTCTCGCGGGAGAAACCATTCGTTTTAGCGCGCAGTGGATACCTGCTTTAGGGCTGGATATTTCCTTACGCTTAGATGGTTTGAGTTTACTGTTTTTATTTATGATTTTAGGAATAGGGCTGCTGGTTATTTTGTATGCCCGTTATTACCTAAGTCAAAACGATTCACTGCCAAAGCTATTTAGTTACTTAATGTTATTTATGACCGCCATGCTGGGCATTGTTATGTCAAACAATGTGATTCAGTTATGGGTATTTTGGGAGCTAACCAGTATTAGCTCGTTCTTGTTGATTAGTTACTGGTGGCATAAATCAGAGGCGCGCAAGGGGGCGCGTATGGCACTGGCGGTAACCGGTGCGGGTGGTTTAGCATTACTGGGCGGCTTAATGCTGCTAGGTGATATTGTTGGAAGCTACAACCTAGACACTATTTTAGCTAGCAAAGCGATTATTCAATCACATGATTTATACGAATTAGCGCTGGTGCTAGTATTACTAGGCGCCTTTACCAAGTCTGCACAATTTCCGTTTCATTTTTGGTTACCCCATGCCATGGCAGCACCTACACCGGTTAGTGCCTATTTACACTCTGCCACTATGGTAAAAGCGGGTATCTTTTTACTTGCGCGTTTTTATCCAGCACTGGCGGGAACCGACACTTGGTTTTTATTAGTCGGTTTGACGGGTTTAACTACACTTTTATTTGGCGCTTACATCGCGCTATTCAAACATGATTTAAAAGGCTTATTAGCCTATTCAACAATTAGTCATTTAGGCCTAATTACTCTATTACTCGGCCTAGACACACAACTTGCAACCGTAGCCGCTATTTTTCATATTATTAACCATGCTACGTTTAAAGCGTCGTTATTTATGGCCACGGGTATTATTGACCATGAAACCGGCACGCGTGATATGCGCAAACTCAATGGCATGTGGCGCTACTTACCTTATACGGCCACATTGGCGATGGTGGCCGCTGCCGCTATGGCGGGTGTACCGCTATTAAATGGTTTCTTATCTAAAGAAATGTTTTTTGCTGAAACACTGCATCAGCAAGTACTTGGCTCTATGTCGTGGTTAATTCCTGTGCTGGCAACCGTTGCAGGTGCGCTGTCGGTAGCGTACTCATCTCGCTTTATTCATGACGTGTTCTTTAATGGTGAACCGATAGACTTACCACGCACCCCTCATGAGGCGCCACGTTATATGCGTGTGCCTATCGAAATTTTAGTGGTGCTATGTATTTTAGTGGGTATTTTTCCGCACTTTGCAGTAGATGGTATTTTATCGGCTGCCTCATTGGCGGTGCTTGGTCAAGCTATGCCTGAGTACAAGCTAACTATTTGGCACGGTTTCAATTTACCTCTACTTATGAGTGGTATGGCGGTGATTGGTGGTTTATTTATTTACGTTAATCGTAAGTACTTGTTCCAGTTTCAGGCGTCGTTACCTCCTTTTAACGCTAAAAAAATCTTCGAGCGTTTTTTAGCGGTTGTGGTTAATTGGTGTCAAAACAAAATCCAATCAACAGAAAATGGCTCATTACAACGCTATGTATTTATTATGTTAGGTGTTGTATTACTTGCCTCAGGTTGGCCATTATTTGAAATGAAACAGCTAGCTGGCAGTGTACCTAACACCCCAGTTGATATTCAAAATGCTATAGGTGCAGGGCTACTGATTATTGGTGCTATTGCTACCGTTATTTGGCATCGAATTCGGATGGTGTCGTTATTAATGCTGTCGATTGTGGGATTAATGGTGTCGGTAGCGTTTACACGTTTTTCAGCGCCTGACTTGGCCTTAACGCAACTTACAGTAGAAGTTGCGACCATCATATTATTAATGTTGGCACTGTTTTTCTTACCGCAAAGTACGCCAAGAGAGTCAAGCTCGTTGCGTATTTTACGTGATGTGGTTATTTCCTCTACGGTGGGGGTAATTATTGCTAGTATTTGTTATGCATTACTGACCCGTCCTCTTAATTCAATTTCTGAATTCTTTGTTGCTAATGCTAAAACAGGCGGTGGGGGTACTAACGTTGTTAACGTTATTTTAGTTGATTTTAGGGGCTTTGATACCTTAGGTGAAATCACCGTGTTAGGGATTGCAGCACTGGGTATATTTAAACTGTTATCAAGAATTCCGCTTTATATGCCAGCAAGCGACAGTGAAGGGCGCCCATGGTCTAAAGACCGTCACCCTATTTTATTGGCTTGTATTTCACAAAGCTTATTACCATTGGCGCTATTAGTATCCGCTTATATTTTCTTACGTGGTCATAACTTACCGGGCGGTGGATTTATTGCCGGCCTAGTGACCTCTATTGCCTTTATTTTACAATATATGGCCCATGGTACTGCGTGGATTAATGAACGTTTTGATGTTAACTATCGAAAAATTATTGCATCAGGTATCGCTATCGCCATGTTTACGGGTGTCGGAAGTTGGTTCTTCGATAAACCATTCTTAACTACCTGGTTTGATTACTTTGATATTCCGTTTGTTGGTAAAACAGAGCTAGCTAGCGCCATTGTATTTGACTTGGGCGTGTACTTAACCGTCGTTGGCGCGACGCTAATGATCCTTGCGAGCTTAGGTAATATGACAGCGAACGCAGAGAAAGAAGAGGTAAATATTTAATGGAACTGTTATACGCATCTTGCGTTGGCGTGCTAGTCACCTGTGGTGTGTTCTTATTATTGAGAGCGCGCACATTCCCAGTGGTATTGGGGCTGACAATGATTTCTTACGCGGTTAATTTGTTTTTATTCTCATCAGGGCGCTTAACTATCAATAAAGCGGTGGTACTTGGAACTGGCGCTGATTACGCCGATCCGCTGCCACAAGCCTTAGTATTAACAGCTATTGTGATAGGATTTGCCATGACTGCGTTTGTGGTTATTTTATCGATACGAGGGCGAGCAGATTTAGGGAATGATCATGTTGATGGCACCCTAACCAGAAGTAAACGCAAGGAGAGAAAATGATTCAGCATTTAGCATCTTTGCCTGTTTTAATGCCTATGCTAGCGGCAATCATTCTGCTACTGCCACCGTGTGGCAAAAGTTTATTTGCACGGCGATTAACTTCAAGCCTAATGGCTATTTTAACCTTTGTAATTACAGTATTACTGCTGGTTCAGGTTAAAGATAACGGGATTATTGTTTATGCAATCGGTAACTGGTCAGCGCCGTTTGGTATTGTACTGGTAGCAGATATGCTCTCAACTTTACTGGTTACTTTAACCGCCTTTTTAGGTCTTGGTGTGGTTTTATATGGGTGTGCCGGCGATGACGAGCAAGGCAGCTTTTTCCATCCCTTGGTTCATTTTTTAATATTAGGGGTAAATGGTGCGTTTTTAACGGGTGATTTATTTAACGTCTTTGTCTTTTTTGAAGTGTTACTAATTGCTTCTTATGCGCTATTAATGCACGGCGGCGGTAAACCAAAAACACGTGCAGCACTGCATTACGTTATTTTAAACTTGGTTGGCTCAAGTGTATTTTTAATCGGCTTAGGTATTTTATATGGGGTATTGGGTACCCTAAACATTGCTGATATGGCTAATAAAGTACCGCAGTTAACTGGTGATGATGTTTATTTAGCTAAAGCGGGCGGGTTACTATTGCTTGTAGTATTTGCCCTTAAAAGTGCACTATTACCACTGCATTTATGGCTCCCAAATGCCTATTCAAGTGCGACACCTGTGGTTGCTGCATTATTCGCGATTATGACCAAAGTAGGTGTTTACGCCACTTTACGCGTATATACAGTGGTATTTGGTGAGCAAGCCGGTGAACTTGAGCATATGGCGCAGTCTTGGCTATGGGCGTTGGCCATTGCTACTATAGTGATTGGGGCAATCGGGGTGTTGGCAGCACAAGATTTACGTAAGCTTACCGCAAACTTAGTACTGGTTTCTGTGGGTACTTTAGTGGCACTGGTTGCACTTCAAAATATAAACGCCACAGCTGCACTATTGTATTATTTGGTGCACTCAACGTTAGTGACTGCAGCACTATTTTTACTGGCTGATTTAATTGCAACTCAGCGAGGTAAAGCCGGCGACAGATTAGTTGGCGGACGCGCAGTTAAACAACCATTCTTGTTGGGAGCGTGTTTTATTATCGCTGGACTAACCGTCATAGGTATGCCGCCACTTTCAGGTTTTGTAGGTAAAATTTGGATTTTAAAAACCACCTTAAACAGTGAGCAAGCACTGGTATTTTGGCCTGTTTACTTAATTATGAGCTTAGCGTTAATTGTTGCTATATCACGTGCAGGCACGAGTTTGTTTTGGGAGCATAAAGACAAAGGCGGTGAGGCTGGTGATGTTGCTAATGCACATCCGTTGCAAGTTATCGTACTTGTTGGCCTGCTCACAAGCTCAATACTGTTGGTTGTTTTTGGTGATTTGGCAACGCAATATGCACTTGAAACAGCAACACAACTTCATGATATTAGTGGTGGTATTAATGCGGTACTCAAGGGAGGTCTGTAATGCGCTTAGAAGCTCGTTTTCGTTGGTTACCCACACCGTTTCGTAGTCTATTTTTATTTATAGTATGGCTATTATTAAATAACAGTGTGTCTGTAGGGCATATTATATTGGGTGCATTGTTAGCACTGCTTATTCCTTTATTCAGTATGTCATTTAGAGATCCACAACCACTCATATTAAAGCCTGGCTTGGCGTTTAAGCAGTTACTTATTGTGCTTTACGATATTATTGTGGCTAATTTACAAGTGGCCTTATTAATATTGGGCCCTTCAAAAAATTTACGTCCAGGTTTTGTTAAAGTGCCTATCGATTTAATGCATGAAATGCCAATTACTATTTTAGCTAGTTGTGTGTCTTTAACGCCGGGTACAGTAAGTGCTGAGGTTTATCCTCTCATTAAGTCACTTAATGAAGACGATGAACCGGCGCAGCGATATTTATTAATTCACGTGTTAGATTTAGATGATGAGCAAGCACTTATCAAACAAATTAAAGCACGCTACGAAGCTCCCCTAAAGGAGATATTTCAATGTTAGATACAGTATTACTGATTGTTTTTTCAATGGTTGGATTGTCATTACTACTAAATTTATGGCGACTTATTATTGGTCCATCAGTACCAGATCGTATTTTGGCGCTCGATACAATGTACATTAACGTTATTGCATTGATTATTTTATATAGCATCAGTATGGGAACAGGTTTATATTTTGAAGCCGCTTTGCTTATCGCAATGTTAGGCTTTATAAGTACGGTGGCAGTATGTAAGTATTTACTTCGTGGCGATATAATTGAGTAAGGTATTAAAATGATAAGTGAATGGATCGTATCAATATTGCTGTTATTAGGTGGGCTCTTTATTTTAATTGGCTCTATTGGCTTAATTAAACTGCCGGACTTTTTTATGCGTTTACATGGGCCAACTAAAGCAACCACTTTAGGGATGGCAAGTATACTCACGGCTGCGATGGTATTTTTTGCCAATTCAGCTAGTGGCTTAAGCGTAAAAGAAATATTAATCACTATATTTTTATTAATCACGGCGCCCATTAGTGGTTATATGCTAATTAAAACCGCTATTCATCATAAGTTAAAAGCCAAAGATGGAACGAAAGGACTCGATAATATCGAAAAAGATTAACCCTAACAAACGACAAAAAGCCGAATAATGGTAGTTATTCGGCTTTTTTTTTTTTTGGTTGTTCCCATTTACAACACTTATTGAACATGTGAGTATGGCGTAAATTCAAATACAAAAAGGATATTAATATGGGTAAGGTATTACTTTTATCACTACTTATTTTTTCAACTAACTTATATGCAGCGCAAACTACTAAGCAACAAAAAATTGATGAGCTAGTAGAGGTGATGGATATGGACGCCATGGTTGACTCTATGTATTCTCAAGTTGAGGGCATGATGCAAAATATGTCGGTGCAAATGGGAGTAAAGCCAGATGAAAAGCCAATATTTGATAAATATTATGCCGATATGACTGAGGTGCTAAAAACCAAAATGAGCTGGCAAAAAATGCAGCCTATGATGGTTAACCTTTATGATAAGCAATTTAGTGAGCAAGAGATTAGCGATATGCTCGATTTTTATAAAACAGAGTCAGGGCAAGCTATTTTGAAAAAAATGCCACAGGTGATGCAAGCATCTATGCAAATGTCACAATCTTTAGTGCAAGAAGCCATGCCTGAGATCCAAGCAATTGCTGGGCAGCTAGGTGAAGCACTTAAACAATCGCGTAGCGAAGCAAATTAAACTATAGTTAACCTAACTCGTAGCAAAATAACGTCTACATTATCTAGCAGTCACTATTTTGTGACTGCTGTATTCTTCCTCTTCTTTAAGCAAACGTAATCACTTATTTAATGTGCCGATAACGCATTCCCTGAGTTTTAAAATAGCGGTTGACCTGTGTGTTACACATAGGTTTATTATGTCACTACTAAAACCCGATGGAGTGAGTTATGTATGTTAAACAGCTAGCTGAAATCATGGGAGTGACCCAAGATACAGTGCGGCACTACACGCGTATAAAGCTACTTAAACCCATTCGTAGCCAAAACAATGGCTATCAGGTGTATAACAAAGACGATCAACAACGTTTAAAGTTTATTATTAGTGCACGGCAACTCGGTTTTTCTATTAAAGATATTCAGCAAATAGTTGCTCAATCGGAGCAAGGGAATTGCCCATGCCCACTGACACGACAATTAATAACTAAACGGCTCGAAGAAACAGAGCGGCTATTTCAAGAAACACTCAAACTAAGAACGCGTATGCAAGCTGCGGTAAAACAGTGGGAAAACTCAAGCGATGGTGCTGTAAGTGCCGATATATGTAGTTTAATTGAGACCTTTGTAGATCCCCTTAACGAACAAGTTAGCTCCGAGGAAGCAAAATGAGCAACATTAAAGACACAGTGCAAAACTTTATAATTGAAGGTGCTAATTGCGGGAGCTGCGTCGCAAAAATAGAAAAAGCGCTAAAAAGTGTATCAGGTGCGCAGCGTGTTGAAATGAACTTTGCTGATCGCAGTGTGCAAGTTGAAGGCAATGCGCCATCAGCAGAGCTGATTGAAGCAGTCGAAAATATTGGTTACAAGGCTAAGCCAATGAATAGCGAGTCGGAGCAAGACGCGCTAGATGAAAAAGCCAAAGCCGATAACGCACACTATAAAAAGCTAATGCGTAATATGGTATTGGCGCTAGGCGTTGGCGCTCCGCTTATGCTTTATGGGCTTATTTTTGATATGAGTGTTACCACTAACGCGCAGCGTATTGGCTGGTTTATTGTTGGTATAGTCACTTTAGTGGTTATGGCCATTGCGGGTAAACAGTTTTACAACGGCGCATGGCAGTCATTTAAAAACCACACCGCCAATATGGATACACTGATTGCATTGGGCACAGGTACCGCGTGGTTGTATTCTATGGTGGTAGTCATTGCGCCAAGCGTGTTACCCGAGGTGGCTAGGCATGTTTATTTTGAAGCCTCAGCGATGATCATCGGTTTAATTAGCCTAGGCCTTGCCTTTGAAGTAAAAGCCCGCGGTCGCACATCTGAGGCGATAAAACGCTTAATCGGTTTGCAGCCAAAAACCGCTCGGGTAGTGCGTGATAACGAAGAGCAAGATATAGCTATTAGTGAGGTACTAAAAAACGATACTGTGCGTGTACGCCCCGGTGAAAAAATCCCTGTAGATGGTGAAGTCATTGAAGGTAGCAGCTCAGTGGATGAGTCAATGCTCACGGGTGAGCCTATGCCAGTGAACAAAATTGAGGGTGATACCATTGTTGCAGGCAGCATTAATAAAAGTGGCACGTTACTATTTAAAGCCACCCATATTGGCAGTGAAACCACACTTGCCAGTATTATTAATATGGTTAAACGAGCACAAAATTCTAAACCCTCCATAGGGCGTTTAGCCGATGTAATATCCGGCGTATTTGTTCCTACGGTAATGATTATTGCAGTGCTCGCGGGCCTTGCATGGCTTAATTTTGGCCCCGAGCCGAGCATTGCTTATGCGGTAGTAGCCGTGACCACGGTGCTTATCATTGCCTGTCCGTGTGCGCTGGGTTTAGCAACCCCTATGTCAATTATGGTTGGGATAGGGAAAGCCGCTGAATCGGGAATACTTATTCGTAATGGAGAAGCGCTGCAAACCACCTCTAAAATAACCACCATGATTTTAGATAAGACTGGCACGATCACAGAAGGAAAACCCACCGTTACCGATATCATTAATTTTAATGACAGCGATAAAGTACACGTGCTAAAGCTTGCCGCTAGTCTTGAAAGCGGCTCCGAACATCCTTTAGCGCAAGCTATTGTAAGTTATGCTGAAAATGAAGATATCACGATTGAAAAAGTCAGCGATTTTAACGCTGTGACGGGGCAAGGTGTTACAGGCACATTAAATGGACAAACTTTATTGTTTGGCAATGAAGCGCTTATGAGCCAACACAATATCAGTATTGCAGAGGCAAAAGAGCAAGCTGAGCAATTAGCCAGCGCCGCTAAAACGCCAATGTATTTTGCTATTGATACCCAACTACAAGCCATTATAGCGGTAGCCGATCCGATAAAAGACGATTCAGCAGAGGCCATTAAACGTCTACAAAAAAAAGGTATCCATGTTGTTATGCTGACCGGTGATAACCAAGCTACCGCCAGAGCCGTCGCTAACAAAGTCGGTATTAAGGACTTTATTGCCCAAGTAATGCCTGATGACAAAGCCAGTGAAGTAACTAAACGCCAAGCTAAAGGTGAAATAGTCGGTATGGCGGGTGATGGTATAAACGATGCGCCGGCACTGGCACAGGCTGATGTTGGGTTTGCTATTGGCACTGGCACCGATGTGGCGATAGAGAGCGCTGATATCACCTTAATGCGTGGTTCATTACAGAGTCTTGGCGATGCCATTGCGATTAGTAGCGCCACTATAGTCAATATTAAGCAAAATTTATTTGGTGCATTTATTTACAATGTGGCAGGTATTCCAATTGCTGCGGGGCTGTTATATCCATTTTTTGGTATATTACTCAACCCGGTTGTTGCAGGTGCTGCTATGGCGTTGTCATCACTAACTGTGGTCACAAACGCCAATCGCCTGCGCTTTTTTAAACCCAGTAAATCGTAATTTTATAAATAGGAGTAGCATTATGTTGATGATCAATATACTCGGCGCGTTGTTAATTGCGGTTATTATTTACTGGTTTTGGCTATACAAACCTAAGCAAGTGCAGAGTAATAATAACAAAATAACGATAGTGGTTAATAACGGCGTTTATTATCCTGCCCATATTAAAGTGGCTGCTGATAAAAAAGTAACGCTGACGTTTAATCGACAAGACAGCGCCCCATGCGCCGAAACGGTGGTGTTTCCTTCACTCGATATCAGTAAAACGCTCGCTATGGGTGAGAATAACACTGTTGAGCTACCAGCACTTAAAGTGGGTGAATATGCTTTTCATTGCCAAATGCAAATGTATAAAGGCACGTTATTAGTGTCTTGAATATCAGATTAATAAAACTAAAAATGGCTCTGATGCGTATGTTCAAGCAGAAAACTTAGAAGGCGTAGTATGAATAAATTAAATCCTAAAAAACTGCTTAATAGTAAATGGACAGCGATCCCAGCAATTAATAAGGAAAAACATTTTATTATTGTTGAGGTTGAGTTTGATGAAGACGGCAACGTCATTGAATGTATCACTGAGGCGGTAATGTCAAAAAACCAATACCCAATCCAGTGGCGCGATTTAAAAGATCAACAAAAATGGCTGCAAGGTTGGAAATAAAGCAGACTTTGTAAAACACATTGCTCATGCTCATAGCCCTTATGAGTATGAGCGACTAGTTTATTGATTTTTAGAGCAACACATAGCTAGCGACTCTTCTCTTATACAGCTTTTTTCATCCCAATTCGCCATTTGGCAACAAAACGATAGTTTTTAATTCGCTCTTAAAAAATTTTTATAAAAATAATAGAAATATTATTTTAGTTATTATATTTCAATGCGTTATGCGTATTATTTTATACCGTTAAAGTAAGTATGTCGGATGTGTTCAGAGTCGGTTTATTCTCATAACTGCTCTAAACATGATTTTTCCGGTTTTTTCATTCCCATGTCTCTTTTTATTATAATTTAACTTATTGATTTTAAATGTTTATTTATTTCAGCCTCAGTGGTTGTTGCTAAAAAGCAACAAAATCATGGTTTATTTTTATTAAAATGCTTCAAAATCATTCTAACTTCATGTTTTTAAATAACTTTAAAAACATGGCATCGAAGTTGTAATACCTAAGCTGTATTTAGCAAAAACGTGATAAAGCATATCGCTTTTATCGCACAACCTAATGAAGGAATTACATTATGAAAACACTTAAATCAACACTGGTATTAATGGCTTTAGCTTCTTCATCAGCGGCTTTTGCAGCAACCGATTTTGACACACTCGATGTGGATGGCAACGGCGCTATTAGCCAAGCTGAAGCATCAGTTGACGCCTCACTTATGAGCCAGTTTACTGAGCTTGATACTGACCAAAACGGTGAGTTATCTAAAGCAGAGTTTTCTAAGGCGTAACCAGCTTTAGTGCTCAATACTACTACTGATTCTGAGTTGCCCAAGACAACCTAAATAGGCAAGGGAGCCTATGACAAAGAATCGCAAGGATATGAGGTTGATAGTTTTGAGCCAATTATTTTTTATTTGACGATCATTGCACACTTTGAAGGATTATATTATGAAAAAGTTACAATCAACACTGGTATTAATGGCGCTTGCTTCTTCATCTGCAGTATTTGCAAGCACAGACTTTGAAACGCTTGATGTAGATGGCAGTGGCACCATCAGCCAAGCAGAGGCATCGGTTGCTGCTGAGCTTATGGAGCAATTTGCAGAGCTAGATGTAGATGGTAATGGTGAACTTTCTAAAGACGAATTTTCAGCGTACTAGTTTCCCTTAAGGATCTTTGAAAAGGACTTCTTACCATTTTAATTAAGGCATTTAGCCTAAGGATTAATTATGAAAACATTTACTAAAACACTCGCTTTAATTGCACTTGCTTCATCTTCAGCGGCTTTTGCTGCGGTTGACTTTGATTCTTTCGATACTGATGGCGACGGCGTTATTAGCCAGTCTGAAGCACAAGCTAACTCACAACTAGCTCAATTATTTGATGATTTAGATGTTGATAGCAACGGTGAGCTTTCAAAAGAAGAGTTCGCAAAAATTCAGTAATTACATTACGGATGAAAGCGTTTATGTAATTTATAAACGAGACATAAAAAGCAGCTAAGTAGTAAATACTCAGCTGCTTTTTTGTGCGTGGCGAGAAATAGTGTGTGCAGTTGTCACTAAAATAGTGCAATGGCATCAATGTATTTAATTTAATCTATTGATTTTTAAGTTCTTTAATTTTTGGTTTTAAACTTGCTTAGCTGTTGATTAGGGTATTTAAGGAGCCTAACTATGGCGAGAATGAGTTATATAAGTAGTGTTGAGCGCTATAACGAATATGAGCAGATAATACATAGCTTATTAGAATCAATTTTAATGAGTATAGATGACGGCATCGCTAATAATCGTGATATGCGCTATTTAACAAAGCATTATCCTTTTTTAGAATTACAATACTGTTTGGACGAGAAGGGCTCACAACAGGGCAATAACGTTTGTTTTAAACGTGCCTACAATAAAAAATTAGCACAGAGAGGCAATAATCAGGATTTAAGTGAGCGGCCTTATTTTTTAAATGTAAAAGCCTGTAATGCTATTTGTTTTACTGCGCCTTATATTTCTATTGCGACCAACCATTTATGTATATCTGCGATTAAAGAATTAAACAAACCTATCAATAATCAACATTATTTAGTTGTTGATGTAAGTTTAACGCAGCTTATTGAGTTTGTGATGGGTGATACCGCACGTGCGACTATGTCACCTTATTTTAAAGCAGGTTATGGCATTATTGTGGCGTGCTTATTTAGTTTGGTGCTTTTTTTACTCAACATCGTATTTATCGACATCTATGAATTAATAACTCACGTAAATAGTTCGTCCGATCCCCTAGAACCCTTTAGCATCATTATTTATATCACGTTAGCATTGGCTGTTTTTGATCTTGGCAAAACAATTCTTGAGGAAGAAATCCTCATGCATAAAGATATTTTTAGACACTCATCAACACGACGAACCATTACCCGGTTTATCTCTACCGTGTTAATTGCTATATCAATTGAAGCACTACTCACTATGTTTAAAGCCGCATTAGGGCAATCAGAGTATTTAATGCCAGCTATAGCGATGATGCTTGCAGTGGTGGGACTTTTAATTGCTTTAGCGATATATGTGTATTTAGGGGCAAAAGCTGAAACATTGCTTACACAGGCACGGGTAAAACTAAAATCCTCCGAGTAGGAGGATTTTAAGTAGTAATGTTTAATTGTATTTATTGTTTGTCAGCGGTGCGTTTGGCTTTAAAGTCAGACTCGCTTGTCCATTTTGGCCAATCACCGTTATTCGCCAGTTGTGAGGCTATATCAACAATCAGTTCTACATCTTGTTTTACCCCACCTAATGACCAATCTGCTGAGTAATCGTCAGCTTCTTTATGGTATTTATGAGTGATGTAGTCAGGATCGGTATCACCTAGGCTCATAAACAGTAAGCTTGGCACACCTTGTTTGGCGAGTGAAAAATGATCCGATCTAAAAAATAAGCCATTTTGTGCACGAGGATCCAGTTTAACTTGACGTCCTTGCGCGTTTGCGGCTTTAGCTAAATAGTGTTCCATAGTCGAGAGGTCTTTACCGTACTGTAAAATATAGTCGGTGCTATCGAGTACGTTCATCCCATCAATATTTAGTAGGGCAACCATATTCTTTGTTGGGATCACGTCACCAGAGGCAAACTGGGCTGAACCAATTAAACCGGTTTCTTCGGCGGTGAAGTTGGCAAAAATAATCGAGCGTTTAAACGGTGTTTGCTGATGCATTTTTTGCATTATACGAGCAATCTCAAGGGTGGCCGCTGTGCCTGATGCGTTATCAACGGCGCCATTATAAATTTTAGGACCGCTGTCAGTTTGTTTAGTGCCAAAGTGATCCCAATGGGCACTAATAACGATGTATTCATCTGGGCTTTCACTGCCTGTGATTTTTGCGACCACATTATGTGATTTTGCATGTGACACTTCGTTTTTAAATGCAAGGGTCGCTTTTAAATTCAACGCTTTAGCTTGAAATTGCTCACTAAGTGCTTGTTGTTTTAATTGTTGGTAATTTAAGTGGGCTGATGCAAATATTTGCTCGGTGGCATCGAGTGTTAGCCAGCCCATAACGGGCAATTCAGATGCATTGAGGTTGTTATCCATTAGACTGTATTTAGTGCCGGTATTTGAGCTTTCAACTACCCCCCAAGGGTATGCGGCAGGAGCTGTTTCGTGAACAATAAATACCGCTTTAGCGCCTTGGCGCGCGGCTTCTTCATATTTATAAGTCCAACGACCATAATAAGTCATGGCATTACCAGTAAATAACGTATCGTCTTGAGTGGCAAAGCCCGGATCGTTTACCAGCACAATAACGGTTTTACCAGTTACATCAATATTGGCGTAGTCGTTCCAGTTATATTCAGGGGCATTTATACCATAACCGACAAAGACCACATCAGAATTGCGAACATCAATAACAGGCTGTAATTGTTTAGTACGAGCAGTAAAGTCTTTACCCGCTTTAAAGCTTAAATCACCCATGGTCAATTGCATGTTTTGATCTGCGGTGATCATGGCCATTTTAACCGGATGTAAAAAATCACCGTTATAGGCACCAGTTAACCCTATGGCTTTGTATTGTTCACTCAAATAGCCAACGGTTTTTACTTCACCCAATGTTAATGGACCGCGACCTTCAAAGTCATCAGAGGCAAGGGTTTTAATATGCTGTTTTATATTATTTAAACTAACGCCCGGACTGTTTTCGAGCGAGGAAGTCGGGGTTGCAGACTCTGAGCAACCCGTTAGTACAATAACTAAAAAAAATGTGATGGTTTTTATATAAGACATAATAAGTTAGGAAATAATATTTTTTTCGACTATAACCCCAAACAATAACACAATGCGAATTTTTATCCCTTTTAAACCTATTTTTATGCAGCTTACCTCTTTGGCCCTTTACCCATTAACCGCCATTAGGTAAGTTAAAAATAATAACAAAAGGGATAAGTAATGAAGCAATTTAATCGTCGGGATTTTTTAAAGGCAGCCAGTGTAGCTGCCGCTGCTGGTGTGGTTAGTGGCTGTGCATCTAGTGGCAGTGTTCATACTAGCGCGCCTATGCAACAAGGGAGCTCCGTTATCGGTTTGGTCGCACCTAAAATGGATGTGGTGAGAGTAGGGTTTATTGGTGTGGGTCAGCGCGGGTATGGCCATGTAAAGCGTATGAGCCACATTGAAGGCACTCAAATAGTGGCTATTTGCGATACTCATACAGAGGTTTTAGAACGTGCCGCTAATTATTTAGTTGATACGGGAGTGGCAAAGCCTGCATTGTATAGTGGCAGTGAGCGCGCTTATCAACAAATGCTCGAACGACAAGACATTGATATTGTGATTATTTCAACACCATGGGCATGGCATGCGCCAATGGCTATCGATACCATGAACAGCGCAAAACATGCTTTTGTTGAAGTGCCTCTGGCACTGACTGTTGATGAAATGTGGCAAATTGTCGATACCGCAGAGCGTACGCAAAAAAACTGCATGATGATGGAAAATGTTAACTACGGCCGCGACGAGTTAATGGTATTAAACATGGTACGCCAAGGTGTATTTGGGGAGCTGTTACATGGCGAAGCGGCGTATATTCATGAACTGCGCTGGCAAATGAAAGAGCTTGAGCACAAAACAGGCTCATGGCGAACGCAGTGGCATGCAAGACGTGACGGTAATTTATATCCTACGCATGGATTAGGGCCGGTATCGCAATACATGAATATAAATCGTGGCGATCGGTTCGATTTTTTAACCTCAATGAGCTCACCTTCACTTGGCCGAAGCGCCTATGCGCAACGTGAGTTTGCTGCCGATCACCCCCGTAACCAGCTCAATTATATTGCTGGTGACATGAACACGACGCTGATTAAAACTCTCAAAGGGCGCAGTATTATGGTGCAGCACGATACGACAACCCCTCGACCGTACTCACGACATAACTTAATACAAGGCACGAATGGCGTGTTTGCAGGTTTCCCTAATCGTATTGCCCTTGAAACTGGTGGCTCAAAAAGTTTTCATGAGTGGGATTATGATATGAGCGCATGGTATGAGCAGTACGACCATCCCTTATGGACAAAAATGGGTGAAGAGGCGCAGCGCAATGGTGGTCACGGTGGCATGGACTTTTTAATGTTTTGGCGGATGATTTACTGCTTAAGAAATGGTGAACCGCTAGATCAAGACGTTTATGACGGGGCGGCATGGTCGGTTATTTCGCCGTTATCAGCCCAGTCTGTGAGTGAGCGTAGCCGCTCAATAGATATTCCCGATTTTACTCGCGGGGCATGGCAAACCGCACAGCCTTTGGGCATTGTAAGCTAAGCCAAATAAAAAAAGAGCGCATGCGCTCTTTTTTTATTTATTGGTTATGTTTATTAGCTACTTCTCACATCAACCTTGAGTTTAAGCTTTTGGCCTGGCTGTAAGTATTTTTGCCCAGCCAAGTCATTCCATTTAATTATATCGCTCACGGTTAAATTAAACTTAGAGGCTATACGCGCTAATGAGTCACCCCGACGCACTTTATAAGTAATAGTGCGATTGGTGTTATTCGCTGACTCTTTGGGCTGATTTGCTGATTTATAAACAACCAATTTTTGATTTAAACGCAGTACTGCATTTTTCTTCAGCTTATTCCACTTAGCTAATTCACCCATAGTGACATCGTATTCGCGGCTTATGTCCCACAATGTGTCGCCACTTTTTACCGTGTGTGAGAGCTTAGTACGCAAACTTTTATTAGCGGCCGCGCGTACTTGCTGAGGCAAATGTTCACTGTTAATTTTACCATCTGTTAGCGGCACTAAAATTTGTTGGCCAACACGAATGACGTTTGAATTAAGCTTATTTAATGACTTTATTGCATTGGTGCTAGTGGTAAATTTACTGGCAATTACCGACAGGCTATCACCTTTTTTAACTTTGTATTGTTGCCAGCGAAGACGATTTTTAATGTCAGTTGCAGCCAATTTTTCTGTAAATTGCTCTACTTTATCGGTGGGTATTAATAAAAAGTGTGGGCCATCAGGGTCTGTTGCCCAGCGGTTAAATCCAGGGTTTAGTCTGTATAGCTCGGTAAGGGTCATGTCAGCCATGTCGGCTGCCAGCGCTAAATCAATTTGTGACTCAATATTGACCACTTCAACCACTTGCGCGTTAATAATAGGCTTCCATGACACATTAAAATCATCAGCGCGCTTTAATAAATCGGCTAATGCTAATAATTTAGGCACGTAGGCAGTGGTTTCACGAGGTAAATCAAGTGACCAAAAATCGGTAGGTAAATGCTTTTTACGATTCTTTTTAATCGCACGCAGTAAGCGGCCTTCACCTGAGTTATAAGCTGCAATTGCGTTCAGCCAGTCACCCTCAAGGGTTTTGTGTAAGTATGAGAGATAATCAAGCGCTGCGCGAGTTGATTGCACAATGTCGCGACGGCCGTCATACCACCAGTTTTGTTTTAAATCAAAACGCTCGCCGGTTGCTGGCATAAATTGCCAAATACCCGATGCGGTGCGATGCGAGTAGCCATAAGGGTCAAAAGCACTTTCTACTATAGGTAAAAGTGCAATTTCGATTGGCATTTCACGCTTTTCAATTTCTTCAACAATAAAGTGCAAATACGGCTCAGCACGTTTAGAGATACGATCTAAGTATGCTTGATGGCGCGCATAATAGTTACGCTCAGCGACCACTGGGCGATTTTGGGGAATATCGATAGATAATTGGTAACGAATACGCTCCCAAACATCGTCAAACACAGGGGCTTCCTCTTCGATATCGTTCACTTGTTGATATTGCGCGTTCATCATCAGCGCCGTGCTAATATCGTTTGGGCTTGCGCCTTCAAGCTGGTCTAGTGCCTGATTTTGTGAATCTGTGTTTAACGTTGTCAGTGTTTGACAACCGCTTAGCGTCATCGCTAAGACCAATAAAAGAGGAGATTTATTCATAAATACCAATACATAGGGTAAAAAACTCGGCGAATACTACCCATAATGAGTCAACATTGCCACTTATGACCGTTAAAAGTTCCAAACAAATATGATTAGAAAATGTTAACTTATTGTTTATTAACTAATCGTTTTATTATTGTTGTTAGCGCATGTTTAACCTTGAAAGGTCAACAGGCCCAAATTAAAAATGATCTTTGAACTTTCTCAGACTAGCAAAGTTTTCCCAAGGTTCATTGTTTTTTGTAACTAAACAATATTCTTTTGGTATTAATTCTGTAATGTTTGGCAAATTACTACGCATAAAAGGGTTAATTTTTAGCTCTTGGCCTATGGTACTTGGCAACGTTATTTCATCTTTATTACGCAATTCATCCACTTGCTGGCTGTAAGCGAGTAACTCGGGGTTTCGTGGCTCAACCGCTTTTGCAAACGCCAAATTCGCCTGGGTGTATTCATGAGTGCAATACACTTTGCAATCACTCGGTAGTGCACTAAGTTTATTAAATGAATGCCACATTTGTTCTGGAGTGCCTTCAAATAAGCGCCCACAACCACCGCTAAATAATGTGTCGCCAGTAAAGGCAAGTGCATCATTAACATAACAAATATGATCGAGTGTGTGGCCAGGCGTGGTGATAATATTAAATGAGGTGCCTAAAACGGTAATCGTTTGGTCTTCATTTAAAGGCTCTGTTATTCCTTTAAATGGACTGTTACTTGGGCCGTAAACCTCAACGTTTGGATACTGTTTTACTAATTGGGCAACGCCATCAGTGTGATCATAATGATGATGCGTTATTAAAATACCGCCTAGGGTTAAATTATACTGTGCTAAATGCTCAGTGACCGGCGCAGATTGGCCAGGGTCAACCACCCACGCTTGATTATTATGCTCGGTGGTTAAGCACCAAATGTAGTTATCAGAAAAGGCTTTAATTGCTTTGACTTGCACCATGTATCGTTGCTCTATAAAGTGGTATTTAATTAATATTATAACGAGCTTATATAATGAAACCAGCCCTTAGTTTTCAAGAAGGCCCCAAACCGTTGTCATGGCAACAGTTTCCGCATGGTGATTATTTACGTTGTGATATAGAACGCAAATTGTCGCCGTGGTTACCACGTATGTTTGGCTATCATATGCTTAAATTGGGTAATTTAAGTGGCGAGTTAGATACCAGCAAAAGTTCCATTAAGCATCAAGTATGCGTTGCAGAGCCAGGCCCTTATACCGGAGTGGTGGCTGACATAGACGAACTGCCTTTTTATGAGCACTCTATAGATGCTTGCATTATGAGCCATTGTTTAGAGTATCACTCAGATCCGCATCATATATTACGTGAGGCTCATCGTACGCTTATTCCCGGCGGTTATATTGCCATTACCGGTTTTAATCCTTTTAGCTTTTGTGGGTTAGCGCAATTACTGCCATTTAGTGGTCAAAAATTACCGTGGACAGGGCGCTTTTTTACCCCTGCACGGGTAAAAGACTGGCTTAATTTGCTTGGGTTTGAAATTGTGGCCGATGAACGCTTTATTTATTCATCGTTGGCACGCGGTAACCGGTTGTCGCGGTTTGCGTTTTGGCGCAGCTTTACCAAGCAATATTTAAAACCTATGGGCAGTGTATATTTGCTGGTGGCACGAAAGCGTGTTGCGCCACTTACGCCAATAAAACCTAAGTGGCATGCACGGCCACAATTTGCGCCAATAAAAGGGGTAGGGCTTAGGCAGACCTCAAAGCAACATTATCAGCAAAATAAAAAATAGTGCGATATTGAGGGTTACGGTTGGTAACCTTCATCATCAATTAAGTTGTTGCCGCTGGCCGCATCACGGGCAAGGTCGTCAACAATTTCATTATATTTATGGCCACTGTGACCTTTTACCCATTTCCAAGTAACATCGTGCTCGGCGCAGGCTTTATCGAGACGTTTCCATAAGTCGACATTTTTAACCGGCTTTTTAGCAGAGGTTTGCCAACCGCGTTTTTTCCAATTGGTGATCCACGACTCAATGCCTTGTTTTACGTATTGGCTATCGGTAGTCAGGGTAACAGGGCATGAACGATTAAGTGATTCTAGCGCAACAATGGCAGCTAGCATTTCCATGCGGTTGTTTGTTGTGAGTTTGTAACCTTGACTTAATTTTTTTTCATGGGCTTCATAAATCATAAAAATACCATAACCACCGGGGCCTGGATTACCTAAACACGAACCATCGGTGTAAATCTCTACGGTTTTTTGCACTGTTTTACCTTGATATTATGTACAATAAAGTGATTATAGAAAGATACCAGAGTCAGGCTTAATTCGATATGGCACGCAGACAAATAGTTTTAGATACAGAAACCACCGGCATCGACCCTAAACAAGGGCATCGAATCATTGAGATTGGCTGTGTGGAGCTAATGAATCGCCGGTTAACCGGCAATAATTTTCACGTTTACATAAATCCACAACGCAGCATTGAAGAAGAAGCAATCGATGTTCACGGTATTACCAACGAATTTTTACGCGATAAACCGCTTTTTCGAGATATTGCCCAAGAGTTTTTTGACTATATTAAAGGCGCAGAACTCGTTATTCATAACGCGCCGTTCGATATTGGCCATATGGATAATGAATTTGCGTTATTAAATCAAGGTTATCAAAACACCCATGATTTTTGTGGCGTGCTTGATACCCTTAAAATGGCGCGTGACTTGCATCCAGGACAAAAGAACAACCTAGATGCGCTTTGCCGTCGCTACGATGTTGATAACACTAAGCGTACGTTACACGGCGCCTTACTGGATTCTGAGATTTTAGCCGATGTTTACTTGGCAATGACCGGGGGACAAGTAAAGCTAAATCTTAATCAAAATAAAGATGACTCAAGTGAAGATCAAAAGGGCGGTATTAGGCGCTTAAACAGCGATAGAGCCCCATTGGTTGTTGTAGCAGCAAGCGAAGCAGAGCAAAGCGCACATCAATCACGTTTAGACATTGTACAAAAGGAGGGCGGCCATTGTTTATGGCGCGCTGAATAAGGCACTATTATGAAAACGCTATTAGTAGTTTCACTGTTTTTAATCGCCGCGTGCTTCATTCCCGATGCACATAGCGTTAAACAAGTTGAAGAGTTAAAAGGCAGCGGAAAACAAAATGAAATACCGTTACTGGATAACCGTTTTCGTATAGATGACAAAATTGATGAAATAAAATTAATATTTTTTAGACGTCCTGGCTCGCCTGCCGTTATTTTAGTTAGACCCGATGGCACTAAGTACTTTGCAACCAATGCGGTAAGAAACACCAGCCTAGATTGGTACGACGAATTAAATTACGATCTAGTGGTTATTCGCAACCCTATGCCTGGGCCATGGCAAGTTATTGGCCAAATAATGCCACAGAGCCGTATTGTTGTAATTGGTGAGCTATCGCTTAAGGTTGATCCACTCCCTAAGATTCTTTTTCAGGGTGAAACTGTAAAGGTAACCGGTGAGATTTTAAATGATGGCGAGCCCATTCGCGCTAATCTTTTCAAAGATGCGGTATCGCTCAATGTGAGTTTTGTGAGTACTAATAATGAAAATTTTGAAAATTTTGGAGCAGGCATACAGCAAGTTACTGAATTTAAAGACGATGGCTACGGATTTGATGAAAGTGCAAAAGACGGTGTGTTTACGGGTGAGTTTACTTTAAATTTTACTCCAGGCGAGTGGCGGCCAGAACTTTATATTACCACCGATGTCCTTGAGCGACGAGTTGTTCAAGACACGATAGTTGTGCATGAGCCGCCTTTTAGTTTTACCTCAGTTGAAGCAACCGATGAGGGGGACGATCACCGTATTACTATAAATATTGATGAAAAGTTATTAAAGCCTGAAACCGTGATCATGCAAGGGAAAATTTATTATCCCAATAATGAAGAGCAAGTATTTTACTTAGACACTAATAACACCGCAGTAAGAGAACTGGCTTTACAAGATTACGGATGGGGACGTTACAATATTGAAATTTCTGTGTTTGGCTCAACAGTAAATGACAGAGAGTTTATGGCTACGTTGCCAACCTATTTATTTGAAATAGAAAGACCGATAGAAGTTATTCCTGAAATTCCAAAAGCGAGCCTCATTAAGGAAGAAAATATTCCAGAGCCTGTTATAAAACCAAAAGTAATGGCAACCGGTGTAATGGTAAGTTTAATTATTGGTGGGAATTTGGCCATATTATTTATTGGTTGGTTATGTATTCGTGTTTTTGTGCAGAATAAACCAATAAAACTTAAATTGAATTTTGCTTTTTTAAAGAAAAAGAAAGCAACCGAGGCAAAAAAATCAGAACAGCAAAAAACAACTGATGCAGAAAATGGCTCAAAAAATGACAAAACAGGTGAAATTTTAAACCTTTCGATGTCAGATGACTAAAAAACCTGTAAAAAAACAAAAAAGCCCTTGACGAAGTAGGGGCTGGTTCGTATTATTCACGCCGCTGTCAGGGGAGACTCAGACAGCAACGAAAATGCGGAGTGGTAGTTCAGTTGGTTAGAATACCGGCCTGTCACGCCGGGGGTCGCGGGTTCGAGTCCCGTCCACTCCGCCAA